>QZKJ01000009.1 GCA_003605035.1 Desulfurivibrio sp.
AGAAAGGTTTTACCCTGGTCGAGTTGATGATTGTTGTGGCAATTATCGGTATCCTGGCCGCCATCGCCATCCCGCAGTTCGCCGCCTACCGCCAGAGGGCCTTCAACTCCGCGGCCCAGAGCGACCTCCGCAATTTCAAGACCGTCATGGAAACCGACTTTGCCGATTACCAGGAATACGATGATGCTCTATAATCAACACTTTGCTTAAGAATATTTCCTCGAAGGAGAACTGTTATGATAAAAAAATATACCCTTATTTTTGGATCACTTTTTATGTTTGCCTGTGGCGTAGGCGCTGCCAATGCCGCAACATTTGATGCCTCCGGGACAACCACTACTCTTGGCCACGATCCCAGCGTTTTGACCGGATTCAAGGCATCGAAGCAGGTTGAAGTAGCAGTTAACGCATCGGCACAATCCTACGCCGCAGCTTCAGATCATCTGAGCGGCACCAGGATTTTCGGTACTGCATCGGGCGATCCGCTCATTTATTATATGGAAAAAACACCTTCTGATGCGAACCAGGCAGCAGATGAATTGGGTACCACATCCGACAGCAGTGCTTTCGTTGACGTTGCCGGTTGGTCTTCCCTGTAATTTCCGCCGGTTTCTGGCAAAACACTATAAAAGGAAGGGCATGTCCCTTCCTTTTTATATTTTGAGACCATGCGTCGACCTTTCCCCCTTCTGTTGCTTGCCTTCCTGATTCTTGGCATTTTTTATCCCACCATCTTTGCCGAAAGTCTCTCCACCGATGATCATGAAATGATCCGCGGCTATATCAACATGACCGCTCTCGATTGGCGGGGCCTTTTTCTCCCTCAGTCAGCACCTTACTACTACCGGCCCTTGCTGGGACTTTCCTTTTACAGCGATCAATTCCTGTTTGATAATCATGCCTCCATCGCCCATCTGGAAAATATTCTGTTCCATCTTGCCAGCACGCTGTTGCTTTTTCACATTCTGCTCAACGTCACAAACAGGGGGGAATCAGCAAAAGAGCGGGATTATATTCCCCTTCTGCTCGCCGCTTTCTTTGGCTTGCATCCCCTGACCACCGAGCCGGTGAACTGGATTTCCGGCCGCACCGATCTGCTGGCCGGGTTTTTCGTCCTGTCGAGCTTTCTGGTTTTTCGGCAAAATAATGAAAAGAAACTTTGGCGGGATCTTCTGGCTGCCTTCTTGTTTCTCTGCGGCCTCTGGTCTAAAGAAGTCGCCATTGGATTGCTAGCGGTGATCTTTTTTGCCTGTTTGCAGGAGCAAGACTTTGCCATACAGCAAAAATGGCGGGGTATTGCCAGTCGCGTTTTGCCATTTGTTGTTGCCACATTCATCTATGGGTTTATGCGTACCGGTGGAAGATTCACCAATGACATCGGGGTGATGAGTGCTATCCGGGGCGGTCATGGCGCCGAGCACTTCCCGTTATTCTCAAAATTTTTGAGCCTGATCAAGGCGATTGGTTTTTACAGCCATAAAATTATCTGGCCTTTTCCACTTAATTTTGCCATTGTTGAAATTAATAGTTCGATGGCTCTCTGGGTAGGGATCATCACCCTTATCTGTCTTGCCGCTGCCCTGCTTTTCCTCCACCGCCGCTCCGCCATGCTGGGCATTGTCTGGATTTTCTGCTTTCTGGCCCCGGCCTTGCCGATTGCTGTGAACCGCGTCGCCTGGACCCCCTTGGCGGAACGTTATCTGTATCTGCCGCTGATGGGTCTGACCCTGTTCATGGCCATCATTTTGAGCCGTATTTCCATACAAAAATATATTGTTCTTTTCCCCATAGCCGTGCTTCTCTTTGGATTTGGCACGGCCACCGCCCAAAGAAATATTATCTGGCAAAAAAATATTACCCTGTGGCAGGATGTGGTGGAAAAATCCCCAAACTTTACCGCAGGTCATAACGATTATGCCCTGGCCCTGTTGCGGGAGGGGAAACGGGAGGAGGCGGAGAAACACTTCGTCATTGCTGAAAGCCTTGCCCAGGGTACTGGAAAAAATCTAGCAAAAAGCAACATTGCCCTTATGAATTCCGACTTTGAGCAGCAACTCGCTATGCTGGATGCCATTCAACAAAGCGAGCAATCTTCTAAACTGCGCAGCCAGGTCTTGTATAGAATGATCCGGCTGATCAACGGCAAACTTATCAAGTCTGATGAGACTGCCATGGAAAATCATGTCGACTTGACCAGGAAATTACTCGCCTGCCAGCAACAGCTCGCGGAACTGGACAAAAATCCCTACCATCTCTATCGTATAGGTCAACTTCTGCTTGCCTTGGGGGAAAAGGAGGCGGCCAGGGTCGCGTTTGCCACGACCTGCCAGGAGAGCAATGACTATTATACCCAGCCTGCCTGCACCCTGGCCAAAAACCTTGCCAAAGAAATGACAGGAGAATGATTGCCATGCACAAGCTCGCCGGCATCGGGGCCATCGGTATCGCCACCTTCAAAGGCGGTCTGCGGGATCGCCTGATCCTGAGCCTGCTTCTGGCCGGGTTCTTTTTTCTCATCTCCACCGTGGTGTTCAGCAGCTTTTCCATGCGGCAGCCCCTGGAAGTGGCGATCAACTACAGTCTTGCCACGGTCCAACTCCTCACCATCCTGATCACCCTCTTTCTGGGGCTGAATCTGCTCTCCCGCGAGATCGAAACCCGCGCCGGCCATGGGGTGTTGAGCCAGCCTCTTTCCCGGACCAGCTACCTGCTCGGTAAATTTGCCGGGCTCGTTCTGCTGTGTTGCCTGGTGGTTTTTTCCCTGGCGTTCTGCGCCATTGCCGGGGTATTGCTGGTCAAGCTCGGCGAACCGGACCAGGCAATTTACTGGGCAAATTTCGGCGTGTCCGTCCTGGGCATATTGCTGATGTCTCTGCTGCTTGGGGCGGCGAGCCTTCTTTTCAGCGCCCTGGCCACCTCCGCTGTTTTGCCTTTTCTCGCCACCATCGCCGTCTGGTTTATCGGCCAGAGCACCCAGCCGGTAAAGAATTACCTGGACGCCAACCTGGCCGATCAAACGATCACTCCTCTGCTGAAAGCAATCATCACCGGCGCCTATTATTTTTTCCCCAACCTGAGCCTTTTTGACTTTAAGGTCTATGCCATCTACAGCTTGCCGATTCCTGCCGGACAGGTCTGGTATGCCCTGGCCTACGGTTTCGTGTACACTGCCGTGCTGCTTTGTCTTGCCACCAGGCTCTTTAAAGCCCAGGACATGCTATGAAACAGCTTGCTTGCCTGGGGCTGCTGATCGGCCTGCTGGTCTGGCTCCAGCTTGACTTCGCCTCCCTGCGCAGTAAACGCCAGGAACCCTTGCGTTTTCCTTCCTATCCGCCCAGTCTGGCCCTGGAAATGATGTCGCTTGGCAACCGGGAGCTGGCTTCTACCCTGATTTTTTACAGTTCCCAGTTTTATTTCGGCGAGAAATACGCCTGGCACCGGGAGGCTCCTGAATATCAGCGCCTTTTCGTGGCCCTGGACAAGGCCACGGATCTTGATCCCCTCAACATGGACTGCTACTATTTCGCCCAGGGCCTTTTTTCTGATATCGCACCTGCAATCCCGGTCCTCAACCGCCTGCTGGAAAAAGGGATGCGGAACCGTAAGCAGGATTGGTATCTGCCTTTTTTCATCAGCGCCAACTACTATTTCCAGTTGAAAGATCCGATCAAGGCTGCCGAGTATCTGCAACGGGCCGCGGAACTGAAACCGGATACCCTGCTGTTCGCCTCGCTGAGCGCCCGCCTGCTCTACCAGGGCAATCAGACCAAGGCGGCCATCACTTACCTGGAGGCCTTCATCAAGGAGACACGAAATCCGGCGATCCGCCAGAAGCTTGAACTCAGGCTGCACGCCCTCGAGGCCATTCATTTTCTTGAAAATGGGATTGCCGCATTCACAAAAAAAAGGGGACGGCCGCCTGATTCTTTGAACGAGATGGTCACCGCCGGTATTATCAAGCAAATTCCGACTGATCCCTATGGCGGAACTTTCTTTCTCGATGAGACGGGAAAGGTGTATACTAGCAGTAAGCTGACCGAAACCTGGAAAAAACATGACAAACGCGATCAAGACCAGCAGTCTCAATAAATATTACAAAAAAGGGGTGCGGGGCCGCAAGGTCGAGGCCCTCTCAAGTCTGGATCTCGAGGTCCGGCAAGGTGAGGTCTTTGGTTTCATCGGCAGCAACGGCGCCGGCAAAAGTACCACCATCAGGATCCTGATGGGCCTTAACCGGCCTTCGTCCGGCCAGGCCTGGCTGTTTGACCGGCCGGTGGAAGAACCGGGCGCCCGCGAACGGGTCGGCTATCTTTCCGAGCATCCTCATTTTTATGATTTCCTCAGCCCCATGGAACTGTTTGGTCTGTTGGGAACCATTCGCGGCATGGAGGCCGGCATCATCCGGCAACGAACCGGGGAACTCCTGGACCTGGTGTCGCTTGGCGAAGCTGCCAAGCGCAAGATCAGAGGTTTTTCCAAGGGCATGGTGCAACGGTTGGGAATTGCGGCGGCGCTGCTTGGCGACCCTGATCTGCTGATTTTAGATGAACCGATGAGCGGGCTTGATCCCCTGGGACGGCATCTGGTCACCACATTGATCAGGGATCTGCAGAATAGGGGCAAAACCATTTTTTTCAGCACCCATATCATCCCGGATATCGAAACCCTCTGCGACCGGGTGGGAATCCTGGTAAACGGCACCATGAAATATGTGGGTTCCATCGGCCAGGCCCTGTATCCGGCGGCGGGAAAACTTGAACTCACTTTTCGGGCCGAACCCCCCAGGGCTGCGGAATTAGCTGCTGCCCAGCAGATACACTACCGCTGGCAGAAGGAGGGCGCCTTCAGGACAGAGATAAACGAAGGGCAGCTTCCATCCCTGACAGAGAAAATAATCGCCCTGGGCGGGTCGGTTGTTTCTGTTGAACTGAAAAAAAGATCGCTTGAAGAACTCTACCTGACGATTAATGACGACCAGCAAGCGGGCAACGGATGAGGAGTGATGTATTTTCTCTCGGTAATCAAACTGTTACGACCTAAACACTGGCTGAAGAATCTCCTGCTTTTCTTCCCGCCATTCATGGCCGGCACCATTTTTGAGGCCGGCATGATCTGGCAGGGTATTGTGCCTTTTCTCGCCTTTTCCCTTGCCGCCAGTTCGATTTATATCATTAATGACATCGTTGACGCCAAAAAGGATGCCCAGCATCCGGTGAAAAAAAACCGGCCCATTCCCACCGGCCGGGTCAACCGGGGCAGCGCTGCGGTCATTGCCGTCTTTTTCTTAATTTTCGCCACAGTGGCAGGCTATCTTGTCAGCCTTAATTTTCTGCTGCTTCTTGTTTCCTATTTTGTCATTACAACCATTTACAGCTTTAAGCTGAAAGGCGAACCAATATTTGATATTTTCTGTATATCCGCCGGATTTCTGCTGCGTCTCGAAGCAGGAGGGGTGGCTTTTGGGATTGCCATCTCCGAATGGCTGTTCCTGTCGGTTTTTCTGCTGTCGATTTTTCTCAGCACCGGCAAGCGGCTCAGTGAAAAAAAGATGCTCGGCCAGGAGGCGGGCAGCCATCGCACCTCCCTTGGCCGGTATCCGGAAGGCTTTCTTGAGGGAGCGATGTATATGACCGGTGCGGCTGTGCTGGTAACCTACTCCATGTATGTCATTTACCGGCCAAAACTCATCTATACCATCCTGCTCTGCTGTTTCGGTCTTTTCCGCTACATCTATCTGGTGCAGTCCGGCAGGGAAGGTGATCCGACGGAATCCCTGCTGAGTGACGCGCCGCTTTTTCTGGTCAGTTTCCTGTGGGTGCTGGTGCTGGGGTGGGGGATATACCGGTAATGATGGACGCTCATGAGTGAGGAAACGTCAGTTACCTCTGACTGCATGCGTATCGGCTTTTATCGTTATTCTCTGCACAATCGCGGCGGGGATCGCATGGTGGTGGATTATGCAAACTACCTGGCGGCTTCAGGGCACCGGGTGACTTTTTACCTCAGGGAGATGACCTCGATATTCACTGTCGATTCGCGGGTCGAGATCACTCACGTTCCCTGCCGGGGCAGATTGGGTTTTCTGCTGTACCCGCTTTTTCGCTGCTTTGGCCAGGATCTGATGATCGTGGACATCATCCATCTGGTTCCCGTTTTGCGCCTGAAAAATCGCATTCTCTATTTTGCCCAGGCGGATGACGTTGAATACTATGATTCACCATTTGCCCGTAAAGGCATTGATACAGTATATCGCTGGTATTTTTCGAGAAAAGAGCCGATTATCACGGTTTCCCGGTACCTGGCCGATGTCTTTTCCAGGCGATACAGCTTTGACAATTCCCATGTTGTCACCAACGGCATTGATCTGGCGAAGTTTTCCCCTGATCCTGACCCTGGCCTGATGAGTATGAAAGAAAAACGAAAAGCCATGCTGTTCATGGCCCGGGGCGATCATTTCCGCAAGGGATATGACCTGGCCATGGAAGTTTTTTCACGGCTGAGCAGGGATGATGGACAAAATCTCGAACTGTGGGTATGCGGCCAGGAAATACCGGAGAATCAATACAGTTTCCCGGTGCGCAATTTCGGGGTAGTGGATGATAGCCGCCTGCGGCAGCTATTGAGCAGCGCTGACATTTTTTTTTATCCATCACGCCATGAGGGTTTTGGCCTGTTCCCTTTAGAGGCTATGGCCTGCGGGTGCGTGCCTGTCGTCACCGAGGCAATCCCCTACGCCGGTTTTTCCGAGTGTCTGCAGGTTGCCCCGGTGGGAGATGTCGAGGCAATGCATCGTCTGATTGTTGCGCTTTTGCATGATCATGATCGCCTGGCGATTTTGCGTGAAAAAACCAAAAACGATGCTTCCCGCTTTGACCTGCAGAAAAGTATGGAACTTTTCTGTCACACCCTGGAAAGGATCTGCCGGGAAGGCCGCCCATGAGGATCGGCATCGATGCGACAACGATCTATACCGCCCGTCCCACGGGGCTTGGAATCTATTCAATTAATATTATTAATGAACTGGCCAAACTGCATGACGATCTGATCGTATGGACTGTTGACGATTCTTCATTGCAGCTCGATCCGGTCAGGATCAGAAAAGTCATGCGGCCTTTTCACTTTCTTGGCAACCACCTTTTTCAATTGCGTCCCTTCTGGGTGGAGTATGTTCTGCCGAAGCTGATGGCCAGGGAGAAGGTTGATGTTCTCTACACCACCATTCCCAATGGTCTGATGAGGAGTCCGGTGCCGCATGTGGTCACTGTCCATGATCTGATTCCCCTGACCTTTCCTGCAGATGCGCCACGTTCGGTCAGATGGAATTTCAGACACCGGCTTCCGGCAATTCTTGGCAACGCCCAAAAGATCATCGCGGTCTCCCGTCACACGAAGCAGGACGTTATCGAACATTACCGTCTGCCGCCGGACAAAATTCATGTTGTCGGCGAAGGCTATGCATTAGACCATTTTCGACCCGATGTGGATCTTGCCGTTTTGGTCAAATATGGCCTGCAGCCGAAAAAATACGTTCTCTACGTCGGCAACAGCAGCGCCAGAAAAAATGTCCTGCATTTGATTAAGGCATTTGGCAGGGTGAAAGATCTTGTCCCGCATCGATTGGTGCTTGCCGGCAGCAAGTATCCGCACGAACGTAGGGCGCTTGTTGATGAGATTTCCCGCACCGGCCTGGCCGACAGGGTTCTCCTGCTCGACTATGTGCCGTACAGTGAGCTTCCCGCCCTCTATGCCGGCGCCGATCTGTTTGCCTTTTTGTCCCTTTACGAGGGGTTCGGACTGCCGGTGCTGGAGGCGATGGCCTGCGGCACCCCGGTGCTGACCTCCAGCACCACCTCGCTGCCGGAGGTGGCGGCTGATGCCGGACTGCTGGCTGATCCCCTGTCAATCGAGGATATTGCCGGCAAATTGCAATCAGTGCTGCTTGACCCCAAGAAAAAAGAGCAAGCTGCCGCAGCGGGTCTTGCCCGCTGCAGACTGTTCCGATGGTCGTCGGCGGCCCGGGAAATATACGGTATTCTCCAGGGAGTGGCCGGAGCATGAAGCAGATCGCGGTGGATGTCGTAGCCCAGATCATGGGAAAGGTCTTCTCAAGCCTTTTTGGTCTGCTGGCAATTACCCAGATCTGCCGGTATCTTACGGTTGAGGATTTCGGCGGCTATACCCTGGCCTTTTCCTTGCTGGCCTTTTTTTATCCGGTGGTGGATATGGGGTTGAATACCATCGCCGCAAGAGAGGCGTCCAGGGACCCGGGGAAGGTTCATTCTCTCCTGTCCGAGGTCATTTGCCTGAAGGTAATACTGGCTGTTGTCGGGTTTTTTCTCATTCTCGGGCTGGTGAATATGCTGGGGTATCCGCTGGCCATCCGGCACTTGATTCTGGTGGCCTCCTTCAGCCTGTTCAATACGGTTCTTGGCTCTTTTGAGGTGATCCTCATCGTGAGTCACCGTCTGTTCTGGCTGGCCCTGTCCCAGGTTTTTTCCAGCATCGTTTTTCTGGTTTTTATTTATGGAGTGATGGCCCTTGGCATGCGCACCTCTGCCCTGATTGCCGTCCAGATTTTTTCGGTGACCCTGTCCTATGTCATCGTTCTGCTGGCAACCAGAGGTTCATTCCGCCCGACCATGCCCACACGGCCTGGTCTGGCTGCCATCTTTAAACAGTCGCTGCCCCAGGGCATCGCTTCGCTGGTGACTGCCTATTATTTCAATATTGATGTGATTATGCTTTCCAAGCTGATGGATGAAAGCGCCGTGGCCTATTACGGGTCAGCGTGCCGGCTTCTCGCCTTCATGATTTTCATCCCTCACGCGATGATGATGTCGTTGTTCCCGTTGCTGACCCGTGCCCGTCTGCAGGGCAAAAAGGATTTTTCAGCAATTTTTACCTTCAGCTTCTACCTCTTGATGCTCATTGCCATTCCTGTAGCTGTCTGGGCAACCCTGTATTCCCAACAGATCATCGAACTGGTTTACACCAGCACTTACCATCCGGCGGTTTCCGCATTCAGGCTGCTTGTCTGGGCCGGGGTCGGGATCTTTGCCAGTCATCTTGCCGGCTATACCTTGGTGGTGGCGGACAGGCAGAAATACGGCATGCTGATAAGCGCCTTTGCCCTCGTTGCCAATGTTTCCCTGAACTTCTGGCTGATTCCTGCTTATGGCATTGACGGGGCTGCCGTGGCCACGGTAATAACCGAGTTTGCCGTGGCAGGTCTTGGCTTTGCTCTTCTCGTCTATTTTGAACGGCTCTTCCCTTTCAGCTGGAAATTGACCAGGGTTCTGCTTATTACCCTGGTCACCTTGTTGCTTGCGGAAGTACTGCGGGAAATGAACTGGCTTGTTGCCTCGGGTTTGTTCGTGGTATTTCTCGGATCTGTTGTTGCTTACTTTTCCCTTAAGCAGGACCGGGCCATTTTTGCCCATATCTGAATCATACGGAGTATATATGTCGATAATGCTGATCAATCCCAGCGGGGGCTACCACCATGAATATCCGCCGCAAGGCCTGCTTTCCCTGGCCGCCTACCTGAGAACCAAGGGCAGGGAGGTTCATTTCCTTGATGAAGGAGCCCTGTCGGCACCGAAGAATGAGTTCCTTGACGGGGTGCGGAAATACTCCCCCAAATATGTCGGCCTCTCCTTGTATACAACCAATATCTCCCGTTGTTATCAACTGATCAGGGCTATCAAGGGCTATGACAGGTCTATTCGGATTATCGTCGGTGGACCGCATGCCACGGCAATGCCTGAGTATACCCTGCGGGAATGCCCGGAAATAGATTTTCTTGTTGCCGGCGAGGGGGAAATCACCCTTGAGGAATTGCTGGACACTCTAGACAGCGGGAGGGAGGCGGCAGGGATCAAAGGCGTTTACAGCCGGAGCGGCGAGGATGGTGGCGTACTTAACTTCGCCGGGGAACGGGAGTATCTCGCTGACCTCGATTCACTGCCGTTCCCGGCCCACGATCTGGTTGATCTTGATACCTACCAGAAGAACCCCATCTCGGTCGGGAAAAGGATCGGGGCAATCATCACCTCCAGGGGCTGTCCCTTCAACTGCGTCTTCTGCAACAAGGCGGTGTTCAAATCGGTAATCAGAAGAAGGTCCGTTGCCAGGGTGATTGAAGAGATACAATTTCTCATCAATAATCACGGGGTTGACGAGATTTATTTCCAGGACGATCTTTTCGCCCTGGATAAAAAATGGCTCTACGAGTTCATGGATAAACTACGGGATGCAGGAATCACTATCCCGTGGAGAATGCTTGTCCGGGTTGATATTCTTGGCTACGAAGACTATGCGGCTTTAAAAAAGGCGGGTTGCTATCTCCTGCAGTTCGGGGTTGAGTCGGGCAGCGATATCATTCTGAAGGACATCAAGAAGAATATCAGCAAAGCCAAGGTGATCGAGGCATTCCGGGCGGCAAGGGAGAACGGCCTGCAGACCTATGGTTTCTTTATCTTCGGCCATCGGCTGGATACGAAGAAAAGTATTCTGGAAACCTTTGCCTTCGCCAAAAAAATTCAATGCGATTTTACCTCATTTTTTCTCCTGGTTCCTTTCCCCGGCACCAAAGTGTACCAGTATCTGCCGGACAATCTGAAGCATGACTGGCAAAGGATCCAATATATCAATTGGAATAAGGATCTCGATCCCATATCGATCTGCGAGGTGCCGGGAGGCGAGCTGGCACAGTTCGAGGAACAGGTCAATATGGAGTTTTACGGCAGATTCTCCTATTTATTGAACAATGTTTTCCACCAGAAAAACTATGCGAAAATGTGCCTGTTGAAATTCCGCTGGTGGCTGAGAAACACCCTGGCCCTTGCCCGGCATATTGCAATGGGCAGGGAGAGGATTTTTAAAATCAGCTCGTAAAATCAGGTCGGTCTGTCATGCTCGAGATTCTGCAATCAACAGAAGAAATTGATGAAGCACGCCGGGTTCTCTCCGCGCGGGGACTGGATTGTCTGCCGGGATGGGGTGGCAGGATTCTGCAGCGGTTGGGGTGGAACCGCAACGCAGCGGTTGGCGATTATCTGAAGAGCTGGGATGTCTTGAAAACCGTCGAGTTCATAGAAAAATCCGTGCCCCCCCATATGACAGTGCTGGATATCGGCGCCTATGCCTCGGAAATCCTGGTAATTCTGCAACGGATGGGGTTTAGCGATCTGCATGGTATCGATTTTAATGCGCAGATCAATCGCATGCCCGGCGCATCACGTATTCGTTTTGTTGCCGGAGATTTTTATTCCTCGCCTTATCCGGATGCGGCCTTTGATGCCATAACCGCTATTTCGGTTATTGAACATGGCTTTGACAAAAGTCGTTTGCTGGGCGAGATAACGCGGCTGTTAAGAGGAGGAGGCTTTTTTATCGCTTCCTTTGACTATTGGCCGGAGAAGATCACAACCGAGGGTATCCGGCCTTTTGGGCTGTCCTGGACTATTTTCTCCGCAGAGGAAGTGGCGGCCCTGCTGAAGGATGCCGCAGACTTCGGTCTCTTTCCCGTTGGTGAATTGTCTTATGGGGCTTCCGCAAAACCGGTGAAATGGGAGACAAGGGATTATACCTTCGGTTGGCTGGTTCTCCAAAAACAATGAGCGAAGATTTGCATCATCATTCACCGTGAGTATTTATTAATTTCACACAGCGCATTCCCGGACATGAAAATAATCTTTGTCTGCAATGACAGCAGGCGTTGCGGCATTGCCGATTATTCAAAAAATCTGTTGCAGGAACTTGTCAAGCTGGTGGACGTTGAGGTCGTTCGTATGCCCAGCCTGGCCGAGTCGGCAGGATCAGGATCGCCTTGCCGGTATCTGAAAAATGCCAGGCAGGCGTATGTGTTCGGCCGCGGGATAAAATCAGGAGATGTCTGCCATGTCCAGCATGAATATGCCTTGTGGGGCGGCCTCCGGCCTCTGGGTAATGTCTTTCCCTACTTTGCTGCTGGCAGCCGTATCCCCGTGCTTTTGACGCTGCATGAGCTGGCCCTTTACCGTGCTGCTGATGTGCGGGGAAGGTTGGCCACCATGCTTACCTTACCTATCCGTCCCCTTGCCGATTATTATTCAGATTATGTCAATCGCAGGATGTTTGATTTTCCCCGTGCTCTTATCGTCCATACCATGGAGCAGCGCCAGGAACTGCTCCGCCGGGGCGTGCCTGAAGATACAATAAACTACATCCCGCATGGCATACCTGATCTGGACTCTATTGAAAGTGATGAGCAGGCCTTGCAGCGTTTCGGTCTGAGAAAATCCTCCTATCTCGTTATCATCGGCTTTATCTCCCGGCGTAAAGGGTATCACTTGGCAGTCGAGGCGTTGAAGCTGCTTGATGGGGATGGCAGGCTTGTTTTTGCCGGCGGCGGCAGGACTGCCGAGGATAGGAGTTATGAAGAGGAACTGCGCCGATTCATTGCCCGGCAGGGACTTGCAGAGCGGGTGGTGATCACCGGCTACCTCGATATGCCGGACCTGAAAGCGCTTGTCAGCGGGTCTTTATTTGTGCTCGCCCCCTTTCACAAAGCCTCGGGGTCAGGGTCGCTCAGCATTGCCCTGTCACTGGGCAAAGCTGTGCTGGCGGCGCGGCTGCCGGAAATGGAGGAGCTTGCCGGGCTTTGCCGGGCGGTTTATCTGTTCACCGGGGGAGATCCCGTTGATCTTGCCGAGAAGATGAAGGAACTTCTTGCCCATCAGCAACTGCGGGCGAAGCTGGAGGAGCATGCCGGCGCTTATGCCGCAAGGATGTCTTTCAAAGAGGTTGCCGCGCAGACTGTCGCTGTCTATAAAAAGATTGCTGCGCAGCCAAAAAGCCGGCAGCAAGGCGTCTTTGTTGTCTGACGAATCAATTGCATGAGAAAGCATGCCATGCATATTGCCCCGAACATTGTATTTGCCAAGAGGATCTTAACCTGTCCAGTAAAATTAGAGCCTTGAAATGGCTGGACCGCTGGCTTGGGCGGCTGGCTGCTGAGCTGCTGCCCGCTCCGGCCAGGCAGGCGGTAAACAATCCTGCTTCTTTCCTTGTCATCCGGCCGGGTGGTATTGGTGATGCGGTTCTGCTCATCCCGGCCCTGCAACTTCTCAGGTCGAGGTTTCCCCAGGCCCGCATAGATATCCTTGCCGAAAAGCGAAATGGCGCCATCTTTCGCCTCTGCTCCGGGATAAACGAGATTTTCCTCTATGATCGTTTTGGCGATCTACTGCGGGTTTTTCAGGGACGTTATGATGTGGTGATTGACAGCGAACAGTGGCACCGCCTGTCGGCAGCGGTGGCGCGGCTGACCGGTGCCGCTATGTCGGTGGGCTTTGCCACCAGTGACCGCAATCGCCTGTTTACCCATCCGCAGCCATACTCCCATGATGACTATGAGCTGGATAGTTTTTTGTCTCTTTTGTCACCTTTTGGCATAGTTGCTGAGAGACCTTCCGGTCCTTTTCTGGAGCTTCCCGCAGCAGCCAAGGCCAGAGCAAAAGACTTGCTGGGTGATTATTACGGCCAGCGGTTTGTCGTTGTCTTTCCCGGGGCCAGTATTGCTGAACGCCGCTGGGGGGCGGAAAAGTACGGCGATCTTGCCGCCCGGTTGCAGCGGCAGGGTATTCCGGTGGTGGTGATCGGCGGGCCGGAGGACAGGATGGAGGCGGAGAGGATTGCTGCCCGTGCCACTGTGCTTGATTTAACGGGGCTGACATCCCTGGTGGAATCGGCAGCGGTCATTGACCGGGCAGCAGTACTGGTCAGTGGTGATTCGGGAGTTCTTCATGTGGGAGTGGGCCTGGCAAAACCGTCTGTTTCCCTCTTCGGCCCGGGCATAGCAAAAAAGTGGGCGCCCAAGGGGAATAAGCATGTTGTTCTTGACCATGGGCTCCCCTGTTCACCCTGCACGAGATTCGGTTACACCCCGCCTTGCCCTCGCAATATGCAGTGTATCCAGGAAATCGGCGTTGTAGAGGTTGAGAGAGGGGTACAGCGTCTGCTGGAAACCGGGGGTGGATTAAAAGAGGTGTGAAAACCAGGGGAAAAATGGCTGGGAGACAGGGATTCGAACCCCGATAAGCAGAGTCAGAGTCTGCTGTCCTGCCGTTAGACGATCTCCCAGCACGATTGAAAAATGACTATTTAGATAATATGGCAGCAAAAGTCAAGGGAAAATCAATCAGTAGACAACTAAGCCTGCATAGCCGACCACATGATCCGTGTCTCCGCTTGTTTCTCCGGAATCCGTATAGCGGATCAACTGCGCATGTCTGGCGCCCAGTTCAAGGGCGGCAAGCAGCACGATAGTGGTCGGCATGATGCCGCACATGGATATGCGCTGCCCAAGCACAGTGTCGTATAAGCCCCGGGGATCGAGATTTTTGACATGCTCCAGGGCCAGATGGTCTTTTTGGCTGGCCGAAAACCGGGGTTCATAGTGGGTCATGTCGGTGCTGGCAACGAGCAGGACAGCCTTTTGATATTGTTTAATGGCCTTTGCAATGGCCTTTCCGGCTGCCTGGCAGTGGGAATAGGGGACATGGGAGATCACCAGCGGGACGATGCTGAGATTTTTCTGCAGCATCTGCAGGAAAGGAACCTGCACCTCGAGAGAGTGTTCGAAACGGTGGGCCAGCTCGTCTCTGTCAATGACAGGGTCGGTGATCAGATTCGCCAGCTCGCTGTTGATCGGCACCCTGCCCAGCGGCATATCCCAGTCGCCTTCAGCCATCAGGGCAATCGGCGCGCCGTGTCCGTGATGGTTGGGTCCTAAAATAATGACATCTTCAGGAACATTGACCGCAGCAAAGGTTTCCCCGGCCACGGCGCCGGAATAGATGTAGCCGGCATGGGGGGCAATCACCGCCAGGGCGTTTTTCTTCGCTGCCGCTTCCTGCGGAATGAGGTCGGCCAGGGCATTTTTCAGGATGAGCGGATCGCCCGGATAAAATTGATTGGCAACAACTGGAGATCGTCTCATGGTGGATACCTCTCAGTATTGATGGTATATCCAAGCGATATAAGGCCGATTCATATCTCGCCCTGCTGCGTCATTTCGCTGTGGTGGCCTGTCCCTGCACTGCGAGGCTGACTCCGCCGGCTTCCTCACTGATTGCCATGCAGGCGTCTCGAATTTCAGACAACCTGATCTCGGCAGGTTATGCTTTGATACCAGAAGTGCGGTTCGAGAAATGCCTAAAGTACTTAAAATGCCTGAAGTGCCCTTGTGCCCCTTGGGTATAAAGTTGCGATACTATCTGATTAGAAACAACCTTTAATTTTAAGTACTTTAGCGCACTTTAGGCACTTTGCCGGTATCAGGCCAGAATCCGGAGTGATTGCATAACTTATTGATATTGCGTCACGACATCAGGAGTACTAAATTTATATCGCTGCGTCTATTCAGATTTTTACCTGCCAGCTTGTGCTGCCGTCTGCCTCGTCTTTAATTTCAATTTTATGATGAAGCAGTATATCACGAATCTCATCCGCCCGTGACCAGTTTTTCTGCTCGCGGGCTGTTTTCCGCTCAGTGATAAGCGAGGCAATAGCCGTCTGGTCAATGTCAAGCTGGCTCAGCGTTTTTTCCTGCTTGGCTTTGATGTAGGCCAGCGGGTCCTGCTGCAGGAGGCCCATGATGCCGCTGAGTTCCTTGATGGTCGTGGCCGTGGCATGGAGAAGCGCCAGGTCTGCTGCAGCAGGGGTTGCCGGCAGCGACTGTCTGATGGTATTGAGGACCTTGACCACTTCGAAGATATGCCCCATGGCCTGGGCGGTGTTAAAATCATTATCCATCGCCTTGACGTAGCGATCCACCAGTGTATTAATCTTGCTCACATTTTTTTTGCCGGCCGCGGGCGCGCGGTTGGGGTCTCCCTGGCCCGGCAGTCTGGCGATTTCCGCCAGGCAGGTGTACAGTCTGTCCAGCCCGGTTTCGGCATCCTTCATGGCGGTTTCGGAAAAGTCCAGCGGCGTGCGGTAATGGGTGGAAAAAACGAAGAAACGCAAAACCTCAGCCGTATATTTGGCGAGAATTTCCCTGATGGTCAGGAAATTTCCCAGGGATTTTGACATCTTTTCATCCTTGATCGTCACAAAGCCGTGATGGATCCAGGTGGCGACAAAAGGTTTGCCTGATGATGCCTCGCTCTGGGCGATTTCGTTTTCATGGTGCGGGAAAATCAGATCCTTGCCGCCTCCGTGAATATCAAAGGTCTCCCCCAGGAACTTGCGGCTCATGGCGGAACATTCTATGTGCCAGCCCGGCCGGCCGGGACCCCACGGGCTGTCCCACACCGGTTCGCCTGGCTTGCTGCTTTTCCACAGGGCGAAATCCATGGGGTTCTGTTTCTGTTCGTTGATGGAAATTCTGGCTCCGGCCATCATGTCTTCGAGGTTTCTGCCGGACAGGGAGCCGTAATGGTCAAAGCGGTCCACCTTGAAATAGACATCACCCTGCACTTCGTAGGCAAATCCCTTGTCAATCAGTCCCTGAATCATGGCAATAATCTCCGGGATATTTTCCGTAGCCTTAGGCTCCAGGGTAGGGGGCTCATTGCCGAGGTTTGCCATGTCTTCATGAAACGCCGTGATAAAACGGTTGGCAAGTTCTTCGGTTGTGGTATGTTGCTCCTGCGCCCGTTTGATGATCTTGTCGTCAATGTCGGTGAAGTTGCGCACATAAGTGACCTGGAAGCCCCGGTAGCGCAGATAGCGGACGATCATATCAAAGACCAGGGTGGATCTGGCATGGCCGATATGGCAATAATCGTAAGCAGTTATGCCACAGACATAGAGTTTGATATGACCTTTTTCCAAGGGGGAAAAAGGTTCTTTTTTGCCGCTTTTGGTGTTATAGATCGAAACGGTCATGTTGACTCCGCAAAAGGCTGCTCGTGTGCATATGTTTAAAACGGGGGTAGCGTGAAAGACACTTTATACCCTTTTCCTGTAACCTAATCAACTATCCTTCTGCATTATGAATAAAAACAACGAATCAGGCAAAATCCTGGAATCAATGGTGCTGGCAAACGGCCTCAAGGTAACGTTTTATGATTTATCGAAAAATATTGCAGCCGATCGCTGGCTGATCAAAGTCAAATGCGAGGCTGTTCTTGCTGTCCCTGATGAATGGTTTGACGCTGTTGATGATGCTGAAATGGCATCGGCAATGCAACAGGATTGCGCGCATACGGTGGTGCATGTTGTTAGCAGGGAACGTAATTTTATTGATGAAAAGGATAAAGACCGGATTTTGCAGGAACTCGTCAAACAGTTATTGGCGAACGTCCGGACTTACATGGCAGGAGAATTATTTGCCCGCAGGCTCTTTGCAAAGAAAGTTGATGAATTCAAATTGAAATATCTGGTACGGCAACAGTTGGGGCGGCAGGTTGAAGTTGAGGATGAGGATGATGGACCTGCGGATTTTTCCGCCTGTTTCAGGGATTAAATTAGCACGGTTTGTCCTTGACAAACTGAGCTGTTCGCAGCATATTAGCTTGTTTTATTTGCCTGTGTTTTGGCGGTCATCTTAAAAAGATATTAATTATTTTTTTCGATATTTCAGGATTAAAAGGAGCAGTCATGAAGGTACTTATCAGTGACAACCTGGCCCCGGTGGGAGCAAAAATTTTAAAGGATGCCGGGCTTGAAGTCGATATAAAAACGGGAATGAGCCCTGAAGAGCTGAAAAAGGAAATTGCCCAGTATGACGGCCTGGTTATTCGAAGTGCCACCAAGGTGACTGCGGAAATTATCGAAGCGGCGGAAAAACTGAAGGTAGTCGGACGTGCCGGCATAGGTCTTGATAATGTTGATGTGGGGGCGGCAAGCAAGCGCGGCATCGTGGTGATGAATGCGCCTGACGGCAATGCCACCACGGCAGCCGAGCATGCGCTGGCCATGATGATGTCCCTGACCCGCAATATTCCTCAGGCCACGGCCAAACTGAAGGCCGGCGGCTGGGACAAGAAAAAATTTCAGGGCAGGGAAGTGACGGGCAAGACCCTGGGAATTATCGGCATCGGCAGGATCGGCGCCATTGTGGCCAACAGGGCCCAGGGGCTGCATATGAAGGTTATTGCCTTTGATCCCCACATGCCCAAGGATCTTGTTGATAAACTCGGGGTTGAACTGGTCAGTTTTGAAGACCTCTGCAGGCGTTCCGATTATATCTCCGTGCATGTGCCCCTGACCAAGGAAACAAGCAAGCTGGTATCCACCGAAGCCTTCAAGATGATGAAAAAGGATGCCATGTTTATCGATTGCGCCCGTGGCGGCGTGGTGGATGAAGAGGCCCTTTACGAGGCCTTAAAAAATAAAGAGATCGCCGGGGCGGCACTCGATGTGTTTGCCAAGGAGCCTACTTCTTTGGAAACAACACCGCTGCTGGGGCTTGATAATTTTATCTGCACCCCCCATCTCGGCGCATCAACAGCCGAGGCCCAGGAGAACGTGGCGGTGACCATCGCCGAGCAGATGGCTGACTATCTGCTCAATAACACCGTGGTCAATGCCGTCAATGTGCCTTCCGTATCAGCCGAGGTTCTTTCAAAGGTTCGCCCTTACGTTACCCTGGCGGAGATGCTCGGTTCCTTTCACATGCAGATTGCCAAGGGGAGCGTGGAGGAGGTCAATATCGAGTTTATCGGTGATCTTGCCGCCATGGTGACCAGTCCCATTACCGTGTCCTTTCTGAAAGGCCTGTTTACCCCGATTCTGAAAGATGCCGTCAATTTCGTCAATGCCCCCATGATAGCCAAGGAACGGGGGATCAGGGTCACTGAATCCAAGACCTCTGATTCGGATGACTTTACCAATCTCCTGTCCATCAAGGTGAAGACCTCTGAAGATGAAAATGTTCTTGCCGGTACTGTTTTCGGCAAAAAAGAGCCACGTCTGGTGCGGTTGAACACCTTCCGGCTTGAGGCCTTGCCGGATGGCCCCATGCTTTTTGTTCAGAATCGTGATGTCCCCGGCGTCATCGGGGCCCTGGGCGTTACCCTGGGCCAGGAAGGAGTAAATATTTCCCGCATGACCGTGGGCCGGGAAGAGGGCAATGGGGATCATACCCGTAATATCATCCTGTTGAACACGGACACGCTGATCACCAAAGAGCAGCTCGAGAAAGTGAAAAAACTGGAAAATATCAACAGTGCCATGGTTCTTGATTTATCTTAACAGCTGCCAGGGGATAACACGATGAGCAAGGCGGACAAAAATTGCAAGTGTGCCGGCGGCAAGATGGTGAACGGCAAATGTGTTATGCCGGAAGTGACATTCTCGGCATTTGTCATGTCGCTTAATACCTCTGCCCTCTATCTTCTCGGAGAGATTGCCGACCCTGAAACCGGCGCCCGGAAGCAGGATCTTGTTCTGGCCAAACACACTATTGATACCCTGAATGTCCTGAAGGAGAAAACAAAGGGGAATTTGACCGAAGAAGAGGAAAATATGCTTGGCAAATTTCTCTATGACCTGCAGATGCGCTATGTAAAGGCGAAATCGTAAATGGTTTCAGGCCGCATGCTTCATCTGCGGGCGCCGGCAAAAATAAATCTGTATCTGAAAGTGCTGGGACGGCGCCATGATGGGTATCATGAGCTCTCAACCTGGATGCAGAAGCTTACCCTGGCTGATGAAATTACCCTGGCAAAGGCCGGCGCCGGCATAAAACTGCAATGTTCTGGCACTGACCTTGCTGCGGATGAAACAAATCTTGCCTATAGGGCCGCGGTTCTTTTTTTTGCGAAAACCGGGCTCAGAAGCGGCGTAGAGATCAGGCTGGTGAAAAAAATTCCCGTTGCCGCAGGGTTAGGGGGCGGCAGCAGCGATGCCGCTGCCGTGCTGACCGGTCTGAATACCTTGTTGTCCGCCGGTCTGAGCGAGAAAGAGTTGCTGGAAATGGGGCTGTCTCTGGGAGCGGATGTCCCCTTTTTTGTATCCGGATGCAGCGCAGCCATCGCCACCGGTATTGGAGAAAAGCTGGAGGAGCAGGATTCTTTAAAAGGATGCTGGTTAGTGCTGGTGAATCCCGGTTTTCCTGTATCGACCAGATGGGTATTTGAAGACTTCGATCGCCTGCAACCCGTTAATTTTACGTTGACATCAGGGGATAATCCATATATTTTAGGCCGCGAAATCGAAGGGCCGCTGTTTGCAAGGCTCTTCAATGATCTGGAAAGGGTGACAATCACCCGCTATCCGGCAGTGGCAAAGTTGAAAAGCAAATTAACGGAATCAGGTGCGTCTGGAGTGCTGATGACCGGCAGTGGTCCCACTGTATTTGGCATCTTCATGGATTTTGATCGTGCAGCACAATGCGCAGGCAACTTGCAGCATGACTATCCAGGCAAGGTTTTTCTCACTGAACCGCTCTCATCCTCTTAAGATATTTTTAGCTGGGGCGTCGTCAAGCGGTAAGACACAGGCCTTTGACGCCTGCATCCGTAGGTTCGAATCCTACCGCCCCAGCCATTTTGGCAGATCAAAAAATAACTTAACATGCATTGCACAGCGATCAACCTGCAATATGATCGATATGTAATCGAGCGAAACGGATTACGATATGACCAAATTAAAAGAAATGATGATTTTCAGCGGAAATGCCAATCGGCCTCTTGCCGAAGATATTTGCCGACATCTTCATGTTGAATTGAGCCATGCGGAGGTCCGGAAATTCAGTGACGGTGAAACCTATGTCGAAATAGGGGAGAATGTGCGCGGCAAGGATGTCTTTGTGGTGCAGCCGACCTGCACGCCGGTGAACGATCATCTCATGGAGTTGATACTGATGGCTGATGCTCTGCGTCGTGCATCCGCCCGGCGCATCACGGCGGTCATGCCCTATTACGGATATTCCCGGCAGGATAGAAAAGTGACCCCCAGGGTGCCGATATCCGCCAAGGTTGTCGCCGAAATGCTCATGGCTGTCGGGGTCAGACGGGTTTTAACCATGGATCTGCATTCCGGGCAGATCCAGGGTTTTTTCAATATCCCCGTTGATAACATGTACGCCGCTCCCGTTCTGTTAGGGGATATTGCCCAGATTTTCAACGGTAAAGAGATGATCATGGTATCACCTGATGCGGGAGGGGTCGAACGAACCCGGGCATTTGCCAAACGGCTCAAGGCAGGGCTGGCCATAGTTGACAAAAGAAGGGAACGGGCCAATGAATCCGAGGCCATGAATGTTATTGGCAATGTTTCCGGCAAACATGCTATATTGCTTGACGATATGGTGGATACGGCGGGAACCCTCTGTGCTGGAGCAGAAATCCTGATGAAGGAGGGAGCAAAGGATGTTTACGCGTATTGTTCCCACGCCGTCCTTTCCGGTCCGGCCATCGAGCGGATCAATGACTCGATGATCAAAGAACTGGTGGTAACGGATTCCATCCCCCTTCGCAATAGTGCGAAAGAGTGTAAGAAGATCAGGGTGCTTTCCGTCTCCTCTTTGCTTGGGGATTCCATCCGGTGTATTCATAACGAGGATTCGGTCAGTTCACTTTTTGTTTAGATGATATTTGTTCTGAAAAGCGATACAGGCGGAAAAATATCGCGAGTTGCTGGTTGATTTTGATTTTTTAGAGAATGCGGAAAAAAATGTGGATGCCGGGTGGAGTGCACTGATTGCAGTGTTAATTCTGATTCGCTCCAGTTACTCATTTAGGAGGTTTATACAATGTTACAGGTAGATGTATCTGCCCAGGTTAGAAAAGATACTGGTAAAGGCGCGGCAAGATCCTTGCGGAGAGCCGGAAAAACTCCTGCTGTACTCTATGGTTCCAAGAATGATCCTTTGTCCTTAACCCTTGATACCCATTCGTTCACCAAGACTCTCCTGCATCTGCAGAGACGAAACGCGATTGTCAATCTTGATGTCGAAACAGATGCCGGCATGGTAAAACGTCATGTGCTGATCAAGGAAATCCAGGTCGATCCAATCCATGATACGCTTAAGCATGCCGATTTCTTTGAGATCAACCTTGATGCTCCCCGCACATTTACTATCCCGGTACGCTATGCGGGCAAGGCCCGGGGGGTTGAGATGGGCGGTGATATAAGCATTTCGGTTAATGAAATCAAAGTGAAGGGGAATCCTCTTGATATTCCTGATATGATAGAAGTTGATGTGACCCCCCTTGGCATCAATGAGCATTTTACCTGTCATGATCTGAGCCTTCCCGCCAATGTTACTCTGCTTGACGACAAAAAGAAGGTTTGCGTCGCGGTCGTAACCGCACGGGCAGCAGCGGCGGCAGAATAATTTTTTTTGCAGCAGACATTCTTCTAAGCCGGGAAGGTTAATCCTTCTCCGGCTTTTTGTCTTTTTTACACTGGTGATTTATGTTTCTTGTTGCAGGACTTGGCAATCCAGGTGAAAAATATCATTTAACCCGTCATAACATCGGTTTTCTCTTCCTCGATTATCTGGCCGAACAGCTGCGGGTAAATTTTACCGCAACCAAATGGCAGGCGGATGGGGCCAGGGCAATGCTCGGCCATGAGCAGGTGCTGTTGCTCAAGCCGCAGACATTTATGAACCTCAGTGGTCAGGCGGTGGCTGCAGCGGCGGTATTTTACAAGATTCCTCCTGAAAAGATCATCGTCATTCATGATGACCTTGATATGCCTTTAGGCCGGATCAAAGTGGTGGTCAATCGCGGTACCGGCGGTCACAACGGCATCCGTTCCATCGTGGCGCTGCTCGGCAGCAAGGATTTTATCCGGATAAAAGCCGGAATCGGCAGACCGGCGGAAGCCATTCCGGTAGAACGCTATGTCTTGACGAAGCTGACTGACGCGGAAATCGTCTGTGTGAAGGAGATGATGGAGATGGTGGCCGAAGCAGTGCGGCTCATCGTAAGGGAAGGGGCGGGGGCGGCGATGAACAAAATAAACGCCTGGAAAAACGATATTAAATCAGAGTGTTAGCTTTTATATTTTTTGCTGCTCAGCTGTTGAATGAACCAGTATTTGCGCAATTTGCCAAATAATGGTATATTATAAAACATTGTTTCGACAATTTGTTTTTTGTGCCAAATTCCTGGTTGATGCCAAATTGAAGAGATGAAAGGCTAACAAAGGTGGTTGGTGTGTTTAACAAAGGTGATATGGCAGTTTATCCGGCTCATGGGGTAGGAGAAATACAATCAATTGAAAAGAGATTGGTCGGTGGGTCTGAACAGTCTTTCTACATTATGAAAATTATCGACACAAGCATGGTTGTGATGATCCCTACCAAGAACAGTAAAACCGTTGGTCTGCGGGAGATAATCTCGCCGTCCGAGGCTGACCGTGTTTTTGATATTCTTAAAGACAGGGATGTGAAAATTGCGGCACAACCCTGGAATCAGCGCTATCGTCAATATATGGAGAAAATCAAAACCGGCTCGGTTTTCAAAATCGCTGGTGTATTACGCGATCTCTATCTGCTTAAGGAAGATAAAGATCTTTCCTTTGGTGAGAGAAAGATGCTTGATACGGCGAAAAATCTGTTAATGAAAGAAATCGCTCTTGCCAACAAGGTTCAGGAAGATCAGGTTGCCAAGGATATTGAACGGATCTTTCAAAATTAAAGCGATATTCCTTGTGGGTTTTGTCCTGTTAAGAAAAGGTTTTTCAGGCTTTTTCTTTTTCAACTGAGAAATCAAAATTTGCTCCTCGCGCAACAAAAAGAACACTGTTTTGTTGTCTCTCCAGAACTGGCCGGGAAACGGCTTGATCTCCTTGTCGCTGATCTCGATAATTGCGCTCAACTGACTCGTTCCCGCATTCAGAACCTTATCCACACGGGTAATATTCTGGTGGATGACGAGATGAAAAAAAACGGGTATCGGGTCAGGACAGGGGAGACCATACGCATTGTCCTGCCTGCTCCGCAACCTTCATCTCTTATCCCCGAAAAACTCGATTTCACGGTCCTCTGTGAGGATCAGGATGTTGTGGTTTTATCGAAACCACCGGGGGTTGTGGTGCATCCTTCCCATGGCCACATCGAGGGAACACTGGTGCATGGCCTGCTGCATCATTGCCGTAATTTGTCCGGCATTGGGGGCGAATTACGGCCAGGCATTGTCCACCGGCTGGACAAGGATACTTCAGGCGTCATGATCGTCGCCAAGAATGATATGGCGCATCAGAGCCTGATTAAACAGTTTAAGGGAAGAACGGTTGAAAAAATCTATCTCGCCCTCCTGGCTGGCATTCCCCGTACCGGGACCGGGCGCATTGCTGCGGCCATCGGTCGTCATCCGGTGGACAGGAAAAAGATGGCTGTTCTGCCGACAGGCGGGCGCGAGTCAGTAACCAACTGGGAGATTCTGGAATATTTCACACATTTCTGTCTGGTCAAACTGCGGCTTGAAACAGGCAGAACCCACCAGATACGGGTGCATATGGCTTCAATCGGCTGCCCGGTCGCCGGTGACCCGGTTTACGGCAAAAAGAAGAAAATTCCTGATCTCTTGTTTGTTCGTCAATGTCTTCATTCCCACTCCCTGGCCTTTGATCATCCCCGTTCCGGCGAAAGGTTGTCATTTTCCGCGCCTCTCTGGCCTGATATGGAAAATATCGTGCATTTGCTGCGCAGCCATGCGGGCGGCACGACCGGCTAAGGGTCTGCCCAGGCGTCATCAGCATGGTAACTATCAATTTCCACGGTGTTCTGGTTGATCTGTTATCCCGGAAGTCAGCCGATGGCGCGGTGGTATCCTTTCCTCTGGAGCGCAGGACTTCCATCAAGGATTTAATAGAATCCTGGGGTATCCCCCACCCTGAGGTTGATAAAATTGTTGTTGCCGGCCAGGAAGTCGATTTTGCCTATATCGTGGAAGATGGCATCCTGATAGAGGTCTTTCCGATTTCAGCGCAAAGCGATTTTGGTCAACCTTCTCTTCTCAGGCCAACCCCCCTTGATTCACCTCGTTTTGTGGTGGATGTCAATGTCGCAAAACTTGCCGCAAAACTACGGCAGCTGGGCTTTGATACTCTCCTGCCCCGCAACTGCGATGATAACGTGCTTGCCGCGATCGCCGGCTGCCAGCGGCGGATCCTGTTGACCAGGGACTGTAATCTGTTAAAGAGGAAAATCGTTGAATTCGGTCATCTGGTCCGGGCGGAATCTCCCAATGCTCAGCTGGCGGAAGTCATCAAGCTCTTCAGGCTGAAAGACAAGATAAAACCCTACAGCCGCTGTTTCCAATGCAATGGCTTGCTGGTGCCGGTTGCCAAGGCGGATGTCCTGCCATATCTCGAACCTCTTACCAGGAAATACTACCATACCTTCCACCGCTGCCTTGACTGCCAGAAAATCTACTGGTCCGGTTCCCACCGGGAAAAGATGGACAAGATACTGCGGGAAATTCTCGCTTCATGCTGACCGAGGCTGTGGTGCGTGGGAAAAAAGATGGTTCTGAACCCCGATCAGCGGATGACCCGAAATACAGGATATGGGATCGATGGTCAATGAATTACTGAGATGAGTGAAACCTGGGGTGGTTGAAATAAAAACAGGTCATCCCCGGGAATTATTTAAGAGAAGTGGGGGGATTATTAAAATAAACAAAAAAAAAGGGATTCAGGCTGTCTGTCTGAATCCCTTAACAAAATAATGGGGTGAGCGATGGGACTCGAACCCACGACCGTCGGAGCCACAATCCGAAGCTACCACCAGCTGAGCTACGCTCACCACGCAAAAACGTTATTTGTCGGTTATGCTCAAAGAATGAATTTTATAATAGATTCCCGAACCAATAGCAAGGTGAAAATAGCTTCCTGAAGAGTTTTTCACAGATAAGCCGTTGTCAGAAAACGTGGGCATCCTGAAATCCGGAACAGCTATACGGAGCCACCAAGGAAGGGGTGGAATTTGCCCCAGATGTATCGTCACGGCCCCCGCATACCTGACCTTGAAAGCCGGTAAGCCATCAGATAAGTTCCTTGCCACAGTGCATGCAGAGCTTTGCCTGTTTTTTTATGATCTCAGTGCAATAAGGGCATTCTTTTTTGAAGTTGGCCTCCAGAATCTGGTTGATGGCCATATTGGCGTTCCGCTCGACCTCTTTATTGGTGAAGAAATGGTTTCTGATCGGATCGATACCGGCGAGATCGTTTAGTGCAGCCAAAAGCTCACAGGATTTCAACCTGCCTTGCAGTCCGGCGCACTCATCGAGTATCAGCCCGATAACCGGACGCAGATTATGTTTTTCGACGCAGGTTGCCAGTTCCTTTAAGGACTCCTGTTCATCCTGGTAACGGATATCCTGCTTTTTCAGCTCTTCCGGATCGATAATACAACCGGTAAACGCCTCTCTGCTGCCAACCATCATAATGTCACCTTTTTTTTCTCCGGGAAGGAGCATATAACGATACGATCCCACATGACCGTACTGTTCTTCTATATGCTTCCAGCCCTTTGAATAGATCGGGCATTCGTCGTTGAGGCAGACAAACATGACATCGCTGCCCCAGCCCAACCCGTCACCGATATGAAAGGGGGGCGTTTCGCAGCAGGACAGCCGTGTTTGACAATGGGGGCAGAAATGTTTTTCTTGTGCATATTTAATGCATGACTCATATGACAGCATGTTGGGCAACTCCTTTAGGCCGGATTGAACTTATTTTTGCAGTGCAGGCAGTGAGCAGCTTATCCCGGACCGGGACGCTGATTTTGGTGCTGCTCATGAGGTTTGACGTATCTCGTTGAATGTATAAGTGACAGCCATCCACGCCAAAAGAATAAGGAAGACTAATACCTTGTTGAAATGATTTTTTTCCATATGTATTGATAACCCATTTAGACCCGCAAAGCAACTGGCAATGAATGGCCATTCATCGGGGAAACTTTCAAAATGCAAAATTTTATTTTTGTTAACAAGCTAATATTAAAGCATATTTTTTCTTGCGCCGCATTTGTTGAAATGCTGGTGCCTAAGAAAACAGATTGACTTTTTGCCCGTTGGAAAGTAAATGTTTCCTATATTATTAATTACGTTTTTATTATATAACAAGACGTTATAAAATATTTTTTTTTACTATCTCCCCTGGCCTCTGCGGGCCGATAATTCTCAATGAAAGCCTCTTGTTCCGGTTAACGGCATGTGGGTTTCAATCCAAATTTAGGCGGTCAAAGCGAAAATGGATCATATTCAGACTTCCAGATATGCCGAGTCTGGCGTTGATATAGATAAAGGAAATCAATTTATTTCGAATATCAAACCGTTGGTGGCTGCAACATTCCGGCGCGGGGTTTTAACTGATATCGGGGGATTTGGAGGTTTATTTGCCATCGGTGGAGACCGTTTCACCGATCCGGTTCTCGTATCATCTACCGATGGAGTCGGCACCAAGCTGAAAATCGCCAGCCTATGCAATAAGCATGATACAATCGGCATTGATCTCGTTGCCATGTGTGTGAATGATATCGTGGTGTCCGGCGCTCAGCCTCTCTTTTTTCTGGACTATTTCGCGATCGGCAAACTTGATCTCGACATCGCCACAGATGTGATCAGGGGAATCGCCAAGGGCTGTGAAGTTGCCAAATGTTCCCTGATTGGCGGCGAGACGGCCGAGATGCCTGGTTTATACCATGAAAGAGATTATGATCTGGCAGGTTTTGTGGTCGGCATTGCCGAGCGGGACAAAATTATTGACGGATCGGAAACCAAGGTCGGTGATAAATTGATCGGGCTTGCCTCCAGCGGACTCCACAGCAACGGTTACTCCCTGGTCCGGAAAATCTGTTTTGAGGAATTGGGGCTCTCCGTCAATGATCAGGTGGCAGAACTGGGTTGCAACCTGGGGGAAGAACTGCTCAGGCCTACCAGGATCTATGTGGAAACCCTGCTCAACCTGTTTAAGAATTTCAAGGTGCGGGGCCTGAGCCATATTACCGGCGGCGGGTTTACCGATAACATCCCCCGAATCCTCCCCAAAGGCACCAAGGTTCATATCCACAAGGGAAGCTGGCCCTTTCTGCCGATTTTTGATTTCCTGCAGAAAAACGGTAAGATTTCCCAGGAGGAAATGTATCGCACCTTTAACTGCGGCATAGGGATGGTGCTGATTGTCGACGCCAGGATTGTGGAAGACGTAACCCAGCAGTTGATCGCCCTTGGCGAGTCGCCATATGTCATTGGCGAGGTCGCCGCACGGAAAGAGGATGAAGCGCTGGTTGAATATGTTGATTGAGGGTGCGTGAGCCTGCTGCAGCTCAGAAGATGCACTTGGAGATAAAGAAAAGGCGGGTCGAATGGAATTCGGCCCGCCTTTTCTTTTTAGAGAATTTACAGCTCCAGGCGAGTGCTGGACAAAAAACGCCTCTTAATTGGCGGACGATTTTCTCCTGATGGCGATCATGCCCAGCAGGCCGGAACCAAGCAACCAGACGGCGGCAGGTACCGGGACAGGATTTTCTGCCCCTGAATAGGTATAAGCTCCTCCCGTGAAATTATAATATTTACCAAGTTCAAGTTCTTGGTCAAAGGAAAAGGTTTGAATGCCGGTATCATAAGAAGAGGTAAAAGGACCCTCCCCTCCTCCAACTAGACTGTTTCGATGGGATAATAGCGGATCTGCAACTAAAACCCATGCAGATCCGTTCCATTCATGGAGTGTGAAATAGATATAGCTCAGAGCATCCGCATATGAACCAGGAGATCCGGAAATCGCAAGAGATTGACTGAAAGAGTAGTCAATTGAAAAAGTGTAGGTGTTGGTCTCGCCTGCTAAAAATACTCCGTTACGTCTTGAATTTGCATCCGCTGTATATATACTCCCTGGATATATACTTTCGGTAACCGCCGAAGCTGTTAAAATATTGCTGTAAACAACACCGGAAGCGCTTATATCAGGATAAGACGAGTAAATACTTGTACGATTGAGATCAACCCACCCATCAACTACCGGGGATGCTGGGGCCTCCATGACAACATTGCCATCCATTTCCCATGCAGAAGCAACTCTGGACGCAGCGTTTGTTGATTTTCCGTACCAAGTAAAATCATTCAGTCCAGAAAATGAATCCCAATACAGTGTCGTCTGGGAAGATGCAAAAGCCACTTCCATTGCCCCTGCAGAGGAAGATATAAACAGAACACCGCTGATAGTTGCCAATGTAGCAACATGTTTTTTAAAATTGAGCATTGTTTATTCCTCTTAATGTATTGTTATTGTAGTGCCCGTCGGTGGTCCCCCCGGCAGCTCCATCGGCGGTCCTCCCCCTGGCAACCCCGGTGGCCCAATCGGCGGAGGATTATCGATAACATCCGGCGGTGGCGGTGGCGGTGGCGGTGGCGGCGGTGGCGGCGGTGGCGGCGGCGGCGGTGGCGGCGGCGGTGGCGGCGGCGGCGGT
>QZKJ01000105.1 GCA_003605035.1 Desulfurivibrio sp.
CGGCAATAGGTTAATCCTTCCCCGGACAATTGCTGCCAATGGTCTTTGTCATTGGCAATCCGAATGATTGCCCGGGCCATGGAGGCCGGGTCATTTTCCACCAGAAGATGCTTGCCGGCAATGAACCCGCACCCTTCAGCCGCTATGGGAGTTGCCACGCAGGGCACCCCGTAACTGAGGCTTGTGACCACTTTACCTTTCGCCCCGGCGCCGTACCGCAAAGGCGCAACCGTAAGCAGACATGCATGAAAGAGTTCGGATAAGTCCTCCACATAACCCCTGACCACGATATCTTCAGCAGCAAGGGCCCTGATGCTGTCCGGCATTGAACTGCCGGCAATGATAAACCGCCCGGCATAGCCGGAACGGACTTTCGGCCAGACATTTTTAACAAAATATTGAACCGCGTCAATATTGGGGGGGTGGGCAAATCCTCCAATAAAAACAATATCTTTCCGATCTTCAAATGGAACCGCTGATGGTCCGGGTATTTCGCGCACTATAGGCAGATTAACCAGCCTGGCGTCAGGAACAAGATTACTGACCACGTCCATTTCATGGGTGCTGCGAAACAGGGAGACGTCGCATTTTCTGATGACTTCCAACTCCAGTTCCCGGGTCTTGGCCGCCATCCGGGCCAGCAGCGATGAATCTACCAGCGCTGCTTCCCTCTCTTCGCGCAGAAAATGGAGGTCAACCGTATCAAACATGATTTTGGCGCCAGGGGCGTGCTGGCGAACGATATCCACCAGTGGCACAGCGGTTTTTACTCTGCACAGGATCACGACATCCGCATCAGGAGCCAATTTCCTCAGGGCTTCCTTATGAGAGCTTATCCAGGGCAGGTAAAGGCATTTAATCCCGATTCTTTGCAGGTTGAAGGTGTATTCCTCACAGAAGACAGCATTAGCCGGGATGAAGGACACATGAAAACCCAGACCTTTAAGTATCTTCATGTAGTTGAAGGCGTCCATCGATCCGGAATCTCTGTCCGGTGTGGGGGTTGTGGCGTCAACCACGAGGATCCTGGCCCGCGCGCCACGACAGACAGGGAGGTTGTCCGGATCCCTTGGGCCATGCTTTTTAAGGCTCTCAACCCATTTGGCGTAAAATTTTTCCTTGTTGACAAGTTGAAATCTTTTTACTCCTGAGTGTTCGGATTTGCCGCTGCTGATCCCCTCAAAATGGACCAAGGCGGACAAGGGCTGGTATAATACCCGGTATCCGGCGGCACGGACCTGAAAGGCAAGATCGGTATCCTCATAATAGGCCGGACAATACCGGGTATCAAAACCGCCAATCTGTCGCCACAAATCAGCCCTGATGGCCAGGGATGCGCCTGAACAGTAGTCGGCGTCCCGGAGGTAGTTGAATTTCGGGTCAGAGGGGTCATGAAAGCGGCCATAATTCCAAGCGCTGCCGTCGTCAAATACTATGCCGCCCGCCTCCTGCAAACGGCCTTCGGGATAAATCAACTTCGATCCCACCAATCCCGCGGACGGGTTCCCCTCAAAAGTCCTTATCAGTTCATCAAGCCAACCGGGCAAGACCACCGTATCGTTGTTTAAAAACACCAGATACCGGCCCTTGGCAATCCGGGCGGCGCTGTTGCAGTTTTCCAGAAATCCCTTATTGGTGTCATGGCGCAGATACCTGATCGCGGGAAAGCCATGACCGAGCAGCCGCTGGGTCTGATCTGTGGACTTGTCATCGGCCAGGATGATTTCATAGCGGTATCGCCATGGGGTATCCAGGATGGAATGGAGGCAGGCCAGGGTGAAGCGAAGCTGGTTATGAACGGGAATAATGATGGAAACAGCAGCAGGAGGAGATGTATCCTCTGCAAGATCATGCGGCAGCGCCCGCAAAGCAGCCGCAAGCCTCTTCGCCTGTGCGGCCGACAAGGCCTTGGGCCGCCTGTCTTCAGATGATCCGGGCAGCTCATAAAGTTCTATATAATGCTGTTCCCGCTCCGTCAGAATGTTTTTACAGGCGGTATCGAGCTGTCGCCTGCACTCATTAAAACGTCTTATGACAAATGAGGGATTTCCCTTGTGTGCTACTAAAAGTTTCAAGGCGCTTTTAACGCGGTTCGGGGTGATAAGCCGGGTGGTCACACTTGCCCGCGCAAAGGCTTGATGCAGAAGAGAGGAGCTGGCGGAACGGGTTTTCGCGGGCAGCGCCTGTATATTGGCATCGCCTTGGGCTGCTAGAATTTCTCTGATTCTGTCCAACTCCGCGGCCAGTCCTTTGTGGCCTCTTCCCGCGGCACGGCTTAACAGGCTAGACGCACCGACCAGACGAGATCCGCTGATGGCCCTGAGTCGATCGATTAAATCCTGATCGCCGGACCGCTGCTTCCTGTTTATTGCCTCCAGCCTGGCGTTTTCCCCTGCCAGCCTGGCGTTTTCCTCGGCCAGCCTGGCGTTTTCCACGGTCAGTCCGGAGTTTTCCACGGTCAGTCCGGAGTTTTCCACGGCCAGTCCGGAGTTTTCCACTGCCAGCCTGGTGTTTTCCGCGGCCAGCCCGGAGTTTCCCGCGGCCAGTTCGGATTTTTCCGCGGCCAGCCTGGTGTTTTCTCCTGCCAGCCTGGAATTTTCCGTTTCAATCCTTTTTAATCTCTGGGCCGTTGTTTCGTTATTGCTTGAATCAACCAACCTTGAATGCCAGTCACCCTGCGTTTTGATTTGGGCCATCCTGCCAGCTATTTTTTTTAACTCCAGCGAAGACGGCTCATATACTTCCGATTTTTTTAGAGAATTATAAAGGCGGATTTGTCCGGCTGAAAGGAGATGAAATTCATCCTGCTCGTCAAAATGGCAAAGGCCTGGATCAACAAATGCTTCGATCTCCTGCTTGTCCGGCATGCGCAAACCAGATACTCCTGAACTGCTCAAAGCTTTATACATTTCCTTGACCTGTTCATGGGGCTTATGCAGCAGAGTATTGTAAGAAACGGTAATTCGCTGCCGAGAACCAAGGGTTTGCAATAAACAAAGATTATAGTATTCCCACAGGGCAAGCCCGTACTCCAGAGGCATGTTGTTGCGTTTGCACAAAGACCTGGCAACCTGAACAGGGGGACGCAGGACGTGTATGAAAACCGGCAGCTCAAGCAGTTCAAGCCAGCGATGAAGAGTCAGGCACATGCGGGGATCTTTGATGAACCAGGGACGATGGGAATCAACCTTGAGCAGAATGTTGGTCATGCTTTCACGGATAACAGCATGATTTTGTGGTGATATGGATGTAAAATCCAGCTTATCCACCTCCCACCAGCTCCCGCCGGCCATTTCAAGGATATAATTATTCAGATTCATCACGTCATAACGCTCCCAGAACCCCTTGGGATTATCGGGAGCCGCCGCCATCATGACGCTTTCCTCACCAAAATAACAGCCCATGAGGTTCAGGATCCTGGAAACCATGGAAGTGCCGGAACGGTGCATGCCGAGAACAATGATCTGCATTTTTTAACCTTGCCCGATTTACCGTATCTGGTATCCAATCAAACCGGCGGTTTCGCTGACGATACGCGTAATTGCGGCAATCTCGGCAGACGCCAATTGCTGATTCGTGCCTGATGAATCTGTTTTCGTCTCCAGCTCCCCATACATTTTCTCAGTGATTTCAATGCCGAGATACGAGGTGATCTCCTCAAGCAATGTATTCTCCTGCCGTGAGATTTTACACAGGTCCTCATACCTGACGAGTTTACATGTGGGGCGTAAGGCGGAAACATTCAGAAAATCCCGCACATTATCATTCCAGACCTGGACCGGGAAATATGGATCGGGAAAATTGGCATGAAACTTCTTTCCCTTGACTGATCGATACATATCGTAGGGGTCCCGGACGAGAAAAATAAATTTCGCGGCAGGATAAACAGCAGCCAGTAATTGCATATGTTCCATGGCCTTGGCTCTTACCTCCTTGAATCCCCAACGCGGGAAACCCATTTGCAAAGTTTCCTGGTGATAAAGAGCTGACAGAAAAGAACCGACGGAGTCGCGAACGCGAGCCTCGGATGGCGAAACAACGGGAACCCACTTGCCGACCTGATCGGAAAAACCAGTTTTTCTATTCCAGGCAACCTTCTGGAAATAGCCTTCAGCCTTCTGATACAGGGCCGCCAGTTCGGGTAAAAAAGTCGGTTCACCCCAGATGAAAATCTCGCCTGAGGCACTTATCACCCTCTGCAGCAGCGTACTGCCGGTCCGCCATGATGCCGCAAAAACAAAGCAGGGGAATTCATCAGGGGAACAAACGGTGGAACCCTGCCGGAGTCTCCGGCACAATGCGCCTACGTAAGATGTTATCATATGCATCACTTGACCTGCCGAACCTGCCCCGCAGTGTTTTTCATCCGCTTGGAATATATCTGCTCCTGATATTTCCCAACAACCTCAGCCGGAAGGCCCACCATTTTACTTGCGCCATTTTCGATCCATACCACGCGATCGCACAGCTCAAGGATGGTGTTGGCGTTATGAGAAACAATGACCACCGTTTTATTGGATGAAATTTTCTGCCGCATGGCAGCTTCCGATTTCTCCTTGAATTCCTGATCACCAACCCCCAGAACCTCGTCAATCAAAATAATGTCGGGATCGGCATGAAAAGCGACGGCAAAGCCCAACCGCGCCCTCATCCCTGTCGAGTAGGTATTGACAGGCTGGTCCATATAGGCGCCAAGGCCGCTGAAATCGGCTATTTTATCCATCATATCTTTCATGGTTCCAGGCCGGATCCCGAAAAACAAACCGCTCAGGATGGCATTTTCTCTGCCGGTGAGCGGTTGCACAAAACCAGCCTGCAGGGAAAGCAGGGAAATCCGACAATCCTTTCTGCTCGTGATCAACCCGCGGTCCGGAAGAATGATACCGGTAAGCACCTGCAGCAGGGTGCTTTTGCCGGCGCCATTCCTGCCAACCACCCCTAAGGTTTCTCCTTCATAAACATCAAAGGATACGTCCTGGAGCGCCCATACCCGTCGCCGCCGCAGAAAACCGGCTTTGACCTTATAGGCAACACCAACATTTTGCAAGCTGATAACCGGTTGCCGGCCGGCAGCCACTGACCGAAAACTTTCCAAAAAAATACACCTATAACACAAATAAAGACAAGAAATAATGTAACTAATCAGACGCTGCTCAGCTGGTTAAACCACGATGAGCCTGCCTTACCTTATTATCTTAGGATATTCATGGCCATACCAGCACAGGAACCGATAACCGGAGTACAGCAATACGCAGGAAAACGTTATAACCCCGGCAAGATAGCCGATATCAGGCACTGTTCCACGCAAAAGAACGCCACGATAGGCATCAATCAACCAGGCCATGGGATTCAATAGCAGAAAAGTCTGCACCCGCGGTTCAACTTTTGACATATCAAAAAAAACTCCTGAAACAAAAAAAAGCAGCAGCAAACAATTCTCTATGACAAGTTTCAGATCAGGGACAATCGGCACAAGCGCGGCGACCCAGAATGACACTGCAGCCGAAAAAAGCAGCTGGGCGGAAATAAGAATAAAAACCATCAACCAGCTTGATGTGACCGGAATTCCGTACCAGAGCAGGAAACCAATCAGCATGACAAAAACAATAATAAATTTGAACGTATTGACCACAAGGCTGACCGCGGGAAACAGGTATTTAGGCAAATCGACCTGTCTGATCAGGTTAGCATTGGCCAGCAACACGCCACTTCCCCTGTTCACACTGGTAGCAAACCATTTCCAGGCCACCAGGCCTGTCAAGAGAAAAGGAACAAAATCAGGTCCTCCCCGCCGCAAACCGACCGCGAAAAGGACATAAAAAACGGACATATACAATAGTGGTTCTAAAATCCACCATAACATGCCCAGATAGCCCCTTCTGACTTCGGCCCGTAATTCAGCCAGGGCGCGATATTTAATTATTTCATATTGCAGTATCATTTATTCTTCACTGCCCGTGTTCCTGTAATTTACCGGGAGTTTTTCCTGGGCAGACCCCCCGCATCGGTTGGCAAAAATGATGAGCCACGGAGCAATTACGGAGGGAATGCGGCCATCCAACGGGCTGATTGAATGAACAGGGTAATCACAACAGTAACGATTGGCAGCAGTTTCCCGGCATTTTCATCAAGAGGTTGCCTGAGTCTTTCCGCTGAAGGGGCATTTTGATGTTCCTCTGCGCTTACTGCATTTTTTTCTGCTGTCTTATCAATAACTAAGGTCTATCACTGGGGTGAAAGAAGTTAAGTCCGCCCTGATCTGTAAAAATGAACAGTCATATAACATTTAGAGAGATTTGAGGCAAGTTGCATCTGGCAGACTAGCACGAAAGAATCCGGAAAATGTTTCCTGTGCAAAAAAAATTACGCAAAGAAATCATGAAGAAATTCAAGACAACTCCGAACGCGGGTCGCAGGCCGGCCCCTTCAGCTGAAAGAAGAGTTTCAGTCCTTTTTTCACGGTCTCGGAAAAGATCTTCGGGGAAAAATACTTACCGGCCACCCGTTTATTAATCTCCGCCAGGGTCGGATAGGGATGGACAGCACCGGCCAGGGTGCTGAGTTTGGTTTTGCCGTTTAAAATTGCCACCCACTCGCTGATCAACTCGCCGGCCTGCGGTCCGCAGATCTGCACGCCGATGGGCTTTTCCTTGTCATCCAGAATCATCTTGATGCGGCCGACCCGCTCACCCTCGGCCAGGCTGCGGTCGTTGGCGCTAAATTCCTCGCTCCACACCTGGCAGTCGATGCCCGCGGCCCTGGCCGCCTTCTCATTTATGCCGATGGAGGCCAGCTCCGGATCGGCATAGGTGCACCAGGGCATCCAGGTGTAATCAGCCTTGCGCGGCAGATGAAAGATGGCGTTGCTGACCACGATGCCGCCCTCGTAGCCGGCCGCATGGGTGAACTGGAAGCTGCCGTTGATGTCCCCCGGCGCATAGATGTGCCGGTGATTGGTGCGCAGACGGTTATCCACGGCAATGCCCCGTTTATCAAAAACGATGCCGATGTCGGCCAGACCCAGCCCCTCCACATTGGGAGCCCTGCCCAGGGCCACCAGCAGGGCGTCAACCTGCAGGACCACCTCCCTGCCCTCGGGGTCAGCCAGCTTCACCTCTCTGGTCGCACCCAGATCACGCACGCCGAGCACCCTGGCGTTGAGATGAAATTCCACCCCCTCCCCGGCCATCACCTGCATGACCAGATCCGCCATGTCCTGGTCTTCCTTGCTGAGGATCTGGCCGCTGCGCTGGATGACGAACACCCTGGCGCCCAGGCGGTTGAAGGCCTGGGCCATCTCAATGGCAATTGGGCCGGCGCCGATGACCGCCATGGTCCCCGGCAGTTTGTCCAGGGAAAAGATTTCCCGGTTGGTCAGAAATGGCGTGGCCTCAAGGCCTGGGACAGGGGCCGGCGCCGGTGAAGAGCCGGTGGCAATGACCCAGGAGCCGGCGGAATAGCTCCTGCCGTTTACGGATACGCTGTGCTCGTCGATAAAGCGGGGGGCACCGAACTCCACCCTGGCGCCCAGTTTGCAGAAGCGCTCCACCGAGTCGTGCTGCTGGATGGTGGCGATGACCGACCTGATCCTCTCCCGCACCCGGGCAAAATCAACCGGCGGCACGTCCAGCGCCGGCAGTCCGTAGTGCGCCGCCTTTTTCATGGACTGGTAGACCTGGGCTGAACGGATCAGGGTTTTGCTCGGCACACAGCCAAAATGCAGGCAGTCGCCGCCGAGTGCCGGCTCTTTTTCAAGCAGCAGGGTTTTGGCGCCGAGCTGCGCCGCCCCGGCGGTCACGGTCAGCCCGGCGGCCCCGCCGCCGATGACCCCGATGTCAAAATCAAATTTCGTCATAGTTCCTCACGTCAACTTTCTGACTTGATCTATTTTATTGAGATAAGGTCATTATTTGCGACTATTTGCCGCTCTGATCTCCCTCATGGGAATGCAGAAGACAGGAGACAGAATTCAGAAGAATTGATTTTATTACATTTTATTCTGGCTCCTGACTCCTGGCTTCTGAATTCTCTGGAAACAAGTTTCGGGGAACCAGAGAATATTTTATTTAATTTCAATATGTTTCAACAACTCAGCAAGTTGAACTCCTCACTTTTCTCCGGCCCACAGCAGCCATGATCTTCTTAACGGTTATGGGAAACAGGCCCAGCAGGGCGAAAGAGGCCAGCAGACTGGGCGAGAGGATGCCGGACACGGAGTCAATTTTGGCCAGTTCCTTGCCGGCATTGACATAGACGATAGTGCCTGGCAGCATGCCGATCTGCGACACCCAGTAATACTGCAGAAGCGGGATCCTGGTCACTCCCATGGCCAGATTGATGAGAAAAAAGGGAAAGGCGGGCACCAGCCGCATGGTGAAGAGATAAAAACCGCCCTCCTGCTCAATGCCCCGGTTGATCGGGGCCAGCCGCTCGCCGAATTTCTTCTGCACCCAGTCCCGCAGCAGAAAACGGGACACCAGACAGGCCAGGGTTGCCCCGATGGTGCTGGCAAAGGAGATGACCACCGTGCCGACCAGCAGGCCAAAGAGCGCCCCGCCGGCAAGCGTCATGATCACCGCCCCGGGCAGGGACAGGGCCGTCGCCAGAATGTAGATCAGCATGTAGACGGCGATAACGGCCAGGGGCCGAGCCGCATACAGCCCGGCAAAACGCTCCTGCGACTGCTTCAGATAGTCGAGGGTCAGATACTGCCCCAGTCCCAGATATTTGAAGGCGGCCAGGCAGACGATGATCAGGACGACGATGGCCGCCTTTCTGGCCACTTGTCTATTTAGTGTCATGGGTGCGAAAACCATAGGCGGCGGCGCCGATCAGGGCGGCCCTGGGATTGATAATGACCGAGACAGGCATATCCGCCAGCAGGCCGGCCATCTTGCCCTGCCCGGCAAAGCGTTTGACAAAATCCTCCTGTCGCAGCAGGGAAAGAATTTTCGGCGGGATGCCGCCGCCGATATAGATGCCGCCGGTGGCCAGCACGGTCACCGCCAGATTGCCGCAGGCCCCGGCCAGGATGCCGGTGAAAAGACGCATGGCCTCACGGCAGACCGGGCATCTTTCCCCCGATCCCAGCGCAGCCTGGACAATCACCGGGGTGGGATCAGGGGCCGCGGCGATATCCGCCCGCAGCCAGGCGGACTCGGCAAACCTGCCGGACTCAAGCAGAAATCGATAAATATTGGGCAGCCCCGAGCCGGAACAGAGCGATTCAAAGCTTGGCTCGAGGCCATGCTCGAGCAGGAAACCCAGCAGCCCCAGTTCGTCGGCATTGCCCGGGGAAAAGCCGGCATGCCCGCCCTCGGAAGGGCAGGCACGATAGCCGCTGCCGTCCCAGACGCAGTAAGCAATGCCCAGCCCGGTGCCCGGCGCCACCACCCCCACCGCCCCCCGGTCCCGGCGGTTGCCGCGCTGCAGGACAAACAGATCCTCAGCTGTCAGATGGGGGATGGCGCTGGCCACGGCCACCAGATCGTTGATAATCTCGACCCCGGCCAGGGCGAACTGCCCGGCAATGTCACTGCCGGCAATCTCCCAGGGGAGGTTGGTCAGCCTGACCCGGTTGCCCAGCACCGGCCCGGCCACCCCGAAACAGGCGTTATCCGGCTGCAGCTTGACGTTCTGCAGGAAGCCGGTCAGCAACTGGTCAAAGGATGCATAATTGCGGTTTGCCAGGGTGGCCTGGTGCACCGGACTGCGGCAACCCTGCCCGGCCGCGAAGATGGCCAGATCGGTCTTGGTGCCGCCGATGTCGGCGGCGAGAAGATAGCTCATGTTCCTGGTTCTGCGTTGAGGTTTCTGGTTTCATTTGCGGGCATAAAAGAACTTACCACGGAAGGCACGGAATGCACGGAGCTAACCGGTTGAAAAAATATGCCTCACTGCTCTCCGGGTGCCCGGCGGCCTCAATGGACTTTTTTATACAGCCATCAGCCTTTAAAAAAGAACTTACCACGGAAGGCACGGAATGCACGGAGCTAACCGGTTGAAAAAATATGTCTCGTTGCTTTCCGGACGGCCGGCGGTCACCAGGGACTTTTTTATACAGCCATCAGCCTTTAAAAAAAAATTTACCACGGAAAGCACGGAAGGCACAGAGCTAACCGGTTGAAAAAATATGCCTCGCTGCTCTCCGGGTGCCCGGCGGCCTCAATGGACTTTTTTATACAGCCATCAGATTTTAAAAAAGAATTTACCACGGAAAGCACGGAAGGCACAGAGCTAACCCACTGAAAAAAAACATACCTCGTTGCTTTCCGGACGGCCGGCGGTCACCAGGGGCTTTTCGCATGGCCTCAGATTTTCAGCAGCATCACCTGCCTGTGCCTGGGGATATACTCCAGCACGGTCTGGACAAAGGCCGCATGGCTCCAGGTGAGCGGGCTCACGGAAAGAGGCGCGTTGGTATAGGGGTGCACCTGTTCGGCCATGACGCCGCTTGGCAGCGCCCGGTCAGACACCCACTGCATGATGTCCATGGCCTTGTTCAGTTCCGCCGGATTCTTCGCCCTGGCAATGTACCATTGCGCCAGCCACAGGGTGGAGATGAACCAGGGGTTGCCGGCCACGTTGGCCAGATCAGTGGATACCTGGTGATAATAGTCATCCTCGTAGCGGGCCATGCCCCCGACCTCGGTCCTGACCCACAGCCTCTCCTGCACCGCCTCCATGGTGCTGACGATCTGCGGATGATCAGGAGAAAACATGCCGAAATACCACAGGCCCATCAGGGAGGCGTCCAGCCGGGTGTCAACCTCCCAGGAACCGTCTTTGCCGCGCTTGATCATCCTGGCAAAACGGCCCGCCTCCGGTTGCCAGAGATATTTCTCCACCCCGGCCTTGATGCCGGCCGCCGCCCGCCGGTAATCCTCGGCCAGGTCGGTCTGGCCGAAGGCCTGGACAAAGCGGGCCGCCGCCTCCAGCCCGGCCCACACCGCCCCGACGGTCCAGCCGTGCACCCCCCTGCGCTCCTCCCACAGATCCCAGGAGGGCAGCGGCAGGCCGGTTTGTTCATCCCGAAAGGAGAGCAGCCAGTTGGCGGCCCGCACGATCAGCCCGCGGTAATGGGGCTTGATAAACTCGATATCGCGGAAACGGTCAAAATGTTTCCACAGGGCCCAGAGCACCAGGGCCGTCTCATCCTCCTGCACCGGCAGCTGCCGCTCGCCGTCCTTGTACCAGCCGTGCCAGGAGGAGGCCAGCGAGCCGTCCGGGTTGTATTTATGAAGCAGAAAGCCCTCCCGGGTAATGACCTGGTGGCACAGGGCGAAAAAACGACCGGTGATTTCCGCGTAGCCGGCGTCGATCAGGGCCGAGGCGACCAGCGCCCCGTCCCGTGGCCACATGTAGGAATAGGTGTCGCAGTTGAAACCGGCGATATCAAAATCATTGGCAGCCAGAATGGCGCCGTTGTTGTCAATCTGGGAGCGCAGAATCAGCAGGCTGCGCCGGTACAGACGCTGCAGTTCCCCGGACAGCATCACGGTGCCGTCTTTTTCCTTGTTGACCCACAGGCGCCAGTAGTCCCTGGTTCTGGTCAGATAGGGATCAGCGCCCCGTTTGCAGAGGTTGTGCTGAATATCCATCACCTGGGCGTAATCCTCCCCCACTCCCAGCCAGTACCAGCCCTCGGCCGAACCGCCGGCCGGGGCCTCCAGATGCAGCGCCACCACCGAGTCCACGCTGCCCTGGGCCACCGGGTTGCCGGAAAGTAAGCCATCCTCCGCATCGCGCCAGGTGCCCTCCTTGTCGCCCACGCCCTTGACGCCCACGGCCCACTGATCAAGGCCGGCGCTGCACTCCCCGGGCCGGCCCTTGGCCGTGCTCACCAGAAACCAGCGTTTGCCCTTGTAATGGAAGAGCACCCGCTTGTCCGGTTCATAATAGGCGCAGTCACCCAGGGCATGGCCGCCGATGCGCAGATCCTGGCCGAAGAAGAGCCGGACCTCCCTGTTTCTCTCCGCCAGGTTATGCACCATGATCTTTTTCAGATAGAGATTGACGTGAAAATCCACCAGATCATGGCAGACCAGCCTGAGAGCAAGCTCAGGAGAAAACAGGGTCACCTCGGTCACCAGGGAATCATCCAGATAGCGCAGGCTGCGCTGCCAGCCGCCATCATCGAGCCAGCGGAAGGTGTGGTCCACCCAGACGCCCATGCGGCAGGGGGCGCCGGCGGTGTGATTCTCCTGTCCCACATAGGGCCAGTAAATGTCGCGCAGTTGATAATTGGCGTCAAAGTTTACCAGCAGCGAGCCGTTTCCCACCGGGATGTCACGGGGCATTTCGAACCTCTTTCCGGTCACGGATTCTGTCCACCTGCGCGCGGGCAGCCTCCGGCCCCCAGCTGCCGGCCGGGTAGAGATGCAGCTGCTGCGCCCGGCCCTGGCACTGTTCGCATTCATTTAAAATGGGGGTGAGGATCTTCCAGGTCTGTTCAATGCTGTCCTGCCGCCAGAAGAGCAGGTGGTCGCCGAGAATGCAGTCCAGCAGCACCTTTTCATAGGCGTCCAGCACCGAGCCGGTGTCATAGCGGAAATCCATGGTCATGGGCCGCAGGCAGACCCGGGCGCCGGGATTTTTGGTCTGAAAGGTGAGGCTGATCCCCTCTTCGGGATAGATGCCCAGCACCAGCCGGTTGGGCACCACCTCTTCGCCCAGCACATCCCGGAAGATGGAGTGGGGCACCTCCTTGAACTGGATGATGATGCGGGTCTGCTTGCCGGCCAGGCGCTTGCCGGAGACCAGACAGAACGGTACCCCCTGCCAGCGCCAGTTCTCCACATAGAAATGCATCAGGGCAAAGGTGGGGATCAGTGATCTCGCCCCTACCCCCGGCTCCTGGCGATAGCCCATGACCTCCTGGCCGTCCAGCAGGCCCGGGCCATACTGGCCCAGCACCACCTCGCCTTGCCCGCGGGAAAAGGGACGGATCGAGCAGAACAGCTTCACCTTTTCATCGCGCACCTGCTCCGACTCGAAATGGGAGGGCGGTTCCATGGCGATCAGGGAGAGGAGCTGCAGCATGTGATTCTGGAACATATCGCGGATGACCCCGGCCTGCTCATAGTAGCCGGCCCGGTTCTCCACCCCCAGCTTCTCGGCCGCCATGATGCCCACGCAGTCAATGAAACCGCGGTTCCAGATCGGTTCAAAAATGGTATTGGCGAAACGGAACATCAGGATGTTCTGCACCGTCTCCTTGGCCAGGTAATGATCGATGCGAAAAATCTGCTCCTCCTGGAAATGCTCATGCAGCACCCGGTCAAGCTCCCGGGAGCTGTCCAGATCCCGGCCAAAGGGCTTCTCCACCACAATGCGGGACCAGCCCCGGTTATCACTATGCTGGGCCGCCAGCCCGGCCCGGCCGAGCATTTCGGCGACCACCGGATAGAGGGTGGGCGGCAGGGCGAGATCAAAAACCAGATTGCCCCTGGTGCCCCGCTGCCGGTCCAGCTCATCAAGGTAAGCAGCCAGCTCCCGGAAGGATTTTTCCGAGTCATAGGCCACCTGCCGGTAAAAAAGCAGGGCCGCGAACTCGGGCCAGCCGGCCATGTCAGCCTTGCCGTGGCTCGCGCAGGCCTGGTGCATCAGACTGCGGAAATCATCACTGCTGAACATGGTGCGCGCGCAGCCAACCACCGAGACCGGCTCAGGCAGTGACCCGCTCAGAAACATATGATAGAGGGCGGGAATGAGCTTGCGGGCGGTCAGATCGCCGGAAGCCCCGAAAATAACAATGGTGCAGGGGTCCAGCCCACCCATCGCCAGACAGTCACGGCCCTTTTCCCTGCTTATTTCTTCCTTGACAAGATTTGCCTGCATGGTATCTCCCCTGGTCGCAGCAAAGCCATGCGGACAGCGAGAAGCGCGTCACCCCTTCTTCACCGCATGCCCGCCAAATTCCCGCCGCAGGGCAGCCAGCACCCTGTTTTCAAAGGCGTTTTCCCTGCGTGACTGAAAACGCGCAAAAAGCGCCATGGTGATGACCGGCGCGCTCACCCCGCTGGCAATGGCCTCTTCCACGGTCCAGCGGCCTTCCCCGGAATCATCCACGTAGCCCTGCAAGCCGTCAAGCCGGGCATCCGCGGCAAAGGCCTCCTCCAGCAGCTCGAGCAGCCAGGAACGGACCACGCTGCCCTGGTTCCACAGATGGGCAACCTTATGGAAGTCAAGGTGTTCGGCATAGGGAGAGGCCTCCAGCAGGGCAAAACCCTCGCCATATGCCTGCATCATGCCGTACTCGATGCCGTTATGGATCATCTTGACAAAATGGCCGGCCCCGGTGGGCCCGCAGTAGAGATAGCCGTCCGCCGGGGCCAGGGCCTGGAAAACCGGCTCAAGATAGTGAAAAATCTTCTCCTCGCCGCCCACCATGGTGCAGTAGCCGACCTTGAGCCCCCAGATGCCGCCGCTCACCCCGGCATCGACAAAATGAATGCCGGCCCCTTTCAGATAGGCGGCCCGGCGGATGTCATCCCGGTATCTGCTGTTGCCGCCCTCAACGATGATGTCACCGGGGCTGAGGATATTGCGCAGCTTTTCCAGATGTTCGTCAATCGCCTTGCCGGCCGGCAGCATCAGCCACACCACCCTGGGCCGTCCCTCAAGCTTCTCCGCCAGCTCCGGCAGGGAAAAACTGCCTGTCGCCCCTTCGTTGACGATCTCCGCCGTCTTGTCCGGGCTGCGGTTGTAAGCAACCACCTGATGGCCGCCCTGCAGGAGCCGGCGCGCCATGTTCATTCCCATTCTGCCCAGTCCGATCATACCTATCTGCATGCTGATACCTCTTGGAATCGACGATTTACAGTTCAGGGATCACGCTGAATAAGAAAAAACATACACTATTTGTTATGGAAAATAAAATGATCTCTGGCTTGCCGGCGAGAAAGTTTTCCCGGAGGCGCTTGCGGAAGATCTCCAGCTCAATCGCCTTTGCTGATGTTTTTACCTGCAAAAAGAGGTAAATTGGCCAGGCAGGACCCCATGAAAATATCCTAACCGTTCACCAGGGGAGAACCGGTTCACCATCATGCTGAATATATTAGTCATCGACGATGAGGTCAATATCCGCAAGACGCTCTCGTATTGTCTGGCGGCAGAGGGACATATGGTCATTGCGGTGAGCAATCCCGCCGATGCCCTGGAGGAGGCCAGGCGGAGGGCCTTTGACATGGCCTTTGTCGACCTCAGACTTGGCGGGGAGGACGGCATGGAGTTGATTCCGGCCCTGCTGTCGGAATCGCCGTGGACCAAGATCGTGGTCATTACGGCGCACGCCTCCATTGAAAGCGCGGTGGAGGCGATCAGGCGCGGCGCCACCGATTACATCGCCAAACCCTTCACCCCTGACCAGGTCCGGCTTTTCACCCGCCGCATCGGCAAGCTGCGGGCATTGGAAACAGAGATCGCCGCCCTGAAAGAGGACATGCAGCGGCTTGGTCCGGAAGATCGTCTGCAGAGCCGAAACGCCGGCATGCAGCGGGTGATCGAGATTGCCAGAAAGGCTGCGGCCTCGGAGGCCATTGTCCTACTCCAGGGGGAAAGCGGTACGGGCAAATCGGTGTTTGCCCGCGCCATCCATCACTGGAGTCCGCGCTCAGCCAAACCCATGGCAGTGGTGCCGTGTCCGGCGGTGCCGTCCGATCTCCTGGAGAGTGAACTGTTCGGCCATGCCAGGGGGGCGTTCACCGGGGCGAGCCGCGACAATCCGGGGCGGATCGCGGCCTGTGAGGGCGGCACCCTTTTCCTGGACGAGATCGGGGACATGGCCCCGGCGGTCCAGGCCAAACTGCTGCGCTTTATCCAGGACAAGGAATATGAGCGCCTGGGTGACGCGACGCCCCGCAGGGCGGATGTGCGCATCATCGCCGCCACCAATGCCGATCTCGGCAAACGGGTGGCCGAGAACCGCTTCCGGGAGGATCTTTTCTACCGGCTCAACGTGATCAGCCTGACCATCCCGCCGCTGCGCGAGCGGCAGGAGGACATCATGCCCCTTGCCGTTGATTTTCTCGCCTATTTCTGCCGGGCCAACCACAAGACGCTGCTCGGCTTCACCAGGGAGGCCGAAGAATCACTGACCTGTCATAACTGGCCCGGCAATGTCCGCGAGCTGCGCAACACCATCGAACGGGCCGTGATCCTGGGCGGCGGGGAGATGATCGGCAAAACCGACCTGCCTGACAATATCGCTCCCAGCCCCGGCACACCCGCCATCGGCGACCGGGTAGCTCTGTCCATTATTGAGGAATTGCATATCAGAAGGGTCATAGCCAATACCTTCTCGCTGCAGGAAGCGGCGGACATCCTGGGCATCGACCAGGCCACTCTCTGGCGTAAACGAAAACAATACGGCATCTGAGCAGGCCTTGTCGCCCTCTTTTGCCGGCCTTGCACTTTGCAAGGTCCGTTTTGCCACATCCTTGTCTATCGCAAGATATCCGTCCCCGGAGATGCCGGTATCATATGGGAAAACGGGATTTGCAAGTCTGGCATGACTTGTGCTCTTAGTCAGGGCCTGGAGGTCACGCTTATGATCGGCATCAGACAAAAAATCATGTTCGGATTCAGCGGACTGCTCGTGCTCGTCGCTGCCATCGGCGGGCTGACCATGGCGCAGATCGATGAACTGGGTAACGCCATCGATGTGATCCTGCAGGAAAATTACCGCAGCGTCATAGCCTGTCAGGACATGAAGGAAGCCCTGGAACGGCTGGACAGCGGCATCCTCTTCACCCTGGCCGGCAACCAGGAGGAAGGAAACCGCCTGATCGCGGACTACACGCCCGGGTTTCGCGACGCCCTGACCAGGGAACTCGGCAATATCACCCTGCCGGGAGAACTGGAAAAGATGGAGCGGATAAAAAAACTCTTTGCAGACTACACCGTCGCGATACCGCAGGTGACCCGGGCCGATCGTCCTGCCGGGGAGCGCCGGGCCGACTACTTTTCCGTCCTGCAGCCCCTGTTTACGGAGATGAAGAGCAAGGCGCAGGAAGTCCTGCTCATGAACCAGAACAACATGAACGAGGCGAACAACACGGCCCGCCGCCTGGCAGCCGCCGCCCATCAGCGCATGTTGACGGCAATTATCGGGGCGGCACTGCTGGCCCTGCTCTTCAGCCACCTTACCCGCCGCTGGATACTGCGCCCCATCAATCGCCTGATTGAATCCACCAACGAAATCCGCCGCGGCAATTTCGATCTTGCCTTGAAAGCCGCTTCCGACGACGAGATCGGCCACCTTTCGGAATCCTTTAATGAAATGGCGGCCGCCCTGCGGCTGGTGCGCAGGAAGGACAGGGTAACCATGATGCGGACCCGGCTGGCCACGGAAGAGGTCTTCAAGGCCCTGCCGGCTGCCATAGCAGTGCTCGATCAGGAGGGAAGGGTGGAGGTCGCCACCAGGAGTGCGGACCGCGATTTCGACTTCAAGCCGGGCATCCTGGCGGCGGATCTTGGCTATGCATGGCTGCCGCCCCTGCTCCGCCAGGCCCTGGAGGAGGGCCGCATCATTGAGGCTGCTCCGGTCCAGCGTCTCATCGGCAGCCGCCGCGGTCTTTTTCAGCCCCTGGCCGTTCCCATCCCTCTTGACCCTGACCAGCGCGAATCAATCGGCGTGGCCCTGATTCTCGATGACGTCACCCAAGTGCATGAGCAGTTGCAAGAGAAGCTCAACGTGGTATCCACCGTTTCCCAGCAGCTGAAGACTCCGCTGACCTCGCTGCGCCTGTCCGTTCATCTCCTGCTGGAAGAAAAGGCCGGCCCCCTCACTGACCAGCAGACCGAACTGCTCGTGGCGGCCCGTGACGACAGCGAGAAGCTGGTCCGCATCCTCGACGGTTTGCTCGATCTGATCCGCATCGAATCAGGCAAGGCCCGGGTGTCCCTCGAGCCTGTGGCGCCACAGGTTCTGGTCCGGGATGCCATCGAGCCATTCCTGGTCGAGGCCAGGGAAAAAGGGGTTACCATGGTGAATGACGTGGCGGACGACCTGCCCGAGGTCATGGCGGACGCCGGAAAAATCCGCCAGGTCTTCGCGGATCTGTTTGCCAACGCTCTCCGCTTCACCAGTCCGGGCGGTTCAGTGACCGCCCGGGCTTACCGGGAACCGGAGCAGGTGGCCTTTTTCGTTGAGGATACCGGCAAGGGAATTGCCCCGGAGCACCTGAGCAATCTGTTCGAACAGTTCTACCGGGTTCCCGGCCAGGATGACGAATCCGGGGTCGGCCTGGGCCTTTCCATGGTGCGGGAGATCATCAGGGCCCATGGCGGAGAGGTGAGCGCGGCCAGCGAAATCGGCAAGGGCTCGATTTTCCGCTTCACCCTTCCACTGGCCGAAAACCCGGACAAACAATAAAGGAGTCAATCATGATGCTGATGGCCTATTTCATCCTCGGCCTGCTCATTTTCATCGGCCTGTCCCTGCTGACCACCGCCTGCGATAAAATTTAGGGACCACTCACAATAGGAGGCAAGCATGCTCTATCTGGCAGCGATCACCCTGGTGCTGTGCCTGGCGTATCTCGTCTACGCCATCATCGCCCCCGAACGTTTTTAGCGGAGGCAGACATGTCGATATTTTTCATAACGCTCATGCTGGGAGGCGCAGCCCTGCTCTCCTGGCCGCTGGGCCAAGCCATGACCTGGGCGATGAGCCCGCCCCGGCAGCAAGAAGGGTTTCGTTTTCGCATCGAGAAGGTTCTGCAGAGACTTGGCGGGAAAATCATCATCGCTGAGCAGAACTGGAAACAGTATGTCCTGGCGCTGCTGCTGTTTAACAGCGTGATGTTTGCCGTGGTTTTTGCCGTCCTTGCCCTGCAGCCACTGCTGCCGCTCAATCCCGACGCCAGGGGGGCGATCGAGCCGAGCCTCATTTTTCACACCGTGGCCTCCTTCACCGCCAACACCAACCTGCAGCACTATGCGGGCGAGTTGACCATGAGCTACTTTTCCCAGCTCTTCGGTCTCATGTGGCTGCAGTTCGTCTCTGCCGCCACCGGCATCGCCGCACTCACGGCCCTGGCCAGGGGGCTTTCGGGCAGTAGCGGGCTGGGCAACTTTTACAATGATCTCCTGCGGGCCACCCTGCTCATCCTGCTGCCGCTCGCCACCACGGGCGCTGCCATTCTGGTGCTGGGCGGCGTGGTCATGACCCTGGACGGCGCAGCTCTTGCCACCACCATTGAAGGGGCGAATCAGACCATCGCCCGCGGGCCGGTGGCTGCCTTTGTGGCCATCAAGCAGCTCGGCACCAACGGCGGCGGCTTCTTCGGAGCCAACTCCACCCATCCCTTTGAAAACCCAACCTTCCTCACCAATGTGGTCGAATGCATGTTCATCATGCTGGTGCCCATGGCCTGCGTCTGGATGTTCGGCCGCCTCACCGGCCGGCTGCGCCACGCCGCCGTGATTTTCCTGGTGATGGGGGCGCTGCTTGCGGTCAAGGTAGGTTTCGCCAATTACCTGGAGAGCGCTCCCAGCGCGGCCTTCACCGGCCTGCCGGTGGCGGCCGCGGCTAATCTGGAAGGCAAGGAACTGCGTTTCGGCACGGCCGCTGGGCCCACCTGGGGGGTGCTGACCACCGCCACCAGCAACGGATCGGTAAACTGCATGCACGACAGCCTCAACCCGCTCACCGGCCTCATCGCCCTGACCGGCATGTGGTTCAACGTCTCCTTCGGCGGGGTCGGAGTCGGCATGATCAACATGTTTCTCTACATCATTGTCGGCGTGTTCATCAGCGGCATGATGGTGGGCCGCACCCCGGAATACCTGGGCCGCAAGGTGGAGACCAGGGAAATGAAGTTCGCCCTGCTGGCCATTCTGGTCCATCCCCTGTTAATCCTGGGGGGAACGGCGCTGTTTGCGGCCACCCCCTGGGGCGCCGCCACCGTGCAGGACCAGGGGTTTCACGGCTTCTCGGAAATCCTTTATGAGTTCAGCTCCGCCGCCGCCAACAACGGTTCGGGCTTTGAGGGGCTGGGCGACAATACCGCGGCCTGGAACGTGGCGACCGCTATCGTCATGCTGCTGGGCCGCTTCCTGCCGATCATCCTGCCGCTCGCCATCGCCGGCTCGCTGGCCGCCAAAAAACCGGCCCCCGCCACCGCCGGCACCCTGCGCACCGACACCCCCCTGTTCGGCCTCGTCATCCTGGGGAGTGTGGTCTTCATCGGCGCGCTGCTGTTTCTGCCGGTGGCGGTGCTCGGGCCCATCGCCGAGCATCTGGCCTCGGGAGGATGACCGCAATGCAAAGACAACCGGAGAAATTGAGCGGCCCCGGCAACGACCATGTCCAGGCCAAGCTCGAACGCCGCCGGGCTCGCCGGGCTTCGCTTTTTGAGCCGCAGATGTTGCGCGTCGCCTGCTGGCAGGCCGTGCTCATGCTGCAGCCCCGGGTCATGGCGAGAAACCCGGTGATGTTCATCACCGAGATCGGCGCGGCACTTACCACCCTGGTGCTTGTCACGGAAATGTTCGCAAACCGGGAAACCCTGGCCTACACCCTCGCCGTGACAATGATCCTGTGGCTCACCGTGCTGTTTGCCAACTTCGCCGAGGCCCTGGCCGAGTCGCGGGGCAAGGCCCAGGCGGATACCCTGAAGCGGACCCGGCGCAGCACCCACGCCCGCCGGGTGGTTAATGGCGGAGAGGAAAAAATCAGCTCCGACGAGCTTCGTGAAGGCGATGTCGTACTGGTGGCCGCGGGTGAGGTCATCCCCAGCGACGGCGAGGTGGTCGAGGGCGCCGCAAGCGTCGACGAATCGGCCATCACCGGCGAGTCGGCGCCCGTGGTCCGGGAGGCGGGCGGTGACCGCTCAGGCGTCACCGGCGGCACCCGCGTTCTCTCCGACCAGCTCAGGATCCGTATCACGGCCGGGGCCGGCGAGTCGTTTCTCGACCGGATGATCGCGCTTGTCGAGGGGGCTGAACGACAGAAAACGCCCAACGAGCTGGCGCTGACCGTGACCCTGGCCGGGCTGACCCTGGCCTTTCTCATGGTGACCGGGGCGCTGTGGCCCATCGGCCGCTACTTCGGGGTGAATCTGCCGATTCCCACCCTGATCGCGCTCCTGATCTGCCTCATTCCGACCACCATCGGCGCCCTGCTGGCGGCCATCGGCCTGGCCGGCATGGACCGCGCCCTGTCGGCCAACGTGCTGGCCAAAAGCGGCAAGGCGGTGGAACTGGCCGGCGACATCGACACCCTGCTGCTGGACAAGACCGGCACCATTACCATGGGCGATCGTCAGGCCACCGCCTATTTTCCCTTGCCCGGAGTGACTGGAGAGCAGCTTGCCGAGGCGGCCATGCGCGCCTCTTTCGGGGACCAGACGCCCGAGGGAAAATCCATCGTCCGTCTCGGCGAGAAGACCCTTGGACCGGAGGCGCCCAGCGAAACCCCGCAGGCCAGGATTATTGCCTTTACCGCCCAAACCCGCCTGAGCGGGCTTGATCTCCCGGACGGCAACTCATACCGCAAAGGCGCAGCCGACGCGGTGCAGGCCTACGTCAAGGAACATGGCTCCCCCATCCCCCCTGCCCTGCAGGGGCTGGTGGAGAGCGTTGCCCGCCAGGGCAGCACGCCGATAGTCGTTGCCGAGAACCAGAACTTGCTCGGCGTGGTCGCCCTGTCGGATGTGCTGAAACCCGGCATCCGCGACCGCTTCGACCGCCTCAGGGCCATGGGGCTGCGGGTCATCATGGTGACCGGGGACAACCCGCTCACCGCCGCCGCCATCGCGGAACAGGCCGGGGTGGACGACTACATCGCCGAAGCCAGGCCCGAGGACAAACTTGAGTATATCCGCCGGGAACAGCGCGCAGGCAGATTGATTGCCATGATGGGCGACGGCACCAATGACGCCCCGGCGCTCGCCCAGGCCGACATCGGCATCGCCATGAACTCCGGCACCCAGGCGGCCAAGGAGGCGGGCAACATGGTCGATCTGGACAGCGACCCCACCAAGCTCATCGAGGTCATCGAGATCGGCAAGCAGCTGCTCATGACCCGCGGGGCGCTGACGACTTTTTCCATCGCCAATGACGTGGCCAAGTACTTTGCCATCGTTCCGGCCATGTTCATGCTGGCCATCCCCCAGCTCGCGGCCCTCAACATCATGGGCCTGGCCACGCCCGGCAGCGCCATCATCTCGGCCCTGATTTTTAACGCGATCATCATTCCGCTGCTGATTCCCATCGCCATCAAAGGGGTCAGATACCGGCCAATGGGCGCGGACAGCATCCTGCGGCGCAATCTGCTGATTTACGGACTGGGCGGCCTGCTCGCCCCTTTCGCCGGCATCAAGTTGATTGACCTGGCCCTGAGTCTGATGGGCATTTTCTAGGAGGCGTCATGAACAACGCAATTGCAGAAGCTCCTTTGTTTTCCCGGATCGCGGCAGCGGTCCGCATCGTGCTGGTCACCATGACCTTCTGTTCTCTTCTCTACCCCCTGCTGATCCTGGGCGTCGGGTACCTGGTGACGCCCCACACGGCGGGCGGATCGCTGCTCCGCAATGAACAGGGCGGGATTATCGGCAGCGCGTTCCTGGCCCAGGGCTTCGCCCGGCCCGAATACTTCCGGCCGCGGCCCTCGGCGGTGGACTATAATGGTTCGGCAGCCGGCGGCAGCAACCTGTCCCCGGCCAGCCCCGCCCTGCGGGCCCGGGCGGAGGAAATCCTGGCCCGCACGGCAGGCGGCGGAAAACCGCTGCCGGCAGATCTGGTCAGCGCCTCGGGCAGCGGCCTGGACCCGCATATTACCCTGCAGGCGGCCAGCTATCAGGCGCCGCGGGTCGCGGCCGCCCGGGGAATAGAGGCCAGCGAGGTGATGGAACTTCTGGCCAAACACGCCTTCCGTCCAGGCAGGGTGTTCACCCCTGAACCGCTGGTGAACGTGCTGCTGCTCAACCTGGATCTGGACAGGTCGGGCCGCTGAGATGAATGCTGATCGCGCTGACAGCTTCCTGCACCTGATCCGCCGGGCGGCGCGGGGCAGGTTGAAAATCTACCTGGGCTATGCGGCAGGGGTGGGCAAGACCTTTCAGATGCTCCAGGAAGGGCACCGGCTGAAGGAGGATGGCATCGACGTGGTGGCCGGCCTGGTGGAAACCCACGGCAGGGCGGAAACCGAGGCCCTGCTCACAGGCCTGGAAGCAATTGCCCGCCGCACCATCACCTACCGGAATATCGAGATCGAGGAAATGGATCTCAAGGCGATCCTCGCCCGCCACCCGGCGGTGGTGCTGGTGGATGAACTCGCCCATACCAACGTGCCGGGCAGCGGAAACGTCAAGCGTTATCAGGATGTGGATGCAATACTCGAGGCCGGCATCCATGTCATCTCCACCCTGAATATCCAGCATCTGGAAAGCCTGTATGAAACCATTGAACGCGCCACCGGCGTCAAGGTGCGGGAGCGCATCCCCGACCGCGTCGTGGCCCAGGCCGATCAGCTGGTCAACGTGGACCTCACCACCGAAGACCTGCGCCGCCGTCTGCAGGAGGGCAAGGTTTATACCAGGGAACGCATCGAAACCGCCCTGGATCATTTCTTCAAGCCCGCCAACCTCGAGCAGCTGCGCGAACTGACCCTGCGGGAGCTGGCGGCCCAGATCGATGCCCGCCGGCGCGATCCCCAAACGGAAGAACTCCCCTCCAGCCCTGATCAGGTCATGGTCTGCCTCAGTTCCCGGGGGCCGAACAGCCAGGCCCTGCTCCGCCATGCCTCCCGCCTGGCCGGCAGACTGAACCGCAACTGGTACGCCGTCTATGTGCAGACCTCCCGGGAACGTCCGGTGGTCATTGACGCGGCGACCCAAAGGGTTCTCGCCAACACCCTGACCCTCGCCCACCAGCTGGGAGCTACCGTTTTCACCTACAAGGGCGACGATATCGTCAAGACCATCCTGCAGTTTGCCAGGGAATACCGGGTCGGCCATATTGTCCTCGGCACCCCGGGCAGGAAGATGCCTTTCTGGCGCCGCCTGCTGGGGGAAGTCAGCCTCGTGGAGCGGCTGATCACCGAAGGCAGGGATATCACCGTGGTGGTGGTCGATACCAGGGCCCTGCCGGACACCTCCCCGCCTGGCGCGGCGCCCTTGCCCCCGGCCGGCTGAGCATCCCGGGATGTCCGCCCAGTGGCTCAAGAGAGTATGGCCTGCTCCTGCCCTGCCTTGCATTATGCAAGGCCATATCCTCCCCTTCCTTTCATTCTTCAAGGCAGAATTACCCAGCGTGATATGCAACTCCTCAAAACTACGAGCTTTACCTTCTGGCATGCTCGTTGCTCATGCATAAATCGGCTACCTGTGGTTTAAGGACTGACATGACATTAAAAAAGAAAATACTCATCGGCTATGGCGTCGCCTTCGCCCTCATGGGTCTGGTGATGGCCTGGGCGGTCACCAATCTCGTTTCCCTGGGCCGGGCCTCCGGGGCCATCCTGAGCGAGAACTACCGGAGCATCCTGGCCGCCGAAAACATGGTGGACGCCCTGGAACGCCAGGACAGCGGCATCCTGCTCATTTTTCTGGGGGAACGGGAGAAAGGGACCAGCCAGTTCAGGGAAAACGAGGCCGTTTTTCTCCAGTGGCTGGCCCGGGCCAGGGACAACATCACCATTGCCGGCGAGGCGGAACGTATCCGGTCCATCGAGGTTGACTACGCCAGCTATCGACGTCACTTTTCCACCCTGACCGAGCGGAGCGGTCCCGCCAGACCACCCCTGCGGCCAGCTGCCTATCAGGAAAGCGTCTACCCCCTTTTCGCCAAAGTCCGCGAGGCGTGCATCAGTGTGCGCCAGCTCAATGAGGAAACCATGTACGCCGCAAGCCTCAAGGCGGGCACGGTAGCCAGCCGGGCAATCTGGTCCACCACCCTGGTGGCGGCCGCGGCCTCGGTTGTCGCCCTGCTCTTCAGCCTGTTTCTGGCGGAGCGGATCGTCCGGCCGATCCGTCGTTTCATGGAGGCCTCCCGCCGGATCTCCTCCGGCGACTACGCTGTCCAGGTACCGGTGGACACCGGCGACGAACTTGGCATTTTTGCTAGCGAATTCAATCAGATGGCCACTCAGCTCTGCCGCTACCAGGAGATGAATATCGAACAGATCATCGCGGAAAAAAACAAGGGCGAAGCGATTCTCGCCAGCATCGAGGACTCCCTGCTGGTTTTCGACACCAGACTGCGGGTTACCGGCATCAACCCGGCGGCCCGCCGGATGCTGGATCTGGCGACACCTGAGACATCCTCTCTGCAGTGCGCCGATATCATCCCGGACGCAACGGTTTGCGAGCTGATCCGTCATACCGTGGAAAGCGGCACTCATCCCGCTCTGCCCGATGAGCAGCGGATCATCGTTTTCCCGGATGGAGAGCGGCGGCGGCACTATCTCTTTTCCGTCACGGCCATTCGCGGCAGGGACCGCAACCTCTCCGGCATCGTGCTCCTGCTCAGGGACGTCACCCGCCTGAAGGAAGTGGAGCGGCTCAAGAGTGAATTCATCACGGCTGCCTCCCACGAGCTGCGCACCCCGCTGACCAGTCTGGGCATGAGTGTTGATCTGCTGCTGGAACACGCCGCCCCGCTTCTTCCCGAAAAGGATCGGGAACTCTTGCAGGCGGCCCACGAAGAGGTGCACCGGATGAAGGCCCTGGTCAGCGATCTGCTGGACCTGTCCAGGATCGAGGCGGGCCGCATCGAAATGGAATTTGCGGAGCTTGAGGTGCCGATCCTTTTTGACCATGTGCAGACAATTTTCAAGAGTCAGGCGGACATGAAGGGGGTCGTCCTCACTGCCGAAACCGCCGGCGACCTGCCAAAGGTGCGGGCGGACGCCAACAAGATCACCTGGGTGCTGACCAACCTGATTTCCAATGCCCTTCGTTATGTGAGCAGGGGTGGTCAGATCAATTTGCGGGCGCACCGGATCGGCCCCCTGGTCCACCTGTCCGTCCGTGACGATGGGCCGGGAATACCCCTGGCCTATCAAGCCAGGATTTTCCAGAAATTCGTGCAGGTAAAAGGGCGGGAGGCTGATGGTACGGGCCTGGGACTCGCCATCTGCAAGGAGATCGTCCGGGCCCATGGCGGGGGGATCTGGGTGGAATCCTCCCCCGGCCTGGGCAGCACCTTCACCTTTACCCTGCCGGCAGGCGATCAGTAGGTATGGCGTCGCAAAAAGTCGCCAAGTGCTTTGTTGCTGCAAATTATCTCGTCACTGCGGCGTACCCGAGTACGCCTCATTCCTCGAAATTTGCGCGCCTCGCATTTGACGATTTTTGCTTAGCCATCCCCGAAAATGGCTTTACGAAATCATCAATAGGAGGAGTCGTGGAGAAAGAACCGATCCTGGTGGTGGACGATGAAAAAAACATCCGGCTGACCATGGCCCACGCGCTGGAATCCCTGGAAATTCCGGTGCGGACCGCGGCAAATGGCGAGGAGGCCCTGCGGAAACTGGTCGAGGAGCCCTGCAGGCTGGTCTTCCTGGACCTGAAGATGCCTGGCCTTGATGGCCTGAAGGTGCTGTGCCGGATCAAGGATACTTGGCCGGCAATCCGGGTGATTATCATCACGGCCCACGGGACCGTCGAGTCCGCGGTGGAGGCCATGAAGCTCGGTGCAGTGGACTTTATCCAAAAGCCCTTCAGCCCCGGGGAAATCCGGCAGCTGGCGAGCCGGGTCCTGCAACGGGAGTCGCTGGACGAAGAGAACGCGGTCGATTATCCCGCCCTGATCGAACTGGCAAAACGGCACATCTCGGACCGCAGCTTCGCCGCTGCCCGGGCAACGGCCCGCCGGGCCATTGCCGCCGATCCGGCCCAGCCCGAGGCCTACAACCTGCTCGGCGCCTTACTTGAAATCAACCAGGAACGGCTGGAAGCATTAAAGTTCTACCGGGCGGCCCTGGACATCAATCCCACCTTCAAACCTGCCGCGGCGAATCTGCAGCGGGCCACCTCCTGGGAAAAATTCGGCGGGATTGATCTCGGCCCGGATAAAAGAGATGGCGTGTACGGGGATGAAAGCGGCGGCCGTGAACATGCAGATAAATAACCAATCAGACACCGGTGAAAATTCTCAGGCCCGGGGATTGCGTGTCCTGTTGTGCGACCCGGCCGGCGCGGTCAACCAGCCGGCCGGTGCCGGGGAAGAGCGGGTTGCCAGCCCGCTCCGCTGTCTGGACAGGGCGACTGACCGAAGGCCGGCGATCATTGTCCTTCGTTTCGGCAACCTGCCGGTCCGGGAGCAGGAAGCCCTGCTGGAACTCAGTGCCCTGCTGAAGCGCAACCGCCACACCCGCAGCATTCCCGTGCTGGCGCTTTTGCCCGCAAAGCACCGGAAGCTCCTCGAAAACCTGCGGCAGGCGGGAGTGGATTTCGCGCACCATGCCGGCGAAATCGCCCTGGATGCCCAACAGATCCGGGCGATCATCGCGGGATTGGGGCCGGAGGACCGCCTGGCGCGGCAACTGGCCACGCTGTGTCCCTTTCTGCATTACAACAGCATAGATCCCCACCACGAAATGACGGTATGCGGCGCCTACCTTGACCGGATGGTGCTTGGCGGCCGCCGGCTGCGGGAGATCTGCGGGACCGGGGACCATCTGCGCTGCGAGTACTATCTGAACCCGAGGCGCTCAGCATGACGATTCACGGGAAAATACTCAAGGCGCATCCGGCCACCCTGGTGCTGGCCAGTTTTCTGCTGGCCATCGTGCTGGGGACGCTCGCGCTCAAACTTCCCGCTTCCACCAGGAGCGGTGCAATAAGCTGGCTGGACGCGCTGTTCACCGCCACCTCCGCCGTCTGCGTCACCGGCCTGGTGGTGGTGGATACCGGCAGCTATTTCACCTTCTTCGGCCAGTGTGTCATCCTCGCGCTGATCCAGGTCGGCGGCCTCGGAGTGATGACCATTTCCGTGGCCCTTTTCCAATGGCTCGGCCGCAGCGTTTCCTTCCGGCAGCGGATGATCATGCAGGATCTCTTCGCCCATACCCCGCGCGCGGATATCTTCGGGCTGCTCAAAAGCATTTTCCTTTTTACCATTGGGGCCGAAATCACGGGAGCATTATTGCTGACCATCCACTGGTGGCAGGAACTCGGGGGCGCCAATGCCGTGTACATGGCCATCTTTCATGCCGTTTCGGCATTCTGCAACGCCGGGTTTGCGCTGTTTCCGGACAGCCTGATGCGGTACAGCGGCAACCTGCTCCTCAACACGACCATCTGCTGCCTGATTGTAGCAGGGGGCATCGGGTTTCCCGTGCTCTACGATCTCCAGTCCTGGCTGACTAACAGGAACAGACAAAGAGCCCGGCTGGCCATCCAGACCAGGACGGTGCTGGTGACCACCATGGTGCTGATCATCGCCGGCGCCCTGATGTTCGCCCTGCTGGAACGGCAGCATCCGGGCGCAACGACCTCCCTTGCCCAGCGCCTGCTGACCCCGCTGTTCCAGTCCATAACCTGTCGCACCGCGGGCTTCAACACCGTGGACATCGCATCATTGCAGGACGCCACCCTGGCAATGATGATCTTTCTCATGTTCTTCGGCGCCTCCCCCGGCTCCTGCGGCGGCGGCGTGAAGACCACCACCCTGGCCCTGCTGACGGCATTCACCCTAAGCAGAATCAGAAAAAGACGGCGGGTCAACATCTTCAGGAAAAGCGTGCCGAATGAAACCGTGACCCGCAGTGTCTCGCTCATTCTCGTTTCTTCGGGGTTCATCGCCACGGTGCTGTTCATGCTTCTGGCCGGGGATTCGGCCACCGGCCACACGGTAAGCTGTTCACACGGCACTTTTCTCGGCTATCTGTTCGAGACGGTCTCGGCCTTCGGAACCGTGGGACTGTCCATGGGCGTAACCCCGGAACTCAATGGCTGGGGGAAGTGCTGGATCATCCTGATGATGATCATCGGCCGGGTGGGCGTGCTCACCTTCTCCTACATTATCGTTGGAACCGGCCCGACCAACGGGGTCGAGTATTCCGAAGAAAACCTGCATAAAGTGGAACGGGTGGCGAGTGAAATCAGCGAGCGCACGGGGCTGCATGTGGATATCATCGCCGGCTCTTCCCCGCGCGATGTGTGGGTGCATGTTCCAGGGATGGGGTATCTGGAAGAAGCATGGACCACCCTGGGCGCTGTGCAGCACATCACCCAGGGTATCAATGCGATGAACATCGCTTTGCTGATCGTCTTC
>QZKJ01000067.1 GCA_003605035.1 Desulfurivibrio sp.
GTTGCTGCAAATTATCTCGTCACTGCGGCGTACCCAAGTACGCCTCATTCCTCGAAATTTGCGCGCCTCGCATTTGACGATTTTTGCTTAGCCATCCCCGAAAATGACTTTTTACGAAATTGTCAGAATTTAAGGGGTTTTGTAAAACATAGCAAAAATGGAGAGAAAAGCAAATAAATAATAACTATTATTAAAAACTTTCCAGCAGTTCCAGCAGGTCTTCGGCCCGCAGCTTGTTACTCGCATCGCTGCCTTCCAGGAGACTGTCCGCCAGGTCGCGCTTGTCCTGGTGCAGCCGGAGAATCTTTTCCTCAATGGTATTTCTGGTGACCAGCCGGTAGACCGTCACCGGACGGGTCTGGCCGATGCGGTGGGCCCGGTCCGAGGCCTGGTCCTCCACGGCCGGGTTCCACCACGGGTCCATGTGGATGACATAATCGGCGGCGGTGAGATTGAGCCCAAGGCCGCCTGCCTTGAGGCTGATCAGGAAGAGATCGCCGTCGCCGGCCTGGAACTCGGCCACCTGCTCCTGGCGCTTGTGGGCCGGGGTGGAGCCGTCCAGGTATTTGTAGGTGATATGGTGCTGGTCGAGAAAGGAGCGGATAATGTGCAGGTGCCGGGCAAACTGGCTGAAAACCAGGGCCTTGTGCCGATTTTCGATGAGCTCCATGATGATGGTGCCGAACAATTCAAGCTTGGAGCTTTGTATGGCGGAATCAGGCTGGACCAGCCTGGGATTGCAGCAGGCCTGGCGCAGGCGCATGATCTCGGCCAGGATCTGCATGTGCCGGTGGGCCGGCAGGGCATCGGAGCGTTCGATCTTTTCCAGGGCCCGGAGGCGCAGCGCCTCGTAGAAGGCGGTCTCTTCAGGGCTCATGTCGATCTGCAGAACCACCTCGGTGCGCGGCGGCAGCTCCTCCAGCACCTGGCTTTTGAGCCGCCGCAGGATGAAGGGCTGGATCAGCTTCTTCAGCTTCTTGCGGGCGTTCTTGTCCCGGTCCTTTTCAATGGCCAGGGCATAGCGCTGATTGAACTGCTCCAGGGAGCCGAGCAGACCCGGGTTGATGAAATTGAACAGATTCCACAGCTCTCCCAGATGGTTTTCGATGGGGGTGCCGGTGGTGATCATCTTGAAGTTGCCATCCAGTTCCATGGCCGCCCGGGAGCGTTTGGTGGCAATGTTTTTGATGGCCTGGGCCTCGTCCAGCACGATGACCTGCCATTTTCTGGAGGAGAGCAGCTTGTCCTCCTGCTGCAGCAGACCGTAGCTGCAGATCAGCACGTCAAAGGGGGCCAGGCCGTCGATCAGCTGCTGCCGCTCCTTGCCGCCGAAGATCACGGACTGCAGGGTGGGGGCGAAACGGAGGATCTCCTCCTGCCAGTTCAGGCAGACGGAGGTGGGGGCCACCACCAGCGAAGGACCCTGAGGCGCCTCCTGCAGAATGATGCCCAGGCTCTGCACGGTTTTGCCCAGGCCCATGTCGTCGGCCAGACAGGCGCCCACCCCCCAGTGTTTGAGCCGGGCCAGCCACTTGAATCCCTCGATCTGGTACTCGCGCAGCTCGGCCTGCAGAGTGGTCGGCACCTCGCTCTGGAAGGAACGTGAGTCCCGGATGCGCTGCAGTTGTTCCTGCCAGTTGCTGTCGGCGGTCACCCGGATGCCGCTTTCCGTGAAACCTTCCAGGGCGCAGGATGCCAGGGGATGCAGCCGCCGTTTCTGACCCAGGGGCTCGGTAAAGGCGCTTAATTCATCCAGCTGTTTCCTGAATTCCCGGGAGAGCGCCAGAAACTCGCCTTTGCCCAGCGGAATGAAGCGGCCGGAGTTGGCCTGGGTCAGCTCCAGCAGGGTTTTCAGCTCCAGCACCTTTTCCTGGTCAATGGTGAGCTGGCCGTCGACTTCAAACCAGTTCTGTTTCCGTCTGATCTGCACATGGAACTCAGGAAACGAGGCATGATGGCGGATGGCCAGTTTTTCCCCTTCCGGCCACTCGATGATCACCTCATCCCCCAGCTGCTCGATTTCATTGAGCACCTCCAGGCAATCCTGCAGATCCTCGATGAACCATTCGCCGTCAAGCCCGCTCAGTCGGGCCAGGGTGGGACACCTTTCCTCGAGCCTGGCGCAGTTTTCCCGCTCTTGGTCGAGGTTGCGGCAGGTCTGCAGACGCTTGCCGTGGATTTCGGCCATGACGTTCACCGCGCCTTCGCCGGGATAGAGATACGGACCGCCGACGCTGAAAGGCTTGACCAGCATGGAAACCCTGAAGCCGTTGCCCACCGGCAGCAGCTGCATGATGATCTTGTCCGCGGCCCGCACCTCTTCGATCTCCCGTGATGTCGCGCCGATATCCGAATGGATGGTCAGACAGGAGGAGAGATTGCCCAGGGTTTCCAGGGCCTGTTTTTTGGCGCCTTCCGGAATGAGCAGGCCGTCGTCGCCGATGATTGCCGCGATCCTGCGGTGTTTTTCGGAGATTTCAATGATCCTGAAGCGGGTGGGGGTCTCCCGGATGGCCATCACCTTTTCATCGCCGATGGGGGAGGAAAATTTCAGCAGCACCTTGTCCCCCTGCTGGGTGGCGTGCAGCTCGGGTTCGCCCCGGGTGAATTCGACGGGCACGGCGGGATGAGCGCTGGAAAAAAGCAGGGGATGACCGACCAGGGCGGACAGGGTCTCATCCATGTCAAACTCGAAGGAGGTTTCCTGACCGGATTCCTTTTTGCGCAGGGTGGCCCTGATTTTCTGGTCCTGCTCGGTGAGAAAAGGAAGATTTTCGCCGGCATGGAGACGCTTGAGGGCCACCGAGCGGCCCTGGCTCCATTTGCCGCTGACGGTGAGTTTCTGTTCCCTGGGGTGAATGGTGACAAAGCCGTCCCGGAAGTCCACCAGCCAGGCCATTCGGTAACGGTACGGACCGGCCTCTTCCTGTTCCAGGCTGACGATATTGAGCGCCTTCAGGGCCCGCTGCCATGCCTTTTCATGGGGCAGCACGGCGAGCAGCGAGGTAAGTGCCGAATCCCGGCAGATGGTCCGGCAGAATTGCTGATAGGCTTCGATTTCAGTGGCCTGATAGAGCAGGGAGGCAAATTCCAGGGCCAGCCAGTCATAGCCGTTTTCCCTGGCCCGGCTGTAAAATTCATGCAGTTCCTGGCGCTGGCCTGATTCCAGGGCGCCGTTCAGCCAGAAACTGCCAAGGCCCATGAACAGGGCGGTCACTGCGTCCTTTTCGCCGGGCCGCCAGATCTGGGAGGTGGCGTCAGGCTTGAAGTTTTCCAGTTTTGCCCTGGTCACCTGCAGGAGAATCAGATAGGCAGGGAGCAGGGGGTTGTTGTTCTGCTCGGTTTCCACGGCGGCGATAAAGGTGGAGATGAGCGGGAACTTCCGGTAATCCCCTGATTTCAGCAGGGCCAGCAGGTAGATGAGTCCTTCCATGCCGATGAAAAAGGCGTTTTTCGCCTCTTTTCGGCTGCGCAGCTCAGAGAGATCCTCCTGAAAGCTGGCGAGGGCGTCCGCGTTGCGGCCCTCCAGGAAGGCCAGCCAGCCCCGCAGGCCGAAGGAATCAATCTGGCGGGCGGCCTGCTCGATTTTTTCGCGGGCAGCGGCAAGGTCGGCGCGCAGCAACTGGTTGCTGATCATCAGGTAGTAGACGGCCGGCCAGCCCGGTGGCGGGATCAGCTGCAGGGTGTTTGCCTCACTGAGATAAGCCAGCGGCCCGGCAAAGGAGGCAAGCTCAAGCAGGCTTTTCCTGCTGATTTCATGCAGGCCGTGGAGCTGCAGATGGGGCGGCAGGGTGCTGAACCACTGCGCCTCAAAGGGGTTGTTGACGATCTCCACCAGCGGCGAATGCTGTTCCGAGGTTTCCGGACACTCATAGTAGTGCAGCAGATGCTCGTTGAAATGGTCGAAATCGCCCAGATACAGGCCGATGCGCATTTCCCGCAGATGGCGCAGGCTTTTGTGCGGCAGGGCCTCATGGGCCGGGCCGTGGGCGGGAAGGTGTTTGCCGATGGTGCGGGCCATGCGGGCGAAGTTGCCAGCCGCCAGGGCCTTTCTGCTGATGATTTCCACGATCAGCGGGTTGCACTGCAAGCGCCAGGTGACGAGTCCCTGTTCCTGCAGTTTGCGCAGCAGTGCGGATTGAGGCCGCTCCTCGCCGGGCGCGCTATTCCCATGGCGCCTGCCGGTGAATTCCAGGAAGCAGCTGTTGATCGCTGCAGCGCCGGCCGGCTCGAACATGATCGAAATGAGCTGGAGAAGTTCCTGTTCCTCGCGGCCCAGGGCCTCGTACTGGGACAGCAGGTGGGTAATTTTCCCGGTGAATGAAAATTTTGCCATTTTTACAGTATACCACATATTTTCTACGTGACTTGTTCAATTTTGCCTGTCGCCCTATTTTGACACAAAACAATCCTTCTCATTTTTGACTGGACAAAGTCCTTTTTTTTCAGTTTGCTGCGCATCATGAAAATTCACTTTTTAGGGGTGGGCGAGGCCTGTGATGAACGCTGCCCCAATACCTCGCTTGATGTGACAGCCGGCCATGGGCGGCGGTTCTTGCTCGACTGCGGCTTTACCGCCCCGCATCTCTATTTTGCCTGCTGCGGCGATCCCGATGAGCTGGACGCGGTGTGGATTTCGCATTTTCACGGCGATCATTTTTTCGGCATGCCGCTGCTGCTCCTCAGGTTCTGGGAGATGGGCCGCACCAGGGAACTGGTTGTCGCCGGCCCCCGGGGCATCCGGGAAAAGGTTACGGCGGCCATGGAGCTTGCCTACCCGGACTTCATGGCCCGGCTCAGGTACCGGCTTGACTTTGTGGAAATAGAACCGGGGAACGGCCGGGAGATTGCCGGCACCAGCTGGAACACGGCGGAAAACAGCCATTCCCAGCGCTGCCTGTCCTTGTCGATTGCTGACGGCGGCCGTCGCGTTTTTTACAGCGGCGACGGCAGGCCCACCGGGGAGACCCGGACCCTGGCCCGGGGCTGCGATCTGATCGTGCATGAGGCCTTCCGGCTGGATGAGGAGGTGGAAAACCACTGCAGTGTCAGGGGCTGCCTGGAATTTGCCGGCCGGGCAGGGGTGAAACATCTGGCCCTGGTGCATCTGCAGCGATCCTGCCGAGAAAGGGCCAGGGACATGATAGCCGGACTGACCCCTGAGCGCGGGCTGCATGTTTTTCTGCCGGAGCCCGGGGATATCTTTTGTTTATGAGGATCTTGCGGAAAAATCGTGGCTGAACAGCTTGACTCGTTCCGCGCAGTTGCTATATTAATGATTGCTGAGAAAATAAGCTGAGTCTGTCAAAAATTCCGGAGGCGGCGCAGGGTCTGCGCGGCCCGGAGTTTCAACTTTTGTCATTATTACGGAGGAAGTGCAATGTACGAAAATGGCTATAATAGAACGCTTAGCGTTTCCCAGGCCGAAACCCAGGCCTCGACAATTTTTCTGGCCAAGGTTTTCAACTGGATGGCGATCGGGCTGGGACTCACCGGTCTGATGGCCTTTCTGGTGGCAAGCTCTGAAACAGCCATGCAGATTTTCATCCTGAACCCGATGATGCGCTGGGGCATCATCTTTGCCGAGCTGGGACTGGTTTTTTATCTGTCCGCCCGGGTGATGCGCCTCTCCCCCCAGGCGGCCACCGCCCTCTTTCTCATCTACTCGGCCTTGAACGGGGTGACCTTGTCCGTCATCCTGCTCGTCTATACCGCCACTTCGGTAGCCGCCACCTTTTTTATCACCGCCGGCATGTTCGGCGCCATGGCCATTTACGGCCTGGTGACCAAGAAGGACCTGTCCGGCCTGGGCTCCTTCATGTTCATGGGGTTGATCGGCATTATCATTGCCTCGGTGGTCAACATCTTCCTGCAGAGTTCCATGATGGCCTGGATCGTCTCCGGTCTCGGCGTGATCATCTTCACCGGGCTCACCGCCTATGACGTGCAGAAGATTACCCAGATCGGCGCCTCCGGCATCATGCAGGAGGGCGAGGCGGCCATCCGCAAGGGGGCGATCATGGGGGCCCTGGCCCTGTATCTTGATTTCATCAACCTGTTCCTGAGCCTGCTCCATTTCGTCGGCAACCGGGAATAGTTTCTGCCGCCCCGCGGGGTTTGCCGCCGGGGGATTTACAGGGGCGGTTCGCGGACGGTCGGTTCGCGAACCGCCCCTTTTCTATGCTCCCCTGTCCCGCTGACCGACCGCAACTCCCTCACCGCATTGCCTGGTACAGAGCTGCAGCCCAGACCGGAAAAGAAATCGTCTCCTCATGGCCGCTTGCCGGTTTTTTCGCGGTATCCTGCTTGGATAATTGCATTTTTTCCTTTATCGGACGATTCAACTGTATTAGATACATCGATATAACAATCAAAATTTACCTTCAGTCTCTATTGTTGGGAGGAAAGAGAGCATGAAAAAAACGGGACGATTCGCGCAAACCATCCTTGCCATGCTGTTTATTGGTCCTCAATTGACTGGATGTGGCCAGCAGGCCCCTTTTGAATACAACTATACTTCGAAAGACAGTGTTGAGATCATCTATCAAGGGAAAACGTATAACATAAGCCGCTCCGCGGCCCCGCAAGAGCTGCCCTTCACTTATGCGTTTGAAGCGGATGGCGATCTTAATGTCGTGGTGGAGGGGGAAACCTATGAAATAGAAAGCCCATATGATCTTGATCTTTCGGGGAAAAAGAAAACAGCCAAAAAAAAGGTGAAGAAATCGAAATCGCGTCGTTGATCTTGACAAGACAGAGACAAAGATCAGGGCGGCGCTACGGGAAAGAGCGGGATGACGCCCGCAGGAGCTGCATCCGGATCTTTGTCCCCAATGGGCAGCTGTCTGAGACGGAAAAACGAATGGACGTGGAGAGCGCCAAGGCCATCGTGGCCGAACTGATCAGGCTCGGCATTCTTCGGCAATGATTCGTTGCCAGCAGCAGGCCGCTGCAGAAGCTGATGAACCGGTAAAAAAAAGGGGAACTGCCTGGCCGGGCAGTTCCCTTTTCTTTTTCGTTATTTCGCGGTCGGCGGAAATTTCCGCAGTTCCCTCAGCTGTCAGTTGCCGCCATACAGGGTCGCATACTTGGCCTGCAGCTGCAGGAGGTTGTCCATGTATCTGTCCTTGTTCTCCAGGCCGGACGTCGCGGTCATTTCCTCAATCAGGCTGTTGAGGGGATAGCGGATATCAATGCCCAGGGGATTGGCGTTTTTCATATTGGCCAGGTCCATGACCAGCACGCAGTAATATTTGACCAGGGTCCTGAAGGCCGGTTCGCGGCGGAACAGGTAGGCCTGGCCGCCAAGGGTATTAAGAAAGAAGGTGGCGTAACTGTACATATCCTCCATCGGCAGCTGGATCGGATAGGGAACCCTCTGGCACTCTTCCCGGTGCAGGATCAGTGAGTAGAAATCAGCCAGCACCGGTTCCAATTGCCCTTTTTCAAGAGCCATAATTTTTTTCAGGATAAAGATATCCTTTTCCCCCAGCACCCGATAAAAGTGGGCGGCATTCTGCAGGATTGACAGCAGATTGTCCGTTTCCCTGGTGATGTTGGGTTTATTGGCCAGCAGCTTATTGATCACCGTGGTGAAGTACACTTTTGTCCCGCCCGGCAGGCCAAGGTCGACAATGTACTCCTCCTTGTCCAGTCTGGCAAAAAAATCATCAATTTCGGCGGAGGTGCTTTGGCAGGTATCAAGGGCAATGTCCTTGCCGGCGGCTGCCTCCTGGCTGTCGGCCCCTGCACCTGATTCAGTAACCCGCATGCCGGCGGATTCGCCCGTCTCGCCGGGCTCTTCCCCTGCCGGGGCGGCCAGATCTCTTTCAAGGATATCCACCTTTTCCCGCAGTTTCTGTTGCTCCTGCTCCAGGGAGATGGCCGCTTGCTTTTCCCTGCCCCAGTCGGCATTGAACATCAGAAAGGCTGCGGCAGCGGCAAGGGCCAGAAGAATAAGGATAATAACAGTTTTGGCGGGATTCGGCTTCTTGGCGGTTGACATGATTGTTCACTTCTTGTCATTTAAAGAAATTTTTTGGTAATATATGACGAAATAGGACTTCTGCATGGCTTGGAAGGATTTTATTTGTTATGTTACCTGGTAATGTATCGTGCTTTGTTTATTCCGTCAAACAGAAATATTTTTTCTTATATCTCCCTGACATCAATCTGTAAATTGTCAGCGGGGACAAAAAAAGACAGCAGCTCTTTCCTTGAATATGGCAAAGGCATCTGTGAAGATTCTGGTGGTGGACGATTCAAGGGTGATGAGGCGGATCATCTCCTCATTCCTGGCCAAGATGGGTTTCAGTGATATCCTGGAGGCGTCTGATGTCGGCGCTGCCTTGAAAATTATTGCAGCTGGTCAGGTTGCCGTGGTTATTTCCGATTATTCCATGCCGGGCAGGAGCGGCCTTGAGCTGTTGAAGGCCATACGCCGTGATCCGGCAAACAGGGAGATGCCATTTGTCATGATAACCGCTGAGGCCCAGCTCGGACAGATTGTCGCTGCCTTCAGGGAGGGAGCGCACCAGTACATAACCAAACCTTTTACCTCCGAATATATGGAGTATATCATTAACAAAGTTGTGCCTGGTGATGGCAGGCATTGAACAAAGCTGGCTGGTGGCGCATATGGCATCTTTTCTCAATAATAAAAAGAACAACTGGCTGGAGAGATGTCTGCCCTTTGTCTCGAAAAGTCCGGAAATGAAGATCAGGTGGCTGATCACTGTCTTCAGAAAAGGGGTTCTGTCCCAGGAGGAGATTACTCCTTACATCCGCCTGTTGCTGGCCGAAAAAAGCGGGGAGGAGCAGGAAGAGCTCAGGACGGCGTTCCGGGAACTTGATGTGGAGATGCAGTACCGTTTTCTGGAGGCGGCGGATATCTATGATACCCCGAAACTGTTTGCCCTGTGTCCGAATCCGACCCTGCGGCACGCGGAGATTGCCCTTCTGAAGAAGATGCCGCCCTATGAGAAAAAAACGCAGTTTATCCTGGACAAGATTTTTTATGCGATAAGCGACCATTCCAGGGAGTTGCTGGAGCAGGCGGCTGAATTGTTGATCAGGGAAGGGAGGACTTCGCCGAATTTCAAGGAGAATTACGCAAGATTTCAAGAAATTCTGCAAGATGAGGAATTTCTTCTCTCCCTTTACCCCAATGCCCGGGGGTGAATGAAGACAAATGCTGGTTTGCTGAGTAACCGCGAGGCAACCGGATGCCGGCAGGTCCGGCACCCAGTTGCGTAAGATCCGCCCCTGAGCCGTTGTTCACAATTAACTGGAACGGCAAAATGCTACAGAGGGCATAAGGGGCCGTAACGAAACAGTCAACAGGTAATGGTTATTTCTTGACTGCCCCTGATTATTTCTTTTTCTTACCGCCCGAGGCCCTCTTGGCAGCTTTCAGCGGGTTGACTTTGATGGTGCTGACCACTATCTCGGGTTTCTTGTGGGTGGCGAAATTGCAGATGCCCAGGCGCCATTTTGCCTCGGGAAATGCATACGTTTGACAAAATTTGTTATTGTTTGCTTCGACGATTCTCTCGCAGCCCTCGCACTTGTCGATGATGGGATGGAAAAAACCGCTGCTTTGCAGTTCACTTGCTGTCTGTGCATTACCAGCCATGACAGGATCCTCCTTGTATGAAAAATTAAGAATATTTGTCTCAAGAAAAAAATAAATTTGTGTTTACGGAACATATCTATCTAAATGAAAGAGATGCCGCTGTCAACAGAAAAAGCGACCATGCCTCCATGTCCCTGGCTGGTGGTCGAATTTTTGCATAAGTTCGGAGGAAGTAGAGAAAAAGTCCCTAAACCGTTGCAATAAAATAACATCACCGTCCGCTTGTCAGAGACGGCGTAAGGAGCTGTAACGAAATGCTCAAAATGAAGAGGTTATTTCGTAACGGCTCCTAAGAAATGGAAAACATTGTCAATAAAGTTGTATTTCTGGAAATCTTGATATAAAATTTTTTTGGATGCCGGACCAACCGTTTTGCGGGGAAAAACATTCACTTTCATGAGTGTCTCATCCTGTAACAAAAAATAAAGGATAATTTCATGGCTGTCTATGTCTGGAAGGGAGTTAATTCATACGGCGAGAAAAGAAAGGGTAAAATCGAAGCGCACAGTGAAGCCGCCGCGCTTTCCCTGTTAAAGAAGATCAGAATCAAGCCCACCGTTCTGAAGGAGGCGCCGAAGGATCTTTTCAGCAACCTCGCCATGTTCCAGCCGAAGGTGACCGGCAAGGATGTGGTGATTTTCACCCGGCAGCTGTCAACCATGATTGACGCCGGTCTCCCCCTGGTGCAGAGTCTGGATATTCTCGCCGGGCAGCAGGAAAATCTGACCTTTAAAAAAATGCTGACCGAGATCCGCATTGACGTCGAGTCAGGCATGACCTTTGCCGATGCCATGAAAAAACACCCCAAGGTGTTTGACAATCTCTACTGTAACATGATTGATGCCGGTGAGGTCGGCGGTATTCTCGATACCATCCTGAACCGGCTCGCCGGTTTCATGGAAAAAAGCATGGCCCTGAAAAAGAAAATCAAGGGGGCCATGACCTATCCGATGATCTGCCTCAGTATCGCTCTGGTCATCACGGCCGTCATTCTGATTTTTGTCGTGCCGGTTTTCGCCAAAATGTTTGCCGATTTCGGTTCAGCGCTGCCGGTTCCCACCCAGATCGTGGTCGATGCCAGTAACTTTGTCAAAAGCAATTTTTTCTTCATGGCCGCGGCCATTGCCCTGCTTATTTTTGCAATCAAAAAAATCTATAACACGGAAAGGGGGCGGAAAAAAATCGATATCCTGCTCCTCAAGGCTCCTGTATTCGGGCCGCTGATCCGCAAGGTGGCGGTGGCAAAGTTCACCAGAACCCTGGGCACCATGCTGCATAGCGGCGTTCCCATTCTTGATTCGCTGACCGTGGTCGGCAAAACCGCGGGCAACAAGGTTATCGAGCAGGCGGTATTCAGGGTGGCGGACAGCATCACGGAAGGACGCTCCATCGCCGAACCGCTGGAAGAGACCGGGGTTTTCCCCAGCATGGTTGTGCAGATGATCAATGTCGGCGAGGCCACCGGCGCTCTCGACACCATGCTGGATAAGATTGCCGATTTTTATGACGAGGAGGTTGATCAGGCGGTGGAGAACATGACCGCCATGATTGAGCCGTTCATGATGGTTTTCCTCGGCGGTCTCATCGGCGGACTGGTCATCGCCATGTATCTGCCGATTTTCAAGATGGCCAGTGTTATCGGTTAGGATATCGTGGCCCCTGTGCCGGCCGATCGGCAGGGTTGTCCGGGCCATTTGCCTGTTTTAAAAAAGAAAATTTCTTAGTTGTTATTGACAAATGTGAAAGTTAAATTGATAATCGTGTAAGTGATTTCAGCAGCAGCAGCAACATGATGATCTGCATCGCCTGCACAGCAATTAAATTGAGGGAGAAAAAATAATGGGAGAAATTGTTGGCGTTATAGGCCGGGAGGTTATTGACTCACGGGGGAATCCGACCGTTGAGGTTGAGGTGCATCTGGAGACGGGTTTCATGGGCAGGGCCATTGTCCCTTCAGGCGCCTCGACCGGCAGCCGGGAGGCCCTGGAGCTGCGTGACGTGCGCAAGAAACGTTTCCTGGGCAAGGGCGTGTTGACGGCGGTGGCCAACGTCAATGAGCAGATCGGCCCGGCCCTGATCGGTTTTGAGTCGACCCTGCAGGTCCTGATTGACAAGACCATGCTTAAGCTCGACGGCACGGACAACAAGAAGAAACTGGGCGCCAACGCCATTCTGGGCGTATCAATCGCGGCCGCCAAGGCCTCGGCCATGGAACTCGGTCTGCCCCTCTATTCCTACCTGGGCGGGGTCAACGCCAAGGTGCTGCCGGTGCCGATGATGAACGTGCTCAACGGCGGCGCCCATGCCGATAATAATGTCGATGTCCAGGAGTTCATGATCATGCCGGCCGGGGCTGCCTCCTTTGCCGAGGCCCTGCAGATGGGGGTGGAAACCTTTCACACCCTGAAGGGCGTGCTGAAAAAAGCCGGCCACCTGACCTCGGTGGGCGATGAGGGCGGTTTCGCTCCGAATCTCCGCTCCAACGAGGAGGCCATGGAGTCCCTGCTTGAGGCGATCACCAAGGCTGGTTATGCCCCGGGCAAGGATATCTTTATTGCCATTGATGTGGCTGCCAACGAGCTTTATGATGCCAAGAAAAAGATGTATGTGCTGGCCGCGGAAAAGGAGCCTGAGAAGAATGCCGATCAGCTCATTGAATTTTACGAGGGCTGGGTAAAGAAATATCCCCTGGTCTCCATCGAAGACGGCCTGGATGAGAGCGACTGGAAGGGCTGGAAGAAGCTGACCGATTGCCTGGGCGGGAAAATCCAGCTGGTCGGCGATGATATCTTTGTCACCAATACGAAAATCCTGGCCAGGGGAATTAAAGAAAATATAGCCAACTCGATTCTCATCAAACTGAACCAGATAGGTTCGGTCACCGAGACCATCGATGCGGTGGCTATGGCCCATCGGGCCGGCTATACGGCGGTCATTTCCCATCGTTCCGGTGAAACCGAAGATACCACTATTGCCGATCTGAGCGTTGCCTTGAATACCGGTCAGATAAAAACAGGAGCACCTTCCCGGACTGACAGGGTGGCAAAATACAACCAGCTGTTACGGATAGAAGAGGAGCTCGGTGCTGCCGCAGAGTTTGCCGGCATAAACGGCATCAAGCATTTAAAGTAACAAAGCATGTCCGACCACAACCCTACGGTTCAAAAATGATGGAGGTTTAGCAACATGACCCTGACTAAGGCTGATTTGGTGCAGAAAATTTATCAGACCCACAATTTAACCAAGGCGCAGGCAACCTCGATTGTGGAGACATTCCTGAAGATCAGCAAGGATTGTCTGGCCAATGGTGAGGATCTGCTGATAAGCGGTTTCGGCAAGTTCAACATCAAGGAGAAAAATTCCAGAAGGGGCCGTAATCCCCAGACCGGCAGGGAGTTGATCCTGTCCGCCCGCAAGGTGGTTACCTTCAAGCCGTCAGGGATCCTGCGCGACAGAGTAAACGGCGTGCAATAACAGACACTCCAGATGAAGAGGCAGACAGGGCGTCTGCCCGCTGTCAGGACGGGTGCGTTTTTTTGGTAATGAAAAACGGCCCGTCTTTTTTTTGTTGTTCAGACGGGAATATCTGATAGATTGAGAGCCTGCTGCCGATCTGCCAAACCCAGGTTCGGGAAGAGTGGCTGAACTATTTAACATGGCTGAACTAATTGAAGTTTCGACACCAGCGGTTCTGATAATGATAACGCAGGGAAAAACATGACCCGGGAAACACGAACACTGGCGGAGCTTGCCGCCCTGGTTGAAGGAGAATTGCTCGGTGACCCGCAGGTGCGGATTTGGGCCTTTAACGATGTGGCCAATGCCTCGGCCGGGGAGATCACCTTTCTTGCCAAGGCAAAATATGCCGGCCAGCTGGAGCTGACCGGCGCCGCGGCAGTTATTGTGCCCCATGATCTGGCGGAAGTCGCCCTGCCGGCCATCCGGGTGAAGAACCCCTACCTGGCCGCCGCCATTATTCACAACCTTTTCTATCAGAGGCCGCTTCCTGCCCCCGGGATTGATGGCCGGGCGGTGATCGGCGCGGACTGCCGCATCTCTTCTTCGGCCTCCGTTGCACCCCTTGCGGTTATCGGCCAGCGGGTCAGCCTGGGAGAAAACGTGGTCATTGAGTCCGGTACAGTTATCGGCGATGACGTCAGCATCGGCGACGGGACCATCATCGAGGCCAATGTGGTGGTGCGGGCAGGCTGCAGGATCGGCAGCCGGGTGATTGTCTACAGCGGCGCGGTGATCGGCAGTGACGGCTTCGGCTATGCCACCAATGCCCGGGGGGTCCATATCAAGCGTCCCCAGGTCGGCAATGTGGTGATTGAAGATGATGTCGAGGTCGGGGCCAATACCTGCATTGACCGGGCCACCTTCGGCAGTACGCTGATCAGAAAGGGGAGCAAAATCGATAATCTGGTGCAGATCGGCCATAACGTGGAGATCGGCGAAGGCTGCCTGTTGGTCTCGCAATGCGGAGTTGCCGGCAGCAGCAGGCTGGGCAATGGGGTGGTGCTGGCCGGCCAGAGCGGGGTCGGCGATCATGTGGAGATCGGCGACGGGGTAATGGCCGCGGGCCGCAGCGGCATCAACAGCAATGTTAAGCCGGGTTCGGTGGTTGCCGGTTTCCCGGCTATTTCTTACAAGGAATGGCTGCAGGCGGCCACGGCCTTTGCGCGGATTCCCCAGCTGTTGAAAGATGTACGTCGCCTGCGCAGGCAGGTGAGCGAACTGGCAGGTGATGAAGAAAACAAGGAGACCGGAGATGAGTGAAGGCGTCACGCTATATGATATAAACGAAATTCTCAAGCTGCTTCCCCACCGCTATCCCTTTATTCTGGTGGACCGGATTCTCGAGGTGACACCGGGTGAAGCGATCAGGGCATTGAAGAATGTCACCATTAATGAGCCCTTTTTCCAGGGGCATTTCCCCACCGAGCCGGTCATGCCGGGCGTGCTGGTGATGGAGGGGATGGCCCAGGCCGGGGCGATCCTGGCCTACCTCACCGAACCGGAGAAGGTGGGCAACCATCTGGTCTATTTTGCCGGCCTGGACGGGGTGCGCTTCCGCAAAAAAATTGTGCCAGGTGATCAGATTATCTATGAGCTGAATATCATGAAACGGAAAGCAAAACTCTTCAAGATTGCCGGCAAGGCCTTTGTCGATGGCCAGCTGGCGGCAGAGGCGGAGCTGATGGCCACCTTTTCCTGATACTCCGCGGGCTGCGAGAAAGGCTGGTAATTACCGGCCGGCTGTGTTAAAAAGACAAGCTTTTCACGGTCCCTTTCACCTGCCTGGCAAAACGGGCGGAAACCGGCATGCCTGGATCGCGGCCTAACCTGTAACACTTAACATCTTGAAAAATATGACTATTCATCCTACAGCAATTATCGACCCGGGCGCGGAACTCGATTCCTCGGTTGCGGTCGGGCCCTATGCGATCATCGGCAAGGGGGTCAGGATCGACGCCGGCAGCCAGATAGGCCCCCATGCCTTTCTTTCCGGTCCCCTCACCATCGGCAAGGCCAATAACATCGGCGCCTTTTCCTGCGTCGGCACCCCTCCCCAGGATATCAAATACAAGGGAGAGGAGACCCTGCTCACCATCGGGGACAACAATATCATCCGGGAATACTGCTCCCTGCATCGCGGCAGCCCCAGCGGCCACGGGGTCACCGTCATCGGCAGCAACTGCATGTTCATGGCCTATTCCCACGTGGCCCACGACTGCACCATCGGCAACAACGTCATTCTGGTCAACAACGCCACCCTGGGAGGGCACGTGGAGATCGGCGACCGGGTCACCGTGGGCGGCATGACGGCGGTCCACCAGTTCTCCCGCATCGGGGAATACTCCTTTATCGGCGGCATGTCCGGCATCAGCATGGATGTGCCGCCCTATGTCATTGTGGCCGGCATCCGTAATGACATGCAGGTGCGCGGCATCAACAAGATCGGGCTCAAGCGGGCCGGGTTCAGCAACGAGGATATCAGAAATCTCGGCAGGGCCTTCACCCTGATCTTCAAGACCAGAGACCTGCTGCTCCAGGAGGCGCTGGAAAAGGTGAAGACGGAGATTCCCGACAGTGCGCCGGTGGCGAAAATGGTTGAATTCTTCAATGTTTCCAATCGTAATGTGGTCAGACTGAGCAGTGATGACGAGTAGGATCGGCATCATCGCCGGCGGGGGGCAATTTCCCTATCTCTTTGCCGAAGCGGCGAAAAAGGCCGGCCGGCAGGTGGTCATCATCGGCCACAAGGGGGAGAGTCATCCGGATCTGGAGGCAGTGGCGGACCGTTTCTGCTGGGTCAAGCTCGGCCAGCTCGGTAAGATCATCAAGTTTTTCCGGCAGGAGCAGGTGGAGGAAGCGGTCTTTCTCGGCACCATCACCAAGACCCGCATTTTCCGTGACGTATTGCCTGACCTGAAAGGGATATCCCTGTGGAATAAGATCGATGTGCGCCAGGATGACGCCATCCTGCGGGCCTTTGCCGACGAGCTGGAAAAAGATGGGATCAGGGTGCTGGAATCCACCCTCTATCTGCAGCATCTGCTTTTCCCGACCGGCGTTCTCACCCGCAAAAAGCCCAGCGCAGAGCAGCGGCGGGATATTGACTTCGGTTTTCAGATGGCCCGGGCCATCGGCAGGCTCGATATCGGCCAGTGCGTGGTGGTCCGCAACATGACGGTGGTGGCGGTAGAGGCCATCGAGGGCACGGATGCCGCCATCAAGCGGGGCGGCGCCCTGGCCCGGGAAAACGCGGTGGTGGTAAAGGTGAAAAAGCCTGATCAGGATTTCCGCTTTGATCTGCCGGCCATCGGGCCGACCACCATTGAATCCATGCAGCAGGCCAGGGCCGCCGTCCTGGCCGTTGAGGCGGGCCAGGCCCTGCTCTTTGACCGGGAGACGGTGATCAGCCAGGCCGATAAGGCCGGCATAGTGGTGGTGGGGGTGCGGGAGGGCGCTGACGCCTGCCTGGAGTTCTGACCAATCCCTGACCCCAAACACAAAACTTATTTCGCCATTTCTTTGCATGAAAGCCATGATACTTGCCGCGGGTTTCGGCACCCGGCTGCAGCCCTATTCCCTGCTCAGACCGAAACCGCTGTTTCCGGTGCTGGACCGGCCGCTGCTTCTGCGGCATATCGCCCAGTTGCAGGAGGCGGGCTTTGACGCCATCCTGGTGAACTGTCATCATCTGCGGCAGCAAGTCGTGGCGCTGCTCGCTGGCCGGCCGGGCATTGTTCTGCAAGAAGAGCAGATTGAGCTGGGCACCGGGGGGGGCATGCGCCTGGCCCGCGATTTTTTCGGGGCGGAGCCGGTGCTGGTGACCAACGGCGATATCTTTCATACCATTGATCTGGCCGGGGTTTACCGGGAGCACTGCCGCTCAGGGGCTGACGCCACCCTGGTTCTCCATGACTGTCCGCGTTTCAACAATGTCTCGGTAAATGAGCGGCTGGCGATTACCGCTTTCGGCGCCAGGGAGGCCGGCAGGAAACTGGCCTTTACCGGCATCCATGTCCTTGACCCGCACCTGCTGTCGGTGATCGAGCCGGGGGTTTTCCATAATATCATCGACTGTTACCGCTACTGGATAGCGCGGGGCGGGACCATCCGCGGCCAGCTGGTTCAGGATCACTTCTGGAAGGATATGGGCACGCCGGCGGATTATCTGGACCTGCACCGGGTGCTGTTGACCGAGGAGCCGTTTAAAGGGGCTTCGCCCTTCTATTTCGCCGGCGGCGTGGCCGTCCCTGCCGATCTGCAGAGCAGGGACTGGCTGAGCGTGGGGTCTGACGCCCGCCTCGGCCGCGGCTGCAGTTTAAGCCGGGTGGTGGTCTGGGATGGCGCCCGGGTGCCGGATGGGACAATACTGGCGGATGCGATTGTGGTCTGATGGCTGACAACAACAGAGAAAAAGAGCTGATCACCAACCTGCTGCTGGAGCTGCAACTCCTGCCGGGCGGGGCCTTGCCGTCGCTTGAGAGGATGGGCGGCGACGGCTCGGACCGCTGTTTTTATCGCCTCCGGCTGGCGGATGGCCGCTCCCTGATCGCGGTTTTCCCCTCGCCGACCTTGGCCAGGGGGGCGGAGGAGCAGGCGTCGGCCTTTCGCATCGGCGTCCATCTGCATGACAAGGGCGTGCCGGTGCCGGAGATTGTCGGCTATGACAACAAAAACGGTCTGCTGCTTTTCGCGGATCTGGGCAATCTGCACCTGCAGGCCGTTGTCCGTGCGGCCGGCTCGTTTGCCGAGGTGGAGCCCCTTTACCGGCAGGCCATTGACGGACTGATCCGCCTGCAGGTGGAGGGGGCTGAGAATTTTGATACCCGCTTCTGCTGGGACACCCCAAGCTATGACCTGACTCTCATGCTCAGCCGTGAATCGGATTATTTCCGTTTTTCCTTCTGCCGCGATTACATGGGCAAAATCGCCGATGATCCCGGGCTGCTGCTTGATCTGCAGAACATTGCCCGCCGGGCCGCCCGGGAAACGGCCGGGTATCTGCTGCACCGGGATTTCCAGTCCCGCAACCTGCTGGTGCATGGGGGCGGGGTTTATATCATTGATTATCAGGGGGCGCGGCTCGGCCCGCTGGGTTATGATCTGGCCTCCCTGCTGCTTGACCCTTATGCCGGATTAAGCAGTGAGTCGCAGGAGGTGCTGTTTGCTTATTACTGTGAGCGCATCAGCAGCAAGCTTGCCTTTGATCCGGACAGCTTCCGGGAGGGCTACTTCTGCCTGGCCCTGCAGCGCAATCTGCAGATGCTGGGCGCCTTCGCCTTTTTAAGCCAGAGAAAGGGCAAGGTGTTTTTTGAACAGTTTATCCTGCCTGCCACAGGTTCTCTCAAGGCGCTGCTGCACGATCCCCTGGGCCGGCAATACGGCTGCCTGGCCGGGCTGGTTGACGAGCTGGAAGAACAGCTTAACAAGGCGCAATTTTTTCGAATGGATGATTAATTATGCAAAATTCCCGTTGCCCGCTGGTGGCGCTTGTCGGCCGACCCAATGTGGGCAAATCAACCCTGTTCAACCGGATTACCAGGGCGAGAAAGGCGATCGTCGACCCTACCCCGGGAGTCACCCGGGACCGCCATTATGAGAAGGTAACGGTGAACGAGCGGCAGTTTATCCTCATCGATACCGGCGGTATCGAGCTTGGCGGGGATGAGATCATCAGTTCGCTGATTCAGCAGCAGACCCGGCAGGCCATTGACGAGGCGGATATCATTGTCCTGCTGCTCGATGCCAGGGGGGGCCTGCTGGCGGAAGATTATGAAGTGGTCAACATGCTGCGGCGGGTCGATAAACCCATATTGCATGTGGTGAACAAAATTGACGGGCCGGAACAGGAGCAGACCCTGCTTTCCCAGTTTTATGAACTGGGCATTGACCGTCTCTGGGGGGTTTCGGCCGAGCACGGTTACGGCGTCAAGGATTTCCTCGACAGTCTGGTGGCCAGCATGGCGCCCGCTGCAGCAGAAGAGGAACTGCCGGCTGACACCATCCGCATCGCCTGCATCGGCCGCCCCAATGTGGGCAAATCGTCTCTGATCAACCGTCTGCTCGGCGAGGAGCGCATGGTGGTCTCGGAAATCCCCGGCACCACCCGGGATGCGGTGGACACCTTGCTGGTAAGAAATGGACGCAGCTATCTGCTCATCGATACCGCCGGCATCCGGCGCAAGGGCAAGGTAACCGACAAGCTGGAAAAATTCAGCGTCATGCGGGCCCTCGCCACCCTGGAGGGCTGCGACATTGCCCTGCTGCTCGTTGATGCGGGCGAGGGAATCACCGAGCAGGATACCAAAGTAATCGGCTACGCCCTGGAACGCGGCCGGGCCTGTCTGATCCTGGTCAATAAGTGGGACCTGGTGAAAAATGAGAAAAAGCAGCAGAAGACGATTCTTGATGAGGTGGCCATGGCCACCCGCTTCATGGAGTATGCCCCGGTGCTCAACATCTCGGCCCTGACCGGGGCCGGCATCAACCGGATTTTTCCGGTGCTGGAGGAGGTCTACAGGCAGTACACCACGGAATTTTCCACCAATATGATCAACCGGATTCTCCAGAACGCGGTTGAAGCCCACAACCCCCCGCTGCACAAGGGCAAGCGGCTTAAATTCTATTATACCACCCAGGTGGGCATCAGGCCCCCTACCTTTCTCGTTTTTGTCAACTACCCGAAAGGGGTGCATTTTTCCTACTATCGTTTCCTGGTCAATCAGTTCAGCGCCGGGCTCGGGCTGGATAAGATCCCGGTCAAAATCGTGCTGAAGGAGCGGCAGCGCAAGAAGTACGACTGACAGCTCCGCCTGCGGCCCGGTTGCTCCGGCAAATGAAGTCAGCCGTCTGCGCCCTTTTTCTTTTTTGCTGTCAGCAATTGTGAGGCTGGCTGCCCATTTACCGGCACTGTGTCTCTTTTTGCCAACGATTTTTGCAGAATTTATTCATTTTTTTTGAGTAATTTTAATAAAATAGTTTCTGAAACGCAAAAAAAGCATATAATGGTAGAAAATCATTGCCGAGACTGCCCGGCGATAGCATCTTTCTGGTGCGATATTTTTATCCTCCCCGCATGATAAGGTGTTTTCCGGCAATGCTTAATCTGCTGGCATCTTGCCCGGGATTCTGATAAAAATTAGCTGACAAACGGATGCACCACGCAGCGTTGCGTGATAAATGAAGGGCGCCTTGAAGAATCCGCCAGGTTCGAGGACAGGGAGCAGTGAAAATAAAAGGCACCCCAAGGGGTACATATATCGGGCATATGTGAGCTTTTTCTTTTCGGCGCGACGCGGTAATCGAGACGGAGGGCAATTTTTCAGGGTTCCCTGAAAAAATTGATACAGATATGGAGACCATGATGACCTATCCTCAACAGAAGCAACGGAAGGGGACTCTGCTGCTGATTGCTGAAGATGACAGTTTCTCCCGGCAGTTACACAGTGATCTGCTCGGTAATGGGTTTCTGGTGCGGAAAATGATCCTCGGCGCTGAAGCAGAGGATTTCCCGGAAATACTCAATGTGGATGCCGTGGTGGTCTGTTCCAGCCAGCCGGATCCATTGGACGGCATCTATCTGCTGGAACGCTGCAAATCCCTTGGCCATGACATGTCCATGTTTCTGGTGGCCCGGCATGGCTCGGAAAAAAAGGCGGTTGCCGCCCTCAGGTCCGGGGCCACCGATTATTTTTCCGGACAGGATGCCAATGAGGAACTGACCCGCTGTATCAAGCATCATTTACATGATTGCGTCGCCACCTTTGAGATTCAGTCCCCTGAAAAAGTCAAGGAGCAGAACGGTCAGTCGGAACTGGTGGGTTGCTGCAGGCAGCTGCAGGAGCTGCGGGCCTATCTGCTGAAGGTGGCCAGCAGGGACAGCATCGTGCTCATTACCGGTGAGACGGGAACCGGCAAGGAGTTGACCGCGGATTATATCCATGCCCACAGCCGGCGCAAAAACATGCCGCTGGTCCGCATCAATTCCTCGGCCATGCCGGAACAGCTGGTGGAAAGCGAACTCTTCGGCTATGAAAAGGGGGCTTTCACCGGCGCTGTTGCCGCCAAACCGGGCAAATTCGAGCAGGCGCACGGCGGCACCCTTTTTCTTGACGAAATCGGCGAGATGTCTTCCTTTGCCCAGGCAAAGATCCTGCGCATCCTGGAATGCGGACGGGTGCACCGCCTGGGCGGCAGCGTTGCCACGGACATTGATGTGCGGATCATTGCCGCCACCAATCAGAATCTGGAAGATCTGGTGGAGCAGGGGCGCTTCAGAAAGGATCTTTTTTTTCGCTTGAATGTGGCGAGGGTGCATCTGCCGCCCCTGCGTGAACGTAGAGAGGATATTCCCGTGCTGCTGGGCAAGTTTGTCAAGGATTTCAACAGGCTTTTCGGTCTGCAGATCAAAGGGTTCAGCGAAAAGGCCTGGTTTTCCCTGTTGAAATATGATTGGCCGGGCAATATCCGTGAGCTGAGAAATATCCTGGAGGCCACCTATATCAACGGCCCGGGAGAGACGATCACCTTCAACGACCTGCCCAAGCCTTTTCAGCAGATGTTTTACGGCGGGGATTTCCGGCCCAGGAGTGAACGTGATCAGGTGCTGTCGGCCCTTTTTGCCGCCAACTGGAACAAGAGCAAGGCAGCGGAGAGACTCAACTGGTCCCGCATGACCCTGTACCGGAAGATGGCCAAGCATCAGATTGTCCAGCACCGCAGCATTCGCACCCCGTTTCCGGCGATACGCCAGTAGTTTGTCTGCAAGCCGGCGCTTCGGAATTGCCCCTGCCGGAGAGCCCGGCCTTCATGTTCGTTGCGGCTGGCCAGTCCGGTCCAGCCTGCCGGTTTGCCTGTCACCTGTCACTGCATGTGTGACGTCCGTCTGTCACATGCTGTCCCGCGCCGGTCAGTCTTCAGCCGGATAGCTGAAATTCCGGCCCGTTTCCTTTTCCTTGCCCCGGGGAGCTGTTTTGTCTCCCACCGGCTGTTACATCTTTGGCGGGAAATGACTGAGGACGAAGTTGCATCATTTTGTCTAACGTATCGCTTTGCTTTGTTTTTTTTATCCCGCATCCGGTGGCGCGGATTTTGATTAGCATAACCGGCAGGACTGGGGCGTTCGCTTCAACAGGCCGGTAACAATTCCGCAAACCATAAAAAAGGGTCAGGCAACCGTGTGCAAAACAATGGAAGGCAGATACGCGAATTATTTTGATATCGGGCATAACGCCTTTGAGTTTGTTATTGATTGTGGCCAGTATTTTCAGGAAAATAATGATGTCGTCTGCCATACCCGCATCATTACCAGTCCTGTCTATGCAGCGGCCCTGTTGCAGGTTCTTGCCGACGGCCTGAAAAGCTACAGGGAGAAGTATGGCGAGATTCCGGAGCTCGAGGAGAAGCCCAAGGGCTGGAGCGTGCTCTGTTAGCGCTCCTGCCCACCCTCTCTTGCGGATTTCCGGCTTTGTGCGGTTTTCATCCTTCCCGGTCCCAGGCAGAAGAGGGCCTGAAGCCCCGGGGAGGGGATTCTCTTTCATCACAGGATAACAGCGCGAGTGTGAGCTCATGACTACGGGTGCACCTGCAACTGCCGCTGCAAAACTCATTATTGCCGCAGGCGGCATTGTGGAAAAACAGACCCCCCGGGGGATCATGATTGCCGTGATCCTCCGCGACCGCTATGGGGAAGAATGGGCTCTGCCCAAGGGCAAACAGGAAGCGGGGGAATCCCTTGAAGAGACCGCCCTGCGGGAAGTCAATGAGGAGACCGGCTGCCAGACGGTGATCACCAGTTTTGCCGGCACCAGCTTCTATCATCATGGCAAGGCCCCCAAGGCGGTGTTTTTCTGGAAAATGGCTGTTGCCGAGGAAGGCCGGTTTACCCCGTCAAGTGAGGTTAAAAAGCTGGAATGGCTGCCGCCCCGGCAGGCATTGCTTCGGCTGACCCATCAGGAGGAAAGAAAGCTGGTGGCCGCCCTCTATGGCCGGGGCAATGACCTTGAGCGCTACCTGCCCACCTTTTCCCGTTTTTTCCAGGCCGTTAACCTGATTTTTACTCGAGTCACCTCCATGCGTCGCTGGCAGCGACTGTCAGCCACCATTGATTCCTATGCCATGGAACTCGATTGCCGGGAAAATGTCTTCCGGACCCAAGGAAGCTGCTGCGAGCCCTGCATTGCCGAGGCCAGGGAGGCGCTGCGCCGGGCTCGGCAGGCGCTGGACTGCCAGGGTGACATCGATGGCGGCTGGAAGTATCTTTTTGCCGCGCAGCGGCTGGAGGTATTTTCCCTGGAACAGGACCAGCTCCGAACCAGGGCCACGGTGCTCAGCAAGGAAGCGGAAAAACTGACCGGCTGGCGCAGGGAGGTGCTAGGCAAGCTGCTCGGGGAAGTCAAAAAAGGGGTTGCGGTCACCGCGGAGGATGTTTTCCAGGCCGCCCTGGTCATTGACGAGCATTACATGAATCAGGCCTATAAGGACGGACTGCTGCGCAGCCACATTGTCTACCTGGCCCTGCTTCTCTTTCTGCAGATCGGTTTTCTCTCCCTCTCCTTCCCGCACATGAAAAAGGTCTTTTCCGCCAGCGCGGAACTGCCTTTATCGGATGACTGGATGTTTGTCAGCGTGATGGTTTTCGGTCTGCTCGGCGGCACGGTGAGCGCCATTGTTTCCGCTCCGGCCGCCACCAAGTCAACCAGGGTGCCGGAGATGGCCCACAGCATCCGGGTCACCATGCTGCGCATTCTCATGGGCATGGTGTCGGCCCTGCTCATCGTCATGATCATCAAATCCGGGGTCGGCGCCCAGCTGTTTAATAAAGTGATTTTTGCAAGTTTGGGAAAAACGAATTATTTCCTGCTGCTCGCGGCCTTTGTCTCCGGTTTTTCCGAAAGACTGGTACTCCGGTCAATCCGGCTTTTTGTGGATAGGAAGCCGTGATGACGGCTTGATTCTCGCAGCATTGCCCAAGCTGTCCTTGTCAAACAGCAGCCACGAGCATAGTAAGCCGTGATGACGGCTTGATTCTCGCAGCGGCAGGCAAATGATGATCAGATGAAAACATAAAAAGGAGTCAGGTGATGCGGTTAACGAAAAAACAGGAAGCGGCATCCGGCCGGCTGCTGATCGATGGCGCGGAGAACAGAATCTTCTGGAGTGACAACGGCAGGGTAGCCAAATTTATAATGGGGCGCCTCTCCGCCCCCTCGGGGGATGATCCGGAAACCATTGCCCGGGCCTTTATTGCGGATAACCGGGAACTTTTTGATCTGGCGGCGGAGGTTGCCGAGCGGCTGGAGGTGTCATCCATCGAACGTGACAGCCAGGGGCATGCCCATGTCTGTCTGGCCCAGTTCATCCGGGATGTGCCGGTGCATGAAGGTTCGGTGCAGGTGCATATCAACAGGGAAGGGGTGGTGACCGCCTACAAGGACAACCGCCTGGCCGAGGCGGAGGTCGATTTCCAGCCGCGTTTCAGTGAGGTGAACGCCGTGCATGCCGCCATGGCGGATATCGGGGAAGAGCAGGGGGAGAAGCAGCAGAGCCGGCTCTGTCTCTACCGGCATACCGACAAAAAAGTACATCTGGCCTGGCAGGTGGAAATTGTGGTCCAGCATGAGCATGGCGCCCGCTATTACTTCATCGATGCCCATGACGGCGCCATCCTCTACCGTTTTTCAGAAAGCAGGGCCATCATGGCGCGCAAGACTTACACGGCCAAGAATCAGCAGACCCTGCCCGGTACGCTGGTCATCCAGGATGAGCAGACCTCCACCGATGCGGTGGTGCAGGCCGCCCATGACAACGCCAGAGAGGTCTATGACTATTACCGGAGAACCTTCGACCGTGACAGTTACGATAACCAGGGGTCTCCCCTGGTTGCCACCGTCCATTTCGGTCAGTCCTACAACAACGCCTACTGGAACAGCTACCGGAAGCAGATGGTCTACGGCGACGGTGACGGCAGGCAGTGGCTGCCGCTGGCCTATGCCCTGGACATCGTCGGCCATGAGTTCACCCATGCCGTCACCTCCTGCACCGCCCGCTTTGTCTATGCCGAACAGTCCGGCGCACTCGATGAGGCCTTTGCCGATTTCTTCGGGGTGATGATCGCCAATGACGGCGAGATTGTCGACTGGCAGATGGGGGAGGGCGTCTATACCCCCTACCGCAGCGGCGACGCCCTGCGCGACCTGTCCGATCCCGCCCGCTTCGACCTGCCCGACCACATGGACTCCTTCATGCATCTGCGGCCAGACGAGCTGCCGGATGCGGAAAAAAATGACCTGGGCTGGCTCCATTATAACTGCGGCATTCCCTGCAAGGCGGCCTATCTCACCGTGGCCGGCGGCACCCACCACGGCATCACGGTGGAGGGCATCGGCAGGGACAAGGCGGAGCAGATCTATTTTCTCGGTCTGACCGAGTATATGCGCAGCTCCACCCTGAGCCGCTGGACCTTTGAGCAGGCGCGCTTTGCCGCGCTCAATGCCTGCCGCCAGCTCTACGGCGACCAGGGCAGCGAATACGCCGCCATCAAGAATGCCTGGGCCGCGGTCGGGGTGGGCGAACCGGCAGCCCGGTTCGCCGTGATCACCAGGGAGGTCAACCCGGCGCTCACCATCCCGGACAACAGGCCCCAGGGGATCAGCAGCGCCATCCAGATCGAGGAGCAGGGGATCCTGCGGGAGTTAACCGTGGTGGTGATGATCAACCACTCCTATATCCACGATCTGCGGGTGCGGCTGGTCTCCCCCGGCGGCGAGGAGGCGGTCCTGCACGACCGCAGCGGCGGGGAGGAGGATGACATCATCGAGGAGTACCGGCTGGACAACTGTCCTGAACTGGTGAAGTTTGTCGGCGATACGGTGCAGGGGGAGTGGCAGCTGCTCGTGGCCGATCATGCCCGGCTTGACCAGGGCATTCTGGCCGGCTGGGGCTTGACCATGGCAGTGGAGAAGCTTGCCCAGCAGAGCCTGGCCAGAGAACTCCGGCCTGAGCTGCCGATCCCGGACAACAGCCCCCAGGGGGTGGTCAGCGCCATCCCGGTTGCGGAGGCCGGCACCATTCTCCATGTGGATGTGACCGTTGATATCTCCCATGCCTGGGTAGGCGATCTGCAGCTCATCCTCACTGATCCCGCCGGCCGGGAGATGGTGCTGCATGACCGCTCAGGCGCGAGCCGCCGTGACCTCAAAAAAACCTACAGCTCTCGCACCGACGAGGTGCTGCGTCCGCTGATCGGCGCGGAGCAGCAGGGTGAGTGGCGGCTGCAGCTGATTGATCTGGCCGGGGAGGATACCGGCATCCTGCATGGCTGGAAAATGGAGATTCTCTACAGCTGAGCCGGGGCGGGAAAGCAGGACAGATTCACCTTTTCTGAAAAAATGACGGCTGTAAAATATTCCATTTTACAGCCGTGTTTTTTGCGGGTTCAGGCCGGCTATTTGGCCAGGGACTTGATGTAGAGTTTGAGCGACTCCATGGCTACGCTGTCTTCGCTGATGCCTTCACCCTGCAGGGGACCCTTGATGCACTTGTTGATCAGCGCGGCCAGGTCGGCTCTGGCGTCCGCCTTTTCCATGCCCTTGCCATCGGCATGGCAGGTATTGCAGCTTTTGTCATTTTTTGAGGCACCCAGCCCCGGATCATTGAACAGTGTGCGGCCGAGATCCACCGAGGCCTCTTCGGCCTGGACCGGCAGCGCCAAGAGCAGCAGCGCACAAGAAGCGACAAGTAAGGTAACGGTTTTCATCATTTCAAACTCCCTGGTTGAGGTGGTGAGAAGTTTCTCCTGCAGGATAAGAGAGCGGAAACGGGACAGCCTGGCGGTCCCGCTGTCTCTGCGTGCGGTTACTGCCCGCATTATATGTTATGGAAGGGTGAAAAGGCAAAATCATTTTTTTGGGTGGGAATTCAGGGACATCTCCGCTGCCCGGCAGATGACGGCAAATGGGGGCCGGCTTCACCCTGCCAGGCGCGGCAAAGTTTCTGTTAAAAGAAGTTGAAATTAAAAGAAATATTACCTAAAGTGATTCTAATACCGACCTGAAGCATTTGCATGAATTCCCGTTCACCCCAAGTAAGGATGTCTGCGTGGATCAAATTTTGGCAACCGAATCCCTGCTTCCCTGGCTCGATCCGGAATCCTCCAAGATTTACCTGAAGATTGCCGCGCCCGGTGCCGGGGCCTCCCTTGCCGACCTGCCGCCTGATTTCCCGTTGCTTGATGCCTCTTCCCCCCTGGCCCGCCTCCTTGCCGCCGCTTTCACCACTGGTTCGCAGCAGTCGATTAGAGAGGTCTTTCTGCTGATGCAAAAAGACCGCTACACCTTCGCGGAAACCCAGACGCCCTTAAACAACCCTGATGTTGACCTGCTGTGGCAACAGGCAGGGCAAGCCGCCGCATCAAGTGGTGGCGGCATCATTGCCGCCGGCGGCGCGGCCATGCCGCTGTGGCGCTCGCTGTTTTACTGCCGGCAGCAGCAGCGCTATTTTCATCCTCCCTGTCCCGGCTGCGGCAGGTGGCTGGAACTCTGCACGGCGGATGAGGTGCTGCTGGCCGCCGGGCTGCCGGCCTATTCCGCGAGCCTGCAGCGTTTTCTCTTCTGTCCTTCCTGCCGGATCAAAAGCGGCCAGACGGATTTTTTCGCCTTTGCCGCCCCGGCTGCGGCCGCTCCCCCGGTGAAGAACCACCTGGCGCTGATCGATGAGTTTGCCTATCTCATCAAAAATAATGTGGAGGTGAGCGGTTTTCCCTGCCTGGACTGCGGGCTGAGCGGGGAGTGTTACGGGGCCGGGGGGCGTGCGGCGACCAGCATTATCCCCCTGGCCTTTTATCCGTTCCGCATGATCGTCAGCCAGGCCAGGCAGCTGCAGGCCGGCGATTTTCTCGCCCTGCTTGCCGGGGCGCCGGCCGGGGAGCTTGCCGTCCGGCTGGCGGCGGCAGGGCAGCCGGGCCGCGCCGCCTGCGTCAAGACCTTGGCCGGCCGGCAGACGGGCGGGGTCTCCCTGTTTTTTCAGGACAGCCGGCGTTTCCTGGAGGTGCTCTGCCTGAAGCTTGCCCTGCTGGCCCAGGTCGGCAGCGCCTCGTTTGCCGCACTAAGCCATCTGCCGCACGCGGAGCTGCGGCTTACCATGGATCAGTTCTGGGTTGACTTTGCCGACTATGAGGGGCCCCTGCCCCATTTCTGGAATTTTCGGGCCATGCCGCTGGCCATCGGCCTGACCCCGCCGCCGCAGACCGCCTTTCTCCCGGTGCCGGCAGCCCTGGGCCTCCACTCCCTTGCCTTGCTGTGGTTTGCCGTGCTGCTGGCCAACAGCAGGCAGGGCGCCGGCGACATTGGCCGTGCCCTCGCCGTTTTTTTTGAGCGGCAGCTGACCGAGGAGGAGCCGGATTTTCTCGCCGCGGCCAGCCAGTTCCCTGAGTTTGCCCCGGCCAATATCTTCTGGCAGCCCGCCCCGCAACAGCTGCCTGCAGCCTGGCTTGCCCTCTGGCAGCAGGCTCTGGCCCTTGGCTGGTCCCTGCTGCGCCACTCCTGCCGGCCGGCTGCCGATTTTTCGGTGGAAGCCTTCAGCGCCCGGTTGGCAAGCCTTACCGGCCAGGTGCAGCAGAGTCTGTTTGCCGTTGAGGCCATGCCGGTGGCGGCCGTGGCCGCTGAAGACAGCGATGCCGCCATCCGTCGCATTCTGCTCGGCATCAGGCAGAAGTGGCAGACCGAGCTGCCGGCCGCAGCCCCGATGGCGGAAGTTGCCGAGGCGGGGCAGGCGCCTG
>QZKJ01000088.1 GCA_003605035.1 Desulfurivibrio sp.
CCCCTCCCCTTCCCCCGATGGGGAAAAATAAGGGGATCAGGGGAGGAGGTTATAATTCGTTGGGCAGTTGTCTGAGCTGGGCCCGGGTGAATACCGGGCCGTCCATGCACACATAGCTGGTGCCGATGTTGCAGCGGCCGCAGATGCCCACCCCGCATTTCATCCGTTTTTCCAGGGTGGTAACAATCTGTTCATCCTTGAACCCGAGTTTTTCCAGGGCCTGCAGGGTAAACTTGATCATGATCGGCGGGCCGCAGGTGACCGCCACGCTGTTTTCCGGGCTGGGCGCGATCTCGAGCAGCACGTTGGGGATGAGCCCCACTTTATGCTGCCAGCCCTCAAATGGGGCATCGATGGTCAGATGGGTCTGCAGATCATCGCGTCCCAGCCACTCCGGCAGTTCGTAGCTGTAGGCCATGTCCAGGGGCGAACGGGCCCCGTAGAGCAGGGTGATTTTGCCGTAATCAGCCCGGTTGTCCAGCATGAACAGCAGCAGGGTGCGCAGGGGCGCCATGCCGATGCCGCCGCCGATGAAGACGATGTTCTTGCCCTTCATGTCTTCATAGGGAAAGGAGTTGCCCAGGGGAGCGCGCACGCCGACCTGGTCGCCGGCCTTCAGGGTATGCAGTTTGCTCGTTACCTCGCCGGCGCGCATGACGCTGAACTGCAGATACTCCATGCGGGTGGGCGGCGAATTGATGACAAAGGTGGACTCGCCGGTGCCGAAGGAGGAGAGCTGTCCCACCTGGCCGGGCTTGAAGGAGAAATTCTTCATGGCCTCGGGGTTATTGAAGGTAACCCGGAAGGTCATGATATTATGGGTTTCCCGGATGACTTCCTGGATAGTCGCCATTTCCGGCAGATAGATATTCTTGGTCATGTCTTACTCCTCAACCGCTGCCGGCGCAAAATTGATGGCCTTCAGTACGATTTCACGAATGTCGATGCCGGCCGGGCAGCTCTTGATGCACCTGCCGCAGCCGCAGCAGGAGGTCACCCCCCCATGGATGGCGGGGTAGTAGCTGAACTTGTGGCCAACCCGGTTTTTCAGCCGGTGGGCCTTGGTGGGGCGCGGATTGTGTCCGCTGGCCTCCATGGTGAACTGGGCAGACATGCAGTTGTCCCATGATCTGAGCCTTTTGCCCTTCATGCCGCTGGTTTCATCGGTGATGTTGAAGCAGTAGCAGGAGGGGCAGAGGTAGGTGCAGGCCCCGCAGCTGAGGCATTTGGCCGAAACCTCTTCCCAGAATTCCATGTTGTCAAAGACGGCCAGCAGTTTTTCCGGGGCCTGGGACAGGTCCCTGGTGGAGCCGAGAAGGCCGGCGATCTCATGGCAGAACTTGTCCGCTTCGGCCTTCCTGGAGGCGCCGTCGGCCAGCAGTTGGGAATCAAGCAATTTTTCGCCGCTCACGGTCACCGACTCAAGCAGGTAGCCGCCGCTTACCGGAATGGCCAGCACATCGGAGCCGGTGTGATCACAGGGATCGCTGCCCACCCAGTGGCAGAAGCAGGTATTTTCAATGGTCGAACAGGCCAGGGAGATGAACAGGGTATTACGCCGTCTGGCCTGGTAGTAGATATCGGTCATTTTCTCGGACAGATAGACCCGGTCAAACATGGTGAAACCGCGCACATCGCAGGGCCGGCTGCCGAAGACCAGGGTTTTCCCTTCCGGCAACGTTTCCCTGGCCTCGATTCTGACCCTGCTCAGATCCTCCGGATCCTTGCTGTACGTGAAATCAACCAGCATTTCACTCTGGGGGAAGACCGTCTTCTTGGGGGGCATGGTGGCGGCCCGGTCAAGCACGACCTCCAGCTCCGGATCAAAGGGACGGAAGATCAGGGCCTCGCCGTCATAAGCCGGGGCAAAGACCCGGTGCTGCTGTGCCAGTTCCGCCAGCCAGGGCTTCACATCCGCTGATTTAATGAATTGGACCTTCGCCATTACCATTCCCTCTCTTTGATATTCTCTTCTTCCATCTTGAAGGAGAGCAGCGGCGGAGTAGCTGCAGGGTCGACTCCGGCCTCATATTGAAACAGTTCCTTGATCTCCTTGTTCATCTTCTTCTTCAGCAGAAGCAGCGGAATATCCATGGGGCAGGCCCGCTGGCATTCACCGCACTCGGTGCAGCGTCCGGCCAGATGATAGGCGTGAATAAGCTGAAACATCCATTTGTCGCGGACATTGTCCTCCTGGGAGAGCCAGTGCGGGTCGCGGCTTTCGGCCAGGCAGTGGTCGCGGCAGACGCACATGGGGCAGGCATTGCGGCAGGCGTAACAGCGGATGCAGCGGTCCATTTCCTTCTGCCAGAAGGCGAACCGCTCATCAAGAGGCATATTTTCAAAGGCCGCCAGATCATCATAGCCTTCCTCTTCGGCCACGGACGGGCTGATCTTCTCGCCGACAAAGTGGTCGGCGAGCAGGGCATTGGGATACTGGCAGGAAAAGCATTTGTCGGCCAGCACCTTGGAAAGCCGCAGCTTGTGCTCCGTACCGCCTGCGCCGACGACGAGGGTCTGGGAAGCGACCTGACAGAAATCAACCCTGCCCGCATTGCCCAGGGCCTTGCGGACCTTGGTCTGGTCGACCACGCCGGTGCAGGGAAAACCGAAAATGGTGACATCCTCCCGCTTGATCAGATTTTCCTGCAGCAGTTCGATGACGGAGCGGCTGTCGCAGCCCTTGACCACGATGCCCACCTTCTTGCCGCGCAGACCGGGGAGATAGGTGGCCAGGTTATGCACGCAAAGCGGGCCTATCTCCAGCCTGTCGATATCCTCATCCCGGCGGATGAAGTGGGGGGTGGCATGCAGGGGATCAAAACCGCTGCTCCAGGCGATCACCACATCAAGATCCGGCAGGGCCTTTCTGATGCTGTCTTTGAGTTCTTGCTGATATTTCACTGGTTCTCCTTTGCGGGCAGGCCTTAGAGGGCTGCTTCCATCTGCCTCAATGTCTTCGAGGCCTCCGGTCCGGCGATTTTCGGGGCCGGACCGAGTTTGTGAATCTGTTCCGTGAACCTGGTTACCACCTGCTGCCAGCGCTGGCCTTCCGAGGCCGAAACCCAGGTGTATTCGAATCTGCCCGGCTCAAAACCGAGGATGGGCAGGAATCTGTGCAGCACCTCCAGCCTTCTGCGGGCATAAAAGTTACCCTCCGCATAGTGGCAGTCGCGGGGATGGCAGCCGGAAACCAGCACGCCGTCCGCGCCGTTCATCAGGGTTTTGATGATAAACAGGGGATCGATCCTGCCGGAGCAGGGCACCCTGATGATGCGCAGGTCGGTGGGCTGGGTGAAGCGCCCGACGCCGGCGGTGTCCGCGCCGCCGTAGGAACACCAGTTGCAGAGAAAACCTACTATACGAAGCTCCTTACCTTTTAAAACTGGCATAGGGCATTAACCTCCGAAAGGATCTGGTTATCGGTAAAATGCTGGAGCTGGACCGCGCCCTGGGGGCAGGTCGAGGTGCAGATGCCGCAGCCCTGACATATTGTTTCAATGACTTCCGCCTTTTTCATGCCGCGGAAGTCGATCTCCTTGATGGCCCCGAAGGGGCAGGTCTTCATGCACTTGCCGCAGCCGATGCAGCGCTTGATGTCCACCATGGATACCTGCGGGTCGCTTTCCAGCTTGTCCTTGGAAAACAGCCCGAGCACCTTGGCAGCGGCGGCGCTGCCCTGGCTGACCGAGGAGGGGATGTCCTTCGGTCCCTGGCAGGAGCCGGCCAGGTAAACGCCTGCGGTGTTGGTTTCCACCGGTTTGAGTTTCGGGTGGCCTTCCATGTAAAAGCCGTAGGAGTCGTAGGAGATGCGCAGCTTCTCCGCCAGCTGATTGGCGCCGGCGGCTGCCTGGGCGCCCACGGCCAGCACCACCAGATCCGCGTCCAGCTCAACCTGGGTGCCCATCAGGGTGTCGGCGCCACGCACCAGCAGCCGGTCGCCCTTGGGGTAGATCATGGAGACCCGGCCCCGGATATACTTGGCATCATATTCTTCCATGGCCCGGCGGGTAAACTCGTCGTAATTTTTCCCCGTGGCCCGGATATCCATATAAAAGACATAGCTGCGGGACTCGGGCAGGTGGTCCTTGGTGAGGATGGCCTGCTTGGCGGTGTACATGCAGCAGAAACCGGTGCAGTAGGGCCGGCCCACGGATTTGTCCCGGGAGCCCACGCACTGGATGAACACCACGTTTTTCGGCTCCCTGCCGTCCGACGGGCGCTTGATATGGCCGCCGGTGGGGCCGGAGGCGGACAGCATGCGCTCATACTGCAGCGAGGTGATGACATCAGGATAGCGTCCGGCGCCATATTCGCCGTACACGGTCCAGTCAAACAGATCAAAACCGGTGGCGGCGATGATGGCCCCCACCTTTTCGGTGACATATTCATCCTGCTGGGAGTAGTCGATGCAGCCGGTCGGGCAGATCTTTTCGCAGATGCCGCATTTGCCCTTCTGCAGCTTCATGCAGAAATCGGCATCGATCTTGGCCTTTTTCGGAATGGCCTGGGGAAAGGGGATGTTGATGGCGGTGGTCTTGCCGATCCCTTCATTAAAATAATCGGTGGCCTTCCTGCTGGGGCACTTGGTCATGCAGACCCCGCAGCCGGTGCATTTTTTCCAGTCCACATAGGTGGCCTTTTTCTTTACCTTGACCTCGAAGTTGCCCACATAGCCGCTGACCTCATCAATCTCCGAGTAGGCGTGCAGGGTGATGTTGGGATGCTGGGCCACGTCAACCATGCGCGGACCGAGGATGCAGCTCGAGCAGTCAACGGTGGGAAAGGTCTTGTCCAGCTTGGCCATCTTGCCGCCGATGCTGCTGGTTTTTTCCACCAGCACCACCTGCAGGCCGCCTTCCGCGCAGTCCAGCGCCGCCTGGATGCCGGCCACGCCGCCGCCGATAATCAGCACGCGCTTGTTGATCTCGAATTTCTTGGAAAGCAGCGGGCGGTTGTGCAGCAGCTTGGCCGCTGACATGCGCACCAGATCGATGGCCTTGTTGGTATTGGCTTCGCGGTCCTTGCCGATCCAGGAGACATGCTCGCGGATGTTGGCCATCTCAAAGAGATAACGGTTGAGGCCGGCGCGCTCCACGGTGCGGCGGAAGGTCTGTTCGTGCATGCGCGGCGTGCATGAGGCGACCACCACGCCGTCAAGCTGCTGCTCCTTGATGGCGGTGACGATTTCCTCCTGTCCCGGTTCGGAACAGGTGTACATGGTATCGGTCGCAAAAGCCACGCCGGGAAATTCTCGGGCTGCCGCTGCCACGGCTGCGGTGTCAACCGTGCCTTCGATATTACTGCCGCAGTGGCAGACAAAAACTCCGATTTTCATTAAGACTTCTCCTTGGAATTAGGAGCCGTTACGAAATAACCTCTGCTTTCCTGGCCATTTCGTTACGACTCTTTATGCCGTTTTGACCATCCGGATGACGACATTATTTTGTTACAGCGGCTGACCTTCCATGCCGAGGGCATCTATGACGGTGCGGGGATTTACGCAGAGCTTGTCAATGCCCAGTTCTTTTTCCGACAGGCCGAAGGCCAGCCCCATCAGCTGGGTAAAGTAGAAAATCGGCATATGATGTTGTGAACCGTTGGCGCTGTTGATCTGCTCCTGCCGCATGTCGAGATTCATCTGGCAGAGGGGGCAGGCGGTGACCAGGGCCATGGCGCCCATCTCCTTGGCCGTATCCAGCAGTTTGCCGGAAAGCCGCATCACCACATCCCGGCGGGGGATGCCGAAGGAGGCGCCGCAGCATTCCACCTTGAGCGGAAAGGGCACCACGGTGGCCCCCAGGGCCGCCATGATATTGTCCATGGCCATGGGATGCTCGCGATCATCAAAGTTCATGATCTCGGCCGGCCGGTTCATGATGCAGCCGTAGTAGGCGGCGACCGTAAGCCCGGTCAGGGGCCGGGTCACCTTGGCCCTGATTCGGTCGACGCCGCAATCCTCCACCAGGATCTGCAGCACCGATTTGGTTTCCACGGTGATGTCGGCCGGCCTGTCCAGCAGTTTGCTCACCTTTTGCCGGAAGCTGTCATTTTTCATGCGGTGCTGCGCTGTCCTCAGGTTGGACAGACAGCTGGGGCACGGGGTCACCGCGGCGGTCAGACCCATGGAGGCCACCTGGCTCAGGTTGCGGGCGGAAAGGGCGGACGACAGGGTGTGGTCGACCGTGTGGGCCGGGGTGGAGCCGCAGCAGCTCCAGTCAGGGACATCGCTGAGCTTGATGTCCAGCGCGGCGCAGATGGCGCGGCTGGACATGTCATATTCCACGGATGTGCCGGTGCTGGAACAGCCTGGATAGTAGGCGTAAGATAGGGCGCAGCTCATTTGCTTGACTCCTGTGTATAGCGGCTGAATATTTTAGCGACCTCTTCCCTGCCCTGCATGGCCGATGGTTTGAGATGGATCTTGCCCTTGGGCAGCATCCTGGGGCCAAGCCCCATATCCGTCCAGAACCTGCCGGTGTGGGAGATGTAATTTGCCAGCAGACCCACCTCAAAGACCCGGCCGTTCTTCTGCACGGAATTCAGGAAGGAATCCCAGAAGGTTTTGACCGTTTTCACGCCGCTGTAGCCTTCGCGGCGGGCCATATGGCGCAGCACGTCCATGATGCGGGCCACGTCGATCTTGTTGGGGCAACGGGCGGTGCACGATTCGCAGGTGGCGCAGAGCCAGAGTGATTTTGACTTGAGCACCAGCTCCTTCTGGCCGGCCTGGATCAGACGCATGATCTGGCTGACCGGGATATCATATTCGGTGGTGTAGGGACAGCCTGCCGTACATTTGCCGCATTGATAGCAGAGGCTGAGTTTCTGGCCGCTCTCCTCTTCCACCTGGCTGACGAAATCAGAATTACATGATGAGGTGATATTGATGACGTTCATAATCTTGCTTGCCGCCTTTATTTGCCCGTTTACTGTTAACAACCGGTGATTCGGGGAACGGGTGGCTGCCCGTTCCCCTTGCTTCTTTACTGATGCCTGCTTTTTACAGTGCTGCCTTGTAGATGGCGGCTACGTCGACATCTTTCGGACAGCGGGGATTGGTCAGACCACAGGCGTCTTTCTGGGCGTTTTTGGTCATGGTGGCGATATCCTCTTCCTTGACATCCTTGCCATACCGTTTGCCGAGTTCGATCAGACCTGCAGGGATGCCGATATCAGTGGACAGTTTTTTGATGGCATCCAGGGCTTTTTCCGCTGCATCGCGGGGAGAGAGACCCTCGACGTTTTCGCCCATGAGCTGGGCGATCTTGACGAAACGCTCTACCTTGGCGATCAGGTTGAACCGCTCAACATGGGGAAGAAGAATGGCGTTGCATTCTCCATGGGGCAGATCGTAGAAACCGCCGAGCTGATGGGCCATGGCATGCACATGACCGAGGCTGGCGTTGTTGAAGGCCATGCCGGCCAGGTACTGGGCAAAGCACATGCCTTCACGGGCCACGATGTCGTTGCCGTTGGCCACCGCGGGACGCAGGTGCTGGGCAATCAGTTCAATGGCTTTTTCCGCAGCGGAGTCGGTCATCGGGGTGGCGATGGTGGATACGTAAGCCTCAACCGCATGGGTCAGGGCGTCCATACCGGTGGCGGCGGTCAGTGCGGGCGGCATGCCCATCATCAGCAGCGGATCATCGAGGGCGATGCCCGGGGTAACGCGCCAGTCAACGATGGCCATCTTTACCTTGCGGCTGGTGTCGGTGATGATGCAGAAACGGGTCATTTCAGAGGCGGTGCCGGCGGTGGTGTTTACTGCCACGTAAGGAGGCATGGGTTTGCTTGATTTATCCACGCCCTCGAAGTCATGAATCTTGCCGCCATTGGCAACAACCAGTCCGATACCCTTGCCGCAGTCATGGGAGCTGCCGCCGCCCAGGGTGATCAGGCTGTCGCACTTGTTTTTCTTGTAGATTTCCACGCCATCGTGGACGTTCTTGTCGGTGGGGTTCGGGATGGTGTCGTCGTAAACAACATGATCCATGCCTGCTGCGGTAAGCAGATCACTGATTTTTTTGGTAATGCCTGCTCCGGTGATGCCTTTGTCGGTGACGACAAGAGGTTTGCTGCCGCCAAGAGCCTTGATCTTGGCGGGAATCTCCTTGTGCGCGCCAATGCCGATGAGAGTTACGCTGGGAATGAAAAATCCGTAAACTTGTTCGCGTACAGCCATGATGTTACCTTCCTTTTTTTTTGAGTGAATTGTTGAAGTACAGCTCCATGCCTCACTTGGATCCAAACAATCTTCGTCCTTACTAATTAGCAACTCGCGTGCCAAAAAACAAAATCATGTAAAATCAATAAGTTATATGGATATTTCCAGGGAGGTTCGGGACAACTTGACTCAATCAGGGGGGATGGCGTTTTTATCGCTAACAACCAGGCAACGCTGCCGGGCCGGAAAGCCCGTCCCACAGGCCTTTGCCAGCCGAGGGGACAAAATGAAACAGCGATTCGCCGGAAACGGGTCAGAATGTCCCGTCCGGCGGGGATGAAGGAAATGGTGGGAGTCCGGCCAGGCGGCGGCTGGCAGCCTGGCGGGGTGGGCCGCCTGATGAGAGGCCGGCGGGGCGAGGCTGCTGCCCGGCCGCGGCCCGGCATATCGTCATTAAAGTCTGGTTACTGGCGGGGGGATTTTTTCACAAATTGGGGGTAGAGCTTCTCGGCGCATTCCGGGCAGATGCCATGGCTGAATTCCGCCTCGGAGTGGTCGCGGATATAGGATTCAACCTGGTGCCAGAAACCCTGGTCGTCCCGCACATTCTTGCAGGAGGCGCAGATGGGGATAAAGCCCTTCAAGGTTTTGATCTGCTCAAAGGCCTGGCGCAGGCTGGCAATCAGCTTCTCCCGTTCAATGGCGTAACGGATGGCGCGGACCAGCAGATTAGCGCTCAGATGGCGCTTCACCAGGTAATCCTGGGCTCCGGCCTGCACCGCCTTGACGGCCAGCGCTTCATCATCCGTGCCGGTCATGACGATAACCGGCATGCCGCCTTCCCTGTTTTTCAGGACGAGAAAGGTTTCCAGTCCGTGGCTGTCGGGCAGGGAGAGATCAAGCAGGGTCAGATCGATCCCTCCTGCCTGAAGGCGCTCCATGCCGGCCGCCAGGGTGGCCGCATTTTCCAGGGTGCAGGGGAAATTTCTCTCCTCGGCCAGCATTTCCGCGACCAGTACGACATCGGCGGAGTTGTCCTCAATATACAGAATGGTGATGGGTTTGTTATTCATGCGCTGCGGCCCTTGTCCTATGGGGTGAATGCCGGTCGGCCAATCAGTCCTGCCAGGCCGGGCGGGGCAGGCTGGCTACGGAAAACCAGAAACCGTTGATCGCCTGAATGATTGTAAAAAAGCTGTTCAGATCAACCGGTTTTGAGATGAAACAGTTGGCATGCAGCCGGTAGCTGTTCAGGATTTCCTCCTCGGACTGGGAGGTGGAGATGATGATCACCGGAATATGCATGAGACCGGGGTCCTCCTTGATTTCCTTCAGCACCTCCCGCCCGTCCTTTTTCGGCAGGTTGAGATCAAGCATGACCAGATCAGGTCGCGGCGCTGCGACATAGCTGCCCTGCCTGCGCAGAAAGGCCATGGCCTCTTCACCGTCGTTTACCACATGCAGCCTGTTGTTGCAGCAGCCCGTATCATGCAGGGCCTCTTCCATCAGCAGCACATCCGCCGGGTTATCCTCCACCAGCAGCACTTCGATGCAGTTTTTTGGTTCGCTGTTCATTGCTGTCCGTTTCTCCCGGCAGGCAGTGCGATGTAAAATGACGTTCCTTGCGGCATCGCCGGTTCGACCCACATGCTGCCGCCATGCCTTTCAACAATCTTCTTGCACACGGCAAGACCGATGCCGGTGCCGGCATACTCTCCTCTTCTGTGCAGCCGCTTGAACATGAGGAAGATGCGGTCATAATGCTTCGGATCAATGCCGATGCCGTTGTCGCGGATGCAGATCACCCATTCATGTTCCCTGAGTTCGGCCGAGATCCGGATTTGCGGGACCTCGGGGCCGCGGAATTTGACTGCATTACCGATAAGATTTTGCAAAAGCTGGACCATCTGCATCTCGTCCGCATAGAGAGTAGGCAGATTATCGTACTTGATGACCGCCCGGTTTTCATCAATGGTCTTTTTCAGATTCATCACCGCCCGATCCACGCAGGTTTGCAACGTCAGCTGCCGCAGCTGCAATTCCCCTCCCCCGACCCGCGAATAGGCCAGCAGATCGTTGAGCAGTTTCTGCATGTAGGTGGTGCCGTCAACCGCATAGTTGATGAAGCTGTCCGCCTTCTCGTCCAGCCTGCCGCTGTAACGGCGGCTGAGCAGCTGCACAAAACCGGCAACCGTGCGCAGCGGTTCCTGCAGGTCATGGGAGGCGATATAGGCAAACTGCTGCAGATCATGGTTGGATCGCTCAAGTTCCCTGGTGAGCGCAATCAGTTTCTTTTTCCCCTGCTCCGCTTCCAGGGCCTTCTGTTCCGCCTGCTCCAGGGCCTCGATATGCTGCAGGCCCAAGGAAGCCAGGGAGGCGAGCTGCCTGAAGAGAATCTCATCCTCCAGACTGAACTCCCCTTCTTTTTTGCCGGTCACCATGATCATGCCGCGGGAACGATTGTCCGCGCCGGACAGACTGACCCCCAGCAGCCCGTCAAGCGGGGCATGTCCGGCGGGCATCCCCTGCCATTTCCGGTGATTGCGCAGCTCTTGGTCCGTGAGCCGCAGGGAGCAGTTTGACTCGATCAACTCCTGATAGACCCCGCCTCTTGCCACGGCAAAGAGATTGCCGGGCGGACAGGGAGAAACCTCTCCCGTCCGGGAGGTGGCGCCGACCTGGAAGGCCCCGTCGCGGAAGCCGTGGCCGGAGGTGCCGTAGGCGGCGCTGGTCAGCTCGACCGCGGCATCAACCACCTTCTGCAGCATATCCTGGGTGCTCCTGGCCGAGAGAACGGAGGCGGAAATATCGAGCAGGCCGTTCAGCCGCATGAGATATTTTTCCCGGGCCTGCTCCGCCTGTTTGCGGTCAGTGACATCCCGGGCAACCCCAACCATATGAACGATGTCTCCCTTTTCATTGCAGACCGGGCCGCCGGCGTCCTCAATCCAGCGCACGGTTCCGTCGGGGCGCCGGATGCGGTAATTGAAATGCCATTTGCCCCGGGCATGCTGCTGCAGGGCATCGGCCATCAAGGCCATGTCCTCATGATGAATCGCTTCGGCAAACGAACCAGGGTTGCTGTACAGGCTTGCACAGCTCCGGCCCCACACCTCTTCATAGGCCGGGTTGATATAGAGTATCTCCGTCACCCCCGGGGTGCTCATCCAGATCACATCCTTGATGGAGGCGGCCAGCAGCCGGAATTTTTCCTCGCTTTCCCTTAATGACTGCTCAATGCGCTTGCGCTGGCTGATATCCTCGACCACGTGGATAAAGTAAAGGGGATGCCCTTCACCATCCTGCTGCAGGCTGCCGGTCAGATTGGCCCAGACAACATGGCCCTCCTTATGCATGTAGCGTTTTTCGATGGAATAATGATCAATCCTGCCGCAGGCCAGCCTGCTGGCCTGGGCATCATCCTCCAGCTGATCGTCCGGATGGGTGATCTCCTGCATGTTCTTCTGCAGCATCTCCTGGTGGCTGTAACCGAGGATCCGGCACAGTTTGCTGTTGGCATCCAGACAGCCCCCTTCCAGGCTCACCTGGGCAAAACCAACGGCGGCATTATCAAAAGTTCCCTTGAAGCGCCATTCGCTTCTGAGCAGTTTCCGTTCAGCCAGTTTGCGCTGGGTAATGTCTCTGAGCACTGTGGCAAAATAACCATGTTCCGGGCTGTAGGCGGTAACGGAAAACCATTTCTGCAGCCTGGGGATGTAGTGGTCAAAATGGATGGCCTCGCCGGTCAGGGCAACCTTGCCGAAGACGCCGATCCAGTCAAGGTCATCCTGGCGGATATGGGGCAGCACCTCGGTCACCCGTCTGCCGATGATCTGCTCCCTGACCAGTCCGGTTTTTTGCTCAAAGGCGCTGTTGACCTCAAGAAAGACATAATCAACGGGAACATTCTGTTCATCAACGATGATCTGGTGATAGGCAAAGCCGTTCAGCATGTTCTCAAAGAGCAGTTTGAATTTTTTCTCACTGTCCCGCAAGGCCTGCTCCGCTGCTTTCCGTTCGGTGATGTCGGCGATGATGGCCGCGGTCCTGCACGTCCGGCCATCCTGGGCACAGAAGACGGTGCCGGTGTCCTTGACCCAGATGACGCCGCCGTCCTTGCGCCGGTAACGCATCTCATTGGACCAGGTCTCGGCTTCACCCTGCAGGACCTGCTGCACGCTCCCCCGGTGGCGATCCAGATCTTCAGGCAGGGCGAGGTCGGCTGTGGTCATGTGGAGCAGTTCAGCCTCGGCAAACCCGGTGATCCGGCAGAAGCGGTCATTTACCCTGACAAAACAATCCGTCTCCGGATCGGACTGGACCATGCCGACGGCCGACAGTTCAAACATGGCGCGAAATTCCTGCTCGCTCTTCCTGAGCATTTCCTCGCTTTTTTTCAGGTCGGCAAACAGCAGTTCATACGGCTTTTTGAGGCCTGTTTCTATAATGGCCTTGTAGATCAGGTAGAAGGAGACGAAGCGGAACAGGTGACCGAAAATGTTCATTTTGTCGTAGACGCCGCTATAGCTGGCAAAAACAAGTTCGGCGATGATGGTGAAAATGATTGCCGCGGTGATCAGCGAGCGAAGATTTCCGTCAAACAGGTGCCGCCTGCTGTAAAGCATCAACAGGGCGCCGAACAGGATCAGCGAAACGAGGTATTCACTGCTTTTCTTGAACAGGGTGAGCCCTTGTTCCTGCGTGTAACACTCAGGAAATCTGCAGGCGAAAATCATCCAGATCAGGGCGGCGGTAAGCAGGGAAAAAATGACGACGGTGAGCAGCGGCCGCAGCCTTCTGGTGAAAAAAACCGGGGCGGCCAGCAGGGAACAGGCTTCCATATAGCGGGCGCCCACCCAGAACTGGGTGGCCATGTTGGCCTCATCCCCCTGGAAAATCGACATGCCCTTATAGGTAAGGATATGAAACAGGCCGAGAATGCCGACAAAAAAGTAGGAAATACCAAGAAAGAGAAAATAATTGTTGCGCATGATGCCGCGCGCATTCCAGGCCAGCATGAAGATGCCGCCGGCCACGGCGATGCTGAACAGTTCGGCCAGGCTGTGAAACAACAGAAAACTGTGGATGCTGCACAGATAAAGCCCGGTCAGCACAAGAAAGAGCATGATCATGCTGCGGTACGAAATGGGGGGATCTTTTTTCATGGCGCCTGGATAATGACTAAGCTGATGGGGGTTTCTGTTGCCGCTGGAAATTCAAAGGTCTGTAAAAATATTTCATAAAACAGTGGAAAGCGCGGCCCTGGGCCGCGCAAGAGTATCCGGCCTGCGGCAAACCGCTGGCCACATAAACGGGGACCTGCTCAGGAGAAGGCCCGGAACGTTTCTTTTTTTGCTCCGCACACCGGGCACTTGTCCGGCGCATCCCCTTCAAGGGTATAGCCGCACATTTCACACACCTGCACCGGGCCAAGCTCAGCGTCCCTGCCCTGATCAACCGCTGCAAAGGCCTGCTCAAAAAGGGCCTTGTGCATTTTTTTGGTGGCATAGGACCATTCAAAACTGCGGCGGGCGCCATTTTCATGATGCATTCTGGCCACCTCGATATGTACCTCCGAAAATTCTCTCCTTGAAGTGAAAAGAAAGAAGTAAGGAGTGAGGAAAAATCTTTCCCGGAATGTATCGGGGCAGATTGTTTTTTCCAGTGTTCCACCATCTGACTCCCTCACTCCCTACTCCTCGCTTTTCACTTCCCCGCCCTCCTCACTCCTAACTCCTTACTCCTTACTCTTCACTCCCTAATACTCATCCAGATGATGCCATTCGGCATTCTCCAGCCAGCGGCCCGGCTCGGGCCTGGAGACGAACTCGACAATGTTTTCCATGATGCGCAGGTGTCTCCCCTCCTCTGCCGCCAATCGCAGAAAGATCCGCCGCTCCCCCTCATCCCTGGTCTCGCCGGCCTTTTCCTGATAAAACTTCTGGCTCTGGTCCTCGATGTCACGCGCCTTCCGGTACTTCTGCACCTCTTCAGTGGTGTCGATGTGCAGCTCCTCTTTGCTTTCCTTCATCTCCACAAAGACATTTCTGACATTCTCCAGTACTTTCGTTTCCGCCATCTGCGGGTTGCCGGATTTCCTGCTCAGCAGTTCCACCACCCGATAGTGCTTCACCTCTTCATCGGCCAGCATGACAAATATTTTCTTTATTCCGGCTGACCGGCTCTGTTCGGCCAGCTGCCGGTAATAATTTTCGCCGTCTTTTTCCATCTGCATAGCAAAGGCATAGATATTCATCCTCATCCTCCGGGTGATCGATTAGTTTTTATCATGAGCTGTTTCATTTGCATTTGTCCTGGTCAACCTCAGCCTGCCGCATAAGCACCTCCCCCCAGCGTATTCATCATGCCAATTGCCGGGGCAGGCTTCTGCCCCGGCCAACATATCGTCTTTCCGTCTCCGCCGTCAGCGGCATGTCTTGTTACAACAACCGGTACGGATACGCCTTTTTGGTCCATTCACTTGAGGCGTGTTCAGCCAGCAGCCGCTCATACGCGGCTTTGAGAGGTCCAGCCTCGTGGGTGTTTTTATAGCGGTTTACTCCCTGCAGATAGATCGCTTCAGGGACAGCGTCGCTTTTCGGATATTCAACCAGCAGCGCAGCCAGCCCCTTCAGCGACTCTTCGAATTGCCCGGCGTCAAAATAGATCTTGGCAATACCCAGCATCAGAGAGGGGATCAGTTCTTCCGGGGCCAGAAAACCCAGGGTCCGGTGATGTTCCCGGCCGTCTGCTCCAAGGGTGATGATGGTCGGGGTCCAGTTGACATTGAAATCCTCTGACCACGGTTTCGCATCTGCGGGTAATCGCACCGGAATCATATTGTTATTAATGAACTCGATAACCTTTTCATTCGGATACGTAACTGCATCCATTTGCTGGCAACCAATTCACTGGGGATTGAAGAAATCCAGCAGTACCGGTTTATTTTCAGACCTGGCCCATGCCAGCGCCTTATCCATCGCAGTTTGCCATTGAATTTTTGTTTCCATGTCATTTTTCTCCTGGTCATAAGGTTTGACGTTTATTCTTTCAGGACCGCGCCTGTTCCATCATTCAGCCGGCGGTGCAATTTCTTAGAAAAGGCGGCGCACCTCGCGCCCGTGGCGCGACCTGCGCAGAAACCCCGGGTCATGGCCGGCTTAGGCCGTGACCAGCTGCCGATAACGGCTGACAATGCCCTGCTTGACCAGATGCGCTGAAAGAAAGGCGCCCATGATCGAGCCTTTATCCAGCGCCAGGTCGCCGGCCAGAAAAAACCTGGGTATGTTGGTTTCGCCGAATTCGTCCGTCTGCGGCCTTTTGCCGATGAATTTCACCCCGGCGTTTTCCAGGAAGACCTGGGGTGACGAGCCACCCAGAAAATAGAACAGCAGATCAAAATTCATTGGACTGTCGTTCTTGAACAGCACTCTGATCCGGTCGTTTTCCGCTTCCACGGCCTCGATATCGGAGGACATCTTGGTCTGCACCCTGCCCTCGCAGCAGTAACCGTTCAGGGTGCAGAAGTTTGTTTCATTGATCCTGAAAAAGTCCGGCCGGCGGTAGGAAAGGGTCACCCTGTTTTCCCGGGAGAGAAAACAGGCGGCCTCGGCGGCTGAATCACCTCCGCCGACCACCAGCACATCCTTGTCCACCGGCATCTCCCTGGGCAGGGAAAAATGAACCTTATCGCGGATCTCCCGGGGAATGGCATAGCTTGGCCTGACAGGTCTGCCGAAGATGCCGATGGCGGCGACCACGATATTGGCCTCAAGATCCAGGCCTCCGGAGCTGCTGATCAGAAAGGAATCCTCTTTGACCAGAATCTTGTGACATTCCTGCCCATAGCGGATATCCAGCGCATATCCGCTGATCAGGCTGGCCATCCTGGCCAGGAATTCCTCTTTGCTTTCCGTGGCAAAGGAGAGCCTGCCCTGCGGCACCACCTCAACCTTCTGGTAAACCGCATCGACCCGCTTGCCGGCCCGGTAAAATTTGACAATGGTGTCGCAGGCATGCCCCGCTTTTTCCACAATAACCGCCGGAACCAGTCCTTCCTCCTTGACCTCGACCGCCACGCCGATGCCGGCCGGACCTGCTCCGATAATCGCTATTTTCGTTTTTTCCATGAATATCCGATAATGATTTCAGGCAGAAATGATGTGTCGCCGGGTTGCTGACATGGGGGGCAGGAAGACAGCGGGACAACACCCCGGTCTGCATTATCATGCCCCCGTGTCAATCAGGGATCCTGCCGGATGGCTTTATGCGGTCTGTCCGCTGCGTTCCGGACCACTTTGCCGGGGCTTTGCGCGGCGGAAGATTTTAATCCCCAGGCGCTGGTCATATAAGCGCGGCGGAAATAAAAATGGCACCCCTGCCAGCTCCACGCCCTGGTCCCGCCTGTTGCAGGGCTGATTGCCGGCAGTTCTGATCCGTTCTCTCCTTTGCTCCGTTGTACAGTTCATGGCTCCTCCATTTTTTTTGTGCACATCTGCTGTTTTCGCTCCCCTCCGTAAACTGGCAAGGTTCAATGCAAATCCTGCACCACATTTTCAGAATTCATAACCGAGAGCAAAAAAAACAGAGACATTCGGATGAGTTGGCCGGAGGAGTGGAAAACAGGACGGGAAGAAACAGGGTGGGGAATCAGCCGTTTTTGCTGGTCAACTGATACTTCTTGAGCAGGTCATAGAGCCGGGAGCGGGACAGTTGTGATATCCGGCAGGATTTCTTGATATCCCCCCGGGTAAATTCCATGAGCCGCTGCAGATACCGCTTTTCTTCAGACTCAATGGCCTGTTGTCGTACTTCCTGCAACGTCGGCGGGTTATCGGCGGCAAAAAAATTGGCGGCCGCTTCAGGCTCACGGCAACGGACCGCCATGACCTCGCCTGGTTCCTCTGCCCTGCCCTGCCGTGCGTCAAGCACCTGGCGGGTGACCGCCACCCGGATGCTGGTGGGCAGATGCAGGGGATAAAGGGTATCATGGTCGCCGGCGGCGGTAATTGATCGTTCCAGGGCCTGGAACAGTTCGCGCACGTTGCCGGGCCAGTTGTACTGCTTCAGCACCATCAGGAAATCGGGAGAAAAGTTCTTTTCCTTTTCCTTGTTGCGCTGGCTGTACAGCGAGCGGAAATAGTAGGCCAGTTCGGTAATATCACTTGCCCGGGTCCGCAGGGGCGGCAGCTCAAGATGAAACGTCTTCAACCGGTACAGCAGATCCTCCCGGAACGCCCCGTTTTTCTGCAGCTGGTCCAGGTCCTTGTTGGTTGCCGCTATCAGCCTGAAGTTGCTGCGTATCTGTTCCGTGCCGCCGACAGGGAGAAAAATCCTTTCCTGCAGGACACGGAGAAATTTTTTCTGGAGATCAAGGGGCAGTTCACCGACCTCATCCAGAAAAAGGGTGCCGTTATGCGCCTGTTCGACCAGACCGGATTTACTTCTGGCCGCCCCGGTAAAAGCCCCCTTTTCATGGCCGAACAGAATGCTTTCCACCAGTTCACTGGGCAGGGCGGCGCAATCAACGATGACGAATTTCTTATTTGCCCTCGGGCTGATTTTATGAATGGCTGAGGCAAACAGCTCCTTGCCGGTGCCTGATTCGCCGGTAATCAGGATGTTGGCATCCGACTGGGCGGCCTTGGCCACGATATTCAGGCAGGACTGCAGGATGGAACTTGAACCGACAATGCCTTCACTCTGCAGCTCGGCGAAGACGGCAGTATGTCTTTCTTCGGTCTTTCCCCGCTTTTCCTCCCGGTAGCGGATCGCCCTGCCCAGCAGCTCCATCATTGACTTAGGGCTGTACGGATAAATGATGTAATCCCAGGCCCCCTTGGTCAGCACCTGCTCCGCCTCGTCCGGGTCACCCTCTTCCGCGAAAACAATCAGTTCCGGAGAATATTCTCCTTTAACGAACAAAGGGATGGCTTCAGAAGCAACGCCGTCTCCCAGTTTATTCTTCAACAGCACCACGTCATAGGCCTGCGCCAGACAGCAGTCAATGCCATCGCGGATACTTTCCGCCCTGGTTATGCGCATACCGTCGACAGCGGCCAATTCCTGCAGTGAATCGGAAAAAACTCTTTCTTGATCAATTACCAGAATTTCCGCCACAAACACTTCTCCATTATTTTCTCTTCATTTTTATTGGCCGTTTGCCCGGGCCAACCAGGCCGCCGCCACCGGGGACAAATGGAAGCGCTGGCACTGTAAGGAATATATTAAAAAAAAAGATTTTGTCCATGTCAAGCAGTGAACTATACTGTCAACTGCAAAAGAGATTTTCTGCATGCATGCTGCCTGTAACACCCTGCAGAGTTCAGATTGATAAAAAGCGAAGACCGGTTTTTACCAGCAAATTTTTCTTTCATGATGCCATGGTCTTTGGGTATATATATTGCTGTACTGTCAGGCAGTTTGTCTATATATTTTTTCGGTATTTTTTGCCGGGCCACGAGAAATGCCGCCCAGCAGTTTCGAATGATAATAATTGTTATATATGTTTAAGCTGATCCGCAATAAAAAATCATGAGGCGCAAATAATTATAATGAGAACCATATCCCTGCTCATCGTCGAAGACAACCCTGCTGATGTTCTGTTGATCAGGGAACATCTCAGCGAAAGCCCATCGAAACGCTATGATATAGCGGTTGCCGAGACCCTGGCCGATGCCATAGAACGGTTGAAAAAAAACGATATCGACGTGGTGCTGCTGGATCTGAGCCTGCCCGACTCTTCCGGACTGGATACGGTCCGCACCCTTATCACCAGATACCCCAACCTGGCCATCATTATCCTGACCGGCCTGCAGGATGAACAGGTTGCCCTGCAGACGGTCCGTTACGGGGCCCAGGATTTTATCGAAAAAAAACAGATCACTTCAATCCTGCTGAACAGATCAATTTCCTACTCCCTGGAACGCAAAAAGGCTTTGCAGGAAAAGGAACGGCTGCTTGGTGATCTCTCGAAGGTCCTGGAACAGCTCGAAGTTCTCCAGGGCATACTTCCCATCTGCCCTGCCTGCCGGAGAATCCGTGACAATGATGGCAACTGGCTGCAGATTGACGCCTACATCAAAAAACATGCAAGGGGGGAGTCGCACCGCATCTGCTCCGACTGTTACGGTGAACTGTCCCCGCACATGACGCAAAAGGCCAGATAAAACAGCCCTTCCCTGTCCGGGCGGACCGGGCAGGGTGCCGGCAGGGCATCAGCATGTCCGATGCGAGAGGATTTGTCCTTTCAGGCAGGATTGCTGACAACGACAACCCAAGAACCCGCCCTGTAAGCCCTCCAGGGAAAATGTCCATGCCCGCGAGACGGCATGTTCTCGCGGCCCGCAGCTCCCCTTTTTGCCCACAGCAGATCAGCAGTTCTCACCTCCTCGGGTCCTGGCTTTCCTTCATTCTTGCCAATGCTGGCACTTGTCCGGAAATCAAGGACGATGCCGGGAAAAGATTTTTTTCAAGAATGATAATCGCCAGTCATTGATCGCATATCTATTGAATCTGCAAACTTTTTCCATTTCTTCGCCCCGTGGCCCTTATCTTGCTGTTAATAATTATCAGGCAGCCGCGGATCTTACCGGTTGCCCGCCATCTACCAATCAACAACATCATGGAGGTAATGTTATGCTTAAACAGAAAGATATGGAAGACGCCATGGTTATGGCGCATCAGAATTTCATGAGCAATCTCGGGGAAAGTCTCGACATCCTGGAAGGTGAACTCAAGCAGGCCGGGGAGATGACCAGTATCTGCAATGACGAGTGGTGCAATGTCGCGGAATCCTATATCGACGATATGCACAAAAGCATCTATTCCATCAGCGAACCCCGCTGGCTGTCCCAGGAGGACTCCCGCAAGCTGAAAGACCTGAGAAAAAGGGTCAGGGAGCTTTACCGGAATTTCGCCCATGTGAAACAAGGCAGGAGCGCTTAGCCTGCCGGCGTATCGCTGTGCGGCCGCTGCCTGAACTCAAAGACCTCCCTGCCCCGCACGATCAATCTGCGCTCAACCTGGGGCATGGGAGGGGTCTCGGACCGTGTGGCATCGAAGCCGTCCATCATGGCGGCTTCTTCTATTTTTTCCAGCTCGCCGATCACCTGGTAGCCCAGGTCGCTGGCCCGGTCCCAGACGACTATGGACAGACTCGGATTTTCCCGCAGATTGGCCACCGTGCCGGGGCAGAACCACTCGGTGACGGCAAAGCGGTTGCCGGCCAGATACTGCGCCTGGCGGGCGCTGGCCATGTGCGGCATGCCGTGACGGTCAGCCGTGGCAATGAAAAGAAAACCAACCCTGCTGCTCAGCTCAACCATCTGTTCAATCAGTGCATCGTTCATCAGTTTCTCCCTGAGCTGCGCTTTTCAGGACGCAGCCTCGTGTCATCGCTTCCTGCCAGGGGCAAGGCTTCACCCCCTCCGGTCAGCACAGAATATCCAGCCCTTTTTGGGTGATGGCATAGGTGGGCTTGGCGCCGCCGACATACTCCAGCAAGCCCTCCTTGATCATTTCACTGATAATCTCCTCAAAGGCTTTCTGTTCCTTGGCGGAGAGATTCGCCATAAAATCATCGTAGAGCCAGGCCGGGGCAAGTACATCGCCGGACTTGGCTTTCATCTTTCTGAAACGGCCGAGAATCTCATCCTTGATCGCCATCTTGATGGCTTCCTTCTGTTGTCCCATGATAATTCCTCAACTTTTGCCGCACCACGCACAGCATCTTGCGTTTTCTGCGGATTTCTCGTTAAACAACGTTTTTTTGGTGAAAAGTGAGAAGTGAAAAGTTAGGAGTAAGGAGAAAAAATCATCCACAAAATGTCGAGGTGGAAGATCGGGCGGTTCGCGAACCGCCCCTACTTCTCACTTCTCACTTCTTACTTTTCACTTTCTTCATTCCGCTGACACCGGCCGCAACGGCTTCGGCCGGATGGTGACAAAACGACCGGCCGCATCCTGCAGAATCTCGGTCACGGCCCGGGCCTCCTCATGCTGAAAGGCCCTTTCCAGCTCAGCAATGTATTTTCCCAGCAGCTCGTGCAGATCATTGATCCCCTGCCGGTTCACCCGGCTGATGGTGACACCAGCGCTGCGCGCCAGCCTTCTGCTCAGCGCCTTGCGGTCAAAGCCGCAGTCCGGGTAGAGGCACTGGTAGATGACGCCGCCGGTCATGCCGGCGCAGATCCACGGTCCGGGATCACCCAGCACCACGGCCCGACCGCCGGTCATATATTCAAAGGCAAAGCCCTTCAGATGGGCCCGGCTGGCCAGATTACCCAGTTCGTCATGCACCGGGCCGCAGATCCGGCCGCCGAACACCACATCCGCCCCGGACATGCGCACGCAGGCCCTGGAGTCAGCCATGTTCTGCACCATGAACAGCCCGCCGATGGCCCCATAGGCAAAGCTCTTGCCGGTGGAGCCGTCAATATGGCGGCCCAGCAGGTTCTGCCCCTTGAACACACCCAGCAGGCCGCCCATGCTGCCCTTGGCCGCCCCGTCCTGGGAGCCGCCTTCGACAATCACCTCCACCTCCGTGGTGTTGAAAGCGCACAGGCCATTGCCCGGCACCGAGGCGCCGAGGCGCAGCACAGCCTTGTGCCGCCTGTCGTCCTCCCCCTGGTTACGGGCCAGGGCCCCGGCCAGATAGGTGCCCACGGCCCGGTCGGTGCTGCGCACCCCCTCTTCGGCAAAATGCACCAGGGCATCGCCCTGCTGGAAGCGATCCATGGCCAGATCGGCGATCAGTCGGGTCAGGTAATTGAGCGGCTTTCTGATGATCTGCGGCCCGGCCTGCTGTCCGTTGTCACCGGATGCCTCCGGCCTGCGCAGGATATCGGTGACATCGAGCTGTTCCCGCAGCCGGTACTGCTGCAGCAGATCTGTCCTGCCCACCAGACCCTGCAGCCGTTCCTCACCGAGGGCGGCGGTGCGCAGGCGCAGTTCGTCGCCGATGGCCACAAGCAGGCGCGTCAGGTTTTCCGCCTCCTCCTCCACCACCCGGGGCACAAATCCCTTCAGCCCCTTGGCAATCGCCTCCTCCCTGGTCTGCAGCCTGGTGGCTATGCCTCTGGGGCAGCGGTCCAGATGGCACTGCCGGCAGCTGATGCAGCCGATGGCCATCAGGGCCACGGTGCCGAGCCCCACCCGGTTGGCGCCGAGCAGGATCATTTTCAGGATGTCGTCGCCGCTGCGCAGGCCGCCGTCCGCCCAGATCTCGATGCCATTGCGCAGACCGGCTTCAACCAGGGCGCGATGCGCCTCGCTCACCCCGATTTCCGCGGGCAGCCCGACAAAGCGTTTGGCATGCTCCCGGGCCGCGCCGGTGCCGCCTTCGTAGCCGCTGATGTTGACAATATCGGCCCCTGCCTTGGCAATGCCCACGGCAATGGTGCCCACCCCGCTGGTTACCGGGATCTTCACTGAAACCCTGGCATTGGGGCTGGCTGTTTTCAGTTCCGTGATGATCTGGGCCAGATCCTCAATGGAATAGATATCATGATGGTTGGAAGGCGAGATCAGGGTAATGCCCGGTTTGCAGTGACGGGCCCGGGCCACCATGTCCGAGACCTTGTTGCCCGGCAGATGGCCGCCTTCACCGGGTTTGGCCCCCTGCCCGATCTTGATTTCCAGGATTTCCGCGGAATTGAGAAAGTCCATGAAGACGCCGAAACGGCCCGAGGCGATCTGCTGGCCGCGGTTCTGCCGGTAGCGGCCGAGCATATCCGGGATCTCGCCGCCCTCGCCGTTCATGCAGATGATGTTGGCCTTTAGTGCCGCCTCGGCATAGGTGCGGAAGGAACTTTCCCCCTGGGAGCCGAAGGACATGGCGGCAATGACCAGCGGCATGGCGTGGCTGCCCACCGAGATGTCCACCTCCTCCATGGTCAACGACCTGGCCGGCGCCGCCTGCCTGACCCGCAGCAGATGGCGGATGCCGGTGGGCATCTGTTCAGCCACCCCGGCCAGTTTATCCGCCATCTCCAGGAAACCCGTTTTTCCCAGGGCCGCATCTCTGATGATGCGGCCGACTCTGGGATTACGTTCCGGTTCTCGGAAAACCCCGGGCTCACCGGCAGAGCTCGCCCGGGCGTAGCGCTCTGTCGCCATTTCCTCCAGAGCGGCCAGCCCCAGACCGCTGGCTCCCGAGACGCAGAAATTGGTCAGCCGCATGATGGCGGCCAGATCGGAACGTAGGCCGATGGCGGCAAAAATCCGGCCATAGCCGCAGATCTCGTGGATGCCCATGGTGGACATCACCTTTTCCATGCCCTTCTGCAGCACGCTGAAGGTGTGATCAAGGACCCGGGCCGCATCCAGCTCCGCATCCGCGCAGCCGGCGGAGATCCGCCACAGCAGGTAGGGGTGGACCGCATCCGCGCCAAGTCCCAGCACGAACATCAGGTCATGCAGATTGCGGATGGCGCCGGACTGCACCACCAGGCTGGCCTCGCGTCGCAGGCCGGTTCTGATCAGAAACTCCTGCAGAAAGGCGACCAGCAGGCCCGGGTCGATAAACACCCGGTTTTCGGTAAAACTCCGCGAATCATCAAGCAGGAGCAGCAAGCCCCCCGACCTCACCGCCTGCTCCGCCGCGGCGGCGAGCCTCTCCAGGGCAGGGGCCAGCCCCGCGGCCGGCACAAAGGTGGCATCCAGCACCTGCACCAGGGCGGGGTCGCGCTGCTGGCATGTGAAAAAATCCAGGACATCCTCAAAAAGGCAGGAGTTGTATTTGCCGGCGATCTGCCGGCAGGATGCATCACTGACCAGACCGGTCAGGGCGCCTGCGCCCAGCAGCAGGGGGCTGCCCAGCTCAAGGCCCAGCGACCCGGCGGCCTTTTCCTCCTGGAGAAGCGGTCTGCGGCCAAGGGTCACCCTGGTGGAGAAGTGTTCCGCTTCACGCTCCCGGTCAATGGCCGGATTGGTGACCACTGCCACGTTTTCCTTGCAGTAATCGGCGATGTTGGGCAACGACTCGGGGACAAACGAGGCCAGGGGCCCGGTATAACCCATGGAGCCGATGACTTCCCTGCCCTCCCGGGCCACCCGCCGGCGGATGGAAAAATCGTAATGGCGCCAGCCGAACGCCTCCAGGCAAGGGGGGGCGGTCAGGCGATCAACCGGCTCGACAGGCGGCAGCCGCTGTCCGGGGCCCGCTGCGCTCTTTTTTGCGGCAACGGGCAGGCCGCTGTACAGGGCGCGCAGGTGTTTGCCGTTGCCGCGGTCCTCCTGCAGCCTGACCAGGCGCTGCTGGATGGCGCCGTAATCGAGCACCTGTGCCCTGGCGCCCCGGCCGCCGCTGATGACGATTTTTTCACCCGGGGCCAGGGGACGGGGGTCACCCAGCATATGTTCGAGATCCACCACCCCTTTTTCCGAGGAAAGAAAATAGTTGTAATCGCTTTCCCCGAACCACAGCGGCCGCAAGCCCATGGCATCGACGCTGCCCAGGCAGGTATCGCCGCAGCGGGCCAGCACCGCGGCCGGTCCCTGGGCGGAACAGGGGAAAAACCAGCGGTAAAAGGCATACACCTGCCGGATCTCCGGCGGATAATGCCGCGCCTCGCTGTAAATGGCCGGGAAAAGCATTTCCATGGCCTCGATGAGATCCAGACCATGGAGATTGACCAGCCCCTCGATAATCCTGTTCAGATCCTGGGAGTCGCTGCCGCCGGGCACCGGCTCGATGCCAAGGGTGCGGCCGATGCTGCGCAGACGTTCGATGGTGTTGATTTCGCCGTTGTGACCGAGCAGGGAAAAGGGCTGCGATCTGGTCACCGTGGGCAGGGTGTTGGTTGAGTAGCGGCCATGGCCAAGAGTCATGACCGAGCGCATATCCTCCTGGCGCAGTTCCGGGTAAACCCTGGGCAGCATATCCGGCTGGCCCTGCAGCTTGTAGACCACGGTATCAAGACTTAACGAAGCGGTATGGATTTCCGGGATCTGTTTTTCCAGCTCGAGCTGCAAGCGGAAAAGCCGTTTGCGCGGCGCCGTGCGGCCGCCGTTTTTGATCATGCCGCCGAGCTGCCAGAAAAGCGGGGCATCGGCCCGGGCGCGCGGCCCCAGCTGCTCATCGCAGCTGTTGCCGCTCCACTCGGTGAGCAGATCAATTCTGTGCTGGGCAAAAAGCGTCAGGGCCCGGGCCATGATCTGCCTGGCCTGGGACCGGAACGGGGCGGGCAGCAGCAGATGGCCCACAAAAAAATATGAGGATTCGGCCAGATGCGGGCTCAGTCCAAGTCCGGCCAGGCGGCGGGACCAGATCTCCCGCGGGATGTCCGTGACAATGCCGCAGCCGTCCCCCTCTCCGTTGATATCGCCGGAGCGGTGCCCCATTTTGCGCAGGGCATCAATGGCCCGGACAATATTGGCATGGGTGCTGTGGCCTTGCTTGTCGACAAAGGCGACAATCGCGCAGGCATCCCTTTCGTCTCTGAACATAGCGCTCTCGGCAGCAGGTTAGAGGTTGAATCCGAGGGTATGATCCCATGGGATCCGGCATAAAATCCTTCCTTTTCTGGGCAGAGCAAGCAGCATGCCAGTCAAATAAAAGGGATAGCCGAGACAGGAGCATCTCTCTCAAATGCCTAACCAGAAAATAACAGCGGTCTGGCAGATATTTTGCTGAACTCCATAACGATAAAACAACATCCATACCTCCCGGATTCCGAGACGGGACATCAACAGAAAGGAAAACACGATCATGGCAAAATTATTACACATTCAGGCCAGTCCCATGGCCGAAAGATCCTATTCCATCCGCACGGCCCGGTTTTTTCTGGAGGCCTATCAGGCTGCCAATCCCCGAGACGTCATTGAAGAGCTTGATTTATGGAAAACCGCACTGCCGGCCTTTGATGCGGCAGCCGCCTCCGGCAAATACAAAATCATGCGCGGCCTGGACCGGCGTTGTCCAGGCCATCGAGCAGCTGAAGACGGCTGACAAGCTTGTTGTCTCCAGCGGCATGTGGAACTTCTCCATCCCCTACCGACTGAAACAGTATATCGATATCATCGTCCAGCCGGGCTTCACCTTCACCTTTGACGCCGACAAGGGATATTCCGGCCTGGTAAAGGGCAAACCCCTGCAGCTCCTCCTGGCCAGCGGCGGTGAATACCCTGACGGTACACCGATGGCCGCCTTTGATTTTCAGAAACCGTATCTGGAAATGATTTTCCGATTCATCGGCTTTACTGATATCCGCTCCCTGCGGGTGGAAGGAACCCTCAGTCCGGCTGCACAGGACAACCTGAAAAAGATCAAGACCAGCGCCATGGAGGCTGGGCAAAGGTTTTGAGTCAATCCGCCGGGTGAGATTCGCCGTTATCCTGGATTAGTTCTTATTCCTATCCTGCCGGACGGGACATTATCCTGTCCGGCAGTAGTGAGGGGGGAAAGGTGAAAAGTGAGAAGTGAGAAGTGAAAAGAAAAAACCGACCCAATCTCCCATATTTTCCTTCACCCACTTAATTCCTTAACTCCGCCCTCTCCTCACTCACTCCTCACAGGGCAGGCACAAGGCCAGCCCCTACTCCTCCTCACTCCTTACTTTTCACCTTTCACTTCTCACTTTTCACTTTTCACTTTTTCCCCGGAAAAAATGCCGCGGAGATCCGTGCGGCCATGTGGCGGAATCTCCGCTCCAGCATCCGGCAGAAGGCGCGCAGGGTGAGTTCCTCCTCCAGCGGAATCTGGCAGTTGCAGTAGCGGCGCAGGCGACGGCAGAACTCTTCCGGGCCGGCGCAGGTGAGCCCGTTACTGCCCGGGCACCAGCCCCGGAAAAAATGCTCGCGCATCACCAGGGGCAGCCGGGCCCCGAGTTTTTCCGCCTCCACATAGGGCAGACAGTCGCGCAGGGCATGGAGAGTGCCGCTGAGGAGTTTTCTGGCCAGACGAATTTCGTTAATCTGCAGTTCGGTCATGAAGTCCGCGACCCATTCATTGGCCTCAATCACGGAATTATCTAAAAGTTGCATCAGAGTCATACACTGTTCCTTATTCTTCATTTAGGAGCCGTTACGAAATAACCTCTTCATTTTGAACATTTCGTTACGCTCCTTATGCCGTCTCTGACAAGCGGACGGCGATGTTATTTTATTGCAACGGCTCAGTTTCCCATCCAGCAGGAAATTCAGCAGAGACAACAGCAGCCGGCCGGCCCCGCTGCGGAGTTGGTGTTCAAAAGAGTTCTGCAGCTGGTGCGGCTGCAGCTCCCGGGTGCAACCCGTGTTTGAGCAAATTCAATGCCATTGGTGCGATCCGCCTGGCCTGGATCAGCCGGTATCCCATATTTAACCTCGTGAATATAAAGAGATAAATTTCAGCCATCGAAGACTGTCTCCATGGACTGGCGGAGCAGTATCAGCTGGAGAAGGGCGGAGAATGACGCGGAAAAGCTACAGTTGCGGGGCGAGAAGCAACGGGGAGGAAGTCCCCGCGGCAGAGGAAAAGCGCGCTCAGGTTAAGACGGCGACATTTGGCGACGGGGGAAGGTTATGACAACATCTCCAGACAGGCGTAGTTGAATGCCTGCAGATCACCGGGGTTGCGGCTGGAAATCAGATTGCCGTCGACCACGACCTCCCGGTCGGTATAAATGCCGCCGGCATTGGCAATATCCTGAATAATGGATTTCCAGCCGGTCACTTTCCGGCCGGCCAGCACGCAGGCGGTAATGAGGAGCTGCGGCCCGCGACAGATGACAAAGACAGGTTTGCCCTCTTCCATGAAACTTCTGACCAGCCGCACCGCAGCGGCATCGGTCCTCAGCTTGTCAGGGGAATAGCCACCCGGAATAAACAGGGCATCAAAATCTGCCGGGTCTGCCGACGCGGTGCTGAGATCGATCATCACCGGGGTGTGATCCTGCTGCCCCCACACCTGTAACCCGGCCTGCAAGCCGACATGAACAACATCATGCCCGTGCTCCCTGAATGACGCAGCAGGTTCCGTGTACTCGCAATCTTCAAACATGTCGGCGATAAGTGTTGCTATTCTGGCCATCATTTTACCTCATTGTCTTTATACGAAAATTAGAATATATCCCCGTATCTCTGTGATTTATTCATATTTACCCTGACGGATGAGCGGGATCCGGGGTTTGCTGCCATTTTTTTCACTCATTCTGCCGCCGCGGTTTGCCGGACTTGGTCGGCAGCCCATTTTTCAGGCGAGACGATTCTCTTTTTTGTTCTCCTGCTGCCTGCTCCGCCTTTTTTTCATTGATGGCCTGGTCCAGGAGCATGAAAGTTCTGTCCAGAATCATTTTGATGTTGGTACTGTCCATTACCCTCTCCTTTTCGCTCCTTTACAGGTTTGTCTGCCTGTGATCCGGCAGCACAGGATTTCTTAGCATCAGGATTTCTCTTCCCTGATAACTTCTTACATCAAGAAGCGTGCCAGGGAAGCAGGGTATCCCGCAGCCAGACGCATTTCCCTCCTGCCCTGTCAGACGGCAAGAAGGGACAAGACCGCCCATTCATCCGGCTGCCACCCACCTTTCCCGGTTAACGACTTGCTCGCCTTTTCCCTCCAGGCAGCACGGGCCTGGCCAGCAGATGGCACATTTATTGAATACAATCAATTGGTAAAAGAGCCTCTTGCAAAATGAACGTCGTAGCGAGATCGAGAGAAAAATATTCTGGGCAAGGATGAGTGGTGAAATCGCCCGGAAACGTAGCAGTGCTACGT
>QZKJ01000108.1 GCA_003605035.1 Desulfurivibrio sp.
ACTCCGATCGGCTAAAAATAACCTGTGCGGCCATCCTGGTGAAATCGTCCTCAACGTAGCACTGCTACGCTTCCGGGCGATTTCACCACTCATCCTTGCACAGAATATTTTTCTCTCGATCTCGCTACGACGTTCATTTTGCACGAGGCTCTTATTGAAACTTTTCCTTTCATCATTATCTCATTGCCGTCTTTTTAAGGAGTTTATCATGATCAATAAAGCCATCATCATCGGCAACCTGGGCTCTGACCCGGAGGTACGCTACACCCAGAGCGGTACGGCTGTGGCAAATTTCAACGTGGCCACCACGGAAAAATGGAAGGGCCAGGACGGCCAGATGCAGGAACAGACCGAGTGGCACCGGATCGTGGCCTTTGCGCGTCTGGCGGAAATCTGCGGGGAATATCTTTCCAAAGGCTCCAAGGTCTACGTGGAGGGACGCATCCAGACCCGCTCATGGAATGACAAGGACGGCAACAAGCGCTACACCACGGAGATCGTGGCCAAGGAGATGAAGATGCTTGATCCCAAAGGGGCATCCTCGTCCGGGGCGGGCAATTACGCCGAGGAGCCGCCGCCGCCCGAACCGCGTTTCGGCGACGATGTGCCGTTCTAGACCTGCTTGCCGCCTGAGGAGACAGAAGTCAGAAGCCAGGGGTCAGGAGTCAATTCCTTCTTCTGTATTCTGTCTCCTGGCTCCTGGCTCCTGACTATGGCGCATCCGCCTCCAGCACCTCACGGATCTTGACCGCCACTGTCTGGGCCGAAAAGGGCTTGGCAATGAAGTTCACCCCCTCGTCAAGCACCCCTCGATGGGCGATGACATTGCCGGAGTAGCCGGACATGAAGAGCACCTTCACCCCGGGGCGCCGCGCCGATATCCGGTCACTGAGTTCTTTGCCGTTCATGCCGGGCATGACCACATCGGTCAGCAGCAGATGCAGCGGCCCCTGGTAATGGTCAAGCAGGGCCAGGGCCGCCTGGCCGTTTTCCGCCACCAGCACGGTGTAACCCTGCCGCATGAGAATAATGCGGGTCAGGTTGCGCATCTGCTGGTCGTCCTCAGCGAGCAGAATCGTCTCGTTGCCGCGCAGGTCCGAGGGTTCCGGCCCATGACTTTTTCTCATGTCGGCCGTTGCGCTGGCCAGGGGGAGATAGATCTTGAAGGTTGTGCCCCGGCCCGGCTCGCTGTACACCCAGATATAGCCGCCGTGCTGCTTGATAATGCCGTATGAGGTGGCCAGCCCCAGGCCAGTGCCCTTGTCCCTTGTCTTGGTGGTGAAAAACGGCTCGAAAATAAGCGCCATGGTATCGCTGTCCATGCCGCAGCCGCTGTCGCTGACCGCGATCAGCACATAGTTGCCGGGGGTTACGCTGAACCTCTGGTCCGCATAGTGTTCATCAAGGATGACCCGGGAGGTCTCGATGCTCAGGGTGCCGCCTTCCGGCATGGCGTCCCGGGCATTGATCGCCAGGTTCATCAGCACCTGCTCCAGCTGCGAGGTGTCCGCCATGACGGGAAGAGACTGGGCCAGCAGCTGCAGCTGCAACGCGACATCCTCGCCGATCACCCGGCCCAGCAGCTTTTCAAACCCTTTTACCACATTATTGATATCCACCACCTGCATGGCCAGCAGCTGCTTGCGGCTGAAGGCCAGCAGCTGCCGGGTAAGATCCCTGGCCCGCATGCCGGCCTGGTAAATCTGCTGCAGCGGTTCGTAAAAGGGATGCTCCTTGTTGATATCAAGCAGCAGCAATTCCCCGTAACCCAGGATAGCGGACAGCAGATTATTGAAATCATGGGCCACGCCGCCGGCCAGCCGGCCTATGGCTTCCAGTTTCTGGGCCTGTCTGAGCTGCTCCTCCAGCCGGCGCCTTTCCTCCTCATCCTTTCTGCGCTGGCTGATGTCCCGCACAATGGCCCACATGCCAGAGGGCCGGCCATCCTGCTCCTGCAGCAGGTAGGTCCGCAGCTCCACCGGGAAAATGCTGCCGTCCCTGCGCCGGTACTCCTTCTCGTACACATCCGAGAAGCCGAAAGGCAGGATCTGCCCCTCCACGATCTGCTTCTCCATCGTCCACCAGGCCGGAGGGGTCAAATCCATGTAGGTCATCCGCAGCAGTTCGGCGTCCGTATACCCCAGCATGCTGCGGTAGGCCTTGTTCCATTCCAACAGCCGGCCCTCCATGTCAACCACCACAAAGGCGTCCCGCATGCTCTCATGCAGGCGTCTGTATCTGGCCTCACTCCTGCGCAGCGAGCCGGCCATCAGCCACTTTTCTCCTGCGTGGCGGATGGTGAGCAGCAGCTGTTCCATGTCACAGGGTTTGGTGACGTAGGAATAGGCCCCCAGGTTGACCGCCTCAATGGCCGAGTCCTGGGAGGCATGGCCGGTGAGCAGGATGCACTGGGTATCGGCCCAGCGCTCGCGGATCTGACGCAGCACCTCGAGACCCGGCATGTCTTCCAGCCGCAGGTCCAGCAGCACCACGGGGTACTCCCGGCGGCCCAGCTCCTCCAGGGCCTGTTGCCCGGTTGCCACCGCCAGCGGGGCAAAACCTCTCTGCTTCAGGATATCTTCCATGGTCTTGCGCAGCAGGAGTTCATCATCCACGATCAGGACCCGGACCGGTTCATTCATAACAGCCTCGTATAAGAAAAATTTTCATCAAGTTGACAATTTCCATTCATCATTTCTCCCGGTAAAGCGGCAGATGGACGAGGAAGGTCGCGCCCCTGCCGCTTTCGTTCCTGGCCCCGATCCTGCCGTTGTTGGCTTCCACCAGCCTCCTGCTCACCGCAAGCCCCAGGCCGGTGCCGCGCACCTTGGTGGTAAAGAACGGTTCAAACAGCCTGGCCATGTTTTTCGCCGCGATACCCGGCCCGGTATCCGTCACGCTCAAGGCAAGCATCTCCCCTTCCTGCCGGGCGGCTACGGTGAGTTCCCCGCCCTCGCTCATGGCCTGGCAGCCATTGACCACCAGGTTGCCCAGCACCTGGATCAGCTGATAGCGGTCAACGCAGACGGCAGGCAAGTCGGCAGAAACATCCAGCTTCACCATAATATTCTCCGGGGCCGGAAAACGTTCCAGGGCGCTTTTCACCAGTTCGGCAGGGGTTACTGCTGCGCGGTCCGCGGCTTTCATCCGGGAAAAATCCAGCAGATCGCTGATGATCTTTTCGGCAAAGAAAACCTCGTTTTCCAGAATGCCGAGGTATTCCTTCACCTTCCCTTCCGCCCCGGGCTGGATCAGCCGCAGGTAATAGACGGCGTTGGCCATGACGGTCAGGGGCTTGCGCAGCTCGTGGCCGATGCCGCCGGCCAGTTGTCCCACTGCCGCCAGACGCTCCTGCCTGAGAATTTTTTCATGGGCCTCCTGCAGCTCGCCGGTACGCTCGGCCACCCGCTGCTCAAGTTCGGCGTTGAGCCGGTGCACCTCCTCCTCCGCCATCTTGCGAACCGTGATTTCCCAGGCGACATCAGCCAGATAGGAGACGATTTCCACATCCTGCCGGACATAATCGACCGCTTTGTTGCCAACGCCGAGGATGGCCACCACCCGGTCTGCGCGCATGATGGGCGCCACCAGTTCCCGCACCAGGGCCGCGTGTCCCGGGGGCAGGCCCCTGCGATGCGGCAGCGAGGCATAATCATTATGAATCACCGGACGCCGCTGATGCACGCAGTCCACCCACACCCCCGCCTGATCGATGGCATAATGCAGACCCTTCCCCGCGGCCCGGCAGTATTCCCTGCTGGTCCGGGTCGACCAGGCCTGCAGGGTAAGGGTTTTCTGGTCACTTTCCACAAAGTGGTAAAAGCTGATGGCGCTGCCGGTCAATGCCTCCACCTCGTCAAGAATCTTCTGCAGCAATTCATCGAGATTATGGTCGGCGGCATATTCCATGATGGTCAGCCGGCTGCGGATAAGATCATTCGCCAGCCGGTGGGCTGCCATGGCGGCCTGGAGTTGTTCCTGGTTCCGCAGCCGCTCGGCGTTTGCCCGGTAGAGTTCCCGGTAGTGCACTTTGGCCATGCGCTGCCAGACGATGGCCACGCCGGCAACCGAGACGGCCATGACCGTCAGGATCAGCAGCATGATGAGCAGCGAGATGGCATGCCAGGCTTGAAAAACCTCGGCCGCATCGATCTTGGCCACCACATGCCAGGAAGAATCAGGCACGGCCCGCACAGCGGCCACGACCTCCACGCCGCGATAGTCCAGCCCCTGGTAGACCCCTTCTCCGCCCAGCACCGCCATGACCGCCGGCACCTGGGTCCGGCTGAGCGGTATGCCCAGTTTCAAGGATGTGTCTTTCTGGTGGCGCAGTTCATTGAGAAAGAGCGCCCGGTCGCCCTCCCGCCGGACCAGCAGGGTCTCGGCGCTGGGGCTCCGGCCCGGCCAGGATTCGATCATGGGATAAAGGAACTGGCGGGCGTCGCTCTGCAGGATCACCGCCCCCGCGGGCTGGCCCGAGCCGGGATCTCCGGCAAAAAAGGGGGCAATGACGTCCAGGTGGGATGCCAGGCCCGCGGGTCCGCTGTGCAGGTCACTCAGCAGTGGCTGCCGTCGGCGCAAGGCCTCGGCGAGGAATCGCAAGGCATCCTGGTGGAGCAGCAGGTCAGGCCTGCCGGAGAGACTCAGCAGCACCCTGCCGTCCACATCGGCCAGCAGAATATCGTGATAATGGTACTGCTGCTGCAGAATGCGGAAATGGGCCAGGATGGCGTCGCGCAATTCGGGCAGCGGTCCCGCCAGCCAGCTGGTAAGGGCAGCGGCGGTAAAGGGGCTGGCGGTCACCACGGCGGCATCCGCCAGCCGCTCGGCGCGCCACTGCATGATCTGTTCCGCCTTCAGCCGGGCGACGGCGGCCAGATCCTCCTCCGCCTTGGCCCGCAGCTGCTGTTCCTGGGAGCGATGATAGATGATCCCGCCGCTCAGCAGAATTAGCAGGCCGGCGGCAAGCATCGCCAGCAGCAGCCGGGGGAAGGACTTGCGGACGCTTCTCCCCACTATCTCTGGATTACCTGGCTGTCCAGGCCCCGGGGTGGTCATCGTTCAGCCTTGCCAGGGAGAGGAAGGCTGCTGGTTTCCGGTCATCTTTTGCACGTGCATCTCTGAGGTTTGTCAATTCAGGGGAAGGTCAACCGCGTATCACATGACCATGTATAACATGTATATTATGTATCATGCCGGTGACGGCTGCTGTCAAACTGTTTCTTGTTCATTATCCCGGCTTCCCGCCTTGCCGACACTAACGCATTTTATTTACTTGATCTCTGCTGCTGATCCATGCCAGTATGAGAGAAGACTTTGCAGGGCAATATCTGCGCAGACACCCATTCTTCCCAGCTAAAAGGAGAAACAAGCCGGGACAGCTATGACGGACAAGCCTCACCTGTTGATTATTGATGACGATCCTTCCTTCAGGGATACCCTGAAGAATATTCTGGAATGGCATGGCTATATGGTTTCCCTTGCCGAAACCGGCACGGCAGCCCTGCAACTTGTCAGCACCGGTAAACCAGACATCGCCTTTATCGACATGATGCTGCCTGACACCTGGGGCACCGAACTGGTCAGGGAGCTGAAAAAAAATCATCCCTCCCTGCTCTGCATCATGGTTACCGGCAACGATTCGGCGGATACGGTTATCGATGCCCTGCATCAGGGTGTTGACGGCTATTTCACCAAGCCTCTCAATATGGAGATCGTGCTCCCCAAACTTGAAGCGCTGCTGGAAAAAAAACGGCTGCAGGAGGAAATCCGCCGCCTCAACGAACTGCCCAGAATCATCCTTGACGGCCTCAACGAGTCCATCGCCATCATCGACAGCAGGGATTTATCCATTGTCACCGCCAACAGGGAATTTATCCGGGAAACCGGCCTGCCGGAACAGGAGGTGATCGGCAGCACCTGCTATGCCGTGACCCACCACCGCGCAACTCCCTGCGCCGGCCCCGAGCACCCCTGTCCCATCCGGGAGATCCTGGCCACCGGCCGCCATGCCGCGGCCGAGCATATCCATTTCGACTCCCGGGGCAGGAAATATTACGTGGAAATAGCCGTCTCGCCCATCAGGGACGAAGCCGGTAAAGTGGTGCAGGTTATCCATGTGTCCAGGGACATCACCCGGAAAAAGGAACTGGAGATCTCCCTGCAGAAGGAGAGACTGCTGCTGGAAAAAACCAACCGGCAGCTTGAACAGGCCTACAATGAACTGAAACAGACCCAGTCTCAGATCGTCCAGCAGGAGAAAATGGCCTCCATCGGCCAGCTCGCCGCCGGGGTCGCCCATGAGATCAACAATCCCATCGGCTTTATCTCCAGCAATCTCGCCTCGCTTGACAATTACCTGGAAAAACTGAGCCGGTTTATTTCCTTGCAGGATGCGCTCATCAACGGCCTGCCTGATGAAAAGGCCTTGCGCGAACTGCGGGATCAGCGCAAAAGTCTGAAAATCGATTATCTGCTCAAGGATATCCCCGCCCTGATTGCCGAATCCCGCGACGGCGCGGAAAGGGTCAGGGTGATTGTCCAGAATCTGAAGAATTTCTCCCGGGTGGAGGGCAATGAGATATGCCTGACCAGCATCAACGACTGCCTGGAGACCACCCTGAACATCATCCGCAATGAGCTGAAGTACAAGGCGGAGATCAGCAGGGAATACGGCGAGGGCCTGCCCCGGGTAATGGCCTCCCCCCAGCAGCTCAATCAGGTGTTCATGAATATCCTGGTCAATGCGGCCCAGGCCATGGAGAAAAAAGGCAGGATCACCATCCGGAGCTGGCATGAAGACGGCAGTGTCCGGGTGGCGATCAGCGATACCGGCTGCGGCATTCCCCAGCAGAACCTGACCCGGATCTTTGACCCCTTTTTCACCACCAAGGAGGTGGGCAAGGGAACCGGCCTGGGGATGAGCATCACCTACGACATCATCAAAAAACATCACGGCGCCATCACCGTGGCAAGCGAGGTGGGCAAAGGCACGACTTTCACCGTGTCACTGCCGGTTGCCGAGCAGGCTGCCGGGTGACCGGATAACACAGAGAACATCAAGTGAAGAGATGACTGACATACAGAATTTAATCAGCCAGATCGGCGATCTTCCCACCCTGCCGGACGTGGCCAGCAGAATCAACCGGGAAATGCAGAGCGAGTCGCTCAATGCCAAGCTGCTTGGCGAGATCATCGCCGATGACACCGCCCTGGCGGCCAAGGTGCTGCGCCTTGCCAACTCCGCCTTTTACGGTCTGCAGAAACAGGTGACCACCCTGAACAAGGCGGTGATGATACTCGGCTTCAACACCGTCAAGAACCTGGCCCTGAGTGTCTCGATCTATGCACTTTTCAAGGAACGGCCCGGCTCGCCGATTGATGTCAAAGGGCTCTGGCTGCACAGTCTCGGCACGGCCGTGGCCGCGCAGATCATCACCGAAAACGTCTACAAGAAACTGGGCGAGGAGGCCTTTCTGTTCGGCATCCTGCATGATATCGGCAAGATCGCCTTCATCAATGCCATGCCCGGGGAGTATGAAAAGGTGCTGGTTCTCCTGCGGGATCAACAGATGCCCCAGGCCGATGCGGAAGTGGAGGTAATCGGCTTCAACCACCAGCGCCTGGGTTCCCAGCTGCTTGATATCTGGAAATTTCCCGACAACATTATCCAGGCGGTCAAATACCACCATGATCCGGAGCTGAAGACGGCCAAGCTCGATCCCCAGCTCAAGGACCTCATCCGCGCCCTTTTTCTCGGCAACCAGATGGCCAAGGCCCTGCATCTGGGCCTGAGCACCAACCCGGTGCGCGATGAAATTCCCAAGATCGTCTGGCAGTCCCTGAACATCAAACGCAGCCAGCTCAGCAATTTTGCCGCCGCCGCCAGAAGTCGTTACGCCCTGCTGCTGGAGGCATGGGACATAGGGAGTAAAGACAATGGCTGAACAGGTCAAAATCCTCTGCGTGGACGATGAACCCAATGTGCTCCGCGCCCTCAGAAGGCTTTTTATTGACGAGGATTATGAAATCATCACCGCCGCCTCGGGAGAGGAGGGACTGGCAATGCTGGAAAAGGAATATCCCGTGCAGCTGATCCTCTCCGATTACCGGATGCCGGCCATGGACGGGGTTGATTTTCTCAGAAGGGTCTGCGAAAAATGGCCGGCAACGATCCGCATCGTGCTTTCCGGCTATGCGGATACCGCCACCATCGTGGCCGCCATCAATGAGGGACAGATTTACAAATTTATCCCGAAACCCTGGGACGACAATGAACTGAAGGTGACCATCGCCAAGGCCCTGGAAGTCTTTTTCCTCAATGAGCAGAACCAGAGGCTGACCAGGGAGCTGCAGCAGAAAAACGATGAACTCGAAAGCATCAATCAGAATCTGGAGGAGATCGTCCGGGAACGGACCAACGACATCCTCTTCCAGAACAAGGTGCTGCAGTTCTCCCAGAATGTGCTGCACCTGCTGCCGGCCGCCGTGCTGGGCATTGACCCGGACGGTCTTATCGTGCAGAGCAACAGAATGTCGAATCAGATTTTTGCAGCCGAAGCCGCCTCGCTGACCGGTCTGCAGATAAATGCCGCCCTGCCGGCGGAGATCTGTTCCTTCATCAGCTCCATTGCCGGCAGGGAAACCAGATCCACCCGCATGGAGATCAACAGCCTGACGTATCTGGTCAACGGCGTTGCCATGAGCGACTCGGACTCCCAGCAGGGGAAGATCCTGTTTCTGGTCCCGGTCTGAGCGATTTGGCCGGCAATAACTCCACCAAGCACAACATTTTGTCTATCTCCGGAGTCTCACCATGAGCGAGAGCACCAGTCACACCATACTTTTTGTCGATGATGAAAAGAGCATCCTGAAGGCCCTGCGCCGCATCTTCCTGGATGACAACTACCAGGTCCTTACCGCCGGCAGCGGACAGGAGGCGCTTGATCTGCTGCATGCCGGCGAGAAACCGACGGTGATCATCTCCGATCAGCGCATGCCCGGCATGGGCGGCGCCGAATTCCTGGGCCGGGCCAGAAAGATTCTGCCGGACAGCATCCGCATGGTGCTCACCGGTTATGCCGACATCAACGCCGCCATGGAATCGATCAACCAGGGCGGCATCTACCGCTATATCCTGAAACCCTGGAATGACGAGGAGCTGAAGCTGGCGGTCAAGGATGCGGTGCTGCTCTTTGACCTGATCAACCAGAACAGACGATTGACCACGGAGCTGGAGAAAAATAATCTTGCCCTGGTCGAGCTGAACGCCTCGCTTGAACAGAAAGTGGCGGAAAGGACCAGGGCGTTGCGGCAGATCATCCTGGAACTGGAGGGCCGGGACCGCATACAGCAGTATCTGATGGAACTCCATCCCTTAAACGAGCTGCTGCAGACCATTCTTGCCGTGGTGCATGAGGTAATCACTATTGACGGCTGCGCCTTCTTTCTGAAAGACGCTGATGGCCGCCTGGACCCCGCAGCCGGCGCGGCCGTCAATTTTGCCGAACGGCTGGACAAGGACGACACGCTGGCCCTGGCCGCGGCGGTGCAGCAGGCTGCTTCCGCCGATGAGCCGGAAAATCAGACCACCCTGCTCGGTCAATACAGCTATGTGGCGGTGCCGGTCAGGAAGGGCAGCAGAAAATTCGGGGCCCTGGTGGTGAAAAAGGAAGGGGACAAGCCCTTTCACGAAAATAAACTGCGGACCATCATCAGCTTTGCCAATCAGGCGGCCATCGGCATTCATGACTGCCAGTTTCAGGAAAACTTTGATGATATCGAGGCGTCGCTCGATGATGTTCTGTCGGCCATCTGAGAAGGGGAAAGTGCCTGAAGTGCCTAGAGTGCGCTAAAGTACTTAAAGTGCTTAAAGTTAAAGGAGTTGTCTGTTCAAAAAGTACCGCGACTCCAGACACTCCAGTTAGTCCAGGCACTTTAGCGCACTCTTTAACTTAGAAAACGGAGCCCAGCGTGAGTCCTGCCAGGAAAAAAACCTTTGAATCCCTTGAAGACGCCTACCTGAAGGCTCTGGACCTTGACGAGAAACCGGGGGAAGAGCAGGGTGCGCCCTCCGCCCAGGAACCGCGGGATCTCAAAGCAACCCTGGATACCGCCCTGCAGACCATCAAGGCCTGGCAGGGCAAGGAACTGCTCGTCTCGTCGGACCGGATGTCCGTTACCCTGGGGCTGAACGGTGGAGAACCGATTTCCGCGGAGCAGATCAAGCTTGCCCTGGCGCAGGCAGGCATCATACATGGCATCAGCCCGGGCGCGCTGGAGAAAGTGGCGGCGATTTCCCGCATCGGGCTGGAGACCGGGAACTTTCTCATAGCGGCCGGAACACCGCCGCAGATAAAACGCAGGATCATTTTCCCCTTTCTGCAAAACAGGCCTGAAGCGGGCCACAACCCGCAGCAGGTTGCGGAAGAACTCCATTGTGCCGGGCTGCAGCAGCTGTTTGCCGCGCCGGATCTGCTAACCCTGCATGCCGCTGAGGTGATGGTCAAGGCGGTCAATGCCGGCGAACTGCTGGCGGAAGTAAAGGAAAACCCCAATGCCCAACCGGGGCGGGACGTTTTCGGCCAGGAAATCGAATGTATTGCCGATCCCTTGCCCAAAACCGGTGACAATGTAAAATTTGACGTAAACACATGGGGTTACCAGGCAACTGCCTATGGCTACCTTCTCATTGACCAGGACACCCTGTCCGTACTCCCTCCCCTGTGGATTACCGCCGAGCAGGCCGCCGCCTATTACCTCTTTCTACCCCAGCTTGCCCCCAGCAGATATCCCACGACAATCGAAGTAAAAGAGATGCTGCTGCGAGCGGGCATCCATGAAAAATGCATCGATCAGGCCGCCATTGACGACCTGGTGGCCCAGCTGGCCGCCGGGCTCACCCCTGCCCCCACGGTCAAACTGGCAGAAACCGTGCAGCCCCGGCCCGGACTGGCCGCCGCCTTCGCCCTGGCCCTGGATGCGGAAAAGAAGGCCGGGACCCTGCGCCGCAACGGCTCCCTGGATCTGCGGGAGCGTAACGCCGTGGTCAGTGTTCCTGCCGGCACCCTCATTGCCGAAAAGAGACTGGCCACCAGAGGGGTGGAGGGACGCACCCTGTTCGGCAAGCCCATCAAGGCCGTACCGGGGGTCGACAGGAAAATCAGCGTGGGCCAGGGGGTCAAGGTTGAAGAAAAAGTTGATGTCATCCGCTATTTTGCCGAAAAGAACGGCAACGTCAAATTCAGCAGAAACACCCTCTCCGTGCAGGACATCTTCGAGATGCCCGGCGATGTGGACTATCACACCGGCAATATCAACGTAAAAACCGACCTGTTGATCAAAGGATCGGTCCTCAGCGGCTTTACCGTCAGATCCGAGGGTGACATCGCCATCATGGGCGCCATTGAAAACGGGGCAAACGTCATTGCCATGGGCAACCTCACCGTGGACAAGGGGATCATCGGGGCAAACACCAGAGTCGTCAGCCGCGGCAATCTTCGCACCGGCTATATCCAGGACGCAGAGGTGATCGTCAAGGGGGATGTGATCATCGGCAGCTACCTCTTCAACTCCATGCTGATCGCCAGCGGCAGCATAACCGTGCTCAGGGAGCAGGGCCAGAAAAAAAGCGGCAGGGCAGTGGGCGGGGTGATCTGTGCCGGCAAAGGCATCAGATTGAGCACCATCGGCAGCCCGGGCAAGCCGGGAACGGTCATCGCCGTGCGCACTGACCCGGAAATCGCGGCCGGCCTGAAAAAACTGGAAGAAGAGCTCCAGGCCTGCACCCGCAATATCACCAAGATCTCCCGCAGCCTGCCCTTTGATTCGTTTGATGCCGGCCAGATAAAGGCGGCCCTGGCCCGCATCCCGGCTGCCAAGAGGGATGACCTGGTCATATTGTTAACCAACCTGAACAAGCTGATCAAGCACAGAAAAGCGCTGTCGGACGCCGTGGAACAGTTACGCAGCCGCATTGATCTGGCTCTGCAGAATGCCCGCATTGAGGTGGCCCAGGAAATTTTCCAGGGCAGCGAAATTCACATCGGCGGCCAGCAGTTCATAATACCCCAGGATATGGGGGCCTCTCTCTTTAAATTGCATGACGGGAAAATCATCCGTGCCTGAATGGCTGTCAGCGGGAATAAACTTTGAACTCATCTCTCTTCTCTGATAGGATACCTATATATAACGTATTGAAATTGTGCATATAGCATGTCAGGAAACACCTTCCCCTCGCGCAAATTGACTAAAGATACAACAAGTTGAAGGTTTTTAATCAACTTATTTTGTCAGGAAGAAATGCTTCAACCCGACAGACTCCCATCAGAAATCAGGAAGAAATGAGTTACTGCTTTTGTCGAGTCGTTTTGCAGTTTCCTGCTCCAGACCCTTTAAACCATCCAGAACAGGTTGAATCATGAATATCGAACTTGGCCCCCTGTCCCGCATTGAAGGTCACCTCAACGTCAAGACGACCGTCACCGACAATGTCGTTGTGGATGCCCAATGCATCGGCGAGATGTTCAGGGGATTTGAGGTGATACTGAGGGGCCGTGACCCCCTTGATGCCCAGCAGATCACCCAGAGAATCTGCGGAGTTTGTCCCTATGCCCATGCCATTGCCTCATCCTATGCCCAGGAGAATGCTTACGGAATCACTCCGCCCGTAAACGGCCGGATCCTGCACAACCTGATTCAGGGGGCCAACCATCTTTACGACTACCTCCTGCATTTCTATCAGCTTTCAGCGCTCGACTTTGTCGATATTACCGCCATTGTCAACTACAAGGGATCGGAGGCGGAACTCGTCCAGGTGAGAGAATGGGTCAAGGCGGAACTGGCCTCGAAAAAGGCTTTTCCCGGCGCCCCGTTTCTCCCCCGTCTTGAAGGGCAATACATCAAGGACGATGACCTCAATATAGGAGCGCTCAAACACTATATCGAGGCCATGGAGATCCAGAAGAAGGCCAATCGCGCATCAGCGATCTTTGGCGGCAAATTCCCCCACGCAACCGGGATATTCCCCGGCGGTTGCTCCCAGATGCCGAGCATCGACCATATCTCCGAGTACCAGGCCTTGATCGAGCAAGTCAGGGATTTTATCCATCAGAAATATATCCCCGACCTCCTGGCCGTCGCCAACGCCTTCCCTGATTACTGGCACATCGGCCAGAGTCGCGGCGGTTTCATGTCCTTTGGCCTGCTCCCCTTCACGCAGACGAGCGACAGCGGCCTGCTCCCCTTCGCGCAGACGAGCGCCAATCGGCGGCTGTTCGCCCCGGGCCTGCTCATGGACGGCAAAGTCCAACCTGTCGATTTTGGTCTTATCACCGAGGATGTCAGATACGCACGCTACTCATCAGCCAGCGGCCTTAAAGTCACTGAAGGGGAGTTGCTCCCTGCCCCTGAAAAAAAAGAGGCCTACACCTGGATCAAGGCGCCGCGCTATAACGGGCAGATGGTCGAAGTCGGGCCGGCGGCCAGGATCCTGGTCGATTATCGGCAGGGGAACAACCAGCAGGTGACCGCACTGGTCAATCGCTTCGCGGGCATGGCCGGCATAAGTGCCAACGAGTTGAATTCCGTCCTGGGCCGTCATCTCTGCCGGGCGATCTGCGCGGTTGTTATTGCCGACTTTCTCCTGGAGGAAACCGAAAGGATCGACCCGGGCGCCCCGGCCGCACTCGAACTTGAAATCCCCGCCACCGGCGAAGGCTTCGGAGCTACCGAGGCGTCCCGCGGGGCGCTCTTGCACTATATCCGTCTACAGAATCATAAGATCGAGAAATATGAGTGCGTGGTGCCGACGACATGGAACTGCTCCCCCCGCGACGATCAGGGGAATCCCGGGGCAATGGAATCGGCGCTGATCGGCACCAGAGTGGCAAACCAGGCGGTACAGATTGAATCTGTGCGGATAGTCCACTCGTTTGATCCATGCCTGGCCTGCGCCGTCCATTAATAAGAGGTTTCTTCGATGCTGAACAGACGTGAATTCATGACCATGGCTGCCGCGCTCTGCACCGCCTTCGGTGTGAGCAACCTCCCCGAACCCGTAGCCGCTGCACTCAAACGGATCGACCCGCGGACCATCCCCAGACTGCTCTACCTCCAGGGCCAATCCTGCTCGGGATGTTCCATCTCTTTACTCCAGGCCAAGGAACCATCGCCCCTCACCTTGATCACGAGATATTCCCAGCTCGCCTTTCATACCGATCTCTCGGCGACCAGCGGCCCACAGGCCATGGAGCTGATCGAGCGTTATCTTGCCGGTGAGGCCGGGCAATACATCCTGGCCCTGGAAGGGTCCATCCCGAAGGAAATGCCATCGGCCTGCATGATTGGCGATAAGACCCTGGCCAGCCTGCTCGAAGCGGGAGGCAGGACCATGACCGCCGCCATTGCCATCGGCGCCTGCGCCTGCGATGGCGGAATCCCGGCGGCGGAAGGGAATTTAACCGGCGCTATCGGCCTGCCGGAATTTTTTGCCGAACGTCATATCGAAAAACCACTGATCCAGGTCCGGGGCTGTTCCGTTCATCCGGACTGGGTCTGGCAGACAGTAGTCTACCTGGTCAAAATAGGGGTGCCCGAGCTTACTGAAACTGGTTCACCCAAGCTCTTTTTTAATCGCAGCATCCATGAAACATGCCCCAGGTACCACGACTTCCAGGAAGAAATCTTTGCGGAGAAACTGGGAGACAGCGGTTGCCTCTTTAAGCTCGGCTGTCTCGGGCCACAGACTAAGGCCGATTGTTCCAGCCGCTGGTGGAATGGCGGACAAACCTGGTGTATCAACGTCAATGCGCCCTGCATCGGTTGCGCATCCCCCCTCTTTGCCCGCCAGAAGGACATGCCGTTCTATCGCATGAAGAAGAAGGTCTGATCAGTTTCCCAAAAATGCACCCCGCCCAGGAGGATATACGGCCATGAACAACTCTCTGCTTGCCAGCCGGTCGATAACCATAAAACTGGTTGTTTCAGTTGTGGTGACGCTGTTCGCCGCCATACTTGTCGGCACGCTGCTGCTGAACAACTATGTCCGTTCCGAGATGACCAGCGCCTACATGATTTCCGTCAACAACCTTGCCCAGTCTCTTCAGCAGGGGGTCAAGGATTCGCTGGAACGCGGGCAGATGGGAAATTTCCACAAGCTTCTCCTGCGCCAGAAGGACATTCGCGGGGTCGTGGATGTCTCTTTATATGACCGGCAGTTACATGGCAACCTCTCCTCCTCCGAGAAATCCATCAAGGGTCAGACCTTGCCGGATGAGTTAAAAAAGGAATTGCTGTCCATCACAGAACCGCTGGTCAAAATCAGCCCCATGGCGGTTCGAATCTACACTCCGCAAATGGTGACGCCGGACTGCATCCGTTGCCATCCCTCCTGGAAGGAGAATGAACAGGGCGGCATGATGGTTCTCACCTTCGACCTGACCCCATTGCATCAAGCGCTGGAGAAACAGAAACTCATGCTGACCGTAGGCAGTCTTGGCCTGATTTTGATTGTCAGTGCCATCATCTTCCTCCTGGCGCGTTCACTCACCAAGCCGGTGGTGCAAATGACCCAGGCCATGGTGCGTCTGGCCAACGGCGATTTACGCGTTGATATCCCGGCCCAGGACAGAAAAGATGAAATCGGCGAGATGGCCGCCGCAGTCCAGGTCTTTAAAAATAATGCCCTCGACCGACAACGTCTGACGGCTGAACAAGAGGCGGGAAAACAGCGGGCCGCCCAGGAAAAAGCAGCCCTCATGGACAAACTTGCCGCTGATTTTGAAGCCAATATCGGCGGGCTCATCAGCGGGGTGACAGCTGCGGTCGCCCAGCTGGAGGCAAACGCCAAGAAAATGGCCGACAATGCTTCCCAGACCAAGACAAAATCCGATTCCGTGGCCAGGGCTGCGGCGAATACATCCGCCAATGTCATGACCGTTGCCTCTGCCACGGAAGAGTTGTCGAACTCAGTCGGTGAAATCAGCCACCAGGTCGCCAAGTCGGCCGGGGTCGCCCGCGATGCGGTGCAAAAGGCCAGCCACACCAACCAGATGGTCGGCAGCCTGGCAAATTCCTCCAAAAAAATCGGCGAGGTCGTCAAATTGATTACTGACATTGCCGGACAGACCAAACTGCTGGCCTTGAACGCCACCATCGAGGCGGCCCGGGCCGGTGAGGTTGGCAAAGGCTTTGAGGTGGTGGCCAACGAGGTCAAGGAACTGGCTAAACAGACCACCGCCGCCACCAAAGAGATCAGCGATCAGATCGCCGGCATTCAAGGTGCAACCAACGAGGCAGTCGAGGCAATCCGTGACATTGGCGCCACCATCGGCGAGATCGATGAGATTTCGACCAGCATCGCCGCTTCGGTAGAGGAACAGGGCGTTGTCACCCTGGACATTGCCAGGAATACCCAGCAGGCGGCTACCGGGGCCAAGGCGGTATCCGGCGATATCTCCATCGTCGCCACGGCAGCCGATGAAACCGGGATGACCGCCACTAACGTTCTGGATGCCGCCTCCGCTCTCAGCCAGCAGGCCAATGCCCTGCGCCATGATGTCACCCTTTTCCTTGAGACCATCAGATCGTCCTGAGCGGAGCTGTTTATGGCATTTATTGACAACGACGAAACATTACAGTCCTTCAAGGACGAATCCCACGAACATCTGGACGGAATTGAAAACGACCTCCTTGCCATTGAGGAGGCCGGCGCTGATCTCGATCTTGAGCTGGTCAACAAGGTCTTCCGCGCCATGCACTCCATCAAGGGAGGCGCCGGTTTCCTGGGACTCAATGCGGTAAAGACCCTGGCTCATGCCGCCGAGAATCTGTTGAATAAAATCCGCAATAAGGAACTCGTGCCCACCTCTCCGGTCATCAGCAGTCTCCTTGATGCGGCCGATCTCCTCAACCGCTTGCTGAACCAGCCGAAAGGGGCCGTTGAACTTGACATTTCCGGCCCTCTGGCTGCGTTGAACAGCATCCTCACGCCCGAACCCGATCAAGCCGCCCCACCCGGTGTTTCCCAGGCAAACCTGCCCGGCGACACACCCGATCAGCTGACTTGCTGGCAGGGTCTGCTGGCAGAGCGCAGCGCCGAGATCGCCGACAGTCGCATGGGCGGAAACGGCATCTTTGTCCTCGAGTGCGACCGGAGCACCGATGCCGAACAACCGGACCTTCCCGCCGCCCTCAAAAGCACTCTCGAGAGTATCGGTCAGATTATCGGCATCCAGACTGACGACAGTTCAGCTGCCTCCCCTCAACCTCTCCATGTCCTCTTCTCGACCATGATGGACAAGGACATGCTCGTAGCCTTTGCCGGTCTACCACCGGCAATGGTCCACGAAATTCAGCAACAGGCGGAACCTGCCCCGGCCCCGCCTGTTCCGACGGTTGAGCCGAACCCAGGCCCGGCGCCGCCAGCGCCGCCGGCTTCGCCACCCCGGCATAACGCGGCTGCCGACAGCTCCCCGCAAGCCAAAGCCGGAACGGATAACAGCCTGCGGGTCAACATCAAAATCCTTGATCACCTGATGACCCTGGCGGGAGAACTGGTGCTGACCCGCAATCAGTTTCTGCAAATCGTCCACTCCTCCCACTCACAGATCTTTGACACCGTCTCCCAACGCTTTGACCTGGTCACCTCCGAACTGCAGGAAGCCATCATGTCCACCCGTATGCAGCCGGTTGGCAATATTTTCAATAAATTCAAACGAGTGGTTCGGGATTTGGCCCATAAACTCGGCAAGGAGGTCGATCTGGTCCTGGAAGGCGGTGAGGTCGAAATGGATAAGACCATCATCGAGGCCTTGACCGATCCCCTGACCCATCTGGTACGTAACTCCATTGACCACGGCATCGAAACGCCGGACCAGCGAACGGCGGCCGGCAAAACACCCTGCGGCACCCTGCAGATCAAGGCCTTTCATGAAGGAGGCCAGGTCATCATCGAAATAATCGATGACGGCGGCGGCATTGATACTGCCCGCGTCAAGGAAAAGGTCTTGAGCATGGGCACCCATGACAAGTCCCAGATCGAAGCAATGCAGGAACACGAGCTGTTGCGGCTCATCTTTCTGCCCGGCCTCTCCACCGCCAGAGAGGTGTCCGAAGTCTCCGGACGAGGGGTGGGCATGGATGTGGTGCATGCCAACCTCTCCAAGGTGGGCGGCGTCTTCGACATCGCCAGCAAACCTGGCAAAGGCACCGCCATCACCATCAAACTGCCCTTAACCCTGGCCATCATCCCCAGCCTGATCGTCAGTGTCGCCACCGAGCGCTATGCCATCCCCCAGGTCAACATGGTCGAGTTGGTACGGGTGCCGGCAGCCAAGGTCAAAGAACGAATCGAGAGGATAGACGAGGCGCTGGTTATCAGACTGCGCGGCAGGCTCTTGCCGCTCATCAGTCTGGCCGATGCGCTGGGCATTGAAAAACGCTGCTATCAAGACCGGAAAACAAAGCAGATCAAGGTCTGCCGGCGGCAAATGATCGAAGACCGCCGGAGCTTCACCCTGCCCCCGGGTGAAGACGGCGACAACCTGAGCGCAGCCGGCTTCGGAGCCCCTGCCGTCTCTGAAGTCAACCAGGAAAACCGGAAGAATCCAGACCGTCGCACCAGCCCGCAAAGCGCCGTCAATATCGTTGTTGTCTCAGTGGGTAAATTTCATTACGGCCTGATTGTTGACAAGCTGCTGGATTCGGAAGAAATCGTGGTCAAGCCCCTGGGTTCGCATCTGCGTCAGTCTCAGCTCTACGCCGGCGCCACCATTCAGGGCGACGGCAAGGTGGCGCTGATCCTCGATGTGGTGGGAATCAGCAAGTTCATGAACCTCTCTTCGGGCTCCGTCCGGGTGCGTGATAAAGGGCCACAGGAAACCGAACGAATCAATCCGGATGCCCAGGCCTTGCTGCTGGTCCGGAACTCGCCTAAAGAACAGCTAGCCATCCCCTTAAACCTGGTCTCCCGGATCGAAGAAATAGAGCGCGATCAAGTTGAACTTACCGGCGGCAGAACCAATATGCAGTATCGAGGCTCAACCCTGCCCCTATTTACCGTGAATGAGGTTGCCAAAGTCGCCCCCCTCCAGGAGGACAGCAGCGGCCTCTATGTGGTGGTCTTTCCTTTTGGTGTACGAGAAGCAGGGATCATGGTGTCGGAGATCATCGATATCGTCACCGTGACCGGAGCCCTTGATGATACCACCCACAAACAACCAGGGATCATGGGTTCGGTCATCATCATGAAAAAAATCACCATGATAGTCGATCTCTTTGGCATCGTTGCCGCATTGATGCCGGAGTGGATCCAGCACACCAGCCTTGGCGCCGATAGCGGCCAGGGGCAACATATTCTGGTGGTGGAAGATTCGCCGTTTTTTAACCGCCAGATCTGCGGATTCGTCTCGGAAGCCGGCTACAAAGCCTTCAGCGCCACCGATGGTGTTGAAGGGCTGGCCCTTCTCGAGCGGGAAAAAATTGACCTCATCCTCACCGATATCGAGATGCCCAACATGGATGGACTGGAATTCACGGCTCGGGTACGTGCCGATGCCCGCTGGTCGGGGCTGCCGATCATCGCTGTCACCTCATTAAACAGTGAGGCGGCGGAAAAACGCGGGCTGAAGGCAGGGGTTAACGAATACCTGATCAAACTTGATCGGGAAAAAGTAATTCATACTATTAATCGCTTCCTCAAGCATTAATTCCTACGGGACACGCCCTATGCAGTCATCACCTAGCGCCAATGCCACCAAGCGCAAATTGGCCCTGTTTGAATCCGGGCATCTTCTCTGCGGCCTCGATATCATCCATGTGCAGGAAATCAATAAAAATATCGCGGTGACTGTTGTCCATCGCGTTCCTGAATATGTGCGGGGGGTGATTAACCTGCGGGGGGAGATTGTGACAGTGGTTGATCTGCGCACAAAATTTGGTTTTGCCCCCCCGGCTCAAGAGGCCGAGGAACAGATTGTCATAGTCCGTCTCGGCGACGAGAATATCGGGCTCCTGGTGGACTCGGTCAGCGATGTGGTGATCGCTGATGAAAAAGATATTGAACCCACACCCCCGAATCTGTCAGGGGTCCCAGGTCATTTTTTCAAAGGTATTTATAAACTTGATCAGGGTCTGGTTGCCATCTTGAATATCGAAAACCTGCTGGCCAGAGAATTCGAATAACCATCATACTCCATATACAGGGGGAATACTGATGTCGCTCAGCACAAAACTCTTTACGGCCCTTGCGGTCACGGCATTATTGGCGGCAAGCCTGCTTGCCGCCAATCTGTATGGCGCCAGCACTCATCTTCAATGGGCTGTCACCCTGACCATGGAGTTCCTTCTGGCGTGGGCCTTTGTCCTGGCCCTGTCCCTGACCAATGACCTGAAGCGCACCGGCTCTGTTTGCCGGGAGACAGTTCAGGGCAATCCGGCCGCAAGTGCCGAAAGCGCCAATGATGATGATCTGGCCGCTCTAGAGCTGACGAAAAATGCAGCAGACCGTCAAGAACCTGCCGCCACTCTCCGGCACGGGGTGGAAGAACTGATCACCCAGGGCTCCGGACTGTCCTCCCTTGTTGCACAATCACTGAAAAAGCTTGGTTCAGCCTCCGCAATTCCCTCTTCGGCGGGAGCAAACATCAAGACCCTGGTCCTTAATACCGCTACACTAGCCAATTGCCTTGAGAGATTGGATGCCGGCATGGGCACGGCTAGCAACACCGCCAGCGAGTCGGCAGCGGGGGTCGGCATGATTACCCGCGCCACGGAGAAAATGAGCGCCACCATTGCGAATATTGCAATAAGTGCGGAGAAGGCCAGGAGTGTGGCAGGAACTGCGGTTGCCAATGTCAACGCTGCCTCAAACCGGGTAGACGAACTGGGTGCCGCCGCCTTGGAAATCAACAAGGTAACGGATGTCATCGTCGAAATCGCTGAACAGACGAAACTGTTGGCTTTAAACGCCACGATCGAGGCTGCCCGGGCCGGCGAAGCGGGCAAAGGATTCGCCGTCGTCGCCAACGAGGTCAAGGAACTTGCGCTGCAAACCAATAATGCTATCGCCGAAATCTGCAACAAAGTCGAGGCAATGCAACTCTCCACCGACAACACGATCGCAGAAATCGGGGCCATCAATCAGACCATCAACGCCGTCAATGAAATTGTCCTCACCATCGCCGGTGCCGTGGATGAGCAGTCGATCCCTGCCAAGGACCTGGTCAGGCAATTAAATCAATGGGTGAACGGCATAAATATCACCAAAGAAGCGATAAACACCGCCGTATCGGAAGTAAAGGAAACATCCGGCAATATCAAAAAAGTAGCCATGATCTCTCAGGAACTGGCTGAAGAATTCTCCTCTGACAGCCAGAGGGGCGAAGACCTCTCTCCCCTCCTCGCTGCCATCAAGCAGCAGTCCGATGATCTGCAGACTGCCGGCGAAAAATTACGCGCCAGAATAGACAGGGGGGAGATTTGATGTCTGGCATTCTGACTTGATCTATTTTGTCGAAATAACAATATTTCTGTGACACAGTAGCTGCTCTGATCTCCGTCATGGGAATTCAGGAGACAGGAGACGGAATTCAGAATTGTTGATTTTATTACGTTTTATTCCGGCTCCTGACTTCCGGCTTCTGAATTCTCTGGAAACAAGATCAGGGCAACCCGGAAATATTTATTCATTTTTAACATGTCAACACAACTCAGAAAGTTGAGTTTATACCCCTTGCGGGGCACTCTTTTGGAAATACGTCGTATTGCAACTCTCGGTTCTGCTAAAAAGGTCGCTGGCGTCAACAATCGACTCCGTAGAACCGATGATCAAAACGCCTGTCGAGCGGAGACAGCTGGCAATGGTCTGAAATAATCGCCGCCGATTTTCCTGATTGAAATAGATTGCCACGTTGCGGCAGAGAATAATATCATACCTGCCAAACTGTTCAGGGGCCACGGTGAGGAGATTCGTCTTGTAAAATACCGTCATGGTCTGCAAGTCGTCCCTGACTTTCAACAAGTCTCCCTGCGATTCGAAATATTTCCGGCAAAGAGCAAGGGGCACCCCTCGTTCCACCTCATAGCGGGTGTAGAGCCCTTGCCTGGCCCTGGCGATGGCAACATCTGAGATATCAGTACCAGTTATGGTGATATGCCACCTCTTCATTGCACCGCCAAGAAGTTCCGCTATAATCATGGCTATAGAGTAGACCTCCTGGCCGGTTGCGCAGGCGGCGCTCCAGATCCGCAACTCGGGGGGGGCAGTTTTGCTGCCGTTTTGCCGCTTGACAAAAAATTCGGGCAGAATCTTGGTCTGCAGCAACGCAAAGGGCCGCTGGTCTCGAAAAAATGAAGTTTCATGGGTGGAAATGGCATCAACTACCCGAGCCTCCCATTCCTCCGAGCGGTAACCGGCATAAAAAAAATCGGCGAAGCTCTTGGCCCCATACTCATCCAGCAAAGGCCCCAGGCGACTTTCCAGCAGATAAGCCTTACTGCTGTTTATCACAATTCCACTGCGCGCATGAATGAACTCCGCAAACAGCTTTACCTCCGCGGGCGTGATGGAAATCATTTCACCCTTCTCATAATTTCAGGGCCCATGCCGGTCAAGGGGATCACAGCATCGACCACCCCAGCCTTCACCGCCGCCATGGGCATACCGTAGACGACACAGCTCGCCTGATCCTGGGCAATGACCTGGGCGCCCTGCCGTTTCATCAGGCGTAAGCCATGCGTGCCATCACAGCCCATGCCTGTCATAATGACCCCAAGGGATTGCCCCTTGCACACTGAAGCGACCGAGCGAAACAAATAATCCGCCGACGGCTGGCAATGATTTTCCGGCGGGTCGTCGTTGACCTCCAGCACATAGAGAGACTGACTCTGTCCGCGGGCAACCCGCATCTGCCTGCTGCCCGGCGCAATATAGGCTGTCGCGGCCTGCAAAACCTGGCCATCCTGGCCCTCCACCACGCGAATGGCGCACTTGCTGTCCAGGGACTCTGCCAGGGCGCCGGTAAAAAACCTGGGCATATGCTGCACGATGACAATCGGCACCGGGAAATCAGCAGGCAGGCGGGGCAGGAGATCGGCCAAGGCAACGGGGCCGCCGGTGGAAATGCCGATGGCCACGAGCTTAATCCCAGCGCTGCGGTGTCCCCTAGAGTGTGGAATGATAGCTGCGGCTGGAGACGCGCCAAGAGGGTTGGAATCCATGCCGCAAATAGTCTGACGCAGAATCTTCTGCGCCATAACGGCATTGATGATGGGACGAAACATACCGGCAAGCATCATGAAGTTACGCTGCGGATCATCGCCTTCAGGCTTGGTGATAAAATCATAGGCCCCCAGCTGCAAAGCCTCCAAAGTGACCGCGGCGCCCTGCCGGGTGTGGGCGCTGACCATCAACACCAATGCCCTGGACTTGATTTCCTGCAGCTTCTTCAAGGTGGTCAGGCCATCCATGACCGGCATTTCCACGTCGAGCGTGATCAGGTCCGGGTCCAACTGAACGGCTTTAGCGATGCCGATTTCCCCCTGCGACGCCGTGCCGACCACTTCCACACCCGGAATAGCTGTCAGAATCTCGGAGATAATGGTTCGATAAAGCAGGGTGTCATCGACCACAACTACCCGTAATTGTTCATGAGAATTAATGGTCTGGTTTGGCATGGACTCCGGTTGCAGCAAAAGAATGATTCCACCATCGGGTAACGATTCACGGACAACGTTCCGGTTTCATTATTCACGGATAGCGAGTCGCGTTGAATCTATCTCCCGAACAGTCAGCACAATATATCCAGGCAGTTTAGGCAGTTCTGGGCCCCGGCACTCCGCCGGGGTGCCGGCGCGGTCGTTCGATTTTTCTTAAGTTAATGACATTGCAATGTAAATTTAGAGAAAAGCAAGTTGACATTTTCTTTGTTCTCCCCCTATGCTAGAAAAAAGAAAACCTTCCTGGCACTCTGTAACTTTTAGATTAATGCCAAAATAATTTTCTCTGCAAGAAATATGTCTGCGTTGTGAAGAAGATACACGAGAAAATAAGTGCTGCGGGATGCCAACGACACAGTTTGAGAATGCTCTGACTCCCATGGAACAAGGCACATCTGTCGAACAACTTACAATTTTGACTGGCTTTGCCCCATTTACTGCCGCTGGTGACCGATAGCGGGAAACACGGGGCCAGCGGGGTTCACCCTTCACACTTTCAAAGAAAGATAAAACATATGAGATTTTTAATAGTCGATGACTTCGACACCATGATAAAAATTACCAAGGATGTCCTTAATGATTTGGGCTATGAGGATATTATCACAGCCCGCAATGGCGAACAAGCATATCAGATTCTCACTAAGGAAAAAATTGATTTTATCGTTTCGGACTGGAACATGCCGGTCATGACCGGCATCGAACTCCTGAAGAAAGTAAGGGGCAACCCCAAATTAGCGCATATCCCCTTTTTGATGGTGACCGCCGAGTCTGAGAAGGATCACATCGTCGAGGCAATTCAGGCCAAGGTGGACCAATACATCCTTAAACCTTTCAATCAAGAGATGTTAGCCCAGAAAATCGGTTTCATCCTGCATAAAAAGGTGAAACCATGACCTCACATGTCCAAACCTGCCGGTAATTCATAATCCCCCGGATATGGGGGGCTATCTCTCTTGACAAGTAAAGCTGTGTGACGGTTCAAAATCGTGCGCGCCTGCAAGCTGACTTGCTGTACAATGCTGTTCCCGTCCCAACGGCTTTCCTTCATGCCGCGACCACCGGAATTTTTACGGTAAAGGTGGTGCCGCATCCGGGTTCGCTTTCCACCTCAATATCCCCGCCGTGCTTCTTGATGATATCATACGAGATGCTCAGCCCGAGTCCGGTGCCTTTGCCGATCTCCTTGGTGGTGAAAAAGGGCTCAAAGATGCGCGAGAGGTTCTCCGGGGCAATGCCGCAGCCGGTGTCGGCAAAGGAGACCAGAATCATGTTGCCCGTCTGCCTGGTGCTGATGCGGATCTCCCCCTGTTTGTCAATGGCCTGGGCGGCATTGACCAGAAAGTTCATGAAGACCTGGTTCAGCTGCTGGGGATTGCAGACGGTGCGCGGCAGGTCTCCGTATTCCTTTGTCACGCTGGCCTTGTATTTCAACTCGTTCCAGACGATATTGAGCGTGGCCTCCAGGCACTCGTTGATATCAGCCGCCTGCAGCCTGGCCTCGTCAACCCGGGAAAAACTCTTCAGCCCCCGGACAATGGCGCTCACCCTGTCCGTGCCGTCCAGGGATTCCCGGATCAGGTCCCTGGCATCTTCGCTGATGTAATCAATCTTGAGCTCTTTTCTGGCCGCCTGCAGCTCTTCGCGCTGATCACTGCCCACTGCCCTGTCCTGCCGGGCGATGAACTCGGTCAGCCGGTCGATATATCTTGCCAGGGTGGCCAGGTTGCTGGTGACAAAACCGACCGGGTTGTTGATCTCATGGGCCACGCCGGCGGCCAGCTGGCCCACCGAGGCCATCTTCTCCCGCTGCAGCATCTGCGACTGGGCGGCCTGCAGCCGGGCATGGGCCTCGGCAAGCTGCCAGTTGCCTTCCTCCAGTTCCCGGTTTTTTTCCTGCAGCTCCAGAGACAGACGCTGCGCCTCGGCATAGGCTTCCCGGAGCTCCTGCATCGCCTTTTTCCGCAGGGTGATATCCTTGAAGTCCTCGACAATGCCGAGCAATTGACCGTCAGGCCCGTAATAGGGAGCGGCCGTCAGGGAGCAGGTGATGCGCTCCTGATCGGTAAGAATTTTTTCCACCTCATACTCGACCATTTGCCGGCCGCTGCTGATCAGGGCCAGCGGACAATCGGGTGACTGGCATTTCGAGCCGCCGAAGGTGGCAAAACACTTCCTGCCGATCACCTCGTCCAGGCCGAGGCCGACCATCTGCAGAAAATTGCGGTTGACCCGGATAACGGTAAAATTGGTGTCAATGACCCGCATGCCGGCCGAGGAGGCATTGAAGATGTAATTCAGTTCCGCATGGGATGCCTTGATCCGTTCCTCGATTCTCTTTCTTTCCTCCAGTTCATCCTCGAGTTTTTCATTGGCCGCGGCCAGCTGCTCCGTCCGCTCCCTGACCCGCTCCTCCAGGACTTCGTTGGCTTCATTGATCCGCCTGGTGGTTTTGATGGACAGACCGATGACCAGAAACACGAAAAGGGCGCCACCCAGAAAAACCAGGCTGGTCAGCAGTTCCAGGGAAAAAAGATGATGGGTTATCTGCAGGAACAGAAAGCCGATATAGGCCGCCAGAGAAAAAAGCATCAGGCCGGTCAGCAGGTGCCAGCGGCCGGCCAGCTCCCGGGGCACATCCCGGTTCTTTTTGAAATTCAGATAGATCGAGGCGGCAAGAAAGACCGCTCCCGCGGCAACAAAAACGATGTGCAACTGCGCAAGTATTGTCATATCCTGTCCAGGCGTCAATTCTCGACACGTAAGGGGATTCTCACCGTGAAGGTACTCCCTTTACCGATTTCACTCTGAACGGTAATCTCTCCGCCATGGTTCTTGACGATCCCATAACTGATGGAGAGTCCCAGACCGGTTCCCCTGCCAATTTCTCTGGTGGTGAAAAAAGGTTCGAATATGCGTGACAGATCTTTTGCAGGAATTCCTCTGCCTGTATCAGAGATAGATATATTGACCCTGCTTTCATCGCTCCAGGTACGCAACGTGATTGTTCCCTGATTATCCATGGATTGGGCGGCATTGGCCAGAAGATGAAGAAAGACCTGGCCCAACTGCTGGGGGTAGCACTTTATTGCCGGGATATCGCCAAACTCGCGAATGATGGCGGCAACATGCCTGCTCTCGTTCCAGGCGATATTGATTGTCGTTGCCAAGGTCTCATTCAGGTTAACTACAGTGCAATCGGCCTGATCTATTCGCGAAAAAGATTGCAAATCGTGCACGATCCGCCGCACACGATCCGCCCCGTCCATGCTCTCGCTTATGAGATCCCTGGCATCCTTTGCTATGTAGTCGATCTTGAGTTTTTTCCTGATAGCGGCCAACTGTTCGGCGTTGGCAACGTCGCCGGCATGGGATAACACCTGATCTTCGACAGCAATGAATTCTGTCAGACGGTCGAGGTATCTGCCAAGAGTGGAGAGGTTGCTGATGATAAAACCCAGCGGATTGTTTATTTCATGGGCTACCCCGGCTGCCAGTTGCCCGACGGATGCCATCTTTTCCTGCTGTACCAGGTGAGCCTGTGTCTGTTTCAGTTCTTCTTCCGCTTTTTTTCGTTCAGTGATGTCCTGCAGAATGACCACGGTGCCGGCATATTTGAAACTGATGTCCTGCATGGGATGAAAACGGGCCAGCACCTGGCGCGCGGTGCCGTCCGGCAGCTCAGCATGATATTCATATTCTTTTTCATCACCTGTCTCCCGGAAACGGGACAACTCATCCGCCAGCCACGGGAAGGGGATGCGGCTTTCCGAGGGTGAATAGTAGTGCCCCCCCGCCTGGGCCGCGGAACTGATCATCTTCGCTCCGGCCTGGTTCATATGGACGATGCGCCTGCTGTCATCCAGCAGAAAGACCGCGGTCGGCAGGCTCTCGAATATGGTAAGGAATTTGTTCTTCTCGTTGGTGATCGCGCGATTGGCGGCCTGCAGCTCATCTATGGCGCGGTTGATGGTTTCCCCGCGGCTCCATTCGGCGGAGAAGGCAATTTCGATCCGGTCGAAGACGCGCTCGATGAAGCGGATAGCTGATGGCCCATCACCATTGCTTTCGTTCAACGATGGGTATGAGGTTCGAACCAGATCAAGGTAAGTCTGCCGGTAGTATTTCATCAACCCCATGAACATCTCAAGAGTGACGCCGCGGGAGCGATGCCGCTGTGCTTCCAGGACGCCAAAAGCGGCTATCGGATCGTCAATAAAGGTGTCATCAGGCCCTAATTCCCACGGTTGCTCCGAGATGGCCAGCGCCGAGGTGATGGAGTTGGTCAGCCCGGCAATGGATATCCTCCAGGCTTCTTCCAGAGTAGAGGTATAACGGCTGTAATCCCGCTCCACCGCGTAATCACGGATACGACGCATCAGCCACATTTCATTTTTGTTGAGAAGCTCTGCTAAAGGATGCATTTACCCAGCCTGCAACTTTGCAGGAAGCCTGTTTAAAACGGCGGTTTCCTGCCCTCTGACGGGCGAACAAATAACAGCGCCGACGTTGTTCATGCCGCGACCACCGGAATTTTCACGGTAAAGGTGGCGCCGCATCCGGGTTCGCTGGCCACCTCAATATCGCCGCCGTGCTGCTTGATGATATCATAGGAGATGCTCAGGCCAAGTCCGGTGCCTTTGCCGATCTCCTTGGTGGTGAAAAAGGGTTCAAAGATGCGCGAGAGGTTCTCCGGGGCAATGCCGCAGCCGCTGTCGGCAATGGAAACCAGAATCATGTTGTCCGCCTGACTGGTGCTGATGCGGATCTCCCCCTGTTTGTCAATGGCCTGGGCCGCATTGACCAGAAAGTTCATGAAGACCTGGTTCAGCTGCTGGGGATTGCAGACGGTGCGCGGCAGATTTCCGTATTCCTTTGTCACGCTGGCCTTGTATTTCAACTCGTTCCAGACGATATT
>QZKJ01000023.1 GCA_003605035.1 Desulfurivibrio sp.
GTGCAGCACCATGATGCGCGTCGCCAGGCTTTTAATCTCTTCCGGCCGGTGGGAAGTAAAAAGGATTGTTTTCCCGGCCTCATGGATAGTGTGCAGCAGCCGGTAAAATTCTTTTGTCATCTCGAAGTCCAAGGCCGATGTCGGCTCGTCAAAAAGGAGCACCGGAGGGTCCGCCAGCAGGGCGCGCCCGATGTTCACCCTTTGCTTTAACCCCTTTGACAGTTCCTGTATTTTATTTTTTCGAAAAGCAAGCAGATTGAACTCCCGCAAGATCTCATCCACCCGCAAAAAGGGGGTTTGAAAGAGAAAAGCAAAGAGTTTGAGATTGTATTCAACGCTGAAAAAATCAAAAAGATTGGGCACTTCCGGAACAAAACCCACTTTTTTAACAACCGCCGTCCTGTTTTTCAGATCAATGCCGTCAATCGTGACTTGACCGCTGTCCGGCAGAATCCAGTTTGCCAGCATCTTCAGCAGAGTGGATTTGCCGGCGCCGTTGTGGCCGACCACCGCGATCAGTTCACCTTTTTTTACTGCAAAACTGGTGGGCTGCAGACCTCTTTTTTGGTCATAGAGCTTTGTCAGATTCAGGATTTCGAGCTGCATACCTTATTCATCGTATCTTTAGAGCCTCTTGCAAAATGAAATTTTAAGCAGGCAAGAGCCGTAACGAAATAGAAAAAATGGCCAGGTTATTTGGTAACGGCTCCTAAGTTAATTGCATGATAACGATAACGAGAACAACGACCACTAAAACACCGATTACGAATTCCATGATTACCTCCTTTCAGTATTGATAAACTCGTGAAAAGTCTGTTTTCACCACAGAGCCCACAGAGATCACAGAGAAAATATTTTTATTTTCAGCAAGTTATCTCTGTGGGCTTTGTGCTCTCCGTGGTTAATTTTCAGTTTTTTACGAAGTCAGCGATTTTGCCGAACCCTCGTGTGCCCTAGGTTAATCTCATTATCACGATAACGAGAATAACGACCACCAGAATACCGATTACCCATCCCATCTTTACCTCCTATGGTATTGCTTTTTCAATTTCGCCATAACCATACAGAGAGCAGTGCAAGAGGTGTGCCTGCAACCGGAGGCAGGCAAAACATGCGAAAAAAACCTTTGCTGGCTAAGGATTGCGAAGAGGCGGCGTACAGATGAGAAGGGGGAGTGGGAGCTGTCCGGCCTCAACATATGGCGGCTCCTCAAAATATTGAGGGGAAGTGCTGGTTAAACCGGCGATCCGGAATCAGGACGCACGATGCCGAGCTTGTGCATTCTCGCCCGCAGCGTGCTGGGGTGAAGGCCCAGGAGCCGGGCGGCCCCGTCCTTTCCTTCAATGCGCCACCCGGTTTTTTCCAGGGCCTGCAGAATTTGCACCCGTTCCATCTCCTTCATGGTTCCCCCGGAGGAAGATAAAGGGAGTGGCGAGATGTTCAGTTTATCCGCCAGTTGCAGAATCGGCCCGCGGCAGAGGATCACGGCCCGCTCGATGATGCTTTCCAGTTCCCTGATGTTGCCTGGCCACTGGTAATTCTGCAAGGCCGTCATCGTTTCCTTGGGGATCGCGGTGATCTGTTTCCCCGTTTTGCGGGCATATCGCTCCACAAAGGCCTGAACCAGCAGCGGAATATCTTCGATTCGCTGCCGCAAGGGGGGGACCGTGATGGGGAAAATATTGAGCCGATAGAAAAGATCCTCCCGGAACCTGCCGGTGCGGATCGCCTCCTCAAGATTGCGATTGGTCGTGGCCACGATGCGCACATCGACCTTGATGCTCTTCGACGAGCCCAGGCGTTCAAACACGCCATGCTGGATCACCCGCAGCAGCTTGGCCTGCATCTCCATGGGCAGCTCCCCTATTTCGTCCAGACACAGGGTGGAGCCATTGGCCATCTCGAACCGGCCCAGCTGGCGGGTATCGGCCCCGGTAAAGGCCCCTTTCTCCCGGCCGAACAACTCGCTCTCAATTAGATTGGCGGGCAGGGCGGCACAGTTGACAGTGATCAGCGGCCGATCCTTGCGGGGACTTAAGTTGTGGATGACCTCGGCAATCAGCTCCTTGCCCGTGCCGGTCTCGCCGAGGACAAGCACGGTGGTATCTATCGGCGCGACCTGCTCCGCGCGATAGAGAACATATTTGAGGCCATCGCTTTGGCCGATGATATGGTCGAATTGCCGTTTCTTTTTGCTCTCCTGGTGAAAGTATATATTCTCGATCACCAGCCGATCTTTCAATGTTTTGATTTCCTCCAGGGCTTTCCGCAGGGATTCCTCCAGTTGCGGATTTCTTTTTCTCTCCTGCTCCAGCTCTGCATTGCTCGTTCGCTGCTCGGTCCGCCGCTCCCGCACGCGTCGTTCCGTGCCGTTGTGCCCTTGCTGCGGAAAACCTGAGCCAAGTTCACCCGTGGTGACATCGCGGATGCGGCACTGAATCATTTTTTGATGGTTCACCAGAAAAACACTGCTGATAAATTCCACGGCAATTATCCTGCCGTTTTTTGTCTCCAGCGGCAAATTGCTGTAACGGACAAATCCTTTGCTCTGCAGTTCCGCAAAGGAAACCCGCCACTCCTCAACATCCTTGAACAGGCCGATTTCCCAGAGTTTTCTGCCCAAAAAATCCTCGTGTGAATAGCCCAGCATTTCCATCAGAAAAGGATTGACATCGGATATCTGTCCGGTCCCGGCATCGAGAATTAATATTCCCTCTCTGGCATCTTCAAAGAGACGGCGGAAGAAGGTTTCCGAGACCTGCAGCGCCTCCTCCAACTCCTTGCGTTCGGTGATATCAGTGACCGTGGTCTGGCAGAGAGGATTTTCGCCGGAGACCATGATGGAAGGAATGCTGTCAAGCTGGGCGTGAAATGGTTGGCCGTTTTCCTGAAAAAGGGTGAGGGTGCAGCACTGCCTGCCGCCCCCGGCAAATACCTTTTTTAAATGCAGATAAAACAAATCACCATCATCCCTGCTCATGAAAGAAGAAAAAGGTCTTTTCAGCATGGGGTCTTTTGCCAGACCCAGCTGCCGGCTGCCGGTGAGATTTACCGCTATTATCCGCCCCTTGGCGTCAAAGGTGTAATAACCGACCGGGGCGTGATCATAGAGATAGACGTAGCGGGCCCAGGATTCCTCAAGCTGGAGTTTGGTCCTGCGCAATTCCTCGTTCTGCAGGTCAAGTTCGATCTGATGCACCTGCAGCTCATGGATAAGCGCCGGGATATCCGCCGGCGCGATATCCTGAACCAGCATCGCCTTTTCGCGCAGCATTTGTTCCGCTCGTTTCCGGGTAGAGTCAACTTTTTTGCCGCGGTTTTTTTTATCAAAATAATCAGGGGCCATATTATCTAATTTACTCAACTTTCTGACTTGATCTATTTTACCGAGATAACGATATTTTTTGACATGGTTGCTGCTCTGATTTCCGTCATGGGAATTCAGGAGACAGGAGCCAGAATTCAGCATGGTTGATTTTGTTACGTTTTATTCTGGCTCCTGATTTCTGGCTGCTGAATTCTCTGGAAACAGGGGGGGGGCCATGAGGATATCAATTTAATTTCAGCATGTCACCACAACTCAGAAAGTTGAATAATTTATTTCATCCCTTCCTGCCCGTCAATGAACAAGTTTCCTGTCCTGCTCGAAATGAAAGGCCTTATCATGCTCAGAGCTGTGGCATTGCAGACAGAGGTAGGCGTCAGGAGATTTATTCAGCTTTACCTCATCAGGCTTTATCGTATGGGCTAGGCCCGGACCATGGCAGGTTTCGCAGCCCACGTTGCGTAAAGAATCGGGGAGCGACAGGGCCAGGGCTGGTTGTTTGTCGAGAATGGACACGCCGGTGACGTGGCAGGGAAGACAGTCGGTATTGAGTTGCTGATTCTCCCGGACCAGGGTTTTATAAGCATGGGCATGGGGGGTCTGCTGCCAGCGCCTGCCTGTTTCCTCATGGCACTTCAGGCAGGCCTGGCTGCCCGCATAATCGCCCAGGGTGCCGTCACTGCTGCCGCTTTTGCCGAAATCATTAATTCTTTCCCTGGTTTTCATAATGATTTTCTCCATGTCGGGATCATCGGCAATGGTCGGCGCTACCGCCAGAAAGGCATTGGCAAAGGTGGAACTTGCCGGGGACCGGCTCATTTTCTGGCGCAGGTCAATGATTTCCTTTTCCACGTCTTGCCGGCGTTCGACAAGTTTATGATAGGCCTGCAGGGTGGCCGGAGCGTCCTGAAAGACAACTTTCGGGTCTCCCCGGCTTTCCAGCTTCTTTATCTGCCAGGTTAACCGGTCATGCTCCTGCCTCTTCATCAGGGCCGCATCCGCCGCCGCATCGGTCCACCTGCCGTTTGGCACCCAGTTGATCCGCAGCTCACCGATATATTTCCCCTGCATTTCCGCCTGGCAGATCAAGGCGTTATTGGCCAGCACCGGCTGCTGGTTTTCCGAATACATCCCGGCCTGAATAATGATGCGGATCTGGGGAAATTCCCGGCTGATCTGCTCGTTTTCCCGGGAGGATAAACTGGACAGCAGGATGACCAGCTCGGCCTGTTTGCTGATTTCCTTCGTGTATTTCGGCAACAGATCCTGCCAGGGCAGAATCAGATAGCCCTCTGCCTCCGGCGGCTCATTTGCCACGCCGCTGCCGGTGAGGCCGATAACAGCTATGCGCAGCCCGGTTTTTTTCTTGATGATAAAGGGCGGGAAAAGGAGTTGCCTGCTTTTCCGGTCGACAAGGTTGGCACTGAGCCAGGGGAAATCCGACTGTTTCGCCAGCTGCTTGAGGAAATCCACGCCGCCGGCCAGATCAATTCTGGAAACCCCGACAGCCTCATAGCCGAGGATATTATAGGACTCCACAATCCCCGCGGCGTTTATTTTTGCCAGGTCGAGATGGCGGCCGGCAGGAAGTTTGCTTTTGTTAAACAGCAGCGCTCCCGCGTCAAGCAGCAGAACGCGGTCCTCTTTGAGGTTGAGTTGCTGAAAAAGTGTTTTTCTTTTGGCCAGCCCGCCCAGCTGATTCGATCTGCAGCCACATGGGGAAGTGGCCCCATGCACGTCATTGCTGTAAAAAAGAGTGATTTCCCCGGCTGCCGGTGCGGCAAAGAGCGATGCGGGAAAGAAAAGGGGAAAAATTACCGAGAGCAGACGCAGGCAGAAAGTCATGGTTTTCTCCTTCAGGTGTTGATCTACGCTGTGAAAGGATTGTCGCCACTTTTTGTCAACCGGGCTTCACCAATTGCTGCTCATGAAACAGGCAGGACCTGCCAGGGGAAGCCGGTCAATTCCCCAGCCCGTTTCCTGCCCGGCCTCCTCGAATAGCCATCGGATTTTCCAATAATCCTAGTTTAATAGCCTAACTCTGCGTTGAAATCAATCTCTTTCCTTTTGCCCCGGAAAAATAAACGCGTGGCGCCACCACGACGGGCGGGCATCTCGGCGGGAAACAACAGGGAAGCGAGGGGGGGAGGGGTCCACTGACCCCTTTCGGGGTCAATGGACCGTGGAGAAGGGCTGGATTCAGCTGGCTACAGCCTAAATTTATGCACCATAATCTGCAGTCTGCTTGCCCGTTCGGACAGGTCGGCAGCGGCCTGGCTCAGCTGCTGCACCCCTTTGCCGCTGTCCTGGGCCACCTGGCTTACCCCCTGGATATTGGCGGAAACCTCCCGGATGCCCAGGGACAGCTCTTCCATGGCCTTATTGATTTCGACAATGCTGGTATTGGAATCAGCGATCTGTCCGGCAATCTGGGCGGTAATACTGCCCTGTTCCTGGATGGAGCCGGAAATCGCGGTGGAGGCGTCATTGACCTCCTTGATGATGACCGCCACCTCGGTCATGGCCGTCACCGCCTCACCGATGCTTTTCTGCACCTCCCGGATGCTTGAGGAGATATTCTCCGCCGCCCCGGCGCTCTGCAGGGCCAGTTCCTTCACCTCGTTGGCCACCACGGCAAATCCCTTGCCCGCCTCCCCGGCCCGGGCCGCCTCAATGGTGGCATTCAAGGCCAGCAGCTTGGTCTGTTCGGTGATTTCGCCAATTGTTTTGGTGACCTCGTCAATCTCCGCGGCCGCGGTCACCAGATTCTGGATGGTTGCATTGGCCTTCTGCGCCTTCTGGTAGGCCGTATCGGTGATGCGCACCCCCTCCTCGGCCTTGCTGTTGATCTGGTTAATGCCCTTATTCATGTTTTCGGTGGCCCTGGCGACGCCTGCCACGTTTGCCGCCACCTGGCCGAAAGTGATTGACACACTGCTGGCATTGACATTGATCTCTTCGGTGGCGCCGGCCACGGCATTTGCCTGGACACTGGTCTCTTCCGCGCCGGCGGCCAGTTCAGTGGTGACCGCCGTCATCTCCTGGGAAGAGGCGGACACCACATCGGCGGTCTCCCGGATCTCGGCGAGCAGCTCCCGCAGGTTGGCGATCATCCGGTTCAGGGAGATGCTCAGCGTATCCTTATCCGAGGCGACTTTCACCTCGTTTACCAGATCACCGTCAGCGATCTTTTCCGCCATGTCCACCTTTTCCTTGAGACTGTCGCGCAGATTGTTCAGGGCAAGGGCGATGGCAACAACCTCGTCGCCGCCTTTTTTCCCGCGGGCCACGGCCGCCTGCTTCACTTCGAGCCGTTCACCGAGATCACCGAGGCCGAGCCTGCCGCAGAAGGCCGCGCATTTCTGCAGGGGCAGGGCGATGCGGTTGCTGATGATCCAGAAAAGGACCAGGGCCACCAGGCCGATGGCCAGGAACACAAAGGATAAATTGAGGAGCAGCTGCCGCTGCTGCCGGCGCTGCGCCTCCTTTTTGTCCGCCAGGGATTTCTGCACATCATCCAGATAGACCCCGGTGCCGATCACCCAGTTCAGCGGCTTGAAAAGCCGGACAAAAGAGAGCTTGTCCTGCTGCCGGAACGTGCCGTCCGCTTCCTGCTTATCAAAGGTATAATCAACGAAACCTTCCCCGTCCGCCCTGCAGACATCCACCATGGCCTTGAAAAAATTCTCTTTGCCGCCAAGGGCGGTATTATATTTCGAGTCATCCAGCACCCTGCCCTCAAGTTCGGGCTGCAGGGGGTGCATCACCATTTTCGGCAGCGGTTGGCCCGTATCATTGATCCACAGATAGCCGGCGCCGTTGTCATAACGGATCTTGCGGATATCTTCCCTGGTCTGGGCGATGGCATCGGCGATGGCGTCATCCACATAGACGCCGGTGCCGAGAATCCAGCCCCACTCCTTGACCAGCCGGCAATAGGAAAGCTTCGGCTGCGCCCCCTCTTTGCCCGGTTTCGGCCACAGGTAATCGACAAAGCCCGCGCCTTTGGCCCGGCAGACCTCCACCATGGCGACAAAGAGGTTTTTATTCTGCCCGAGGGCGCAGTTATATTCCGGGGCATCGAGAATCCTGCCCTCCAGTCCGGGCTGCAGGGGATGGAGAATGGCCCTGGGCACGGGCAGCTGATCATCGATGATGAAGATGTAGCCGGTGCCGTGTTCATAGCGCAGTTTACGGATTTCCTCCCTGGCAAAGCTCTTGGCCTCGTCCACGGTGATCCTGCCGCCTGCGGCATCCTTTATGGCCTGCTGCACAATGGAATCGGCCATCTCAATAATGTTGACCAGCCGGGGTCCATAAACCAGCTGGAGGTGCTCCTTGTCCTGGGCGGCCCGCAGATTCTGGTCGGCGATCTGCCAGGCGATGTTCACGTAATCCTGCAGGTCATTTCTGATGCGGCTCATCTCCCGCTTTTCAAAATCCGCGATATCCTGGCGGCCATCGCTGCTGATGACACTGACCAGGGTAAACCAGATGGAGACGGCGGACAGACCGGCAACGGCCAGAAAAGTCACAATGAGCCTGGTACGGATGCTGAGATCATGAAACATTTTTCCACCCTGTTAAGTAGTTAGAGATGAACGGCATGCAGTTTCTACTGTAGGGGAAACGGGGATTTGATGTCAAACTGAAATTCAGAGGGCAGGGCAGCTGCAGCGAAAAGGGAAAGAGGAGCAGGAATTCGCCTGGAGGAAAGTGAGAATACAGAAGCCAGGAGCCAGAATAAAAACGTAATAAAATCAATCCATCTGAATTCTGTTCTCCTGACTTCTGCATCCCAATGCCAGAGACCAGGGGTGCAACTATGTCGCAAAACAGATCGCGTCAGAAACTGGTTATTGCGCCAGTCCCTAAATAGCGTTTTCTTCGATAAAGGCCTTGATCCGGGCGAGATCCGCATCAAGCACCTGGCAGCGGCTCTCCTTTTTGTCCAGATCACGGAAGCTCTCCGGCATCTCCGGCGGCCGGCCGATGGCCTCCTGCACCGCGGCGCCGAACTTGGCCGGATGGGCGGTGGCCAGACAGACCATGGGCACGGCAGGGTCAAGGTGCGCCAGCCCGGCGCTCACCCCCACCGCGGTGTGCGGATCAAGCACATAGCCGGTCTGCCGGTAAAAGTCGCGGATGGCGGCGAGCGTCTGCTGCTGGCTGACGCTGGCCGAGCGGAAGGCGGCCCGGATCTTTTCCTGCTCACTGTCTGAAAAATGCAGGCTGCCGGTGCGGGCGAACTGCTGCATGGCCTCGCTGGTGCGGCCGGCATCCTCGTCGTAGAGCAGATAGAGGTAGCGCTCAAAATTGCTGGCCACCTGGATGTCCATGGAGGGGCTTGAGGTCTGCACCACCTTGCCCAGGGAGTAATCGCCATGCAGGACGAAACGGGTGAGCAGATTATTCTCATTGGTGGCCAGCACCAGGTGGCGGATGCGGCCGGGCAGCAGTCTGCGGGCGACAAAGCCCGCGAAGATGTCGCCGAAGTTGCCGGTGGGCACGGAAAAGTCAACCAGGCCGCCCCGGGGGGTCAGCTTGAGCGCCGCATGGACATAATAGACGACCTGGGCAAGAATCCGCGCCCAGTTGATGGAATTGACCGCGCCCAGATGGTACTGCTCCTTGAAGGGGATGTCGTTGAACAGGGTCTTGACAATGGCCTGGCCGTCGTCAAAGGTGCCGCGGATGGCCAGGTTGAAAACATTGGCATCGGTGACCGTGGTCATCTGCAGCTCCTGCACGGCGCTGACCCGTTTATGCGGATGGAGGATGAAGATGTTGATCCGCTCCTTGCCCCGCACCCCGTAGATGGCGGCGCTGCCCGTGTCGCCCGAGGTGGCGCCGAGGATATTCATCTTCTCGCCGCTTTGCCTGAGCAGATACTCAAAAACATTGCCGAGAAACTGCAGGGCCACGTCCTTGAAAGCCAGGGTCGGCCCGTGGAACAGCTCCAGGATATACACCCCGCCCCGCTGCACCAGCGGGGTGATCTCCGGATGGGTGAAGGTGGCGTAGGAGCGGTCGATCAGCTGGCGCAGCTGGGCCTGCGGGAGGTCATCAATAAAGAGCGAGAGCACGGCATGGGACAGCTCCTGATAGGACAGGCGGCCCCAGGCCTCCACCGTTTTTTCATCAACCCGGGGCATGGTCCGGGGCAGCAGCAGCCCGCCGTCCGTGGCCAGCCCCATCATCACCGCCTTGGTAAAGGAAATGGGGGCGATGCCCCCTCTGGTACTGATGTATTCCATAGTCTCTCCGGAAATTATTTCCGTGCCGTGTCCAGGCGGCACGGATCTGTCATGAGCAGTCGCAACGGGAAATCATCCCTCTTCCACCCCAATGCGGGGGGCGTCATGCCACAGGCCTTCCAGGTCATAGAACGCCCGCTCGTCTGTGTAAAAAACATGGACCACCACATCACCGTAATCAAGAAGCACCCAGTGGCCTTCCTGCAGACCCTCGGTGGATCCTTCCTTCAGTTTTTTCAAGCGCAGTTCCCCGTCAACCGCCTCGGCCAGACCCTGCACATGGCGGGTGGATCTGCCGCTCATGATGACGAAATAATCGGTAAAGGAGGAAATCTCCCGCACGTCAAGAATCAACAGATTCTCCGCCTTCTTGTCCAGGGCGGCCCGGCTGATCAGACGGGCGATCTCCAGGCTCGATTTTTCACTGTTTTTCTTACGAATCTTTTTCATCTTTTCTCCAGAAAGGAAACCGGCTCCTGATGCCATACCGCAGGCTGGTCCAGATACCAGGGATGGGGAGCTCCGTCAATAGCAAAAAAGGAGGTACCGGCAATCTCCGCCATCATTTACTCCTTCATGCTTTTTTTTCTATAAAATTTATTACCGACAACATATACTATTACGCTAACAAGTTAAATACTCAATGACAACATTCATCTGATTGACTTCTGAGGCATGTGGAGTATAATCTCGCACCTGATAAAAAAACAATGCCAGGCCGACAGGCTATCCCTAAGGACACGGTTACATGAATAAATCACTTCGCTGGAAATATCTCCTCCTTTTCGCAGTTATCGTCTTTGCCGGACTGACGATGCTGCCCACCTTTTACGGCAATATGCCGGGCTGGTGGAAAAAATACATCTCCCCGGAAGGGCTGCGCCTCGGTTTGGACCTGCAGGGCGGCATGCACCTGGTCCTCAAGGTCGACCTGGACAAGGCCGTGGAAAATTCCCTTGATTTTGCCGCCCAGGACCTGAAGAACAACCTGAAGGAACAACGCATCTCCATGGTGCAGACCACCTCCGCCGATCCGAAGAAGGTCATTTTCACCCTGCCCAATGTGGATTCCGCCGGCAAGGTGCAGAAGCTGGTGGAGGACGACTTTCCCAACCTGGACATCAATATCCAGTCCGAGGAGGGCAGCTTTCCCCGGGTCACCCTGAACCTCAAGGAGGACCAGGTCGATTTTATCAATAAAAACGCGGTAAACCAGTCCCTGGAGATCATCCGTAACCGCATCGACCAGTTCGGCGTGGCCGAACCGGTCATCGTCCGTCAGGGCAAGGACGAGATCATTGTCCAGCTGCCGGGCGTCAAGGACCCCAAACGCGCCCTGACCCTGATCGGCCAGACCGCCCAGCTGCAATTCAAGGTGGTGGACGACGGCGGCGTCAACCTGCCGGCCCTGATCAGCAAGGCCATCGCCGACGGCCAGTGGCAGGACGGCGACAGCCGGGAAAAACTCAACCTGGCCATTAAGCGCTTTCTGCCCAATGACACCCAGGTCTATTTTGAAAAGGACAAGGATCCGCAGACCGGCATTGAGAAAAAGACGCCGCTGCTGCTCCACAACCAGGTGCTGATGACCGGCGAGATGGTCAAGGACGCCCAGGTCAGGGTGGGCGGCAGCTTCAACGAGCCCTATGTCAGCCTTGACCTCACCGGCCGCGGCGGCAAGGTCTTCGGCCAGATCACCTCAAAAAACGTCAACAAGCGGCTGGCCATCGTCTTAGACGATGTGGTGCGCTCCGCCCCGGTCATCCGGGAGAAAATTCTGGGCGGCAGCGCCCAGATCTCCGGCAGCTTCACCTATGAGGAGGCCTCGGACCTGGCCATCATCCTGCGGGTCGGCGCCCTGCCCGCCCCGGTCTCCATTGTCCAGAACCTGACCATCGGCGCCTCACTGGGCCAGGATTCCATCAACAAGGGCATCTCCTCTGGTCTGCTCGGCACCGCCCTGGTCATCCTGTTCATGCTCTTTTACTACCGGCTGTCCGGCATCATCGCCAACGGCGCCCTGGTGCTCAACGTGGTCTTTCTGTTTGCCGGGCTGGCGGCCCTGCAGGCCACCCTTACCCTGCCCGGCATCGCCGGCATCATCCTGTCCATCGGCATGGCGGTGGACTCGAACATCATTATTTTCGAGAGGATGCGGGAGGAGTTTGAAATCGGCAAATCGGTGCACTCCGGGGTGGAGGCAGGCTTTGACAAGGCCCTGTGGACCATCATTGACTCCCATGTCACCACCCTGATCACCGCCTTCGCCCTCTTTCTCTTCGGCACCGGGCCGATCAAGGGCTTTGCCGTCACCCTTTCCCTGGGCGTGTCCATCAACCTCTTCACCACCCTGTTCTGCACCAAGATGGTCTATGACACCATGTACTACAAAAAACTCCTGCGGCCGCTGAACTTTCTGCATCTCATCAGGAAACCCAAGCTTGACTACATGAAACTGCGCAAGTTCACCTACACCTTCTCCGTGGTCATGGTGCTGCTCGGCATCTTCGCCTTCGTGCAGCTGCTGCGGGGCCAGGGCAACATCGGCGTTGATTTTGCCGGCGGCTCGCTGCTGCAGTATCAGGCCTCCCAGTCCTATGATCTGCAGAAGGTGCGCCAGGTCTTTGCTCAAAGCGATCTGCACGGGGTGGACCTGCAACCGGTGACCAGCGAGAATCGCCTGATCATTAAAATCAAGAAATCCGAACAGATCGTGGGCAAGGACACGGCAACCATCACCGCCTTTCTCAACGAAAAACTGCCGGAATACAATTTCAGCCTGGAAAGCCAGTCGGAAATCGGCGCCTCGGTGAGCGACACCCTGAAGGAAAAGGCCCTGCAGGCCATCCTCATCTCCATGGCCGGGGTGGTGATCTATATCGCCCTGCGCTTTGACTACCGCTTCGGCATGGCGGCGGCCATCGCCACCTTCCATGACGTCATTCTGGTACTCGGCGTCTGCTGGCTGCTCAATATCGAGATCACCCTGCTCATCGTCACCGCCCTGCTCACCCTGGCCGGCTACTCGCTCAATGACACGGTCATCGTCTTCGACCGGGTCCGGGAAAACATGCGCAAGCAGCACGAGTCCCCTGATCTGGGCGGCATCATCAATGCCAGCGTCAACGAGGTCATGAGCCGGACCGTCGCCACCGCCCTGACCACCATCATGGCCCTGGTGCCCCTCTATTTCCTGGGCGGCACGGTGATCCATGATTTCTCCTTTGCGCTGCTGATCGGCATTGTCGTGGGCACCTATTCCTCGATTTTCGTGGCCAGCCCGCTGCTCATGATCTGGCACAAGGAGGCCAGTTAAGCCGTTGTAAAAAAAATAACATGGCCAGAGTGCCGTAACGAAATTGGTTATTACGTAACGGCTCCTAAGCTTTTTTGGAAGACACCGACATGAGTAAACCAGAAATACAGCTGCCGGAACACATTCACCCCCTGGCGGACCAGGAACGGTTCACCTTTGCCTGCCATCCGGGCGTTTCCTGCTTCACCGAATGCTGCCGGGACCTGGAGCTGGCCCTGTCGCCCTATGATGTGCTGCGCCTCTCACGGGAACTGGGCATAGCCAGCCGGGAATTTCTTGACCGCTACGCCATCATCGAACGGGAAACAGAGGACGTTTTCCCCCGGGTGTACCTCGGCATGCTGGATGACGGCCGGACCAGCTGCCCCTTTATCAGCGGACAGGGCTGCCGGGTTTACCGGGGACGGCCCGCCCCCTGCCGCACCTATCCGCTGGGCCGCGGCGCCTGGCAGGACAAAACCGGCCGGCCCCAGGCCTTTTATGTGGTCCAGCGGGAAGCGCACTGCCGGGGATTTGACCAAGCGGTGGAGCAGGGGGTGGAGCAGTGGATCGCCGGCCAGGATCTGGCTGAGTACTATCAGGCCAATGACCTGCTGATGCCGCTGCTGCACCACGCCAAACTGCAGCAGGGCTGCAGGCCGTCCGCTCTCCAGCAGGATCTTTTTCTGGCCACCCTGTACCAGCTGGACGATTTCAGAAGCAACAACCCTGATCTCCGGGGACTGACAGATCTGCAACTGTTGCGCTACGCCGTGGACCGGCTGATCGAGCAATTTTTTGATGAACGGGGTACAAACTCATGACAAAACAGGTAAAAGCCATTGTGCTGACCGGCTTTGGAACAAACTGCGAGACGGAAATGGCCCATGCCTGCAGACTGGGCGGCGCCGACCGGGTCGACATTGTCCATATCAGCGAACTGATCCACGGCGAATACTCCCTGGATGACTACCATCTGCTCAATCTGCCCGGCGGCTTTCTTGACGGCGACGACCTCGGCGCCGGGCAGGCCGGGGCCCACCGCATGAAATATGCGCAGGTCAAGGGCACCGGCGAAAAACTGCAGGACCAGCTGCTCCGTTTCATCGACAGCGGCAAGCTGATCCTGGGGGTGTGCAACGGCTTTCAGCTCATGGTGAAGATGGGTCTGCTGCCGGCCTTTGCGGGCCGCCACGATGACCGGCAGGTCAGCCTCACCTACAATGATTCCAGCCGTTTTGAAGACCGCTGGGTGACCCTGGCCGTTGACCCGAGCTCACCCTGCGTGTTCACCACCGGGCTGACCAGCCTCTATTTCCCGGTCCGGCACGGCGAAGGGAAATTTGTCGCCAGGGACGCGGCCACCCTGCAGCGGCTCAAGGAGGAAAAACTGGTGGTCCTCCGCTATACCGATCCGCAGACCGGACTGCCGGCCATGGACTATCCGGCCAATCCCAACGGTTCACCGGACGCCATTGCCGGCATCTGCGATCCCACCGGCAGGCTCTTCGGGCTGATGCCCCACCCCGAGGCCTTTCACCATCGGACCAACCACCCCCGCTGGACCAGGGAGGAACTGCCGGAGGAGGGACAGGGGGTGGCGCTCTTCCGCAACGGCATCAATTTTATCCGGGAGAACCTGTGAGGGCGAAAACGTTTAAACACTTAAACGTTTGAACGTTTGAGCGCCTCTACAATCATGACAAGCGCGGCCCAGGAACCTGCCCCGCCCGGCAAAAGGCTGCTGGGCTTTCTTCTCGAAATCCGCAAGACCATCCTGTCACTGGCCTGCGGCATCGCGCTCGGCACCTTCGCCTGCTACTTTCTCTCGCCGCAGATCTTTGCCGTGATGCAGGATCATCTCCAGCAGCAGCTGGCCTTCTTCAGCGTGGCCGAACCCTTTATCGCCCATGTCAAACTGGCCCTGTTCGTCACCCTTTTCCTGCTCATGCCCTGGATCGTTTTCTGCTTCTGGCGCGCCATGGCCAGGCCCTTTGCCCTGTCCGCCAAGGCACTGGCGTCATTTGTCCTTTTCACCTGCCTGCTCTTTTACGCCGGCACCCTGTTCTGTTACTTCGTCACCCTGCCCTTTGGGGTGAAATTTCTGCTGGGATTTGAATCAGAGCAGCTGAAATCGGTGATCTCCGTGGGCAAATTCGTCTCCTTTGTCACCATCTTCGTGCTCGCCTTCGGTCTCATTTTTGAGCTGCCCATCTTCATGATTTTTTTCGCCCGGGCAGGGATCTGTCCCCGGTCCACCTTTGAGAAAAGCCGCCGCTACGCCGTGCTCTTCATCAGCATCGTGGCCTCCCTGCTCACCCCCACGCCGGATGTGGTCAACATGCTGCTCATGGGCGGCCCGCTCTACCTGCTCTATGAAATGGGGATTATTGTGCTGAAAATCATGAAAATCAACTGACATGTGACAAGATTGTCCCAGCCGGAAAACCCTATTGCCATGACCACCAGGACGAGGCTGCTCCGCCGTCTCATCATCATCATTGCCCTGCTGCCGCTTATCTGCTGGATGGCAGGCGCCACCCTGCTGCCGGTCTATCTCCGGCATTCCCTGCTGCCAGCCCTGGCAGCCAGGGCAGGTCTCGTAAGCTTCCAGGTCAACTATCTGTTTATCGGTCTCACCGGGGCCGGCGCAGGCTTTGCCATCGGGCCGGCGGATTCGCCGGGGCTCAGCGTTGCCGGGCTGACCGTGAGCTACAACCCGGTGACGCTGCTGGCCGGCAGACTGAAAGAGGTAACAATCAGCGGCATGGAGATCCAGACCGTGCTGACCGACCAGGGGATGATTATCGCTGATCCTGGCCTGCAGCAGCTCCTCGCCGCCCCCGCCCCGGCCCAAACCGGCGACGCCGGCAATACCCTGCGGCTGCCCGTGGCCATAGACAGGGTGACCATCCGCCAGTCAGCCCTCATCTGCCGCCTGGCGGACCGGGTGATCAGGCTGCCCTTTGCGGCGAAGGCTGATCTCTCGGCAGCCGGCAAAGCCTCCGGTCCTCTGCCGGTTCATCTGCAGCTCTTCCCGGGCGAGCAGGAAATCGCCCTCACCGCCGAACTTGATCTGCACCAACAGCAGGCCCGGCTCGCTCTTTCCGCCAGCAGCCTCAATCTCCGGCAACTCGCCGGCCTGGTTGAGCTGCCGGCCGCTCTCAAGCTGGACAGCCGGGCGGATTTCTCCGGCAGCGCCGCGGTCGGCCTTTCCCCCCTGCTGCTCTCCACCGCCAAGGGGCAGCTCACGCTGCGCGACAGCGTAATACACTACAACGACCTCAGTCTTGCCCCCGAAAATCTGCCGGAGCCCAAACCGATCAGTATCACCTTTGCCGCCAGCCGGCCTGACCCCGGTAAGCCCCTGGGCTTTACCGTGAACGGGACTCTGCCTGATCTGGCCGCCGCTGTCCGGGGAAGTGTCCTGCGCCTGCCCGCGCCGTCCTTTGCCATCACTGGTTCCCTGGCCGGCGCCGCGCTGAGCATTGACGCCCGGGCCAGCCTGCAGCTCGCCGCGGAAAATGAGAAGCTCAGCCTGCAGGTGCCCATGGCCCTGCAGGCGGCAGCCGGACGGCAGGGCAACAGCAGCTGGCAGCTGCAGGGCGAGCTGGCCATTGACCAGGCCTGGCTGGCCCATCCTCCATCAGGCGCCAGGGTGGAAGGCGGCAGTCTGACCCTGCCCTTCAGCTGGCCGCTGACCGGCGAGAATCCGCCAGGCAGGCTTGCTGTAAGCAAAATCACCTGGCAGAAAAAGGAAATCGGCGCACTGGCCGGGACAATCCAGCTGCAGGAAAACAAACTGAGCCTGGCAGCCGATATTCACTCCCCGCTGCTGCAGGGTGTTACCGCATCCTTAGCGCTGTCCTCTGATATTGCAGGCGAGCCAGGCAGAAGCGAGCTTGCGCTGACCATCCCGCCGGCCAGACTGACGAACTTCTCCCCGGCCATAATCTTCCCCCAGGCGAAAGACATCACCTTCTCCGGCCTCATCAGCGGTGAAGCGCAAATGTCCCTTGCCGCCGGCCAATTCACCGGCAAGGGCCGGCTGTCCCTGCAAAACGGCAGCCTTGAGCTGGCAGAGCAGAAAATCACCGTCTCCGGCATTGATACAACCCTTACCCTGCCCTTTCTGCCGCAACTGCGCAGCGCCCCGAACCAGCAACTCAATTTTTCCTCGGCCCGCTTAGGTGAGCTTGCCATAGACGGAGGCACTCTGCATTTCACGGTGGAGTCAAACAGCTCGTTCTTACTTGAAAAGGGAATTTTCAACTGGGCGGATGGATCCGTCAATACCTATGCCCTGCGTTTTTCCGAAAACCATCTGCAGCCGGAGATGATTTTTTACTGCACCCAACTGAAGCTTGCCGGAATCCTGGCACAGGTCGGCATCAAGAATGTCGAAGGCAATGGCACGGTCAATGGCCGCATTCCGGTAAGTCTCAATGATGGGAAAATCACCTTTGCCCCGAGCTATCTCTACTCCACTCCCGGCGAAGGAGGCGTTATCCGTATTGCCGGCGGAGATTTCCTCACCCAGGCCATCCCCCTTGATTCCCCCCAGTTCGGTCAGCTCGATTTTGCCCAGGAGGCCCTGCGCAACTTCAGCTACAACTGGGCAAAAATCCATCTCTTCAGCGAGCAGGACACCCTGGTGATGCAGTTGAACCTGGACGGCAAACCGGCCTCGCCCCTGCCTTTCAGCTATGACGCGGCAACCGGGGGACTGCGGCGCCTCCGGGTGCAGGGCGCCCAGGGTATTTCCCAGCCGATTCTGCTGGATGTCAATTTTCGCTTTCCCCTGAACACCTTTCTCGATTATGATAAAAACCTCAAAGAACTATTGCAGCGAGCCCGGTAAGCAACCGCCAGCCGTGGCTTTTCCCATCAGCCGCCAGACAGGAGTCATCTGATGTTTGCCAGAAAAAGACCGCTTCTCATCGCTTCGCTGTTCCTCCTGTGCGCCTGCACGAGGCATGAAATCGAATCGCGCCACGATGTGCAGGTTGCGCCGGTCGAAATCAAACCGATTCATATCACCATTGATATCAACATCAAGGTTGACAAGGCGCTGGACAACTTCTTTGACGACATTGACCAGGCGCAACCGTAACCAAGGAGATTTCCCATGTACAGACTATTCCGCAGCCGGGCTGTTGTCCTCTTCCTCCTGCTTGTTTCCTTGCTGCTGGCCGCCACCTGCCAGGCGGAAGACGAGATCAAAAGCCGCATGAAGGCGAGGCTGCCGGCCCTGGTCGCCTTGAAAGCCCAGGGAATTATCGGTGAAAACAAATCAGGCTACCTGGAGTTCAGAAAGGCTGACAAAAGCCAGGAGACCCTGGTCAAGGAGGAAAACGAGGACCGGCGCAAGGTTTATACCGCCATTGCCAAACAGCAGGGGGCGGGCGTGGATCTGGTCGGCGCCCGCCGCGCCCTGCAGATTGCCCAGCAGGCAGCGGCCGGCACCTGGCTGCAGAAGCCGGATGGGACCTGGTATCAGAAATAGAGGGGATAGGGATAGGGGCGCCCCCTGAGGGGCCTTGGAGATGCAGGGACGCAGGGGCGGTTCGCGAACCGCCCATCCTGCGAAATCATCAAAACTCCTGCAGGGAAAAGCCATGCTGGGCAAGCAATGCCGCGGTAACCCCGAATCTCGGGGTCATGCCGCAGGAGGGGCTGCGGGATTTGAGCAGCACCCCGCTGATCTGCTGCTCCATGGCGATGGTCAGCACCTGGCGGGCGCCGAGCAGAAAAGGGGCCGTCACATCCCGGCCATCCCGGGTGACCACGGCGGCCCGGCCCGCCAGCACATCATAACCGTCGCCGCCGACCAGATCCGCGGCCGTCCTGGGTGTCGGCAGGCCGCCGAGCTGCTCCGGGCAGACGGGGATGCACACGGCGTTTTTGACCATCAGCCGGCACGCCTCGCAGGGCTTCAGTCTGCCGTCATATCTGGTCCGCAGGCCGAGCAGACAGGCGCTTACCAGATAAATCCTCGGCTTTTCATGTAAAATTGTCTTTTCCTTTTCCAGGCTTTGGTTTACCATTTGTTTTTGACTGTCTCGTTAAAATCCTCGGGCAGCTGCAGTGCATGACGAATTTCCGCTTGCTTGTCACGGGAATTCGTTGTTGCGACTTTTTCCCCGCAAAAGGCATGCATACAAAGCCATCATTTTTCACAAAAAATCACATACCACCCCATGCATCTGGCGAAAATCATTAAACAGTTAAACAGCAAGGAACACCGAACCCTTATTCTGGTCTGCATCCTCTCCGGCTTCGCCGTTATTGCCTGGCTGTTTTTTTCGCCCAACGGGATTCTAACATATTATCACTTGAAGAAACAGATTGAGGCGGTAAAAGCTGAAAACGATCAGTTAAAGGAAGAGAACCGCCTGCTCCAGCAAAAAATCGACAAGATCAAAAATGATCCGGCCTATCTGGAAGAGCTGGCCCGCAGGGATTACGACCTGCTCAAAAAAAACGAGCTGGTCTTTGAATTCAAATAGTCCCGCCCCAGCCGCCATCTCCGCCAGGCCGATGGGCAATAAAAAAGGAGCAGCTGTTGAGCTGCTCCTTTTTTATTGCCCATCGGCCCGGTTAGCCGCCGAAATCATAATCAACTTTTTCCCTGGCGGCTTCCTCATAATTGATGGTCACCGGTCCAACCCGCTCATCACTTGCCGGACGCCATGAGATCGGGCAGGCATGTTCCAGATTATACAGCCTGTCTTCCATCTCGGCGATTACCATATGCAGTTCCTCAATATTGTCGTGCATCTTATCTTTTGAGCCGCAGGGAAGAGTGGCGATCTTGTTATCAAGCAACGTCAGTTTCTTTTTCCAGTTGCCGAGCTCCACGGTAACTGTTTCGCAATAATCATATACATTCATAGCAACCTCCTCATGAACTTTTTAGTCATGATAACCATTACTACCTTATGCCTATAATTTAATCATCCCCAAAGCTAAATCAATAAGGAAAATTCTCTGCCGGTCATGACCTGGCAAAGGCATCCGCTATGCCAGCAGGCGCATAATCTCCGGCACCGGGCACGGATACCGGCACAGCCGGCATCCCTTGCTGCAGAGCTCTTCATCCTCTGCAATGACCGCCTGGCCGCCAAGGATAAATCCGACCTGCGGATACGCGGCCAACAGATCCAGCAACTGCCTGCGGTTGCCCTGCAGAATCTCCGGGCTGGTCACCGACAGCCAGACACTGCCGGCACCCACCTGTTTGATTGCCCTGGCCAGGGCCGCAAAGGGAAGGGCAGCGCCGAGATAGAGGACGGACATCCCCTGACGGGCCAGGCAGTAGGCAATGGTCAATATGCCCAGCCGGTGTTGTTCCTCGGGAAAGCAGGCGCAGATAACCGGTGTCTGAGCGGATGAAGCAGCCACAGCCGGGCCGCTTGCCTCCAGCAGATTACGCAGCCGGTGCTCAACCAGGCTGCTGACCATGTGCTCCCCGGCCACGGAAACCTCGCCCCTGGCCCATTCACTGCCGATTTTCTCCATGGCCGGGGTGATGATCTGATGCACCACCACCTCCGGGCTGAGCCGGGAAAAGGCCTGGTCAAGACCGGCGGTCAAGGCCGGCAGGTCCATGGCCGCGGCGGCCTCGACAATGGGACCAATGAAAGTGCCATAACCCTCTTGGCCGGTGGCAGGCTGCGGCTGCCTGGCTGTGCCGTCACCGGCCGCCACGCCTGCGGTCAGGAGCAGGGCAGCGCGGCCGAGCTGGGCCAGTTCGCCGATGCTCCTGCCTTTTGCCAGTTCGCTGCGGATCACAAGCAACAGCCTGAGATCCTCTTCCGGGTAAAGCCGCTGGCCGCCAGCCCCGCGCAGCGGCGCAAGAAAACCGTAGCGCTTTTCCCAGACCCGCAGCAGGTTGGGTGAATACCCGGTCTTTTTTGCCAGAGTGCCGATCTTGTACATTATTTTATTCTCCAGTAAGCCGTTGCAATAAAACAACACACCGTCCGGTCGTCAGAGACGGCATAAGGAGCCGGAACGAAATGCTCAAAATGAAGAGGTTTTTTTGTAACGGCTCCTAAACTCCGCCCCCTGCAACAACCGGGATAAAGCGATCTGCGCCGCGCGTTTCATTGCCGCCGGCCCCACACCAGAAAGACCGGGTCGCTGCAGGGCATTTCGCTATGGCGGTCATCGGCCGGCCTGGGCAGTCCCCGCCGGGAAAAGGTGTGCAGGTCGGTAAAATTACCAGACGCCAGGAAAAGCTCAAGCACAAAACCCATCCGCTCAAAATCATGCAGCTCCGGCCACAGACTGATCGCCTTGGGGGCAAACCAGCGGTTGGAAAAGCAGACGAGCAGCAGCCCGTCCCGGCGCAGGACCCTGGCCGCTTCCCGGAAAACGGCACGCGGATCAACCAGATATTCAATGGAGACCGTGCACAGTATCGCATCAAAAGAGGCCTCGGCAAACGGCAGGCCGGGATTGGCATTCAGATCGTGGACCAGGATCTCGGTGGCCTGCATGTTCCGGGTCAGCTCCTCCCTGTTCATGCCAAGCACGGACAGCCTGGCTGTCGAAAGCGTATCCGGCAGATGGGATGTCCAGCTGCCCATGAGATCAAGCACCGCCAGGCCGGGCCGTAAGATCCTGCCATAGAGCCGGCTGACGGTCTCCTCCGCCGTGCTGTCCAGGTGCTGGACCAGCCGGGTCTGCTGATAGAAGAGATGATCAGCCTCCTCATTGCCGCGCCGGAAGCCTGCCGGACTGAAAAAATCGGTGGGATTTTCCCGGTGGCGGGCCTGCATGCCCGGTCCGTTGTCTGTTACCGCCTCCAGCCAGTCTTCACAGCGGCCGCCCCGCTCCACCCACTGCTGTTTGATCTTGCGGACATGGGCCGTCAACTCAAGGGTGACGCGGCAGAGCGGATGATTCAGATCAAAAACGAGCAGCCCCTGGTCATGACCAAGAAAACGGCAGGGGGCGGCGCTGACGGGAAATACACCTGACACCCCGCGCAGCAGGCCCTGGGGATAAAAACGGCCCGGCCTGGGAATCAGCGGCCGGCCGCCGGCGCCTTTCCCCACAAACTGCTCGGGCCTCAGACGCACAATTTTGCCGCCCGCAAACGGCTGATAAAAGTTCTCCGGGGTGATCAGCAGGCTTGCCCGCTCCCCTTCCCGCAGTCCCGTCAGCTGCGCGCAGAGGCTGCCCGGAAAGCAGTCCCGCCACATACTGACCCCGTCCGCCCACAGGCAGTCGGTATGATCGGCCCCGGCGCTCTGCCAGCGAAGTTCGAACTCGATGGTGGCGCGGCTTTTTGCGCTTAATGTTTCCATAAAGGTTGCTCCCTGTAATCTATTCCCGGTCCGCGGCATCACGGAGGGAAGAATAGTGTTGTCATCTCCCTTTACTCCAGAAGATAAACATCTCCCGAACAATAATCAATACAAAAATTATACATTACATTGACAAAACATAAACAACTGCATAGCTTATTGGTAAGCCCGGCAGAGAAGACGTCCGGGAAACAGAATAACAACAACCAGGGAGCACCATCATGAACCTCGAGAATTATTTCACGGAAACCAAGGGAACCGGCATTATCGCCTCCGCCAACAGGGAAGGCGAGGTCAATACCGCCATCTTTTCCAGGCCCCATATCGCAGCAGACGGCACCATGGTTTTCATCATGGGCGACAACCGCACCCACGCGAACCTGCAAGCCAATCCCCATGCCTCCTTTCTCTTCATGGAAGCAGCGCCGGGCTACCGTGGCAGCCGTTTTTATCTGACCAAAATCGCCGAAGAGGAAAACGACGAACTTGTCCGGGAACTGTGCAGACGCTGCAAGGAAGTCAACAATCCTGATTCCATGCGGAAACGATATGTTGTATATTTTTATATTAACAAACAATTGCCGCTGATCGGCACAGAGGAATAACAAGGATCGCCTCTCTGACGCAGCCGGCGCATTGCCTTTAATGAGAACACAGCGAGGGAGGGTAATATGAAAAGCCTCATCACCGGTGGCACCGGTTTTATCGGCAGACACCTTATAAAGAGATTGGAGAGCTGCGTGGTGCTGGGACGCGATCCGGACCGCATCAACAAGGTGCTCAAGGGGGTGGAAGCACGCAAATGGAATCCGGCGGGAGAAATCGATCCCACGGTTTTCAGCGGCGTTGACACGGTGTTTCACCTGGCTGGAGAACCGTTGTTCAACGGCCGCTGGAACAGGGAAAAAAAGGAACGGATCATGAGCAGCCGGATAGACAGCACCCGCAACCTGGTCAGCGCCCTGGCCGGACTTGACCCTGACCAGCGGCCCCGCACCCTGATCTGCTCCTCGGCCATCGGCTATTACGGCTCACGGGGCGAGGAGATGCTGACCGAATCGTCAGCGCCTGGCCACGATTTCCTGGCCACGCTCTGCCAGGGCTGGGAGCAAGAGGCCGGCAAGGCGGAGGAATTGGGAGTGCGCGTCGTTTCGTTGCGGACCGGAGTGGTGCTGGGCAAAGACGGCGGGGCTCTGGCCAAGATGCTCACTCCCTTCAAACTGGGACTGGGAGGACGGCTGGGCAATGGCAGACAATTCATGTCCTGGATCCATATTGACGACCTGATCGGCCTCATGCTCCATGCGGCAGAGAACCCGGAGGTGCGCGGACCGCTGAACGGCGTGGCGCCCAATGCGGTGACCAACCGGGAATTCACGCGGGCCCTGGCCTCTGCCGTGCACCGGCCGGCCATCCTGCCGGTCCCCGGCTGCGTGCTGCTGGCCGTGCTCGGCGAGTTTGCCACCGTGCTGCTCAGCTCCCAGCGGGTCAGGCCGGACAAGGCCCTGCAGACCGGCTACCGGTTCACTTATTCCCAGGTCCAGGACGCCCTGCAGGCGGCGATCCAGGGCTGACAGGAGAGGGTCATGCGCATCTGGGACATTGACCCCGGCTATCTGAACCGCCAGAGCCTGCTCGGCGAGCACCGGGAGCTGCATGCCATCTTCGTCGTGCTGACGCAAAACAGAAAGGGTTATGCAGCCCATCCGGAAACCAGGCGCTGGCGGAATCATCTTGCCGCCTTGGGCAAACGCCACGAGCTGCTGGTGGAGGAGATGCGCTTGCGCGGGTACAGGCACCACAGCCCGCTGCCGGCAGTCATGGGCGATACCATCTGGCCGCAGACCTTTATCGACCCGCCCCATGCCCAGTTTGCCATTTTACGGGAAAAGTACCGCAACAGGGAGCCCGGCCGCATTCCCCTGCCCTCCTCGGCCAGAGAGCTGTGGGCCCAGCATAAATACTCGGTGCTGGCCCGCGACCCGGGGCTTTACCGACGCATCGGCCCCTGGCTGGCCGCCGGAGATAATCCGCGCCGCTGCAGAGCCCTGGCCCGCATTCTGGTCCGCACCCTGCGCCAGACGCCGCCGGCAGGCAGACTGCGCAACGGTCTGGACCACATGTGGGGCTACGTCTCCCACCTGGCCGGCCGGGGCATGGCGGAGCACAGCCAGCAGCTGCTGCTGGCACGCACCCGGGAGCTGGCCGCCGCGGCAGGCGTTTCCTATCTGCTGGCCTCCACCGCCCTGGGCGAGATCGGCGCCTGGCTTGGCCCCCCTGCAGATGTTGACCGAGCCGCTTTAATGCCGTCTGCCGCCGGAACCCTCGCCGGCAGCAGGCTGCCGACCGTCGAAATGTTTACGGATGGAAAGGAAGGCGGCTTCGAGGACTGATTGAGCCGGCTGATCCGCCTCCAGAACAAAGGCAGGCACGCCGATTTCCGCCAGGTAGTCGAGAAAACGGGGATATTCCAGGGCGACCCGCTCAAGCAGATGCGGTCTTTCATGATAGGCGCGCAGCCGGCGCGTCTGCTGCAGCTTTTCCTGGATACGCTTATCAGCCTCCGCAGCCGGCAGGCGAAGATAGAGATACATGTCCGCCAGGCTGCGGCGGGTCAGGGCCAGGAACATCGCCACCCGGCGCCGGGGGGTGATGGAGCGGAGGGCGGGAAAGTGGGCGGTGGTCAGGGCACAGTAATCGATGACGCTGTCACGGTCTTCCAGACAGATGTCCGGCCGGTACTGTTTGAGCAGGCCCGGCAGCCGCTGCAGGATCCAGTGCCGTTGCAGATTGCGGAAGCTGTGCTGCAGCGGATGGGCGGTCTCCGGCAGGGGGCCGAGGAGATCCAGCCGCTCCCCCGCCCTGGAGCGGAAGGAGACGCGCTGGCCAATGCTCATGACGCTGCAGGAAGCCGCAAGCCGCTGCTCAAGCCCTGCCACGAGAGTGCTCTTGCCGCTGCCGTCAATGCCCAGTATGCCGACCCGAAACGTCATTGCCAGGCAACCCCTGCCTCAAAATTGGGGCGCAAACCCCGAATACGGAGCCGGACAGGAAAATTGTCTGCGGCAGCCCCCCGTTATGGTTAATGCCTGGCCGATCGCTGCCATAATATTTTTTCCACTTCCACGATGATATAGGTCAGCAGCCCTGCGGCCACGATCTTGCCCCAGGCAACCAAGCCGATGGGCTCACTCTGGAAAAGACGGTTCATGACCGGCAGATAGGTATAGAGAATCTGCAGAAGCAGCATGGCGGCGGCGCCGCCGAAGGCCCACATGTTCGTCAAAAGTCCGAGCTGGGAAATGGACTTGCTCAGTGAACGGCAATTGAACAGATAAAAGAGTTCAATGACGACAAAGACGTTGACCGCCACGGTGCGGGCCCGCACAACAGAGGCGCCCGTTGCCAGCTCCCACTCAAAAAGACCGAAGGCGGCGATGAGCAGCAGCCCGCCCACCAGGACAATGCGGAAGCTTAAGGTCCTGGTGAGAATGGGGGTGGCGGGGTTGCGGGGCGGGCGCTGCATGATGCCTGGCTCCTTGGGCTCAAAGGCCAGCATCAGGCCGAGGAACCCCGCGGTGGTCATGTTGATCCACAAAATCTGCACAGGCAGAATGGGCAGGGTGACCCCGAGAAAGATGGCGACCAGGATGACCAGCCCTTCGCCCAGATTGGTGGGCAGGGTCCAGACGATGAATTTCGTCAGGTTGTCAAAAACGCCGCGGCCCTCTTCCACCGCCGCCTCAATGGAGCTGAAGTTATCGTCGGTGAGCACCATGTCCGCCGCCTCCTTGGCCACCTCGGTGCCGGTGATGCCCATGGCCACGCCGATATCCGCCCTTTTCAGGGCCGGGGCGTCGTTCACCCCGTCGCCGGTCATGGCCACCACGTGCCCCCTGGCCTGCAGCGCCTCCACCAGCCGCAGTTTCTGCTCCGGGGTCGCCCTGGCGAACACCGCGGTGTTCTCAGCCGCGTCGATCAACTGGCTGTCAGTCAACCCGGCAAGCTCACGGCCGGTCAGCACCGGCACCTTTCCCGTGCCGGCTGCGCCGGCAAGGCCGACCTGCCGGGCGATGGCGGCGGCGGTCAGCGGATGGTCGCCGGTGATCATCTTGACCGCCACCCCGGCTGCCTGGCAGATCTTCACTGCCGACACCGCCGCCTCCCTGGGCGGATCGATCATGCCCTGCAGGCCGATAAAGGTCAGGCCCGCGGCCACATCCTCGTGGGTTACCCCCCTGCCGTTTTCCGGCAGCTCCTTGCGGGCAAAGGCCAGCACCCGCTGGCCTGCTGAGGTCAGCTCCTCGATCCGCCGGGCAATGTCATCCGCCGCCAGCGCCACCCGGCTGCTGCCATCCGCAGCCAGGCTGAAGTCGCATTTCGGCAGCAGGGCCTCCGCCGCCCCCTTGAGATAAATCGTGCACGGCCGGCCGCCGCCTGCTTCATGCAGGGTGGCCATATACTGATAGTCGGACTCAAAGGGGATGGCGTCGATGCGGGGCGTTTCCGCCAGCAGCCGGGCCGGCTCGTGCCCCCCCTTCAGGGCGCTGACCAGCAATGCCCCCTCGGTGGGATCGCCATGCACCTGCCAGACCCCCTCTTTTTCAGCCAGCACGCTGTCATTGCACAGGGCCCCTGCCCGCAGGCATTCCGCCAGGGCGGGGGAAGCCGCGCCGTCACCCGCCTGGTCCTGCCGCCTGATCCCGCCGCCGGCTGGATTGTAACCCCCGCCGCTGACCTCGTAGCGGATGCCGCCGGCCACGATCGCCTTGACCGTCATCTGATTTTCGGTCAGCGTGCCGGTTTTGTCCGTACAGATCACCGTGGTGCTGCCCAGGGTCTCCACCGCCGGCAATTTACGGATAATGGCATTGCGTTTCGCCATCCGTGACACGCCGATGGCCAGGGTGACGGTCACCGCCGCCGGCAGCCCCTCGGGGATCGCCCCCACCGCCAGGGCGACGGCGGCCATGAACATGTCAAACAGCGTCTGCCCGCGGACCAGTCCCACCAGCACGGTCACCGCCGCGAGGGCCAGGATCGCATAGAGCAGGATATTGCTGAAATGGGCGATCTTGCGGGTCAGCGGCGTCTCCAGCTCCTTGGTGGTGGAGATCAGCTGGGAGATGCGTCCCACCTCGGTATGATCGCCGGTGGCGATGACGATGCCCATGCCCTGGCCGTAGGTCGCCAGGGTTGAGGCGTAGGCCATGTTGCCGCGGTCGGCCAGCACCGTATCATGGGCCAGCTGCCCGCCGGTCTTGGCGACCGGCAGGGATTCCCCGGTCAGGGCGGATTCGTCGACCTGCAGCTCACGCACCTGCAGGAGCCGCATGTCGGCCGGCACCTTGTCGCCTCCCTGGAGAAAAACGATATCCCCCACCACCAGTTCGGTGGCTGAAATGCGTTTTTTCTCGCCCTGCCGCAGCACCGTGGCCTCGGTGGTCATGGTCCGGGCCAGGGCTGCCAGGGCGTTGACCGCCTTGGCCTCCTGAATGAAGCCGATGATGGCGTTGACCAGCACCACGCCGAAGATGACCCCGGAGTCCACCCACTCCCGTAGCCCTGCCGTGATGACGCCGGAGACGATCAGAATATAGATCAGCGGCTGATGGAACTGGAGCAGAAACCGCAGGAGCGGCCCTTTCCCTTTGCCGGGGGTTATCGTGTTAGGCCCGAAATATTCGAAGCGGTGTTTGACTTCAAACAGGTCAAGACCTTTCGCCGTATTGCTTTCCAGCAGATCAACCACTTCATCCGCCGGCAGATGATGCCAGTGCTTGCTTATCAAATTGTCCATAAAACCCTTTCTAAAGATCTCAGTTCCGCTGACTTTAAAATAATGAATAGTGAGCCTCTTGCAAAATGAACATCTACTCCGATCGGCTAAAAATATCCTGTGCGGCGTCTTCCTGGTGAAATCGTCCTCAACGTAGCACTGCTACGCTTCCGGGCGATTTCACCACTCATCCTTGCCCAGAATATTTTTCTCTCG
>QZKJ01000093.1 GCA_003605035.1 Desulfurivibrio sp.
AAATCGCCCGGAAGCGTAGCAGTGCTACGTTGAGGACGATTTCACCAGGATGGCCGCACAGGTTATTTTTAGCCGATCGGAGTAGATGTTCATTTTGCAAGAGGCTCAAGTATTAGTCAGGTTCATTTAGGCCATCATTATGTGGAAAACTGCATTATCTCTGGTTGCGGCCGTCATGGCCGGCGTCCTGTTCTCTACGGCTGCGCTCGCCGCTGATCTCGATGATGTCAGGCGGCGGGGCGTGCTGCGCCATCTCGGCATCCCTTATGCCAACTTCGTTACCGGGGCGGGCGACGGCATGGAGGTGGAGCTTAGCCGGATGTTCGCCGACCATCTCGGGGTGAGGTATGAGTATGTTCCCGCTGACTGGGGTACGGTGGTGCAGGATCTTATCGGCAGAAAGGTGCAGGTGCAGGGCGGCAATGTGGAAATTCTCGCCGAGGCCCCGGTCAGGGGCGACATCATTGCCAACGGCTTCACCGTTCTGCCCTGGCGCCAGAAGGTGGTCAGCTTCTCAAACCCCACCTTTCCCAGTCAGATATGGCTGATCGCCCGGGCCGATTCGCCGGTCAGTCCGATCAGGCCCAGCGGCGACATCAACCGGGACATTGAAAATACCCGCAGCCTGATGAAGGACAGGAGCGTCATGGCCCTGGAAAAGACCTGCCTTGATCCGAGCCTGTATGATTTCAAGGCAGCAGGGGCGGATGTGGTCCTCTTCCAGGGAAAACTCAACGAACTTGCCCCGGCCGTCATCAACAACGAGGCGGAGATGACCATCCTCGATGTGCCGGACGCCCTGATCGCCCTGGAGAAATGGCCGGGCATGGTCAAGATCATCGGCCCGGTGTCGGGTAAGCAGGTGATGGCAGCGGCCTTCCCTCCGGATGCCCCCCGGCTGCTGGAGGAGTATAACCGGTTTCTCGACAAGATACGCAAGGACGGCTCCTACCTGAAGATCGTTAAAAAGTATTACCCCTCGGCAATGTTTTATTTCCCGGATTTCTTTGCCGGCCTGCAGTAACAGCTCAATATCCGGAGTTATATAACGTAACGTGTTGGAATTGTGAATTATATGACATTGATGCCCCTCGTCATCCCGGTGGATCCTGGCTCAAGTCCAGGAGCAGTCCGGTGTTTTTGCAGTCCGGATGGTTGCTGGATGCCTGATCAAGTCCGGCATGACGGATTGGCCGCTGTTTTGTCCATGCAACGCATGGTAAGCCCGCCTAATGCACTCGTCCGGCAGGCTGCATCAGCCAATATGCCGCAGGCGTTGCCGCTTGCGCCAGTTCCCAAGTGACCGCGATCGCATGGGTTTTTACAGGTACTTTTCGGTGTTCCGCGGCATCGCTGCGATTCTTTTCAGCCTGGCGCTGGTGGCCTACCTGTGTTTTCTGCTTTACTCCCAGTATCGCTCTCAGAGCGAGCTCTATGAACGTAATCTCGGCCAGATACTGCATGATATCGAGAAAAGCTCCCTGACGGTCGGCTATTTCTATGCGGAGCGGCAGGATGATATGGCCAGGCTTGCCGAAAGTCGTGAGTTGCAGGTCTATTTTGAAAACCTGGCCCTGGGCATGTCCATGCAATACGGTCTTTCCGCCAGTATCATGGAGGTCGAAAGGGCTTTCAGTTCCTTCATCCAATCCAGAAAACTGGCTGACAGTCTGATTTTCTCGCGCCTCATTTTCCTCGATGCAGCCGGTGCCGCCCTGATTGATGTGTCTGAGAATGTTGCTACCCAGACCGCAGGGCATGGCAGGGAAGGCTGGCAGCGGGTTATGACCAGGGGGCCGGGCGGCGGGCGCGCGGTTTTTTTTGCGGAAGGATACGGCCGGGAAGCAAGGATCATCCTTTCACTGCCGTACTGGTTCAAGGGGATCTACTCCGGGCAACTGGTGGCGATGATCCGGCCCGCTCTCGTTTATGACCAATTCCTCGCCGAATCAGCCTCTGCCGGCAATCGACCGGTCAGCGCGCTGGTTTATGATAAGCGCTATCTCTTTGTGCCTGATCTGCTGCCGCTCGACCGGCTTCCGGCGCCATCGGGGCTTGCGGCGGAGAAGGGCGCCAGTTTCCGCCTGCCTCTCGATCATGGTTTTTCCCTCTTCAATGCCTACCTGACACCTATAGCAGCCACCCCTTTCGCCCTGGCCACCTTCATTCCCGCCAGCGATGACTGGCATGGAAATTCCCCCAGAATCATGATGCTGATTACTGCCGGGATCGGCATCGTCATTCTGGGCGGGGCCTTTGTCATCTTCCGCACCAGCATGAGGAACGCGGTGCTGAAGGCCACCCAGGAACAGATCATCCGTATGAACCGGGAGCTTGAGCAGCGGGTGACGGAGCGGACGGCGGACCTCGAAGCCTCGAATCGCAAGCTGGAAAAGGCCTATGCCGAGCTGAAGGCGGCCCAGTCGCAGATGCTGCACCAGGAGAAGATGGCCTCAATCGGCCAGCTGGCGGCAGGTGTTGCCCATGAAATCAACAACCCCATCGGCTTCATGCTGAGCAACCTGAGCACCCTGGACAAATATGTCGAACGTCTCCTCGAGTTCGGCCGGAGCCAGGAGGAGATGTCCGCTGCTCTGGCCAGGGGAGATGTCACCGAGCCCCACCTGGCGCTCGAAAATCTGACGGAGCTGCGGAAAAAAATGAAAATCGATCTGATCAGCGAGGACATCATCAGCCTCATCGATGAATCGAAGGACGGCGGGGAGAGGGTGAAGAAGATCGTGCAGAACCTCAAAAGTTTCGCCCGGCTGGATGAGGTCGAGCATCAGGAGACGGATCTCAACGAGGGTCTGGACCGCACCATCAACATCGTGTGGAACGAGTTGAAATACAAGGCTGAGCTGCACAAGCAGTACGGCGACATCCCGAAGATCAAATGCTACGGCGGTCAGTTGAATCAGGTTTTCATGAACATCCTGGTGAACGCGGTGCAGGCCATCGACGGTCACGGGGTGATCTCGGTCCGCACCTGGCACGGCGGGGGCATGGTATACATCGCTATAGCCGATACCGGCACGGGCATGCCGCCGGAGGTGGCAAACCGGATCTTCGAGCCGTTCTACACCACCAAGGAGGTGGGCAAGGGCACGGGGCTCGGCTTAAGCATCTCCTATGAGATCATCAAAAAACACAACGGCGCCATCAGCGTGGCAAGCGAGGTGGGGAAAGGCACAACCTTCACCATCGCCATCCCGGTTACCTGATGGGCTTTGGGCAAAGCGGTGGTCGGCTGATAGTTATTGACTTTAATAAATAATATTGGCGAAGATATGAGCTGAGTCTTGAAGAGGTTGCCAGGGGGGAAGACAATCATTCCAGCAAGAGGTTTTGATGAAAGTTGATCTCGGTCCAGTCACCCGTATTGAAGGACATCTCAATGTCAAAACCACCATTGAGAATGACCAGATTGTTGATGCCCAATGTATGGGGGAGATGTTCCGCGGCTTTGAGGTTATTCTGCGGGGCCGGGATCCTCTTGACGCCCAGCAGATAACCCAGAGAATCTGCGGCGTCTGCCCATACGCCCATGCCATAGCCTCCTCCTATGCTCAGGAGAATGCATACGGACTGCAGGTTCCTGCCAACGGCAGGATCATGCACAATCTTATCCAGGGGGCAAACCACCTTTATGATTATCTGCTCCATTTCTATCAGTTATCCGCCCTTGATTTTGTCGATGTGACCGCCATCCTGAAATACACCGGCAAGGATGCGGATCTCCGTAAGATAAAAGAATGGGTGCAGGCGGAACTGGCTTCCCAGAAGGCATTTCCCGGCGCGCCGTTTCTGCCGCGGCTGAACGGCGACTACCTCATGGATGACGAACTTAATATCGGGGCGTTAAAGCACTATGTTGAGGCAATGGAAGTGCAGAAAAAGGCCAACCGGGCCGCCGCGATTTTTGGCGGAAAATTTCCCCATTCCACCGCCATTTTCCCCGGCGGCTGCACCCAGGCCGCCCGCATGGACCTCATCGCCAGCTACCAGTCCTTTATCAGTGAAACCAAGGAGTTCATTCACAGCAGATACATCCCCGACATCGTTGCCGTCGCGGAAAACTTTCCTGAATATTGGCAAATCGGCGCAAGCAAGGGGGGATTCCTCTCCTATGGGCTGCTTCCCCTGTCAGCGGAACGAAACGGCAGTCGTGTGCTTGCACCAGGTGTTCTGCAAGGCGGTAAGGTAAAACCGGTGGATTTCGGCTTGATCACCCAGGATGTGGGGCATGCGAAATACTCATCTCCCAGCGGTTTAAAGATAGCGGAATCGTCATTGACCCCTGATCCAGGTAAAAAAGGGGCATACACCTGGACCAAGGCGCCCCGCTATGACGGCAGGGTGATGGAGGTGGGACCGGCGGCCAGAATTCTGGTTGATTACCATCTCGGCGGCAATAAGACCGTCAAGAGCCTGGTTGACACCTACGCGGCCATGTTCGGCATCACGGCGGATAATCTTAATTCCGTGCTCGGGCGTCATCTCTGCCGGGCGGTCAATGCCGTGGTCATTGCCGATTTTCTCCTGGAGGAGTCCGAGCGTATCGATCCCGGTGGAAAAACCATGGCTGATATTGTCGTTCCCGCAACCGCGGAAGGGTATGGAGTCACCGAGGCCTCCCGGGGGGCGCTGCTGCACTATATCAGAATCGCGGATTACAAGATAGCCGCCTATGAGTGCGTGGTGCCGACCACCTGGAATGCTTCACCCCGGGATGACAAGGGGCAGCCCGGCGCCATGGAGTCCGCCCTGGTCGGCACAAAGGTTGCCGACCTGCAAGACCAGATCGAGGCAGTACGCATCATCCACTCTTTTGATCCCTGCATAGCCTGTTCAGTGCATTAGTGCATTTATCCTTATCTTAAAGAGCTTGTTCCTGTCAATTAACCGGAGGGGGTATGATGGACAGAAGGACCTTTCTGAAGCTCGCCGCCGCACTCTGCGCATCTTTCGGGGTGAACGGCATGCCCGGGCCTGTGGCCGCAGCCCTGAAAAAAATAGACCCCGCAGCTGTGCCGAAACTCATTTACCTGCAGGGATTGTCCTGCACCGGCTGCTCCATTTCTCTGCTGCAGGCCGACTCGCCATCCCCCCTGTCGATGATAACCGATTATTCCCAGCTCGCTTTCCATGCCGATCTTTCCGCTGTTTCAGGGAAAAAGGCGCTGGGGCTCATTGACAGGTACATCGCCGGCGAGGCGGGCGAATATTTTCTGGCGGTTGAAGGGGCGATTCCGGAACTGATGCCGGAAGCCTGCATCATCGGCCACAAACCCTTCGGCCAGTATCTTGAAGAGGCGGCAAAAACCATGACTGGTGCCGTGGCCATCGGAGCATGTGCCTGTGACGGCGGGATTCCCGCTGCGGAAGGAAACCTGACCGGCGCTGTCGGGTTGCGGGAGTTCTATGGCAAACGGGGCATCAACAAGCTGGTGGTCAACATCCGCGGTTGTTCCGTTCATCCCGACTGGGTCTGGCACACGATCATCCACCTGGTCAAGATAGGCGTGCCGGAGCTGATCAATGATGCCCCTGCCCTGTTTTTCAAGCGCAAGGTCCATGAGCTGTGTCCACGTTATCATGACTTTCAACAGGAGATCTTTGCCGAAAAGCTTGGCGATCAAGGCTGCCTGTTCAAACTGGGCTGCCTGGGGCCGGATACCTTTGCCGACTGTCCCACCCGCTGGTGGAACAGCGGGCAGACCTGGTGCGTGGACAGCAATGCCCCATGTATCGGCTGCGCATCGCCCGGCTTCGCCCGTAAGAAAAATTTTCCATTCTACCGGCTTGCCGAGCGGGACAAATAAACTGGCACAACAGGGGAGATATTGATGAAGGTCAGAGCTTTTTCCAGTTTTCCGGTGACCACGAAAGTCATGATATCTGTCTCGGCGGTTCTGCTGTTTATTCTGCTCGGTACCTCCGTATTTCTAAGCGGCTATTTCAAAAGCAAATTGACGCAGACCTATCTTGACTCCGTGCAGAGCCTGTTCAACTCATTTGAAGAGGGGGTCAAGGGATCGCTTGAACGGGGGCAGATGAAAAATTTTCAGAAACTGCTTCTGCAGCAGAAGGCCATTAAAAATGTCATTGCCGTTTCTCTGTATGACCGGGCCGGAAAGATAAATCTTTCATCCGCCAAGGTTAATGAGACCACGGCCAACCTCTCCGCGGAGCTGCAAAGCAGGATCAATGCCGAACAAGGCCTGATTCTCACCTTTAACGGCGACACCCTGCAGGTGCTGGCGCCGCAACGGGTGGTAAATGACTGCATCCGCTGTCATCCCGATTGGGCAAGCGGTTCCCTGGGCGGGTGTTTATCCATGACCTATGACCTGCGGGAACTGAACAGCGCCATCACAAGTTTTGGCTTGTACATGATGCTGGGCAGTATTTCCGTTCTTCTCATAACCTGCGGCATGATATTTTTTGTCATCCGGCGAATTGTCAGCGTGCCGGTTAACAAGGTAATCGCGGATCTTTCCCAAAGCGCTGATACCGTTTCCGTCAATGCCCATAAATCGTCTGTTTCAAGCCAGTCCCTTGCGGAGAATGCCTCCCGTCAGGCGGTTTCCCTCGCGCAGACAAGTGACTCTCTTGGGCAGATATCCTCCATGACGAAGCAGAACGCCGAAAATGCCTCATCGGCAAGTGAACTCATGACCGATGCCAACAGGGTCATGACCGATGCCAATCAGGCAATGCAGAAACTTACCCAGGCCATGGATGAAATTGCCGTGGCCAACGAGGAGACTTCCAAGATCATCAAAACCATTGATGAAATTGCCTTTCAGACCAACCTGCTGGCCTTGAATGCCGCGGTTGAAGCAGCCAGGGCCGGGGAGGCAGGCGCAGGTTTCGCCGTTGTTGCCGATGAGGTGCGCAACCTGGCCATGCGGTCTGCCGGAGCTGCCAGGAATACCTCCGACCTGCTGATGGAAACAAAACAACGGGTGGAAAACGGGGTAAAACTTGTCAGAGAGACGGACAACGCCTTTAAGGAAGCGCTGGGGAAAAATGAAAACACAGCGAGTGTTCTGCGGGGAATCACTTCGGCCTCAAAGGAGCAGACAACCGGCATCAGTCAGGTTTCGGCGGCCATAAATGAACTGGACAAGGTGACCCAGCAGAATGCCGCCGATGCGGACCAGGCCTCACAGATAGCGGTAGACATGGAAAAGGAATCGGAGCAGCTCAGCAGGTATGTTACCACCCTTATTGAGCTCATAAAAGGAAAGCGGTAATGTTTCCCTGCGGGTATTGGATGCGCAACGGTCTTACCGTGTTTCCCCGCATGCCGTCACCAGGGAAATATCAAAGATAAAGATTTGACCCCCCCGCTTTATTTGTTCTTTGCTTCGATAACGCTCAACACCCAACAGGCAACCAGGTTTTCTTGAAAATGGCCATGTCATTCTGCCATGTTATCTCTCGTCGGATTTGAGCACGGCCAGAAAAGCACTCTGGGGGATGTCCACGTTGCCCACGGTCTTCATGCGCTTTTTGCCGGCCTTTTGTTTTTCCAGCAGCTTGCGTTTTCTGCTGATATCACCGCCGTAGCATTTGGCGGTGACGTCCTTGCGCAGGGCGGAGATGGTCTCCCTGGCGATGATGTTGCCGCCGATGGCGCCCTGGATGGCGATCTTGAACATCTGCCGCGGAATTTCCTCCTTCAGCCGCTCGCAGGCGTGCAGTGCCCGTTCCCTCGCCTTGGTGCGGTGCACCAGCTGGGAGAGGGCGTCCACCTTTTCCCCGTTGACGAGAATGTCCAGCTTGACCAGGTCGCTGGGCCGGTAATCAATCAGGGTATAATCAAAGGAGCCGTACCCCTGGGTGATTGATTTCAGCCGGTCATAGAAGTCATAGATCACCTCGGCCAGCGGCAGCTCGCAGGTGAATTCAATCCGGCCCGGCATGGGGTAATGGTAGTGGGTGTTCTCGCCCCGTCTTTCCATGCACAGGGTCATGATCGCGCCCATATAGCGTTCCGGCATGTGGATGGTCGCCTTGATGAAAGGCTCCTCGGTGCGGACAATGGCGGCCGGATCGGGGAAATAGGCCGGGTTGTCCACCTCGCGCATGGTGCCGTCCGTCAGGTAGAAATGATAGCAGACCGAGGGCACGGTGAGAATGAGCGGGATGTCGAATTCCCTTTCCAGCCTTTCCTGGATGACCTCCAGATGAAGCAGGCCGAGGAAGCCGCAGCGGAAGCCGAAGCCGAGCGCCGTGGAGGAATCCTTCTGAAAGGTCAGGGAGGCGTCATTCAAGGTGAGTTTTTCCATGGCTGCGGCCAGGTTCTCGTACTCGTCGGTGGAAATGGGGTAAATGGAGGAAAAGACCACCTGCTGGATCGGCTTGAAGCCGGGCAGGGCCTGCTGGCAGGGGTTGTCCTTCAGGGTGATGGTGTCGCCGGCCCGGGTGTCGCTCACCGTCTTGATGCCGGCGAGAATGTAGCCGACCTGGCCTGCCCGCAGTTCCTTCCTGGGGACCCGTTCAAGCTGGAACAGGCCTACCTCGTCAACCTTGTAGGTGGCCCGGTTTGACATGAACATGATGGTGTCGCCCGCCTTGATGGTGCCGTTGATGATCCGGCAGGAGATCACGGTGCCCCGGAAGGGATCGTACTGGGCATCAAAGATGAGGGCCTGCAGGGGGGCGTCAGGGTTACCCTCGGGCGGCGGCAGCAGCTTGACAATGGCCTCCAGGATGCCGTCAACCCCCTGGCCGGTTTTGGCCGAGCACATCTGGATGGCGGCTGAATCAAGGCCGAGATCCTCCTCGATCTGCATGGCCACCGCTTCCGGATCGGCGGCGGGCAGGTCGATCTTGTTGATGACCGGAATGATCTCCAGCTCGTTTTCCATGGCCAGATAGAGGTTGGCCAGGGTCTGGGCCTGCACGCCCTGGGCCGCGTCAATGAGCAGCAGGGCTCCCTCGCAGGAGGAAAGCGCCCGGGACACCTCGTAGCTGAAATCAACATGGCCCGGCGTGTCAACCAGGTTGAGCAGGTATTCGTTGCCGTCCTTGGCCTTGTAAGGAAGGCAGATGGTCTGGCTTTTGATGGTGATGCCCCGCTCCCGCTCAATATCCATGTTGTCCAGCAGCTGGTCTTTGAATTCCCGGTCGCTCACCATGCCGCAGAGCTGGATCAGTCTGTCGGCCAGGGTTGATTTTCCGTGGTCGATGTGGGCGATAATGCTGAAATTTCGGATATTTTTTTGCTGCATGCGTAACTGACAACCTCTGTTTTACTGGCGGAATTTTCTGAAATGATGTAAATATTCTTTCTTTTACCTATGAGAATAGGTGGAGAACTGTGGGCATTCTTTATAAAATAGGTGGATATATAGTGGAGGTTTCTGCTTGTCAAGAGATAATCAGAAACTGAGCTTCACTCTAGAATACAATCATGACAAAAGAAAGCGAAATCGAGATCGAAATAGACAACGGGGAAGAACCAGAGGAGCAGAACTTTCATCCGCTGCTGGCCCTGTCGGATGACAAGCATCTGCCGGCGCTCAGTCATCCGGGGCTGCATCGCTATCTGCAGGAGATCAACCAGCACCGGCTGCTGACCAGGGAGGAAACCGAGGAACTGGCCCAGCGTTTCCACGAAACCCAGGATCCTGAGGCCGCTTATGAGCTGGTGACGGCCAATCTGCGCCTGGTGGTCAAGGTGGCCATGGATTTCCAGAAGTACTGGATGCAGAATTTCCTCGATCTGATCCAGGAAGGCAACGTGGGTTTGGTGCAGGCGGTCAAGAAGTTTGATCCCTACCGCGGCGTCAAATTCTCCTATTATGCCGCTTACTGGATTCGCGCCTATATCCTCAAGTTCATCATGGATAACTGGCGGCTGGTGAAGATCGGCACCACCCAGGCCCAGCGCAAGCTGTTTTTCAGCCTCAACAAGGAAAAAAAGCTGCTGGAATCCCAGGGGTTCAAGCCGGAAATCAAACTGCTGGCTGAACGCCTCGGGGTCAAGGAAAGCGAAGTGATCGAGATGTCCCAGCGCATGGACAACTGGGACGTGTCCCTGGAGAGCCCGGTGCGGGAGGATTCCGACGATGAACAGAAAAATTTTCTGCCGGACGTCAGCCCATCCGTGGAAGAGCTGGTGGCCGATATCGAGATCAAAGAACGGATGGCGGAAATTCTGGATAAGCTGCAGGACATCCTGAACGAAAAGGAGAAAACGATTCTGGGGGCCCGGCTGCTCAGTGATGAACCGCTTACCCTGCAGGACATTGCCGATCAGTTTGGTATCTCCCGGGAGCGCGTCAGACAGATTGAGGCGAATCTGCTGAAAAAAATGAAAAAATATCTTGAGCAGGAAATTCCTGATATTCAATTTTTCCTTGAGCATGTATATAAGCAGTGGCAGAATTGATCGTACTGGCCGGGAGGCTGCCCGTCAACAATTAACCAAATAATATAAACAAGTTAACTTAACATTCTATGAAGATTCCCTTACTTGACCTGAAAGCGCAACTCGATCCGATCCGGGATGAGATCATGGCGGCCATCACCGCCACGGTTGATTCCACCTGTTACATCATGGGACCGCAGATCGAGCTGTTTGAAAAAAATATGGCGGATTACTGCGGCACCGGCGCCGCCATCGGCGTTTCCAGCGGCACCGATGCCCTGCTGGCCAGTCTCATGGCCCTGGGGGTGGGCCGGGATGACCTGGTGCTCACCACGCCCTACAGCTTTTTTGCCACCATGGGCAGCATCCTGCGGTTGGGCGCCCGGCCGGTATTTGCCGATATTGACCCGGTCACCTTCAACATTGATCCGGCCAAGGTGGCGGCCTTGCTCGCTGATTCTTCTCTGGCCGCCAGGGTGAAGGCGATCATGCCGGTGCATCTCTTCGGCCAGTGCGCGGATATGGCCCCGCTCTTGAAAATTGCCGGGGAGCTGCATATCCCGGTGGTGGAAGATGCGGCCCAGGCCATCGGCGCCGCCTACCCCATGACGGTTGATGGCGCGGTGCAATGGCAGAAGGCCGGCAGCATGGGCCTGTACGGCTGTTTTTCCTTTTTCCCGAGCAAGAATCTGGGCGGCATGGGCGATGGCGGCATGGTGGTCACCAACAGTGACAAGATGGCCAAAGACCTGCGGCTTATCCGGGTGCATGGTGATATCAGCAAATATCAGCATACGGTGGTCGGCGGCAATTTCCGGCTCGATGCCATGCAGGCGGCGATTCTCAATGTCAAACTGCTGCATCTGCCCAAATGGCACGCGGCCCGGCGGCAGAATGCCACCCTCTATAATGCGCTGTTCAAGGATGCCGGCCTGGTCGAGGCAGGCTATGTGGCCACTCCGCAGGCCGTCTATCAGGATGCCGCGGCAGCGGGGGAGGGCGTTGATTACCATATCTACAACCAGTATGTCATCAGGGTGAAAGACCGGGATGCCCTGCGGGACTATCTCCTGGAACAATCAATCGGCGTGGCCGTCTATTACCCTATCCCGCTGCATAAGCAGAAGTGCGTGGCCGACCTGGCCTCCAGCCGTCTTTCCCTGCCGGTGTCGGAAAAGGCTGCCGCTGAGACCCTGGCCCTGCCGATCTATCCGGAACTTACTTCAGAGATGCAGGAGTACCTGGTAGAGCGTATTCGCGCTTTTTACAAGAAATGACAACTCGTTAAAGTTTCAGGGGCCGTTAAGAAGGAAACAGTGCTTTGCCGGCTATTTTTGTTACGGCCCCTTATGCCGTTCACAGCATTCGATATCAGGTTATTTTTTGGACAACGGCGTACTGATGAAGAGACTTTCTCTCCTGTTCTGTTGCACGGCCCTGCTTGGTTCAAGCGCGGTTTGTCAGGCAGTGACCCTGGGAGATTTCTACCAGGCTCCCAAGCTGCCCCCACAGACGGTCCTCTCCGCCCGGGAAAGCGTTCCACCCTGGCTTGCTCTCTGGCAGGAGGCCCGGCGGCTGGCCCGTGCCGGTGATTTGCCGGGGGCTCTGCAGCAGTATGAGCTTTTTCTTGCCAGCAAAAAGGATGTCGTGCAGCCGCGCTGGGAGATGGCCTCGATTCTCCTGGCCCGGCATGAATTCGAGCGGGCGGCGGCGCTGCTGGAAATGCTGCTGGAAGAGTTCCCCGACCAGGTGGACTATCTCAACGGGCTGGGCTATGCCATGCAGGAGACCGGCCGCTTTGATCGCGCCGCCGAGCTTTTTGAACAGGCCGAAGAGTTTGCGCCGGGAAACATCATCACCCTGACCGGCATGAGCGAAAGCCTGCTGAGCCTGGGGCAGGTGTCGGATGCCATGCCCTATCTGGAACAGCTTTACGCCCGCCGCCCTGATGATGCGGGTCTGGCCGAGCAGCTGGTCGGCGTCTATGAGCAGCTTGGTCTTTACGAGCGGGCGCGGCCCCTGGCCCTGCAGCTTGCCGACAGGAAGAACCCCACCATCGCCAATCTCCGGGCGGCCGCCCGAATCTGCAGCGCCCTGGAAGAGGATGAGCTGGCGGAGCGCTACTGGAGCCTGCTGCTCGATAAAGCGCCGCTGGAGCAGAACGCCCGCGCCTGGCTGGCCGCCCATCTGGAAGAAAAGGGCGATTGTCAGGCGGCCCTGCCGCATCTGCTTTTTCTGCTCGAACGAGACCGGGAAAATCCGGACATCCTGGTACGCACCGGCGGCTGTTATCTGAAAATCAGGGAGCCGGCCAGGGCCCTGCCGTATTATGAGAAATATCTGAAATATTTCCCCCATGATAAGGAGATCAGCGCCCAGCTGGTCAATATTCATGCCGCTCTCGGAGATGATGCGGGCACCCTGGCGGCGGTGGATCGTTATTTTCAGCTTGAGCCGCAGCCCTCCCTCAGCAATCTCAGGCGGGCCGCCCGGCTCTATGACGGCGCCGGCCGTTATCATGACGCCATTCCCATTTACCGGCGCCTGCTGGAACGCGCCCCGGATGACAGGGAGATCCTCGGCGCGCTGGCCCGGGATCTGCTTGCCGTGGACAGGGATGAGGAGGCCCTGCAGGTTCTGGCTCATCTCGCCACCGTGTCGCCGGACAGCAAAACCGTGTATCAGCAGATGCTTGATCTGCTGCTGGGGCTTGACCATCCCGGGCAGCTGCATCATGTGCTCGTCCAGCTCCACCAGCTTGATCCTGAGGAGCCCGAAGTGACCCTGCGTCTTGCCGCCTCGTTTCTTGCCGCAGGCGAGATCAGTCGGGCGGAGGAGGTTTTTCATCATGTCGTTGCCCGTGATCTTAAGGACACCGAACTGCTGGTGATGCGCGCACAGATATTCGAAGCGCTGCACATGGCCGACCATGCCCGCGGGGATTATGAAGCTGCCCTGCAGAGTAATGAGCAACGAAGGGATCTGCAGCTGAAAGCTCTGCAGCTTGCCGCCTCTCTCGGCAAATTGACCGAGGCCCGCCGCCATTACAAAAATCTGGAGAACACCCCCCTGGCGCCGCCGGAGCGGCTGGCTGTGGCCAATGCCTTCCGGGATGGCTGTGACTTTGACGGCGCTTATGCCATCTACCGGGACATGATCGCTGATCCCGGACTTGACCGGGGGCTGCGCTGCCGGGCATTTATGGAACTTGCCGAGTCCTGTGAGCTGCAGGGACTGTTCTATGAGGCGGAACAGGCGCTGCGCTTTGCCTTTATAACCGATGCTGCCCAGCAGACGGAGGTGCTGGCCAGGCTGGCGGATCTGCAGCTCGCAGGTAAGCTGTCAGCCGAGGCCGGCGTCTGGCTGGCCCAGCTGCGGGCGTTGATGCCGCCTGCCGGGCAGAATGGCGGGGACGCCAGCCGGGATTTTCTGCCTGGATTGCTCCAGATCAGGCAGCTCAACCTGGATGGCAAATATGCCGCGGCGATGCGTAAGGCGGTTGCGCTGCGGGACGAGATCAGGACCCGCAAGGCGACTGAGAGTTACCGGGGCGCGCCGGCGGCTGAGCTGGTCGCTTTGGAACTCATCAGGGCCTACCAGGGCATGCAGGAGTTTGCCGAGGCGGAGAGAGAGTGCCAGACCCTGCTTGCCGGGCAACCGTTTGACTTTCCCGCCCTGTTGCTGCTGAAGAAAATGTATGCTGAGCAGGGTAATATGGAGGCTGCCGCCGGGTTGGATAAGCGGATCATGGCCCTGGCCGGCCAGGATCTGGGCAGAATGCTGCGGCTCGCCAGATTGTCTCAGGAAACAGGCGATATTGACCAGCTGACCAGGGCGGCCGAGGCCGCAAGGCAGATGGCGCCGGACTCCTGCCGTGCCTCCTTCTTTCTGGCCAGGGCGTATAGCAGTTCGGGACAGCTGGTCCAGGCCCGGGATCTGATCAATGCCCTGCAGCGTGATTATCCGGAAAATCAGGCCATTCAGACGCTGGCAGCCAGGGTGGCCTTTATCATGGGTTTTAATCAGGAGGCCCTGAGTTACTGCGATGCGGTGCTGGCCCGCTATCCCGACCGGGCGGATATGGAGCTGCTCAAGGCCAGGGTCTACTGGCGGAGGCTGGACTGGCAGGACTCGTTTGCCATCTATGAAGATTATCTGACCCCGGCGGTCAACGATCTGCTGGTGCAGCAGTCCGCGGCAGCCGGCCTCGAGCTGCCCCGGGAGCCGAAGCCGACCATCTGGCAGCGGCTGACCTTCTCCAGGCCCGGCAGGGGAAGCTTTACGGATCAGGTCATGAGCCCTGTTTTTCTGGCCACCTCCGGCCGGCAGGATGTCAATCAGGTTGCGGTTCCTCTTTATTCGCGTTACATGTGGCAGCAGCGGTTCGCCGCGGAGATGGCGGCCCGCAGGCTGGTTGAACAGCGGGATGATTTCCAGGCGGTCAATCAGTTTACCCAGCTGGTCGAGAAATATCCTGATGATGAATCCCTGCTTTTTGACCTGGCCGGCATTTACAGCAGAATGGGCAAGCTGGGCGAAGAGGCCCTGCTCTATCAGCGCCTTGCCGGGATTGACCCGGGCTATCCCGGCCTTGCCGAGGCCAGCGAACGAAACAGACTGAAACGTCTGCCGCGGGTTGACCTGAGCTATCATTACCGGGAAGAGAACGGCTGGGACGGCTACAAGGCCCTGCGCCGGGATTCAGTGGATTTCGGTTCCTGGGCCTCGCTCAAGCCGGGTGCGGATCTTGATCTGTCGCTCTCCCGCATCAGATACAGTGATGTTGATTCTGATGATGAAATTGACGCCAACCGGGCGGTCATTGCCTATGATGCCACTCTGTTCGACAGGCTGGGACTGCGGCTGGGCGGCGGTCTGGAGACCGCGGACGGAGAATTCGATGATGCGGAAATCATCGAATGCGGTCTGACGGGCAAGGTCAGCGACAGGATTCAGGGTGAATTCACCTATGTCCGGGACGTGGTGGCCGATACCCTGGCCAGCCTCAGCCGCAGTATTGTTTCCGAAAATTACAAGGGCGGGCTCTTTCTCGGCATTCTGCCCCGATTGATCACCGGCGGCGATTATGGCTATACAAATTATTCGGATGGCAACGAGGTGAAGGGCTATTCCATCTGGGCTTCCTATATTATCGTCCCTGAACCTACCTATCTGCAGTTCAAGTTTACCTATGAATTTCTGGATGCGCGGGAAACGGGGGACAGGGGAGGCGCTCTGCTTGCCGATGGCTTCACCGCCTTTGATCATCCCTACTGGGCGCCTTCCAATTACTGGAAAAACAGTTATAATATCCTGTGGAAGCATAAATTATCCGCCGATACCCTTGAGCGCGGCACGCCAAGTTATTATAGTACGGAATTCATGCTGGATTATGATTCCCAGGGGCATGTCATCCAGACGGTCAAGGGCGGCTTTTCCCTGGAATTGACCAGGAACTTCATGCTGGAATCGGCTCTCCGGCTGGTGAATTCCGATGAATACCGGGACAGGGATTTTATTTTATCAGCCATTTACCGTTGGTAGAGAAGTGCCATAAGAGAAGGTTGTTCGGAAAACTCTGAAGTACATGCGGATCTCGAAGGAGATCTTTCTTTTTTTATAGAGCCTCTTGCAAAATGAACGTCGTAGCGAGATCGAGAGAAAAATATTCTGGGCAAGGATGAGTGGTGAAATCGCCCGGAAGCGTAGCAGTGCTCCGCCCCGGACGATTTCACCATGAAGACGCCGCCTAGGATATTTTTAACCGATCGGAGTAGATGTTCATTTTGCAAGAGGCTCTAAATATACAGGTATTGCCGATGGCAGTTTACCGGCGAAGCCGGCTGAGGAGGTTGTATACATGATCGAACGAGTACCAATGTCAAAAACCGGGCATGCCCGCCTGCGGGAAGAACTGCTGCGCCTGCAGAGGGTCGACCGACTTGAGGTGATCAAGTCCATTGAAGTGGCGAGGGGGCATGGTGATCTGAAGGAGAACGCCGAGTATCATGCCGCCAAGGAGCGTCAGAGTCATATTGAAGGCAGGATCATGGAGCTGAAGGACAAGCTGGGCAGGGCGGAGATTATAGACTGCTCGGCGGTCAAATGCGAACGGGCGGTTTTCGGTTCCGTGGTAACCATTGAGGACCTGGACACCGGCCAGGAGATTGTCTACCAGTTGCTGGGTCCTGAAGAGGCGGACGTGAAAAAAGGCAGTATCTCGGTTCTTTCTCCCTGGGGCAAGGCGATAATCGGTAAATGCATTGGTGATGAGTTTGAGGTGAAAACCCCGGCAGGTATACGCAGCCTGGAGATAATCGATATCAAGAGCGGCATTGAGGCTTAGCCGTCAGGTGCTTCGTGAGGAATTTTATGGTGCAGGGGTCTGCAGGGGCAACCCGGCGGCCCCCTGCTGTGCGGGTGGAGAACAGATCAGCTGTTGCGCACGACAATGCCGTGCTGAAAGATGTCGGTAATCTGTTTGGCGGTTTCCTCAAGGGTGTACTTGGGCTTTGCTGACAGGGCCCACAGGCGGGACATTTCGTCAAGCGCACCGAAAAATGCCCGTTTCACCACTCCCGGCATGACTTCCTGACGAAAATGGCCTGATTGCTGCCCCTTGTGGATTATCTCGGAAATAATATCAATATATTCAATAAATTTGGTATTGCGGTACTCTTTGATGAACTTGTTGCTCTGCCGCAGCTCCATCTGCAGCACTTCCACCAGCTCTTTCTGCTCCTGCAGCAGACTCATATGGTGAATTGCATAAATTTCCAGCATTTTCAACGGATCGGTCTCATTTTCCAGCAGCAGCTTGACCTTCATGATGATTTTGCCGATTTCATCTTCAAAAAGCGAAATCAGGATATCATACTTGTTGTTGAAGTAGAGATAAATGGTCCCGTCGGCCACTTTGGCTTCTTTGGCAATATCTGAAATTCTGGCATTGAAAAAGCCTTTGCGGGCAAAAACCTTGACTGCTGCCTGAGTGATTTTCTGGTGTTTATCTGAAACTCTCATCAGTAGGAATCTAACATGCGCTCTGGAGTATGAAAAAAAAAGCTAAAAGAAGTGGTCCTTCTCTTTTTTAAACGTAAAATCAGCCAGTTGTTTATTGTTGTGCGACAACTGGCCTGCGGTTGTTAAAATTATATGTTTAACGTTGCCCGGAAAAAATGTTATTGCGGGAAAATGAAATTATGTAATTATTATGAATAATGATTCATTTTTTGTCCCTATGATAGAGACCCGGTTGCACTCTGTCAAGGGTAAAATGATGTATTTTTGCATATTGGTAAAAGTTTTTGGCATTTTCCTTACTATCCCGGGGAGTGAAAGCAGAGGCGGTTGAGGTGCTAGGGAAAATAACAACCTGATCATTTTTGATAAAAAAGTTGGAGAAGAGTTGATGAATATTCTCGTTGTTGGATCTGGCGGCAGAGAGCATGCCTTAGTCTGGAAACTGGCCCGGAGCAGCAGGGCAGAAAAGATTTTCTGTGCCCCCGGCAATGCGGGCATCGCCTCCCTGGCTGCCTGCGTGGACATCAGCGCCACCGATGTGGAGGGGCTCCTCGCCTTTGCGCTCAAGGAAAAGATTGAGCTGACCGTGGTCGGACCTGAATCGTCACTCACCCTTGGCATCGTGGATCGTTTCAGGGAAAAGGGACTGCGGATTTTCGGGCCGGACGGCAGGGCGGCCATCCTGGAAGGCAGCAAGGTGTTTACCAAGACGCTCATGGAAAAATACGGTATTCCTTCGGGCTTCTTCAAGGTCTTCACCGAGCGGGAGCAGGCCATGGCCTATCTGGATACGGTCAGCGCCCCGGTAGTGGTCAAGGCCGACGGGCTGGCCGCCGGCAAAGGGGTTATTGTGGCCCGGAGCATTGCCGAGGCCCGCCAGGCAGTGGATCTGATCATGGCGGACCGGGCCTTCGGCGAGGCGGGCAACCAGGTGGTGATTGAGGAGTTTCTCGCCGGCGAGGAGGCCTCTTTTATCGCCTTTACCGATGGCAGGACCGTTCTGCCCCTGCCCACCTCCCAGGATCACAAGGCGGCGTTTGACGGCGACCAGGGACCAAATACCGGCGGCATGGGGGCCTATTCCCCGGCGCCGGTGGTGAGTGAGGAGCTGCACCGCCAGGTGATGGAGGAGATCATGCTGCCCACGGTGAGGGCCATGGAGGCGGAAGGCCGGCCTTACCAGGGCATGCTTTATGCCGGTCTGATGATTGACCGGGGCAGGGCCAGGGTGCTGGAATTCAACTGCCGGTTCGGCGATCCGGAGGCCCAGCCCCTGCTCATGCGTCTCAACAATGACCTGGTGGATGTGCTTGAGGCGGTAATCGACCGCCGGCTGGCGGACATCACCCTGGATATTGACCCGCGGCCCGCGGTCTGCGTGGTAATGGCCTCCGGCGGCTATCCCGGCTCCTATGCCAAAGGCAGGGTGATCAGCGGCCTTGAGCAGGCGGCCAAAATCGAGGATGTGGTGGTCTTTCATGCCGGCACCAGCTTTGCTGACGGCAAGCTGGTCAATACCGGCGGCCGGGTGCTGGGCGTTACCGCGGTGGGCGGCACGCTGCAGGCTGCTATTGCCAGGGCCTATGCAGCGGTGCAGCTGATCTCCTGGGAGCAGTGCTTCTTTCGCAAGGATATCGGCCAGAAGGCCCTGCGCCGGGGACAGGGCGCTATCCAGGTGGGCATTGTCATGGGCAGTGATTCGGATCTGCCGGTGATGCAGGCGGCCAGCGATTTTCTGAAAAAAATCGGCATCGGCTGCGAAATGACCGTTGCCTCGGCCCATCGCACTCCGGCCCGGGCCGCGGAGTATGCCTCCAGTGCGCGCAGCCGCGGCCTCAAGGTGATCATTGCCGGAGCCGGCATGGCCGCCCACCTGGCCGGCGTGCTGGCCGCCCATACCACCCTGCCGGTGGTCGGCGTGCCGATAGATTCTTCATCCCTTAACGGGCTTGATTCGCTGCTTTCCACGGTGCAGATGCCGCCCGGCATCCCGGTGGCGACCATGGGCATCGGCAAATCCGGGGCGAAAAACGCCGCCATCCTGGCCAGCCAGATCCTGGCCCTGGCCGATGAGGAACTTGCCGGCAAACTCCTTGACTTCAAGGAGGAAATGGCCCGCCAGGTGGAAGAAAAGGCCAGAAATATCGTCTGCTGACAACCAGGACAACGACATTCCATGGTGGCAACAAAGCAGGAGGAAGGGGCTGACCCGCAGGCCGGCTCCTTGCTCCCCACCGCTGAAATACGTCAGGCCCTCACCGTCATCCGGCAGGGCGGGGTGGTGGCCATTCCCACCGAGACCTATTACGGTCTGGCCGTGGACCCCTTTAACGAGGAGGCGGTTGCCCGCCTGTTCGCCCTGAAGAGGAGGCCTTCGGCCAAGCCCCTGCTCACCCTGATTGCCAGTCTGCGGCATCTGGAAACCCTCACCCCGGACATCCCCGCTCTTTACCTGCCGCTGCTTGATTTCTGGCCCGGTCCTCTCACCCTGGTCTTTGCCGCCCATCCCTCCCTGTCGCCGCTGGTCACCGGCGAAACCGGCACAGTGGGGGCGAGAATCTCCTCCCATCCGGTGGCCCAGTGTCTGGTTCGCGAACTTGATCAACCGGTCACCGCCACCAGTGCCAATATCTCCGGGGCGCCGGCCGCCGTCAGCGCCGCCGGGGTCCGGCAGGCCTTCGGGGGGCAGCTTGATTTTGTCCTTGACGGCGGCACGACGCCGGGGGGAAAGGGGTCGACCCTGGTGGGGCTCCGGCAGGGCAGGCTCGCGCTCATCCGGGCAGGGGTCATCAGTTTTGCGGAAATTACAGAAAAAGCACGACTAACTCAGGGAAGTTAATAAAAAACTGGTCCCTGATCCGCTAATCTAATATAACTTTATCTGAGCCTTTGCAAATTCATTATTGGCAGAATTTTGCCGTCATTCTTGCCGGGGTACAAATCCGGGCGTTCTGGTTTCTCAATGATCCGGTCCAGCAACCGGATGGAACCATTGTATGAGCCCTGCAGTAAATGGATTTTTTTACACCAGGGAAAGGAAAGGGGGATATGGAGATGATAATGGAAGATTTTCTGTGGGATCGCGCCTTTGCCCTGGAGCAGGCCAGTGACGATGAGGAACTGCTGCAGGAGTTGATCCTTTTATTTCATGATTCATCGGCAGGTGATCTTGCCAGGATCAAGGAGGGGGCGGCCCGGGGCGATGCCGTGGCCATGGGTGATGCCGCGCACAGCATCAAGGGGGCGGCGGCCAGCCTGGGTATAGAAAGTATCCGCGCCGTGGCGGCTGAACTGGAGGAAGCGGGACGTTCCGGTAATCTGCAGGCGGCAACCCAGCTGCTTCCCGAACTGGAATCGCTTCTCCTCAAATTCAAAGCAAGCAACTGAGAGCCATCCTGCCGTAACCCTGCTCAAGGCTTCCCGAGAAAATTCAACCCTCGATAGAGACTATGCCGTCAGCTCAGAATCTCATTGACAAGTTCAATGACATGAAAACACTGCCGCACGTGGCGATTCGCGTGACCCAGCTGGTTGGCAGCGAGTCGGCCACCATGCAGGAATTTGAGGAGATCATCAGGCTTGATCCGGTGCTGGTTACCCATCTGCTGCGCCTGGTCAACAGCCCCTATTTCGGCCTGAGCAGCCAGGTGAATTCCATTGCCAAGGCGGTGGTGTATATCGGCATGAAACATCTGCGCAATCTGGTGGCCGTGGAAGGGCTGCGCAATTTGTACCGGGACAAGGCCGGGGGGGAAATTTTTTCCAGGAAGGATCTCTGGTTTCATTCAGCCACCGTGGCCATTCTGTCCCAGATGATTTCCCGCCGTATTTTCGGTGAGGACGGCGAGGACGTCTTTCTGGCCGCCATTATCCATGATATCGGGTTGATCATTGAAGATCAGCTGACCGGCCCGGAGTTGCGCCAGGTTTGCAGCGAATATCATGCCAGGGAGCAGGGGGAGCCGATTACCGTGCTGGAAGACACGCTGATCGGCACCAATCATGCCAAGGTCGGCCGTCTGCTGGCCACTCAGTGGCATCTGCCCGAGCAGGTGATCGAGGCCATCCGCTTTCATCACCACCATGATAAAGAGTTCCCCATCCCCAGTGTCATCGGCATTCTGCAGCTGGCCGAATTCATGGCCTGCAAGATGCACTTCGGGGTGGTGGCCGGCCGCTGTGATCCTTTGCCTGATTACCTGGCCGGGCACCTCAAAAGCAAGATGGCGGATTACAAGGTGCTGCTCAAGGCGTTGCCGGCAGAGATGGCCAAGGCAAAAGAACTGTATGACGCTGAGCAGGAAAGGAATGAATAGCCTGATAGATGACGTATTCGCGGAATTTGTCGATGGCGATGAAGAGTTGCGGGCCCTGCACGCCATTTTCGCCGAGATTCTGCCCGAGGCGACCCTGGCCCTGTACGGGGACAACGGGGCATTTGTCGGGCCGAATCAGAGACGCCATTCCGCCGACATCCTTGCCACGTTCCAGGAACAAACCACTGGCGGGCGGGCGACTTTCAGCAGTATCCGTCTTCTCGGCAATCAGTGGGTCCACGGCATCCGCATTGACGAATATCAAGCCCTGCTGGTTTTACAGGTTGAGGGGCTGAACGAAGACCTGGGCAGGAACGAGCGCCTTGCCGCCCTGTACCGCAATTCCATAAAGCTTGCCTTACTGCGCCGCCAGTATCAGGAGGCGCGCATCGAAAATGAGCAGCTTACCCGGCGGATGCACGTGGTCAGCAGCAAGCATACCCAGCTGCTCGATGACAACCACCAGCAATTCCTGCTGATCCAGGAAAAGGAAAAGGAATACGCCAAAAAACTGGAGAGCGAGATTGCCAGACAGACCAGACAGCTGCGGGAGGCCAACGCCAGTCTTGAGGCGGCCAGCCGCTTGAAAAGCGAGTTTCTGGCCAATATGAGCCATGAACTGCGCACTCCCATGAATGCCATCATCGGTTTCAGCGGGCTGCTGCTGGAAACGGAGCTGGCCCCTGAACAGCGGGAATTTACCGAAACCATCGGCCGGGCCTCGGCCAGTCTGCTGGTGCTCATCAATGATATTCTGGATCTGGCCAAGATTGAGGCCGGCAAGCTCGAACTCGATCCTGCTCCCTTCCAGTTGACGGACCTGGTAAAAAATGTGGAGGCCATGTTCCGCTCCCAGGCCCTGCGCAAGGAAAACAAACTGTATTATCAGCTGGATCCCGCTCTGCCCGCCAGTCTCATCGGCGATGAGAACAGGCTCCGCCAGATCCTGGTAAACCTGGTAGGCAATGCCATGAAATTTACCAGCCGGGGTGATATTGTCATCAAGATTGACAGGGTGCAGGAGGATGAGCAGGCAGTCCAGCTGCGTTTTGCGGTGCATGACACCGGCATCGGCATTCCCCCGGACCGGCAGCAGGCGATTTTCGAGAAATTTACCCAGGCGGACGGCTCAACCACCCGCAGGTTCGGCGGCACCGGCCTGGGGCTGGCCATCACCAGCCAGCTGGTCAACCTGATGAAAGGGACGGTTGAACTGGAGAGCGTGGTGGATAAGGGCAGCACCTTCAGTTTCGTCATCTTCCTGCCGAAGGATATTGCCCCGGCAGGCAGTCTGCTGCCCCAGGCGGCTGCTGTCGCCGGGTCCGGCAAGGTTGGTGAAATGGCGGCAACCGTGGGGCCGGGGCCGGAGGAGACCCTGGCCAGGGCTGATCTCAAGGTGCTGGTGGTCGAGGACAATCTGGTCAACCAGCGGCTGGTGACCCTGCTGCTCAAAAAAGCCGGCTGTCTGGCCGATGTTGCCGCCGACGGCCTGCTGGCCCTGGCAATGCTCAAGGAACATCATTATGATTTTGTCCTGATGGATGTGCAGATGCCCAATATGGACGGCCATGCCGCCACCCGCAGGATCCGGGAGATCGAGGCCTCGGCGGAGAGGGAGGAGTATGCCGCCCTGGCCGGCCGCGACAAACCGCTGTATGTGGTCGGACTCACCGCCCATGCGCGGAAAGAGGATGAAAGACAGTGTTATGAGGCGGGCATGGACGGTTTTCTCACCAAGCCTATCATCAAGGATAAACTGATCGATCTCATAGAGAAGATAAGGTCGCGGAAGGTATGACGGCACGAAAGATTCGGGTGCTGGTGGTGGATGATACGGTCCTCTACCGCAAGGTGTTAAGTGACATCCTGGCCGGGATTCCAGATGTCGAGGTGGTCGGCACGGCAAGCAACGGCAGAATCGCCCTGGCCAAGATCGAGCAGCTGCAGCCCGACCTGCTGACCCTTGATTTTGAAATGCCCGAGATGGATGGCCTGACCACCCTGCGGGAACTGCAGCGGCTTAAACTTGATGTGGCGGTGGTCATGGTCAGCGCCCACACCAGTGAAGGCGCCGCGGTTACCATCAAGGCGCTGGAGGGAGGGGCCTTTGATTTTATCGCCAAACCGGGCAGCAGCTCCCTGGAGCAGAACCGCGAGTCTCTGCTGCGGCAGTTGCGGCCGGTTATCCAGAGCGTCTCCACCAGGAAACTGCTGCGCGCCGCCCTCCGCGGGACAAGGGCGCCGGCTGCGCCGGTTCCGCCGGCGCCGGGCCGACCCGCGGCAGGCGGTCCGGAAGCAAAACCGGCGATCGCGCCGCCAGCCCCTGAACCGGCCAGGATCGTCCCCGCGGCGCCGGCAGGCCGGCTTGCCGTGGTGGCCATCGGTGTATCAACCGGCGGCCCCAACGCCCTGGCGGAAGTCATTCCGAAACTGCCGGCCGCCTTCCGGGTGCCGGTGCTCATCGTCCAGCATATGCCGCCGGTATTCACCAAGGCCCTGGCTGATTCTCTCAACCAGAAAAGTGCGCTGCACGTCGTCGAGGCCCGGGATGAAGAGCAGCTGCTGCCGGGCAATGTGTATCTGGCCCCGGGCGCCAGGCAGATGAAGGTGGTGAAGAAGGCGGCCGGCGAATTCCTGCAGCTGACCGATGATCCGCCGGAGAATCACTGCCGGCCGTCGGTGGATTATCTCTTCCGTTCCGTTGCCGCGGTGTATGGCAACCGGGCCCTGGGGGTGATCATGACCGGCATGGGCTCGGACGGGGTCAAGGGGCTGCAGCTCATGAAACGGCAGGGCGCCCAGGTGATTGCCCAGGATGAGGCAAGCTGCGTCGTCTTCGGCATGCCCATGGAGGCGATCAAGGCCGGAGTCGCTGATGTGATCATGCCGTTGCAGCAGATCGCCGCGGAAATAAGCAGCCGGATCAGATAATGAAGGTCACCCCGGAAGAGCTGCAGCTGCTTGCCCGCTTCGTCCATGACAAAAGCGGCATCGTCCTCGATTCCACCAAGGCGTATCTGGTTGAATCCCGGCTGCTGCCCCTGGCCAGGGAAAAGAATCTCACCTCCTTCGGCGATCTGTACCAGCAGGCGGTGCGCAACCCGGCCCTGGCAAATGGTATTATCGACGCCATCAGTACCAATGAAACCTCGTTCTTCCGGGACCAGAAGCCGTTCGAGCTGCTGAAATTCAAGATTGTGCCGGATGTGCTGGATGCCCTCTCCCGTGCCGGGGCCGGCGGCAGATCGATGAGTATCTGGAGCGCCGCCTGTTCCACCGGCCAGGAGGTTTATACCATTGCCGTCACCCTGCACGAGCTGCTGGGCAGTGCCATTGCCCAGTACCGCATCAAGATTACCGGCACCGATATTGCCGATACGGCCATCGTGCAGGCGAGCCGCGGCGTGTACTCGCAGTTTGAGATTGGCCGGGGTTTTCCGCCCGGTCTGCTCAAGAAGTATTTTCTGCCGGATGGCTCGGGCTGGCGGGTCAGGGACGAACTGCGGGCCATGACTTTTTTCAAGAAGATCAATCTGATGGAACCCTTTGCCAACCTGGGGAAATTTGATATCATTTTCTGCCGCAATGTGGCCATCTATTTCAGTCTGGCCAACCGGAAATCACTCTTTGAACGTCTTGCCGCTCAATTGAACCCCCACGGCGCCCTGATCATCGGCTCAACGGAATCGCTCTTCGGCGTGACGGACCGCTTTGTCCGCCGCGAGTATCATAATTCGGTGTTCTATTCGCTGAAATAACAGGGCGCAGGAGATTGAGGTGAAAACGGAAAGAAGAAAACATCCACGGGTGGATTTTGTCGTCCAGGCCTCCTTTGCCGCGGAAGGCCTGGAGCGTAAGGATCAGCGCTGTGAGAATATCAGCATGTCCGGACTTTTGCTCCGCACCGAGGCCCCCCTGCCGGTGGGCACGCGGGGCAGGCTGCTGATCGTGCTCGTGTGCGGCGAGGAGCGGCTTGAGGTGCGGGCCGAATGCCGGGTCAGCAGGGTGATGGAGGATGCCGGCGGCAAGGCATACGGCATGGGCCTGGAATATATCAGCCTTGATCCTGACAGCTCCATCGCCCTGTACAATGTGGTCAGGTACCAGGGCGGCCTGGACCGGCCGGAGGGTGGCTCATGAGCCGGGAAATCGCGCTTGCCGATGTGCTGGCCGAGCTGCGCCACGTGGTGGCTGCCGGCGACATCATCAAGGGGACCATTCTCCTCGGGCACGTTGAGCAGCTTGATGCCAGGGGCCAGAATCAGTTTGTCGCCCAGCTGGCGGGGCTGGAGGGGGAACTGGCGGTCACGCTGCTGGCCAGGCTGCTGGTCAGTGAAAAGGAGATCGCCATCCCCAGGGCGGTGATCCGCAATCTGCTGCTGGGCCGGGTGATGAAGGACCCCGGCCAGCTGTTGCGCCTGCTGACCTGCGAGCAGCTGAGGCGGAAACAGGTGCTTGTCGAACTGGCCGGCGAAATTCAGTATGCCCCGGCCATCCCGGTGCTGGAAGAGATGCTGGCCGCCACCAGCGATGACCTGGCGTTGATGAAGGCCTGTCTGATTGCCCTGGGCAACATAGGCGATCCGGGGCCGACCGGCATCCTGGGTGATTTTCTCTATTCCGGTCACCGGGAGCTGGTGATTGCCGCCATCAACGGCCTGTCCAACATCGATACCCCCGCCTCGGTGCAGCGTCTGGTGGAGCGGATGGGCACGGACAGTGATCTTGACCTCATTATCATTGACGCCCTGGCCAGTCTGCAGGACGCCCTGGCCCTCACGCAGCTCAACCGGGAGCTCAACTCACCGCACGCCTATATCAGAAACCATGTGAAGAGCAGGCTGGCCAGGATCGGCGCCAAGGCCATCCCCATGCTGGTCGCCAATCTGGCCAGCCATGACCCGGATCTGCTGGTCCATTCCCTCAACGTGCTCGGTTACATCGGCGATATCAGCGCGGTGCGGGCGGTGCGCAAGCTGCTGCATGAGGAGCCGGCTGACGCCAATGTCCGCTTTGCCGCCTATGAAGCGCTGGGCATGATGCCCCTGGCCAAGGGGGCCTATGTGCTGGCGGAAGGACTGAGCGATCCGGTTGATCAGGTGCGCATTGCCGCGGCCAGGGCCATTGAGTGGAACTGCGACGACATCCTCATTGCCGGGGTGCGCAATCTGGTGGGGCAGGGGGGCCGGCCGGCCGAACAGGTGGTGGAGGCCTTTCTCCATTCCGAGTCCCATAAAATCGTCTTCAGCCTGCTCGGCCTGCCCGCCTTTCAGGAGCTGGCCATTAAGTTTCTGAACAGCAAAGCCCATCCGGATCTGAAAAAGCAGTATGCACAGCTGTTCCGGGACAAAGGCCATGCGGAACTGGCGCAGCGGCTGGCGGCCGAACAGCCCGGCAGGCCGGCGAAGAAACTGCAGGTCTACGCGGTTGATGATTCGCGGATGATTCTCGCCATTTACAAAAATACCCTGTACCAGCTCGGCATGGAGGCCCAGCTCTTTGAGTTTCCGGCCGCGGCCATTGAAAAGGCCATTGCCGGAAAGCCGGACGTGCTGCTGACCGATCTGAACATGCCCGACATTACCGGCATTGAGCTGACCCGGCAGTTGCGGGCGCTTTATCCGGCCAGTGAGCTGCCGATCATCATGGTGACCACCCAGAGCGACAGCCCTGATCACCGGGAGGCCTTTGAGGTGGGGGTCAATATGATCCTGGCCAAACCCTTTAGCGCCGAACAGCTGGGGGCGGCGATCAGCGAGGTGCTGCAGCAGAGAGGATGACACCCTGGCCGGGCTATTTCCCATCTGTCCTGAAGCAGGGCTTCTCCGAGGTGCCGGATGATCTTTTTCAGGGTGGAATCTTTTCTCAATGAGACAGAGAATATTGACTTCCCAGACCAAAGCAGTATGATTTAATCATACTAACTCACAAGGAGAAAACAATGCAA
>QZKJ01000087.1 GCA_003605035.1 Desulfurivibrio sp.
CCTCTCCCTGATGGACGGCTTTTCCCCGGAAGAATCGGTGGTGGTGATGGCTGCCACCAACCGGCCGGATGTGCTGGATCCGGCCCTGCTCCGGCCCGGGCGCTTTGACCGCAAGCTGGTCCTGCAGCTGCCTGACCGCAGGGCCAGGGAGGAAATCATCAAGATTCATGCGGCCCGTGTCCGCCACAGCGAAAATATTGACTGGAGCAGTCTGGCCCGCCGCACCGCCGGTTTTTCCGGCGCCGACCTGAAGAATCTGGTCAATGAGGCAGCCCTGCTGACCGGCCGCGAGGGCAAAAAAGAGGTTGACCTGGACACCCTGGAACTGGCCAGGGACAAGATTGTGCTCGGCACGGAACGAGCACTGCTGCTCAACGAGGAGCAGAAGAAAATCGTCGCCTTTCATGAAGCCGGCCATACCCTGGCTGCCTGGCTGATGCCCCATGCCGACCCCCCGGAAAAGGTGACCATCATTCCCCGGGGCAGGGCGCTGGGCGTGACCGAACAGCTGCCCAGGGACGATCAGTACAGCCTGCAGGAGAGTTACCTGCAGGACCGGCTGGTGGTCATGCTGGCCGGCCGCTCATCCGAGAAGCTGGTTTTCGGCGAGACCAGCAGCGGCGCGGAAAACGACCTCGAACAGGCCACCCGGCTGGCCAGGAAGATGGTGGGCAGCTGGGGCATGAACAGCAGACTCGGCGCGGCCAGTTTCAGCTCGGAGGAGGACCACGTTTTCCTGGGCCGAGAAGTGGCGCTGCCGCGCAATTTCAGCGAACATACCGCCCAGCTGATTGATGACGAGGTGCGGGAACTTCTCGGCCGGCAGCAGGAGGTGGCAGAAAATATCCTGCGGCAAAACCGGCAGCACCTCGATGCCCTGGCCCAGGCCCTGCTCAGCGAGGAAACCCTCGGCCGCGAGGCCATCAAGGCGGTGCTGCAGGAGGCGAAAATGCCGGAAAGCACGGCGGAGGCCGTCTGAGCGCAGCAGCTTGAACAACGCTGATTGACAGGCTATCTACCCTTTCTCCGCCTCTCTGCGCCTGTCGTTCTCATTTTCCGCCCACTCCTGGCAGGCATGGTATTCGGCCAGGATCGGCTCCCGTCCCTGCCTGGCCACTTGCCCGCAGTAGGCGGCAATCTCGGCATGTTTCCGGCACAGCTCGTCCAGTTCTTTTTTCTCTGCCTGATTCATCCTGATGTAGGCCCGGAGTTTGCCGCCGAAATAGACAAAGATCAGCGCCGGCCCAAGGAGCAGGGTCAGGGCCGCTTTTTCCAGGGTATCGCTCGGGGGGGTGTCCGAGACAAACCCGTACACCATCAGCAGTATGCCGCAGACCGCGAGCGACAGGAGCACGATGGCGATGAGGATGTATTTGCCCCGGTTCCGGTAGACATCCGTCGGCGGTTCGCGGGTTATGTCGATTTTCATGGTTTCCGTTCTGTTGTTGCTGGAGAACCGGGGAGGTCCGTCGGTTCTCGAGGTTTATCTGGCCGTACCTGCAGCGGATTCAGTGAGTTTCGCAGATCCGGATCGGGCGTTGCCCTGATGCGCTGTCCTCCTGTCCGATCATTTCCGCCTGATCAGCTAGTCTTAATAAGTGTGCGGACTTTGTCAAGGAGTTAATGGTTTTCTTTGCCCCGGCAACTCCGGGCAAATTACGGGAACGGTGCTTGCGGTACCGTGCGTCCGGGGCAGCCCGATTGACGGGATGCCCGTCATTTTCATTGATTACCCAACAGGTTTCAGCTATCTTTTCTCCAGACGGGCGGGAACAAATAGGGCGGACCACTGGTGGAGGACCCTTGCGGCGGGCGGAGTGACCCGCCAGGCCCGGACGGGTCGTCAGAAAACGATTTTCTGCAACCCGCCTGAGCTTATCCTGTGTGCCGGCCCAGGCGTGAGGAGCGAACGATGACCGTGGAATTCTTGTTGAAAGGGGGGATCCTGACGTGGCCGATCCTGTTCTGTTCCATCGCCGCCTGGACCATTTTCTTTGAACGCTTTCTGTGCTACCGGGCCGCCGCCGCGGTCAGCCGGCAGATGATCAACTCGATCTATCAGCTGGTGAGCAACGGCAGATTCGAGGAGGCCCGCGCCCTGCTGCAGAACGCCAGGGAACGGAGCGAGGCCCGCAGGCCCACGCCGGTTGAACGCATCCTGCGCGAAGGTCTCGCCGTTGATCCCACCGACCGCGAATCCCTGGAACTGGTCCTCTCCCACAGCGTCAACCGTGAGCTGAAGCTGCTGGAACGCCATCTCGGCACCATGGCCACCCTGGGCAACATTGCCCCCCTGCTCGGCCTGCTCGGCACCGTTTTCGGGATGATCAAGGCCTTCATGGCCGTCCAGGAACTGGGCGGCCGGGTCAATGCCTCGGTGCTGGCCGGCGGCATCTGGGAGGCCCTGCTGACCACCGCCTATGGTCTGGTGGTCGCCATCCCCATCGTTTTCTGCCACAATTATCTGGAAAACCGCCTCCAGGAGCTGCAGGCCTTGCAGGAAGAGGTGGCAATTTACCTGGTCAAGGCCTGGCTCGCCTCGCAGCAGGAGTGACCCATGCTCAACTTTTCGCGACGCTCCCGGCCCAAGGGGGAAGTTCCCCTTACCTCCCTCATCGATGTCGTCTTTCTGCTGCTCATCTATTTTCTGCTGACCAGCAATTTCGTCACCCAGCAGGCCATTGAAATCCGGCTGCCCGAGGTGGACACCAGGACCCCGTCCGCCGAACAGCTGGTGGTGATCAGCGTGGACCGCCTGGGCGATTTTTACATCGGCGACATACGGGTGGATGAACGGCTGCTGGCCCAGCAGGTTCGGATTGGCCTGGCCGCGGCGGACCGGCCCGAGGTGGTGATCAAGGCCGACCGGGAAGTACGTTATGACCGGGTGATCGCCGCCATGGACATTGCCAAACAAAATGGGGCGGCCGTCCTGCATCTGGCCATTGAGCCCAGATAACCTCTCTGCCTGACTATTTAATTGTTCATTTCCGGGTGGCTATTGACCAGCCAGTGTTTATATTATGCCTATGGAAGAGAAATGATAATTATTATTTTCTTTGGAGGTGATGGATATGACAGCACAACTGGCTGAAAAACTCGAAAGGATGGTGAATGGAGTGGCGGTTGACAAGCTGTATTCAACCATTGACGCGGTGAAGGAGAATCCTGAAATCGCCAGGTTCAATTTCCGGATTACCAACAAATGGGTCAACGCTGGACACAACCGCTCCACGGTGAAGGATTTCTACGGGGCCGGCAAAACCTATGCACATGAGACCCCGTTTGTGCTTGAGGCCGATGAGCCGCCCCTGCTTCTCGGCGAAGACAAGGGGGCGAACCCGGTAGAGCATCTGCTGAACGCCCTGGCCGCCTGTGTGACCAGTTCCATGGTCTATCATGCCGCGGCAAGAGGCATTGAAATCCGGGGGGTCGAGTCACGGCTTGAAGGCGACCTCGATCTGCGCGGCTTCCTGGGGGTTTCCAAAGAGGTTCCGGTCGGTTACCAGAACATCAGAGTCTCTTTCAAGATCGATGCCGATGCCTCGGAGAAAGAGAAGGAGCTGCTGATCGAGATGGGCAAGAAGTATTCACCGGTGTACAATACGCTTTTTGCCGGCAAAACCTCTGTCGTGGTCGAGCTTGACAAAGGCTGATACATTCCCTTTCGCTTCCTCCGGCCCGGGCTGCGGTTCCGGGCTCGGAGGAGAGTCCGTCCCCCGGCAGCCAGCCATGCCGCAACCCGCGGCAGGTGTTTATGGCCCTCACGCGGCAATGAAGCGCGTAGCCGTCGGCCGCCCGCTGATTATCCCGCCACCGCACTGATTGCCGGGCAATTCCGTCATTTTGATTGATTCCGCGTCTGGTTTCCGCTATCTTTCCCGCTGGTCAAGGGAGGGGGATGGGACGGAGAGGGGCTGCCTTGCCGGCCCGCTTCAGGACAGCCTGAATGTTTGCCCGCCCGCCACGGCAAATTTCGTGCAATCAGTAGAGCGTACCGGCAACCGGCGAAAAAATGGTTTTCCAGAGCAAACTCAAATTACGCGGCAAACTGCTGGTCATGGTATTGCCGCTGGTGCTGCTCCCCATCCTGCTTGTCGGCATGGTGGTGGGCTACATCGCCAATGGGCAGGCCTATCTCGGCATTACCAGAACCAGTGAGGATGATCTGGCCCACATGACCAGTTTCAGCCTGGATCTCCTGCAGGGCCATTACCAGCAATATCAGGTTTACAAACAGGACAAAGTGGGAGCGGTGCGCACCAATCTGGCCACCCTGGTCAATCTCGCCTATGACCTGGCGGCGACCCTGGAACAGCAGCATGCCGCGGCCGGGCTTACCCTGCCGGAGGCCAGGGCCCGGGCCAAGCGGGCCTTGAAAGATGTGCGGGTGGGGGAAACCGGCTACATCTATGCCATGACCACGGCGGGTGATCTGGTGGCACACAAGGCCGCGGAGGGCGCCAATATCATGGATGCCCGGGATCAGCGGGGGCGTTACTTTATCCGGGAGATGTGCCGGCAGGCGCCGGCCGCCAGGCCGGGGGAGATCCTCTATATCACCTATCCCTGGCGCAATCCGGTGCTGGGCGATGAACATGAACGGCAGAAGATCGTGGCGTACCGCTATTTCCGGGAATGGGACTGGATCATTGCCGTGGGCAGTTATCTGGACGAGACGTACGAGGATCTTGCCTTTGAAAATGAGGCATTTGCTGAGCTCAAGGCGCAGCTCAAGGCCAAAAAGGTGGGGGACACCGGCTACATCTATGTCATGGACATCAAAGGAAATCTGAAGATCCATCCCTATCGCGAGGGAGACAATATCCATGACACCCGTGATGAAGACGGCCGCTATTTCATCAGGGAAATGTGTGCGAAAAAAGAGGGTTGGATTCGTTATCCCTGGCGCAATGAAGGGGAGAACTCGGCCAGGATGAAGATCGTGCGCTACGCCTATTTCGCGCCCTGGGACTGGATTGTCGCGGTAGGCTCCTATGAGGATGAGTTTTACGGGCCGGCCAATCTCATCAAGCATAAAATCTTCTGGAGCGTGGGGTTGCTGGTGCTGCTGGTCGGCCTTGGCGCAAGTTTTTCTGTCTATTATGCGGCACAGGTGTTTACCTCCCCCATTCATGCAATGATTTCCGTCATGCGCCAGATCAAAAGGGGACGGATGGAGGAAAGGGTGCGGGTGCAGGGTGGCGATGAGCTTGCCGAACTGGCGGAAACCTTTAATGCCATGAGCGAGAAGTTAAAGGAGAACAAGGAGATTGAGAGCAATCTGGCCCGGCAGGGAAGAATAGCCTCCCTGGGAGTGCTTTCTGCTTCCGTGGCCCATGAGATCAATAATCCCCTCGGGGTCATTCAGGGCTATGCCGGTTATCTGGAGGGCAAAATTGACGAACTGGACCCGAATCACCGGATTGTCCGGGAGATCAAGCAGGAGAACAGGCGCTGCATGAAGATTGTGAAAAATCTGCTGAGCTACACCCGCACCCCGCTGCCTGATCCCCGACCAACCGATCTCAATAAGCTGCTGGGCCAGGTAGCGGGGCTGGCCGCCAGTCAGCAGGAGTTGCAGCATATGGTGGTGGAGAGTGATTTCGCCTCTGATCTGCCCATGGTCATGGTGGATGCGGATCAGATCCGGCAGGTGGTGCTCAACCTGCTGATGAACGCCGGCAAGGCCGTGGGGGAAAACGGCAGGGTGAAACTCAGTACTGCTGCCGTGGCGGATGATCAGGTACGGATCGTCTGCGAGGATTCCGGCTGCGGGATCAGCGAGACGGATATAGTCCATGTCTTCGAACCGTTTTTTACCACCAAGCCCAGCGGCACCGGACTGGGGCTTGCCATCAGCCGGCAGATCATCGAGGCCCATCACGGCAGCATCAGCATGCAAAGCAGGGCGGGCGAGGGGACCAGGGTCATCATCACCCTGCCGCGGAGTTACAGGGAATTCTAAGTGAAGAAAGACAGGCGCATTCTGGTTATTGATGATGAGCAGGCCTTTTGCCGCATGCTCGATCTTGTCCTGGCGGACAACGGCTATGAGGTCCGCATCGAGACGGATTCCGCCCGGGCCGTGCAGCAGTTCCGGCCGGGCAGTTTTGATCTGGTGATAACCGATGTGAAGATGCCGGTGCTGGATGGTCTGGGGGTCCTGCGCGGGATCAAGGCCAGGGACGCCGCGGTGCCGGTCCTGATGATGACGGCTCATGCCACGGTTGACATGTCAATCCGGGCCCTGCGGGATGGCGCCTTTGATATGCTGACCAAACCCTTTGAGCCTGATGAGCTGCTGCACCGGGTGGTGAATGCCCTGAAACAGAGCGAGCTCATCGAGGAGAACAAGGAACTCCGGCAGGAGCTGGCCCGCCAGGGGCAGTTCCCGGACATCATTGGCCAGGACAGGCAGTTCCTGGCCGTGCTCGATACGGCCCGGAAGCTTGCCCAACGGGATATTTCCGTGCTGATTTCCGGGGAATCGGGTACGGGAAAGGAATTGGTGGCGCGGGCCATCCACCGCCATTCAAGCCGCAAAGGACAGCCCTTTGTGGCGATCAACTGCGGGGCCTTGCCGGAAACCCTGCTGGAAAGTGAACTTTTCGGCCACCGCAAAGGGGCCTTCACCGGGGCCGATCAGGATAAAAAAGGCCTGCTGGAGGCCGCCGACCAGGGGACCCTGCTGCTGGACGAAGTGGGCAACCTGCCGATGCGGGTTCAGAAGACCTTGCTCAGATTTCTGCAGGAAAAGGAATTCTATCGGGTGGGTGAAAGTCAACCCACCCGGGTGGACGTGCGCATTCTCTCGGCCACCAACGCCGATGTCAAAGAGCAGATAAAGCAGGGCAGCTTTCGTGAAGACCTCTATTTCCGGCTGGCCATGGTAGATCTGCATCTACCTGCCCTGCGGCAGCGGCGGACGGATATCCCGCTCCTGGCCCATTATTTCCTGGAGGAGCAGAACCGGCGTTTTGCTTCACGGGTCCGGGGCATTGCGCCGGAGGTCATGGAGATACTGCTGCAGCATGGCTGGCCCGGTAATGTCCGGGAGTTGCGCAACGTGATCGACGCCGGACTCGCCATCGAAAGCGGCGACATGCTGAGTGCCGACGTGATCGCCAGACTCCTGCAGGTGGAGGAACGGCAGGAGGGGCCCGCGCTGACGGATGACGATTACGGCGTTGCCCTGGCCCGCTTTGAACAGGGCTATTTTGCCAGGCTCCTGCAGCAGAGTGACGGCAATGTGGAAAACGCGGCACGCAAAGCCGGGGTCAATCTGGCCACCTTTTACCGCAAAATAAAAAAATACGCGCTGCGCGCCTGATTTATCCTGCTGGCCTGTAGGCAATAAGCCCTTCAGCCCTTCACGCCCCAATTTTTTGCACAGATGCGAAAAGAAGATGCCATTTTTTTCGCCCGGATGCAAAAATCCAGAAATTTTTCTTCATTTCAGTATATTGCCCTCATTATTGCCCCTTGGAAAATGGGCATCCTGGCAGACTTTCGGCGCCGGCCAGCCTCAGCCCCCGGCTGCATGATTTGCAGCGCTGCGAATCCTCTTTGCCCCGCGGCAGTTCCCGCCAGTGGGAATCTTCTGAATAACTTACTGTAATCATGATTAATTTTCTATTTCTCCGCCAGCGGGATGCTGCTGGTATGGGCCTTGCTCAATAACGCGCAAATTTGCCATGAATCAGCAGGACCTCTGAAAGCAGACAAGGAACAAAAAATGAGCAAAGCAATGAAGAATAAAGGATGGATGGTCGTACTGGCGGGGACAGCAATCAACCTGGCGCTTGGTATTCTGTATACCTGGTCTATTTTCAAGGGAGAGATCCGGGCCTCAATCGAAAGCGGGTCCGGCCTGTTTCACTGGGATCTCGCCTCGATCAATGATCCCTATGCGGTGTGCTGCCTGGTCTTTGCCTTTGCCATGATTGGGGCGGGCAAATGCCAGGATCGTATCGGTCCGCGTTACACCGCCATGATCGGCGGCCTGCTGGTGGGGACCGGTTTTATCATGATCTCCCAGACCACAAGCTACTGGGGCTGGGTTCTCGGCTTCGGCGTGCTGGTGGGCGCCGGGCTGGGATTCGGCTACTCTTCCGCCACCCCCCCGGCCCTGAAATGGTTTCCGCCGGCCAGGACCGGCCTGGTGGCAGGTATCGTCGTCTCCGGCTTCGGACTGGCCTCGGTGTACATCGCTCCCCTTGCGCAGTTTCTCTTGCATGGCTGGGGGCTGCAGACCTCCATGCTGATTTTCGGGATCGCATTTGCCATGGTGGTCTGCGGTTTTGCCAATCTCCTGGTCAATCCGCCGGCAGGCTATGCGGTGGCGGCCCAGGCGGCGCCCGGAAAGGACAAGGCGGCCCCGGCGGCAAGCCCTGCTGTGGATGTCACTCCCGCGCAGATGATGAAATCCCCTGACTTCTATCTGTTGTGGCTCATCTTTTTCATCGGTGCGGGCGCGGGCCTGATGGTCATCGGCAGTGTGGCCGGCATGGCCAAGAAGAGCCTGGGGGAGATGGCCTTTGTCGCTGTGGCCCTGGTGGCGGTGGGCAACGCCGCGGGCCGTATTGTGGCGGGCATGCTTTCTGACCGCATCGGACGCGGCAAAACGCTGATCATCATGTTGCTTTTCCAGGCCCTGCTCATGTTCGCCGCCATTCCCGTCATGGGCTCGGCTTCCGGCAGCGCCGCGCTGCTGGTCCTGCTTGCCGCCTTCATCGGCTTTAACTACGGCACCAACCTGGCTCTTTTCCCCTCCTTTGCCAAGGATCTCTGGGGGCTGAAAAATTTCGGCGCCAACTACGGCATCCTTTTTTCCGCCTGGGGAGTGGGCGGTTTTGTCATGGGTCGGCTCTCGCAGATGATCCAGGCAGCTACCGGCAGCTATGATATGTCTTTCCTGATCGCCGGCGCCGCTTTGCTCGTTGGCGCGGTTCTCACCCTGAAGCTCGGTGGCGGAAAGAGCGCGTCTCACGTCAAAGTACCACTGGGGAGCGGCCGGCCGCGTTTGCACGTGAACCACAACTGGATGCTGCGGCCGAGAGAAAAGGGATCATCCGTCAAACTGTAAGTGTACCGGTGCCGGCGCGGGAGGGGAAATCTTCTTCCTCCCTCAGGCAGGCGGAACTCTTTTCAGGGCCAGGACCCTGCCTGCCATAACGGCCAGGTCTTTCTGGGAGAATGGTTTCTGGATGAAGTTCACGCCCTGGTCAAGCACCCCCCGGTGGGCGATGACATTGGCCGTGTAGCCCGACATGAACACGATTTTCAGATCCGGATAGCGCGCATGAAGAAGATCAGCCAGGTCGCGTCCGTTCATTTCCGGCATAACCACGTCGGTTATCAACAGATCAATGCCGCCGGCCCGCTCGTCGGCCAGGCGCATGGCCTCGCCCGGTGAGCCCGCTTCCGTCACCTGATAACTAAGGTTTTCCAGCATCCTCCTGGTCATCTTCCTGATGGCCTGGTCGTCCTCCACCAGCAGCACCGTTTCGCCGTTGCCTTGCGGGATTTCCACGGCGCTTTCAGGGCGCAGCTCATCGGCTTTACCCGCATGCCGGGGCAGATAAAGGCGGCAGGTCGTCCCATTACCCGGTTCGCTGTAGACATTGATGAAACCGTTGTTCTGCTTGACAATGCCATAGACGGTGGCAAGGCCCAGGCCGGTGCCCTTGCCCACGCCCTTGGTGGTAAAAAAAGGTTCAAAAACATGATCGAGCATTTCCCTGTTCATGCCGCAGCCGTCGTCGCTTACCGCCAGCAGGACGAACGGGCCGGGAACAAAGCCGGCATGCTCGGCGCAATAGGCCGCATCAAAGGTCACGTTGTGCGTCTCGATGGTGACTTTGCCGACATCGGTGATGGCATCCCTGGCGTTGACGCAGAGATTGGCCAGAATCTGATCGACCTGGCCGGGGTCGATTTTTACGGGCCACAAGCCGGATTCGGGCAGCCAGGCCAGATCGATGTCCTCGCCGATAAGCCGGCGGAGCATTTTCAACATCCCCTCCACGGTCTCGTTCAGATCGAGCGCTTTGGGAGTCACGGTCTGCTTGCGGGCAAAGGCCAGCAGTTGCCGGGTAATGCCGGCGGAACGCCGGGCTGCTTGATAAACCTCGCGGAGATAGTCATGCTGCGGGTCGTCTGGAGTCGTCCGGTCCAGGGCCATTTCCGTGTAGCCGATGATCACGCTGAGCATGTTGTTGTAATCATGGGCCACGCCACCGGCCAGCCGGCCCACTGATTCCATCTTCTGGGCCTGCCGGAGCTGGTCTTCAAGCAGGCGATGCGCGGTGATGTCATGGATGATGGAGTGGAGCAGGGTTTTTCCCTGGATGTCGATGTGGCTGCTGAATACCGCCACATCCCGGACCGAGTCGTCAGCCAGCCTGTGGCGGAACTCGAAATGAATACGCTGCAGATTTCTGGCCTTCTCCATTTCCGCGGCGATCTGCTCAGGCGAAAGGATATTGATGTCCTGGATCCGCATGCGCCGCAGCTGTGCCAGCGGCCAGCCGTAAAACCGTGCCGCCGCTTCATTGGCCTCGACAATGCTGCCGTTTTCCGGATCGATCAGGAATTTCACCGCTGCATGGTGATGGAAGAGATCGCGGAACTTTTTTTCGCTTGCGCGCAGCATCTCGTTGGCCTCGGCCAGATGCCGGGTGCCGGCCTTGAGCCGCCAGCGAAGCAGCAGGATGAACACACAAGCTGAGACAAGCAGGCCGCTTATGGCGCCGATGATCCAGAGAAGATACGGCGGCACGACAAGCCTGGGCGGTTTTTCCATCCAGCGCTGCAGGGCCTGGTAATAGACCGAGCCGGGGGCTGCTTTCATTGCCCGTAAATTGTTGTCAATGGCTTTGAGCAGCTCAGGGTTGGCGCCGGCGGCTGTCGCGAAATATAAGGAGACGGGGCTGAAAACGAGAGAGGTCTTTTCCAGTCCGTATTGCCGATGAGAATAATCGCCGAACAGATGGTTTGAAACAACCGCATCGGCGGCGCCGTTGGCAGCAAGCAGGAAGGCTTCTTCAAATGAGTTTGCCTCAATAAAAGAAACTTCGAAGCCGAAACCGCTTACCATCTGCTCCATCATCGTCTGCTGGATTGATCCTTTGAGCATGGCAAGCCGGCGGCCGTTCAAATCGGCTATCCTGCTCATCTGCTCTCTGCTTCTGGCATATACGGCCGACCAGCTGCTGACCACCTCCTCTGTATGGAAATCGAGCTTTGTGTCGCGTTCCGCTGAAAAAGCGACATCAGGCATGAGGTCGATGCGGCCATTTTCCAGCGACTCGAGGCAGGCGGACCATTCGCAGGAAACATAGGTCACCTGCCAGTTTTCCTTGCGGGCAATCTCGTCGAGGATGGCGGGAAATATTCCGGCAGCCGCTCCGGTTTCGCTGGTATAGATTTTCGGCTTATTTTCGTATACGCCGACGCGCACCTTTCTGGGGCGCGGGTGGTTGCCGGCCAGGTTGGAATGGTTCCTTGCCGCGGGTAAGGGGGCCAGGGGATCGGTCTGCTGCCGGATATCGTCTGGATCAGGCGAGGCGGCCGCCAAGCCGGTTTCTATGAAGCCGAACGGCTGGATCATGATGGACAGCAGCAGAAAAGCATGCAGCAGGAGAGCGGAGTTCTTCTGCCTGGTGTTTATTCCACTGAATGTCAATCTTGCCAATACATGCGGGATAAGGTGTCTGCGGAAGAAGTCCATTTCGTCTCTTCAGAGGAAAAATATGCTCCAGCTGTTAACTCCCGGCTGCTCGAATCACTCATTCTTCTTTTTGGGGCCTGGGTGCTGTTTTGATCATTTTCTGGTACGGAGTGTTCTGTTTTGCCGCCTCTTTTTTGGAAAAATCAAGAATAAAGATTTGACCCCATCCCGCTCTTTTGTTGGGCTGGTTTTTGGAGCTCAACCTTCGGCCATCGTTTTAAAGGCCTCCCGCTGCTGGGAATTGCCGATGACGGCTACCATATCATTCTGGGCAAAGCAGTAATCAATGGTCGGGTTGGGGGAAAATTGCCCCTCATGGATGACGGCCACCAGCGAGGCGCCGGTGCGGGTGCGGATTGCCGTCTCCTTGATGCTGCGGCCGAGCAGGGGGCTGTAAGCGGGGATGGTCAGCCAGGAGATCTCCAGCAGGTCCTTGGCCTTGTTGAGCTGGCTGATCAGATGATAGTCGTAATGGGAATTGTAGATCGGCGCATAGAGCTGCTGCCGCACCGTGTCGGTATAGCCCTGGATCAGGGTCACCGGCACCTGCAGATGGATGAGCGCCTGGCGGGCGATCTCCAGGCCCGCCTCCAGCTCCGGCAGCACCACCATGTAGACCCCGGTCTTATAAAGGGTCTTCATCTGCTCCAGCCCCTCGGCCCGGGCCACCACATGCAGGCCCGGCCGCTGCTGGTGCACCAGCTTGACAATGGCCTGAGTGGTGATGATCGAGGGAATGGTGATGAGCAACAGCCGGGACTTGCTCACCTCGGCCGCCTCGAGCACCACCGGCTGGCTCACGTCCCCGAAGATCACCGGCAGCCCGGCGGCCTTGCATTCCTCTTTGCGCTGGTGGTTCAGTTCGATGAGGACAAAGGCCACGTCGATCTGTTTGAGGATATGGGCGATATGCTGGCCGACCCGGCCGCCGCCGGCAATGACCACGTGCTCTCTGAGCCCCTGTTCGGGGATGTTGGCGGTCTGCAGCACCTCATGCTGGAAAAGGCGCTTTTTCAGCTTGTAGAGCGGGGTGGTGAGGCTGGAGACAAAGGGGGTGGCCACCATGCTGATCACCGCGGTGGCCAGCACGAAGGAGTACATGTCGTGGTCGATGGACTTGGTTTCCAGGCCGACCCTGGCCAGCACAAAGGAAAACTCTCCCACCTGGAAGAGGCCGAAGGCCACCGCGATGGGCACCACGTTGCTGTAGCCGAAGGCTCTGGTGATGGCGGCAAAGATCACGCCCTTGCCCGCCGCCACCAGCAGCACCATGAACAGCACCGTGTCCCAGTGGGCGATGAGGAAGTTGATGTCGAGCAGCATGCCCACCGAGGTGAAGAAGAGCAGGCCGAAGATGTCCCGCAGGGGGATGATGTCGCTTAAGGCCTGGTGGCCGTAATCGGATTCGCTCAGCACCATGCCGGCCACAAAGGCGCCGAAGGCAAAGGACAGGCCGAAGAGATAGGTGGCGTAGCCGATGCCCAGCCCCATGGCGGTGATGGTCAGGATGAACAGCTCCCGGGAGTTCCAGCCGGCGATATAGGCCAGGATGCGGGGCAGCAGCCGGGTGCCCAGGTAGAACATCAGCAGCAGAAACACGAGCGACTTCAGGGCTGCCAGCCCCAGCATGGGCAGGCCGGCGGCGGGATCGCTCAGCTGCGGCAGGATGATCATCAGCGGCACCACGGCCAGATCCTGCACGATCAGCATGCCGATCATCACCCGGCTGGAAAGGGTGCCCATCCAGCCCTGGTTCATCAGGGTCTTCAGCAGCACCATGGTGCTGGACAGGGAGATGAGGGCGCCGAACCACAGCGATTCATCAAAAGGCCAGCCGAAGAATTTCCCCAGGCCAAAGCCCAGACTCATGGTCAGCAGGATCTGGATGGGAGTGCCGATCAGGGCCACCTTGCGGACCGGTTTAAGCTCGGAGATGGAAAATTCCAGTCCCAGGGCGAAGAGCAGCAGGGCCACGCCGATCTCGGCCAGCAGCTCGATCTGGTGGGTATCCCTGACGGTGATGCCGGGGGTAAAGGGGCCGATGGCAATGCCCGCCAGAATGTAGCCCAGGATCAGCGGCTGCTTGAGCCGCTGGGCGATGATGGCGCCGATCAGGGCCGCTATGACGATGGTGATGATGTCTGCTGCGATTCCCATTGGGTAAACTCGTGAAATTCAGAATTAGGGAGTCAGGAGTCAGGAAACAGAATTTATAACGTTTTATGCTGTCTCCTCACTCCTTACTCCTCACTCCTTACTCCTCACTTTTTACTTCTCACTTCTCACTCCTAAACCATACCGCATCCCAGGGCCAGGGCCAGCAGAAAGAGCATGACGGCGATCATTTTCTGCAGGCCGGCCAGAGTCATTTTTTTCAGCAGGCGCGCCCCGGCAAAGGAACCGGTAAAAGCCGCCAGGGAGCCGGCCGCAATCAGGCCGAGCAGTCCCTGCTCCTGCAGCGCCGGCAGATCCTGGCGGAAAAAGGTGGCCCCGTAAACGGCCAGCCTGGCGAGGTCAACCACCACGGCGGAGATTACCATGGTACCGATCAGGGCGTTTTTGTCAAGTCCTGCGCGCAGCAGAAAGGCGGTGCGCAGGGCGCCCTGGTGGCCGGACAGGCCGCCGAAAAACCCGGACAGCAGGCCGCCCAGCGGGATGAACTTGAGGTCAAAGGAGAGATGCTTGCGGGACGGGTTCAGCTCGATGGCGGCAAAGACCATGATCAGGGCGGCGATCACCGATTTTTCCACGGTGATCAGATGCGTGCGGCCCCAGAGCGGGTAGCTGGCCAGCGGCGGCAGGGAGGTGAACCAGTTGAGCAGCATGGCCCCGAAGATGGCGGCCGCCGCGCCTGGCAGGGCAAAGAGCAGGACGATTTTGAGGTTGGCGTGACGGCCGGTGAGCAGCACCTTGAAGATATTGTTGGCCAGATGGATGGCGGCGGTGGCGGCAATGGCGATCTTCACCGGAAAGAAGAGGGCGAATACCGGCATGAGCAGGGTGCCCAGCCCGAAGCCGGAAAAGAAGGTAAGGCCGGCCACGGCCACGGCAACCAGGCAGATGATGAGATATTCCAGCATGGGATGCTACGACGAGGCCAGCGGCAGAGTGAAGCGGAAAACCGTGCCATCTTCAGTTGATGAGGTGAAGGCGATCCTGCCTTTGAGGAAATTCTCCCCGAACAGTTTCATGGAAAAGGTGCCGATGCCCCGGCCACGGCCCGGCTTGGTGCTGAAATGCCGCTGAAAGATGCGCAGGCGTATATCATCCGGGATGGGCTGCCGGTTCCAGACGGAAAATTCGATGTGGTCCTCCCCCTCGCTGATGCCGATTTTCACCTCGCCGGCCGGATCGGTGGCCTCGAAGGCGTTGATCACCATATTGGTCAGCACCCGCAGCAGCAGGGAGCAGTCAGTGGTGATGCTGATCTCGGGCACCGTGGGGGGCAAAATGAGAGTTTTCCCATGGACCGCCGGGTGGTTGGCGATAAAGCAGCCCAGTTCCTCCAGCACCTCGGGCAGCGTTATCTGATGGAAAACCATCTGGTAGCTCTGCTCTTTGGTCTGGGCGAGGAGTCGCTGGATCTCTATTTCGTTTTTCAGCCGCAGTACCAGGTGGTGCAGGGTTTGCACCAGTTTCAGCTCGGCGGTGGCCGGCGGCAGCAGGTCGACCGCTCCCATCATGCCGGTCAGGATGTTGTTGAGGTCATGGAAAAAGACCCGCTCCAGGGAGGCCCAGGCCTGCTGGTTGGTGATATCGTGCATGAAGAGCAGGAGAAATCTGTGCCCCTCGAAGCTGATGGGGTACGATCGGACCTGAAAGCAGAGGTCGATCTCTTTGCCGTCCTTGGTCACCGTGGCGGCGCAGATCCGTTCCTGGGGCTGGTTTTTCTCCAGGCTGGCCACAATGGCGATGGCCGCTCCGCAGGTCAGGCAGGATCTGGTCGTGCCGCAGCCCCACGGCTCTTCCTGGGCATGGATGCAGTGCAGCATCTCGCCCGGCCGCAGGCCCAGCACCTCTTTGGCATCGTTATAGCCCAGGGTTCGCAGCATGACGTCGTTGACGGCGAGCACCTGCCGGTGTTCGTCCAGCACGGCAATCAGGCCGGAAACCGATTTCATCAGCCCGTCGATGACCGGATTGCAGCTGATGAACCTGATCTCCTCCTGCAGTTCCTCCCGGTTGCAGCGTTCCGCCGGGGCAAAATATGTCTTCATGGTAAACCTTGCTGTCTGTCCGTTGTGTTGTGATGTTGCCGCCACTGGCTTTTTTCTCTTTAAGATAATAGAAAGGAGAGGGCCTGTTCCGCAAGCGCTATTTTTTTGGCGCGCCGCCGGAAAGATCTGACTCCGTCGGCCTGTTACCAGTGCGGCTGGTTGCCGATGCGGTAGTTGACCACTTCCAGGGTGTCGCTGATGACCACAAAGGCGTTTTCGTCGATCTGCTGGATCAGCCGCTTGAGCTGGCCGATATCCCGGAAGTTGACCACTGTGTAGAGGATGTGTTCCTGCTGGCGGGTGTAGCCGCCTTCCCCTTCGAGAATCGTCACCCCGCGCCGGATGTCCTTCAGGATCTCCCCGGCTATCTGTTCCCAGTGGCTGGAGATGATGAACACCGCCTTGCGCTGGCTGAGGCCGGTAACCACCAGGCTGACCATCCTGGCGCTGACGTAGAGCACCACCAGGGTGTAGAGCACCGACTCCAGGGAGTAGAGGAAGGCCACCATGAGCAGGAGGATGATATTGACGCACAGTACGGTACTGCCGATGCTGATGGAAAAGCGTTTGAGCAGCATGACCGACAGGATGTCGGTGCCGCCCTGGGAGCCTGAGGATTTCAGGGTGATGCCCACCCCGGCGCCGATCAGCAGCCCGGCCAGCAGGGCATCCAGCATTTTGTCCTCGATGACGATGGGCAGATGGATCGAGGCCATGGCCAGGGTCAGGCAGACCGCGCCGAGGATGCTGTAAAAAAAGAAGCGGCGGCCCACCGCCATCCAGGCCAGGGCGAACAACGGCAGGTTGAGGATAAAATAGATCCAGCCCGCGTTGAGCGAGGGGATGAAATGGTGGATGAGCAGGGCCAGACCGGTGACGCCGCCGGTGACGAACTGGTGGGGGATCAGGATGCCGTTGATGGCCACCGCACAGAGCAGGCTGCCCGCCGAGATGTAGAGGAGATCAAGCAGGAGTTGTTTGGGCGTGGTGTAGAGCGGCTGCGGGCCTTTCTTCGGTTTCATGCTGTGTCCTGTCCGGGCTGCTGGTTGTCTGAGAGAAGCGGGGCTGTCCTCACTCCTCACTCCTCACTCTTCACTCCCTCACCAGGACAAAGAGGTTGCCGGCAATCCACTGCTGCTTTTCCTTGCGGATGCCATGCTCGCGGCAGGCCGCCACGGTAAAGTCATGCTCGCCGGCCAGCTGCTTGATGTAGGCGGTGGACTGGGCATAGCGGCCGGAGCTGCGCAGCCGGAAGTCTCCACCCTCCTCCTCCCGTTCTATGGAAAAGACAAAGCAGGCCCCTGGCAAGGCGCAGCGGCTGACCGCGGCAAAAATTCTGTCAAGCTTGCCTACATAGATGAAGACATCGGTGGCGATGAACAGGTCGAACCGCTCCGGGCACTGCTCGAGAAAGGCGGTGATGTCCTGGCGGATGAGGCGCTGGTAAATCTTTTTTTCTTCCGCCCTGGTCAGCATGTTGGCGGAGAGATCAATGCCGGTGAGATCATCAATCAGGTCCCGGAACGGCCGGCCGGACAGGCCGGTACCGCAGCCGAGATCAAGTGCCCGGGCAAAGCGGCGCCCGCTGCCCGCGGTTTCCTGCAGCAGCTGCCGGAGGGCGGCGGGCACAGTGTAGCCCAGTTTGCCCTCCAGGTGGGCATCAAAGCCTGCCGCATAGAGATCAAAGGTGCCTTCCACATACTGGGCGGGCGCGGTTTCCGTGGTGTCGCCGGAAAAGGCGGCGAGCAGGTGGCGGGCCGCGGCGTGGTGCGGGTCAAGGGCCAGGAGCCGGCGCAGGCAGTCTGCCGCCTCTCCGATTTTTTCCTCGCTGCCGTACGCGCCGGCCAGATTGTACAGGATGCCGGGATCGGCCGGCTGCAGGGCCAGGGCCTTCTGCAGACAATCGATGGCCTGCCCGGTTTTTCCCTGTTTGCTGTAGATGACCCCCAGGTTGTTCCAGGCCAGGGGGTAGCGCGGTTCAAACTGCAGGGCCTGTCCGATCGCGGCCTCTGCCTCGGCCAGCAGCCCCTGCAGGCAGAGGATCTTGCCCAGGTTGTTTAAGGCCTTGGCGTTGGCCGGCTCAAGTTCCAGCGCCCGGCGGAAGCAGGAGACGGCCCGGTCCAGTTCACCCTGGGCCTCGTGTACCGCACCCAGGTTAAGGTGCAGCAGGGGGTCGCCGGGGTCGCTTGCCAGGGCCTGCCGGTAACACTGCTCCGCCTCCGGGTAACGCTGCCGGTCTTTATAGAGAATGCCCAGATTGCCCAGCACCCTGGCGTTGCCGGGCAGGGCCGCCAGGATCAGGAGATATTTTTCTTCAGCCTGGCTCAGTTGGCTCTGCTGGTGCAGCTGCACCGCTTCCATGAACAGGGTCTGCAGGTCGGCGGCGCCTGCGGATCCGCCTGTGCGGTCAGGGTCTGTTTTTTTGCTCACGAATAACTATTTCTTTTATTTTTTTAACAAATTCTATGGGTTATCAACTATTTCCATGGCCTTTCGGTCTTTTTAATGGTAAATATATAGTTCACGCTCAGATGTTTGACAAATTTTATTTGCTCAGGCATGGTAAAAATACGCAAGTTGCGGTCTGCAGAAAAATGACTGTCTTTTTAAACTTGAGCGTTTCCCGGAAGATTCGTGGGATGCTCTGTAAGCCATTGGTGGTTTGCTCATGTTAGAATCCTTGTTTGATCCGAAAAGTGTGGCGGTGATTGGCGCCTCCCGAACCCCGGGGAAGGTCGGCCATGACATTCTGGCAAATCTGCTGGGCGGCGGCTTCGCGGGGCCGCTTGTTCCGGTCAACCCCTCGGCTGACGAGGTGCTGGGTCTCAAATGCTACCCCACTCTGCAGCAGTACGGCAAAGGGGTGGAACTCAGTGTCATCGTCGTGCCCCGCAATCATGTGGAAAACGCCGTGCGGGATTCGCTGGATGCCGGCTGCGGCGCTATCATTGTCATTTCCGCGGGGTTCAAGGAGACCGGGGAAGAGGGGGCGGCCCTGGAGAAGAAAATCGCCTCCCTGTGCAAGAGCCGCAACGTGCGCATGCTGGGTCCCAACTGTCTGGGGCTCATCAATACGGAAAGCAGGCTCAACGCCTCGTTTGCCGGGCTCATGCCGGGCAGCGGCGGAGTGGCGGTGATTTCCCAGTCCGGGGCGCTGTGCACCGCCATTCTCGACCAGGCGGCGGCGCGACGCATGGGGCTTTCCAAGGTGATCAGCATCGGCAACAAGGCGGATCTTTCCGAGGTGGATCTGCTGCGCACCCTGGCCCACGACGAGCAGACCAGGGTCATCGCCGGTTATCTGGAGGATATCAGCTCAGGGGATAATTTCGTCAAGGCGGCGGAGGAGGCCTCCTCCTTCAAGCCGGTGGTCATTTTAAAATCCGGCACCACGGTTGCGGGTCTCAAGGCCGCTGCCTCCCATACCGGCGTGCTGGCCGGGGTGGATACGGCCTACGGCGCCGCCTTTAAACGCTCCGGCGTGATCCGGGCCGATACCTTCCAGGAGCTGTTTGATTTTGTCACCGCCTTTTCCATGCAGCCCCTGCCCAAGGGCAAGCGGGTGCTGATCATCACCAATGCCGGCGGTCCCGGCACCATGGTGGCCGATGCCGTGGAAAAGGCCGGGCTTGAGGTAACCAGCTTAAACCGCGCCATCGCCGATACCCTGCGGTTGAAACTACCCACCGCGGCCAGCACCGGCAATCCCATTGACGTGCTGGGCGATGCCGACCCGGAGCGTTATGTGGCGGCCATTGAGGCGGCCTTAAATGATGATGAGGTTGACGCCATTATCGTCATCCTCACTCCCCAGGCCATGACCAGGCCGGCGGAAACGGCCCGGGCCATCGCCTCTAAATTGAACCGCCAGAAGCCGGTGCTGGCCTCCTTCATGGGCGGCAAGGGTGTCATGCCCGGCCGGGCCGAACTGGGCGAGGCTGGTCTGCCGGAATATGATTCGCCGGAGCGGGCCGTGGAGGCGCTCAAGGCCATGTATGAGTATGCCTCCTGGAAACAGCGGCCCCCCAGGGTGGTGACCCGCTTTCCGGTGAACCGGCGGCGGGCCGAGCGCATCATCACCCGCCATCAGCGCACCGGACGTCTGCATCTCGGCGAGGTGAAGGCCAAAAGCATTCTCGATGCCTACGGCTTCCGCATTCCTGAAGGCAAGCTCGCCTCCAGTTCCGAGGAGGCCATCGAGATCGCCAAAAGGGTGGGCTTTCCGGCCGCCATGAAGATCGTCTCGCCGGATATCGTGCACAAGACCGACTTGGGCGGGGTGCAGCTTAACCTCGCCTCAGCCGGCAAGGTGCGGGATGCCTATGATCTGATGATGCTCCGCATCAGGGAGAAGGCGCCGGATGCCCGCATTGAGGGCGTCTATGTGGAGAAAATGGTGGACACCGGCCTGGAGGTCATCATCGGCATGAGCCGCGATCCCCAGTTCGGCCCCATGCTGATGTTCGGTCTGGGCGGCATCTTTGTCGAGGTGATGAAGGATGTCACCTTTCATCTGGCGCCCATCACCTCGGAAGAGGCGGTGCAGATGCTGCTGGCCACCCGTTCCTATGAAATCCTCAAGGGCAAGAGGGGGCAGAAGGGGGTCGATCTGGAGGCCATCGCCAACGGCCTGCAGCGCATCAGCCAGCTGACCACTGATTTCCCCGAGATTCAGGAACTTGATATCAATCCCTTTATTGTTGGCGAAATCGGGGGGGCGGCGGTGGTCGCCGATGCCCGCATGACCCTGCGGCCTCTTTCGGTCTAGCATTGCTTTTGCAGGCCGGATGGTTTTTCAGTTGCGTAGCCCATTGTTAAATTGAGGTTGAATATATGAAGCAGCCAGTAAAAGTTGAGTTCGATCCGCATTGGCAGGAAAAATATGAGGACATGGTCTCCACCCCCAGGAAAGCCCTGTCCCATGTCAAAAACGGGCACCGGGTTTTCATCGGCACCGGCTGCGGCGAGCCCCAGCTGCTGGTGGAGGCGCTGACCAAACGGGCCGGGGAACTGGCGGATGTGGAGATCGTCCATCTGCTGACCAAGGGCGATGCGCCCTATGCCAGCCCCAAGCTGGCCGACAGTTTTACGGTGAACAGTTTTTTTATCGGCCAGAATGTGCGCGGCCTGATTCAGGAGGGGCTGGGCAGTTACACCCCCATGCTGCTCTCCGATATTCCGCTGCTGTTCAAGGCCGGCCAACTGCCCCTGGACGTGGTGCTGATTCAGGTGAGTGAGCCCAATATCCTGGGCAAGGTGAGTCTGGGCATTTCGGTGGACATCGTCAAGAGTGCGGCGGAAAACGGTTCCCTGGTCATTGCCCAGGTGAACAAACAGATGCCTTGGACCTTCGGCGATTCCCTGCTTGACATCTTTGACCTGGACATCCTGGTGCCGGCCGATATCCCGCTGATCGAGCGGGTGTCCAAGCCCATGCATGAGGCATCGGAGAGGATTGCCAAGCACGTCGCCTCCCTGGTGGAGGACGGCTCAACCGTCCAGTTCGGCCTGGGCCGGGTGCCTGGCATCGGCCGCATCCCGGCGGCCTGCATGCATTACCTCACCGACAAGAAGGATCTGGGCATTCACACGGAGATGATCACCGATGCCACCATCGAACTCATCGAATCCGGGGCGGTGACCGGGGCCAGGAAAACCATGGACCAGGGCAAGATCGTCACCAGCTTCTGCATGGGCACCAAGAAACTCTATGATCTGGTCAATCAGAACCCGCTTTTTTCATTCAAACCGACGGAATATGTCAATGACAGCTATATCATCAGCTGCCAGCGCAAGATGGTATCCATCAACATGGCCCTGGAAATTGACCTGACCGGCCAGGTCTGCGCCGACTCCGAGGGGGAAAAATTTTATTCCGGCATCGGCGGCCAGGTCGACTTCAACCGGGGTGCGGCCCGTTCCAAGAACGGCAAGGCCATCATCGTTCTTCCCGCCACCGATGAGAAGGCGGGCAAATCCCGGATTGTCTGCCAGTTGAGCCGGGGGGCCGGGGTGGTCACCACCAGGGGCGAGGTGCACTATGTGGTCACCGAATTCGGCATCGCCTATCTGCACGGCAAGAATATCGAGGAGCGGACCCTGGCGCTCATCAGCATCGCCCATCCGGATTTCCGGGAGCAACTGCTCAACGACGCCATAGCGGCCAGGTATATCCGCCAGGAGTTCGCCTCTTTCGGCGACAAGATGGTGGTCGCCTCGGACGAGATGAAAACCTCTCTGCTGCTTGACGATGGAACCTTTATTACCTTCCGGCCGATCCATCCCACCGATGAGCAGAGTATCCGGGATCTGCTCTACGCCCTGTCCCAGGAGACCCTCTATTACCGTTTCATGAGCAAAAGCAGCCGGTTTGGCCATACCCAGATCAAGAATTTCGTCTATATCGATCACCGCAAGGATGTGGCCATTGTCGCCACCCTGCCGGCCGCCCATGGTGAGGAGATGATCGCCGTGGGACGTTATTATCTTGATGAGCGGACCAACCGGGCCGAGGCGGCCTTTATCGTCCGCGATGAGTGGCAGAATCGGGGCATCGGCTCAGCACTTTTCCGCCATCTGATCACCATCGCCAAACGCAGCGGCATTTCAGGTTTTACCGCTGAGGTGCTGGGGGAAAACAAGAGGATGCAGTCGATTTTCAATAAGTCCGGCTACAAAGTGCAGAGCCATCTTGAAGAAGGGGTGTACAGCTTCAGGATTGATTTTTGAGTGAAAAGTGAAAAGTGAGAGGTGAGAAGAAAACTTCCTTGCCTTTTCACTCCTCACTCCCCCGGATCAGGGCACCCACAAGGGGCGCCCCTACGACGCCGTGCGTTTCACTTCTTACTTTTCACTTCTTGTAGCGGCCTGACCGGCCGCGCAGGCATCATGCTCAGGAAAAGCCTCCCCGGGAAGCGCAGCCGCCCAGGGGTTTGCCGATGGGGGTGGAGCTGCTGGTGGCCAGGCGGTAGCTGGAGGCGGAGATGGTTTTCACCACCTTGCTGCTGCCGCACTTGGGACATCTGACTTCATCCAGGGCGGCCTGTGAGCTGGAGGCCAGCAGGGCTTCAAAGGTTTTGCTGCAATCCTGGCAGCGGAAATCATAGAGCGGCATCTTTTTTCTCCTTCTGTATTGTCAAATCGTCTTGGCATGTCATAATGTCTGTTATGGTACCGTGAGGGTCCGGTAAAACGATTCATCGGGACATCCGGCCGGGACCTCATGGCGGGCAGGCAAAGCGCAACCGGCAATCCATGCCTGGTTCGCCGCCTTTATCACTTTGCTCAAAGCGTTTAATTATATACTTAAATATAGGACAGCTCCGGGCAGATGTCCAGCAAAAATTTCAGGGAGCCGCTCATGAATTTCCAGGCCCATTTAAAGAATATGGTCGAAATGATGCAGGAAGAGTTCGTCGTGCTCTTTCTTGGCGGCTGCATTATCCAGCTGCTCCTCTCCCTCACCCTGGGTATTCTGGCCGGCCCGCTGATGGCCGGTTATCTGCTGGCCATGATCCGCTGGCTGGAGACGGGAAAGGGGAGTGATTTCAATGACATCTTTGCCGGCATGAAGCGTTTTGGCGATTTTTTTCCGGTTTTTTTCATGATGCTGCTTATTCTGCTGGGCTATTTTCTGGTGCTGGCGCCGGGCATTCTCATGACCGTCTGGTGGCTCTATGTGCTGCCGCTGATGGCGCACCGCGGGTTGACCATGGGGGAGGCCATGAAGGCCAGCAAGGACAAGGTCGGCGAGAAAGGTTTTTTCATGCATCTGGTTTTCCTGCTGCTGATTTCCGTGGTGCCGGTCTTCGTTATCTATATGGCGGCGGCGATCCTGCCGCCGCTGGCCCTTCTGCAGTATTTTCTTTTCCCCCTGCAGTGCGCCTGCCTGGCCAGCCTCTACCTCGAACAGTTTACCGGCTTTGATCCGGAAAAACGGGGCAGGATGTCAGCCGGCGCCCAGGCCTTTTCGCAGCCTGCTGAACCGCCGCCTTGTCCGCCACCCGTGCCAGAGCAGGACGGTCAGGACCGCACCGCCTGTGTCGGCCACAATATCCAGCCCGCTTGGTGAGCGGCCGGGTATGAAGGACTGGTGAAATTCATCCGTCAGCCCGTAGCAAAAGCAGAAAAAGACCACCCCTGCCGCCGGGCGCAGGGACCCTTTGTCCCTGGCCGCCGGATGCAGGCCGTAGAGACAGCTTGCCGCCAGGGTGGCGTAGGCAAGGGCGTGCAGGATCTTGTCCAGCCCGTTGATGGCCGAGGGCAGGTTCTGGCCCTGCGTGTTGGAGAGAAAGAATATGGCGGCCATGACCAGCGTCATGGGCAGAAATCTCAGGATCATGGCAGAGTGCCTCAGCCCGCTATGGTCTGCGGGATTTCCCTTGGCTGTTTTTTTTCGGTGGGAGCGGCCGGGAAGTAAACCTGGATGGCTGTGCCCTGGCCGGGTTCGCTCTTGATGGTGATAAATCCCCAGTGCGCTCTGACGATGCCCATCACCGCAGACATTCCCAGGCCGCGGCCGGGAAATTTGGTGGTAAAAAAGGGATCGAACAGTTTTGCTTTGGTTGCCTCATCCATGCCGCAACCGGTGTCGGTGACGGTAAAGAAGGCGTAGAGCCCGGGTGAGAGATCCTCGGACAGGGAGTTTCTGTCAAGAAAATCCCGGTCGCATTCAGCCGCGCCGGTGGTGATGGTGATGTCGCCGCTGCTGTCGCCCATTGACTCGGAGGCGTTGATGACCAGATTGATCAGGACCTGCCGCAGCTGGTTTTCATCCGCCTGAACAGCCGGCGCCTTTTTGGCGAAATGATAGAGGAGCCGCGTTTTTTTCGCGACCGAGATCTGCAGCAGATGGTCCATGTCCCTGATCAGCCCATTGAGGTCGATCCTGTCAGGATTGAACGGGCCCTTGCCGGCGTAAACCAGCATCTGCTTGCACAGATCGGCGGCCCGGCGGGAGGCCTTCATGATGGCCAGCATATTGGCGCGCTGCGGTGAAGTTTCAGGCATCTCGAGCATGGCAAGATCGGCATTGCCCATGATGGCCATCAGCAGGTTATTGAAGTCATGGGCGATGCCGCCGGCCAGTACCCCGAGACTCTCGAGTTTCTGCACATGCTGGATCTGCCGGGCAAGCTTTTTTTTCTCTTCCTCGGCCTCTTTTTCCTTGCTCAGGTCGTCGTAGATGACCACAATCTCATCGGTGTCGAGTTTGTACACATAGTACTGTTTCCAGCCTGTCCGGTGGTCTGCGGCAAAGAAGGCGGCCGGGTGGTGCTGGGGAATGCCTGTCTCGCAGACATAGTGCATGATGGTGAAAAGACCGGTTGCAGCCATGGTCGGACAGACGGCCCGCAGTTTGCGGCCGATGTCCTCCTGCCGGTTGATCCTTTCAAACCTTGCCGCCGCCTCATTGAGGTCAACCAGGACGAAATCATCCCCGCAGTTACTGGTGCGGCAGACGATGACCCCGCTTTTCAGGTGAGAGAAAAGCTCCCGGTAGCGTTTTTCCTGCTGGCAGAGTTTCTTTTCCGCCTCCTTGCGGGCGGTGATTTCCCGGACGATCTCAATGGCGGCGTTGATGTTGCCGGCCTTATCCTGCAGCGGGGAGGCGGTGATTTCAAAATAGCGCAGGGTGTCGCCAGCAGGCACTTCCCGTTCGGAGGTGTGGATCTTGCCGTCGGCAAAAGAACGGGCCACCGGGCAGCCGGGGCAGACGGCGTCCTGATTTTCGTAGGCCCGGTAGCACTGCTGGCCCGCGTGTTTGCCCATCATGTTGATATGGGCCCGGTTCTGATAGAGAATGATGAAGTTTCTGTCCTGGATGCTGATGCCGTCTCCTACCGCGGCCAGGAGCACCTCGGCTTGTCCGGCAACGGCATTGGCCGCCAGCAGGGCCTGTTTCAGCTCAGAGTTTTCCGTATCCAGCGCGACAGCCATTTGATCATCTCAACTTTCCTTGTTTACCGGCAAAGCACCCTCATTTACTTCGCCAGCGCAAATTAACCCCTTTTGCCGGCAAAGGCTATCAAAAGATGCGCGCCGTTTCTCATTTATGGAGGATGGCCGCAATCAGGTTTCCTAAGAGGGGAAAGGAGGTTCGGGGGGTATGTCAGTCAGGTCTTTTGCGCAGGCGGACGAGCTGCAGGCCGGCCACCACCATGACGGCGCCCAGCAGATCAGCCATGATATCCCTGCCGTCCGTCACCCGGCGGGGAATAAGGGACTGATAAGCCTCTTCGGCAAAACCGTAACCGAGACAGACAGCCAGGGTCAGCAGGCCGGCGGAAAGGGGATGTTTTCTGGACAGGGGCTGGAAGGCAAACAGGCAGCTGGCGGCCAGGGCGGCATAGGCCAGGGCGTGGCAGAGCTTGTCAAAATTATGGTAGCGGAGAAAGGGCAGCACCCTGCCCGGCAGGCTGGCGGCAACAAGAATTGCCGCCATCATGCCGAGCATGGGCAAAAACCGCAACATTCCGCCGGATTCCGGCCATCTTCCCACCGCTTCAGCCGAGCAGCCCTGCCGGTTCAGACCTGGCCGACGGATACATCTTCTTCGTTGAGATGGATGCTGCTCAGCAGCTCTTTGGGAAATTTCTTGCGGATGCGCTTGATGGCGGCAAAGATCGAATGGGCCGGGTAGTCTGGCCAGACGGTTTCCCGGCTGTCGGCATAGGCGGTGGTGATAAACTGCTTTTTCCGGATGGCGAAATGATGGGACCAGTTGATCTCGATGGTTTCAGGATTCTCAGTAAGCTCCACCTCGATACGGCTGCCCTTGTCAGCCACCTGCACGGCATCCATGTCGGTGATCTCCAGCAGCCAGGCATCCCCCTCCTCGGTGGAGAAGAGGACGAAAACCCCGAGCGGTTTCACCAGCTTTTCCTTTTTCAGGGCAACCTCTTGCAGCTTTTCGATCTCGCTTTTCAGGGTAACCTGGGGCGCGGCCTGCCCCTCGGCCGGTTTGAAGGTGACCTTGCCCTGACAGCATTTTTTATATTTCACTCCGCTGCCGCAGGGGCAGGGATCATTACGTCCTATTTTCATGAGTCAATCCTTGTGAAAAGAAATGGAAGGGTTTCCGAATGTTGGCAGAATGGGTGTTAATAATTCTGTTTAACAATTAACCATTTTCCCGGCCGGATTGTCAATTGTCATCCGTTTATTTTGACAATTTTTCACAGGCCCGCCGGCTGCCCTGCGCCACATCCGTCCCCGTTGCTCACCCGCGATTCGGGGGGTGTCAGCCTCACGCCTGTGGCGGGCGGGGTTGCAAAGGGATTGCAGGTCAGGTATTTTCCGGGAAGCGCACCTTTCCCAGACGATAAAGAAGACAAAAGTTGATAACTGAAATAAAAGAGCCTCTTGCAAAATGAACGTCGTAGCGAGATCGAGAGAAAAATATTCTGGGCAAGGATGAGTGGTGAAATCGCCCGGAAGCGTAGCAGTGCTACGT
>QZKJ01000047.1 GCA_003605035.1 Desulfurivibrio sp.
TGCCTTTTCTCCTTCCCAACTGACCATCCCTTCATGCGGCACCGAATGACTCGGTGCCCCACTTATCTTTGCCGGCTACTGCCCGGTGAACGGATACGAATTTTACGCCGCAGCGCTTTATTCCCCCTTCCGGCTGCTTGCCCTGTTCATCAGCGATCAGCTGGTCAGAGATGATCTCAATCGGCAGTTTGCGCAGGAAGAAATTATCAGTTGCGGAAATGACATCCAGCCTCTTCCAGTTACCGTTGCAACCCTCACTGCTGCAGTACTGCAAAGCCGCTCCCCCCTTGCTCACATCAAGAACAGCAGCGGCATGGCCCAAAAGATGAGAGTCGAGCATGGCAAATACCGAATTCTTCATGGGAAACCGCTCATGTTTCCGCCTCTCCTGTTTTGCCTCATCCGGTTCTGTGCCCATTTTCTCCCCCTGCGGTTGTTTCTCCACCCCGTTGTTGAACCCTGGCCGAAAGCAGCCCCGGGAAATTGACCGGCATTAACTCTCCGGCGGCGCAGGGTAAAGATAACCCATCAAACGCATGGGCCATCTGCGCCCGGCGATTTCGGCAGCCCTGAGGAGCGCCAGGGCAGCAAAAGGATTTGCAAGCGGCCCGACTCTCCCCCAGGCATACGGCAACCGAGGTCACATTGGCAATGTGGCTGAAAAATTGACAGATTTCCCTGTCCCCTATCTGGGCGGGAATATCTTCGACAAAAAACACCTCAAAGCGCCCGCTCTGTCCCGGCGGCTTGATCGGCAAACGGCGCTGGGGACTGGCGGGTAGGACAATAATACCTGACAAAAAATCAAATACAATGGGAGAAAATTGCATAGAAAATAGATAGAAAACCTATCCATTTTCTATCTACCCTTAAACAGCCAAGAATCGCTTTTTGTGGCAACTATCAGACAAATGATGAGAGAACTGACTGCAGATTGCCCCTCTGGTTGGTCAACCCGAGTTTTTTTCTGATATTTTTCCGGTGAATATTGATGGTGCCGGGAGAGAGATTGAGCAGTTCGGCAATCTCTTTGCTCCGCTTGCCCTGTTTGACAAGATTTGCCACCTGGATCTCGGTGGGGGTAAGCTGCACGAATTTCGAGGACAAGGAACTGGTAAAGGGGGTGATAATTTCATCAAGATTGGTCTTGAGAATATTCACCAAGGCCTTCTGCTCTCCGGTCAACGGACCCTTTCCGAGTTTCGCCAGATAGGGTTCGACCAGGTTTCTGACATTGGCGTCAATCTGCTGCTCCAGCTCGCGGGTGTCCTCCCTTTTTTTCTTCAGCAGGACGGCCAGGGCAATATTGATCTCTTCCAGCTCACGGGTGCGGTCGGCAACCCTCTGCTCCAGTTCGTCATGGGCCTTGCGCAATTCCGTCTCAATATTCTTGCCATAGGTGATATCCGTATGGGTGCCGACAAAACGGGCTGGACGTCCCCTTTCATCCCAGTCCACCACCCTGCCCCTTGACAGAATCCACTGCCAGCTGCCCGCCTTGTTGCGCATGCGGAATTCCGCCTCATAGCGGCAGGTATTCCCCTTGAGATGCTCTTCAACCCTGGCCAGGGTCTGCTGCCGGTCATCCGGGTGCATGAGCTCTTCCCAGGTGAGAGAAAGCTGCTTAGCCTCCTCATCGCTGTAGCCCAGCACGCGATGCCAGTTTTCCCCGTGACAAACCTCGCCTGTCAGCAGATTGCGGTCCCACACCCCGTCGGAGGAGGCATCAAGGGCCAGCAGCAGGCGCTCTTCACTGCTGATCAGCCGTTCCTCAATCTTCTTGCGATAAGAGATGTCAAGGATGGCGCCCCGCCGCCCGACAAATTCACCCTGGTAATTATAGACGGGACGGCAGGCGTGGGAGACCCAGCGCACCTCCCCGCTTTTGCTCACAATGCGGAAGTCAAATCTTTCCAGATGCCTGTCAAAATATTCCTCGGCAAAATGGCCTGTTACCCTGCGGCGGTCATCCGGGTGAATAATGGAGAAAAACAGCGCCGGATCAGTTATGAATTCTTCGGGGCTGTAGCCGCTTACCTCCTGGCAGGCCGGCGAGATGTAAAGATATTCCCCTTTGGGACTCAGCCAGTATTCCCAATCACAGGTAAAGTCGGCAACCGTGCGGTATTTTTCCTCCTTTTCCTGCAGCTGCCGCTGGACCTGCTTGAGCGGGGTGATATCGGTATTGATGCCGATATAGCCGGTTACTTTTCCCTTATCATCCAGCAACGGGTTGGCCAGACCATAGACCCAGACCGTCGCGCCGCTTTTGTTCCGGAAACGGTATTCCATCCCCCAATGGCCGGCGGACGCCACCATTTTCCCCCAGGCGGATTTCACGTAGGCTCGATCCTCGGGATGCAGGCTTTTCAGCCAGCCCAGACCGGCGGCCTCGTCGGGGGAAAGACCGGCCATGGCACACCAGCGCTCGTTGGCATAGGTGCAACGGCCTTTCCTGTCGGTCAGGTAGATACCGGCCGGCGACATGGAGACAAGCTGCCGGAAGCGTCTTTCACTGCAGCGCAGCTCCTCCTCCACCGCTTTGCGCAACTCTATTTCCTGCTGCAGGGAAACATTGGTTGCCTGCAGCTCCGCCGTTCTTGCCGCGATCCGTTTTTCCAGTTCCTCATGGGCAGCTCGCAGGTCTTTTTTCATGCGGGCGAGCTCTTCATCCTGCAACTGCAGCTCAAGCCGATGACGGGCCAGTTCCTGGACCATCCCGGCAAACTCCTGCGGACGCGAGCCAGCCCCGCCGTCTTCCAGCAGCAGTTCCGCCTGCCTCAGCAAAGCAATGATTGTTCCGGAGCCATCCTTCTCTTCTGCCATTGCGAACCCTTTATTTCTTTCCCCGCATCCTATTCCTTTTCAACTGAATTGCCCACACTTTTTCGCGGTTGCAGACAGATAGGCGCCATTAACGTCATGCAAGGCACGGGGATTTTCACCCTGGTCAGGAGCTAGAGGCGCGCCTGGCCAGGAGGGAAATGGCAGGAATAAGTTGCGGGGAAGCAACAGGAGAGGAATGAGACGGCGGCGATTTCAGCCATGGAGGCTCTTTTTCCGGCACTCCGGCGGTTTTTCTCTGACAAACCGGTGTATGGGGAAGGCATCCAGCGGTATCTCGTCCTGGAACCTGACGCTGCAGCGGATCATCGGCTGCAGGGCATAAACGGCCGGACCGGCCAGGAAACTGGTTGCCACCACGGCACAGGGTATATTGGGAAAGAAGATATCATTTTCCGGCCGCCGGATATCATCGAGCAGCAGGATATCCATCTCAATCAGGCTGTTTTTCTTCACCTCGCACCGCCGGCAGACAAAGGAGAGTCCGGCGGTGCTGATATCAACGATCTGGGCGATCTTTGAACTCTCCTCCAGCATGAGTGCCGCAATGCCGGATTTTATCCTGTATCGTTCGTTTTTTCTGCGTTCCCTGTTTTGCACGACAGTACCCCTCCGGTTTGCTTGCCTGGATTTTCACATTTTCGCCTGCTGCTGCCCATGAATTGCTGGTATATGATGCTCGAGGAAAAGATTCCAGAGGGCCTGCTGGGTAAAGGTCGGGGCAGCGAACTTCAGGCCGCAGCAGCGCATGCCGTTGGCCTGAGTGTCGTATCCCTTTCTCACCGGCCCGTCATAAACGATTTCAACCGGCAACTGCCCCAGGAAGCAATCGGGATAAAAGGAGGAAATAGTCAATTTCTGCCAGTTGCATGAATATTTATCGCGGAAATAATGCAGACACACCCCGCCCTGACCCACATTCACCACCAGGGCCGGCTGCCGCTCGATATCCGTCTCCAGCACGGCAAAGACGGTCTCCTGGACCTTGAACCGCGCGTGTTCCCTTTTTTCTGTTGATCCGTCACCTGTGGGCATCATGGCTGAACCTCGCAAATCAGTGGTTACCGTGCAAGCCCTGTCCGCAGAAAAAACGCTTCTTCCGCACGTGGTGCATATCGAGGGGCAGGGCAAAAGGCATTTCATGCGCATGCGCAGTAAAAGCCTGACAAAAACCTTACTTTCAGCTTACAGAATGAAAAAATTAATACAATAAGATTAATTCTGATAGGAAACGGATAGAAAATATACCCAATCAGATTTGCGATGGGTCCGTAAAACAGGCGCTCAATGGGGAAACGGGCTGCCGCTGAATTTCAACCGTGCAGGATTAAAGTTGCTGTCCCGAATATCGGCTATGTTTACGGTTGACGGTTAGCGGATTACGGTCATTGCCTGGCAGACGCCGCAGCGTCAGTCGTTCTTCCCGCTCCCCTCTTCCGGCGCAGGCGCCAGGTCTTCCTCTGCCCTGGCATGGACGGCGAGAGCGGACTGCAGGTTGGCGCCCTGGTTGGTCAGGCCGAGTTTTTTTCTGATGTTTTTACGATGGATATCAATGGTGCCCGGCGACAGATTAAGAAGCTCGGCAATTTCCTTGGTCTTTTTGCCCAGCTTGACCAGATTGGCCACCTGGGTCTCCGCCGGGGTGAGTCTGTCGAATTTGACGGCAATGGTCCGGCAGAAGGGTGAGACGAGTTCCGCCAGGTTTGCCCTGAGCACCGTCACCAGATTCTGCTGGGCAGGCGTGAGCGGGCTGTTTTCCAGTTTGTCCAGATAAGGCTCCACCAGATCTGCGGTATTGACGAGAATCCGCTCTTCCAGGGCATGCCGGTCCTCTATCCTTTTCCTGAGCAGCACGGTCAGCGCCACATTGGCCTCTTCAAGCTCGCGGGTGCGCGCCCGCACTCTGGTCTCCAGTTCAGCCCGGGCCTGCTGCAGTTCCATTTCAAACTTCTTGCGGGAGGTGATGTCGCTGAGGCTGCCCCGTCGGCCGATAAACTTCCCCTCCTGGTTATACACCGGCCGGCAGGCATGGGAGACCCAGCGCACCGTACCGTCCTTATGGGTTAAACGGAAATCAAAACCGCTGAGATTCTTGTCCAGCAGTTCCTCTTCGTGATGCCGGGCCACCATGTCCCGGTCAGCGGGATGGACCACGGCCAGACACAAACCGGGCTCAGCCGCGAACTCCTCAGGGGTGTAGCCGCAGATCTTCTCGCAGGAGGGAGAGTTGTAGAGACACTCCCCGGTTTCTCTGAGCCAGTATTCCCAGTCGCAGGTATAATCGGCGATGGTGCGGTATTTTTCCTCGCTGGCCCGCAGCAGCAGATTGGTTTTCTCCAGTTGCAGAGTCCGGTAAGCGACCTGCCTTTCCAGCTCGGCGTTGACCTGCTGCAGCTCCTGCCGGGCCCGGATGAGTTCCTCGTTCTGCAGCTGCAGCTCGATCTGCCGCACCTCGAACTCCTGCAGAATCGCTGCCAGTTCCTCCGGCCGGGCGTCCGCCCGGAGCCCTGCCCCGGTCTGCAGCATCCTCTCCGCCTGGCGGCGCAGGGCCCTGAATTCTTTCTCTTTTTTACTCATGACGTCTTCCCTGTTTTTTTATCAGCCCCTGAACCTTATGTTGTAAAAACAAGAAATGGAAAACCCCATGCCAATTACCCTAACCTTAAAATTACTCATCAGGCAATGTAAAACTGGGGAACTGCCCAAAAAGTTGCGGATGGCCCAAGGTGTTAAAGGGCGGGCAGGAAGCCGCCCCCGCCTTTTGCCTGATGCCTTTTGCCTTCGGCCCTTCCTCCTGTTACAGAAATTCTACACCCGGCCTTTCGCTGGGCGGAACTCGGGCAGCGGCCGGAGGAGATTCCTTGCCCGCCAGCGGCCGCGCCTACCTACGGCCAGGACCCGACGCTCTTTTCCCTTTTACTGTAACATCCAGAGGTGACAACTGCCTGTCACACCGCCACGCCGCCTGCCGGTCTGCTGCTGTTCACTCCCAAAACAGCAAAAAAAATAACCTGCCGGAACAGCGACGTTATTGCCGCGGCAATCAGCCGCCTCCCCCTGCTGGCACCGCTTTTGCTCATGTTAAATTAAGCACTTCCTCATTATAACTGCCTGAAGCAACAGGGAAACATTCCATCCCTCCCAGACTGAGGAAGCATACCCGGATAACCATTTCCGAACCTGCCGGGCACGGATGCGCTTCCAGGCCCTCCTCGGGCCTCCGGCTGCGACACTGCATACCACTTTAGACCAGAGGATCGCCAATGACTGTCACAATTCAAAACATGACCCCAAGACCTGTCATGATCCGCTTGAACAGCGGGCGCACCTTGTACCTCGGCGGCAGCGCCGTTTCCGAGGGCATCATCGAGGTGGAAATTGTCCACAACAGCCGGATCAGCAGGCTGCTGCAGCGAGGGATCATCGAACTTACCCAAGTGAAAAAGCCGGCGGCCGCCACGGCCGGAACCGGCGGAGAAAAGCGGAAATCAGGAAAAACTAAGAAAGCAAATCCTTAACATAAAAAGGAGGAATTTATGGCAGTTTTAACGTATCCAGGTGTGTATGTGGAAGAGATTTCCAGCGGCGTCAGGCCGATCGAAGCTGCCGGAACGTCAACCGCGGCATTCTTCGGGGTGGCGGAAAAAGGACCCATCGGCCAGGTCAAAAAGATATTTAATTTCACGGAATTTCAGACCATTTACGGCGGGTTTCTCAGCGGCTACTTCCTGGCCCATGCGGTGTTCCAGTTCTTCAACAACGGCGGCACCCAGTGCTATGTGGGCCGCGTGGCCGCAGGCGCCGATACGGCCACGGCGACCATCCGTGACCGCGGCGCCGCAGCCCAGGACAGCATGACCATCTCCGCCAGATCAGCCGGGGCCTGGGGCAATAAATTCATGGTGCTCGTCGACAGCAGCAAGGCCGATGACCCGGCCAACGATTTCAATCTGACGGTGTATCAGGACAACCCGACCCCGGATGAAGAACCGTTACAGCTGGAGGCCTATGAAAATCTCTCCATGAACCCGGCCTCCCCGGAATTCGTCGAGACGGTGATCAACACCAGCTCCAAATATATCACGGTAACGGTCAACACGGCCAACAGCAACCAGATCGCCGGCTACAGCCAGAGCGCGCCCATCACCCTGGGTGGCGCCCTGCTCGGGGCCAACCAGCGCAAATTCCGCATCAACATCCATAACGACGGCTACCGCACCGTGGATCTGACCACGGCCTTGGCCGCAGCTGATCTCAGCGACCTGGCCGTCATCGGCGCGGCCATCCAGACCACCATCCGGGCCATGACCCCGCTGCGGGAATCCACCCCGGCCGGGGCCTACACCGTCAATGTCACCGTGGAAAGCACCAACATGCTGCGCATTGCCTCGGGCAACACCAGCGCCGCCTCCAAGGTGGAGATCGTCGCGGCCAGCGACCCCCTGGAAAATGCCGCTGGGGCGCTCAGACTCGGCAGGCGCAACGGCGGCACCGAGGTTTACGGCGCCGCGGCCATGCGGCCGCAGAACACCGCGGCCGACGACTTCTTTTTCCTGGGCGACGATACGGTAGCAGGCGCGATCAGCGCGGTGCAGCCCGGAAGCGACGGCACCCTGCCGCTCAACGATATCGACTACACCAGCGCCTTTGCCTGGCTCGACACCATCCGGGACGTCTCGCTGATCGCCGTGCCTGGCATCGGCTCGCCGGCCGTGGCTGACGCCGGCATGAACTACTGCCGCAACCGGCCGCTGTCCGACTGCTTTTACATCGCCGACATGGACCGGGACGATATCAGCCTGGAGGACGCCATCCAGTACCGGGACGACATCAATACGCCCAACTCCTATGGCGCCGTTTACTTCCCCTGGCTCAAGGCCCTGGATCCCACCGGCCTTTCTGCTGAGCCGATCAGCGTGCCGCCCTCCGGTTACGTGGCCGGCATGTATGCCCAGATCGACGCCAGGCGCGGGGTGTGGAAGGCGCCGGCCGGCACCGAGGCGGTGCTCGGCGGGGCGGTGGGCCTGGTGACGGATCTCACCGACATCCAGCAGGGCAATCTCAATAAAAATAAAAAGAGCGTCTGCGTCATCCGCAAATTCCCCGGCTCCGGCATTGTGCTGTGGGGGGCGCGCACGCTCAGTTCCGATCCGGAATACAAGTACATCCCGGTGCGCCGCATGGCCATCATGCTGCGGGTCAGCATCTACAACGGCATCCAGTGGACCGTGTTCGAACCCAATGACGAGGAGCTCTGGTCCCAGATCCGGCTCAACCTCGGCTCCTTCATGATGACCCTGTTCCGCCAGGGGGCTTTTCAGGGATCCACCCCTTCCCAGGCCTTCTTTGTCAAGTGCGACAGCGAGACCACCACCCAGGCGGACATCGATCTCGGCATCGTCAACGTGCTGGTCGGCTTCGCGCCGCTCAAACCGGCCGAGTTCGTGGTGGTGAAGATCAGCCAGAAGGCCGGGCAGAACTAACTGATCCGGCAATGCGGATCACGGATTGAATAAAGTTGAAAATCATAAATAGCCCAACAGCGATGGGGGAGAAAAAAATATGGCACAGTTTACGGTAAACACCCACCGGTTTGATCCCTACCGGAATTTCAAATTCAGAGTAAAATGGGACGGTAAATACGTGGCAGGGCTCTCCAAGTGCAGCGCCCTGAAAAAAACCACCGAAGTCAAGGAATGGCGGGAGGGGGGCGACCCCAGCACCAGCCGCAAGCTGCCGGGCAAGACCTCCTACGACAGCATCACCCTGGAGGCCGGCGTCACCCATGACACCACCTTTGAGGAGTGGGCCAATCTGATCAACAACTTCCAGGGCGACGCCTCCATGTCGCTCAAGAATTTCCGCAAGGATGTGGTCATCGACGTCTTCAACCTGCAGGGCAGCAAGGTGCTGTCCTACAAGGTATACCGCTGCTGGGTCTCGGAATACCAGGCCCTGCCCGGCCTGGACGCCGGCGGCAACGAGGTGATGATCCAGAGCATCAAGCTGGAAAACGAGGGCTGGGAGCGCGATACTTCGGTCAGCGAACCCACCGAAAGCTAGGTGAGCGATGGAGCGCATGGCGTTTCAGTTGCCGGGCGGTTTTGTTGATGATGAGGGGCTGGTGCATGACCGGGTCATCCTGGCCCCGCTCTGCGGTTTTGCCGAGAAAATGGTGGCAGGCAGAAACGGCAAACCGGCCCCGGTGCTGGTCACCGCCCTGCTCAGCCGCAGCATCGAGAAAATCGGCGGCATCGAGCAGGTGAGCGAGGGGCTGGTGCGCCGCCTGCTGGCGGGCGACCGGCTTTTCCTGCTGCTGAAGCTGCGGGAGATGACCTTCGGCCGGCGCATCGAGGCGGTGATCCGCTGCAGCTTTCCGGACTGCGGGGCGCGGGCGGATATCGATTTTGCAACAGATAATATCCCGGTGAGCCGCTCCCCGCAACAGGCCCGCTGGCATAAGCTGCAGCTCTCGCCGCAGGCCGGCGGCCTTCTGGTCACCTTCCGGTTGCCCAATGGCGAGGATCAGGAAGAGCTGTCCAACCTGCTGGACAGCGACGAGGAGCTGGCGGCGGATAATCTGCTGGCCCGCTGCCTGCAGAGCATCGGCGCGGTTCGAGGGCCGTCCCTGGCAGAGGTTGCCGGGCTGCCCGCCGCGGCCAAGGCGGAGATCGAAAACGAAATGGAACGGCTGGCCCCGAAAATCGGCGCCAGCCTGGCGGCCCTCTGCCCGGAGTGCGGCCGCAGCTTCACCGCCGCCTTCGATGTGCAGGAATTCGTACTGACCGAGCTGCACACCCGGCTTGATCTGCTGCTGAAAGAGGTGCATTACCTGGCCTATCATTACCACTGGAGCGAAAAGGAAATCCTCGGCATGACCAGGGAGAACCGGCGGCGCTACATTGAGGTTCTTTCCGGGGAAATGGAGCGGTTGCACCATGCATTCTGAAGATAGCGCGCATAAAGCGGGCACCGGCAGCCCGGCCAGACGCCTGGTGCGCTCCCTGCTCGGCCTGCCGGAGCGCAGGGCGGCCGCCCTGCAAGGGCATGGGCCGCTGCCGCCGGGAGCCTTCCGTTACCAGCTGCAGCCGGAACCGGGCGCACCCTTTATCCCCTCGCCCCTGGCCGAACCCCTGGCTGACCACGCTGCCGGAGCGCAGGACGGCCTGGACAGCATGACGAGGGATGAGCAGAGAATGGAGACCGCGGGGTATTCCATGCCGGCTGAACGTCAGGCGTCCCCACAGGCGGCCGAGGCTGCCCCGGCCCTGCCGCAGCCCGTTGCCCGGCAGGAGGAGAAGCAGGTGAGCAGGCCAGCTACGGGAAAGACGCCTCACCACAACGGGGAAGAAGCGGCCCGGCAAGACCAGGGGGGTTCCCCGGCGCGGCTGCTGGCGGCGGCGACGCCGGTCATGGCTGCCCCAGGCAGGGCGGACGAACCTATACGGCCCGCCACGGAGACCGGACCGGCAGCAGACGGGCAACAGGCCGCAAGACCCATCGGCGGCCAGGAGCTCAGTATTCCGGGCAGGTCGACGGCCAGGCAGGTCTTTGCCGCCCTGGCCGCAGTGGACCAGGAAAAACTCCTGGCAGCGGACCAGCCGCCTGCCGTGACCGGCCATTCCGCCACCCTGCCTGCCGGACCGGACCGGCAGGAGAGTGCGGCAGTGGCGCCTGGCGAGAGGTTCCTGCCACATCAGCCCAGGCCAGAACCCGCCCGGCCGGCCGGGGACCGGCAGCCCCTGCGGACATCAGGACCAGCAGCCGCTGCCGCCCATGCGCATGCGCTCATGCCCCAGGAGCCGGCAGCAACCTTGACCGTGGCGCAGGCAGCTGGCCCTGCCGCGGTACGGCAGGACACCCCCCCGCTCAGCAGGACGGCGGGCCTTGCAGGGCCGGGCAAAGAGAGCAAACGCGCCGTCGCGGGGCGGGAGGTGCAGCCGGCCCTTGCCTTTCGCCAGCCGCAGCCGCCTGCCCAGGCGGAGACCGGGGCGGCAAAGTTCAGCACCGCCGTCACCCCGGCCACCCGGCCTGATGGGGACGGGGCCCGGCAGATCGAAGAGCTGCGGCGGACATTTTATGAACTGGTCAGCAAAAAGGCCACGGTCAGCGAGGCCAGGGAAAGTGAACAGCCGAGCAGAACAGAGGATCAAACCCCTGCCCGGCCGCCTCTGCAGCAGGTAGTGGTGATCAACCGCAGCTCAGCCGCCCGGAGCCGCGGCCGTGAGCCATACGCCTTCTGGGAACGAAGCGGCATGGCCCGCGCAACCTTAAAGATGATCAGGTAAAGGACCGACTTGTGAGCGTATCCACAGCTATAGGACTGGTCAGCGAATCGCTGCGCAACCTCCTGCTCGGGGAGATGACCCTTACCCCGGAGGTTGATGTCACCATTCTGTCCCCCCATGAGAAGGGGTCAAATCGCCGGGTCAATCTCTATCTCTACAAGGTGGTGGAAAGCCCGCTGCTGAAAAACATGGACTGGCAGGCCAGGACCGACAATCCGGGTCGCCTTTCGCCGCCGCCGCTCTCCCTGCATCTCCACTATCTGCTGACCCCCTATGCGCAAAACGATCAGCAGACCGGCAACTCCACCATCCATGAGATCCTGGGCGAGGCCATGCGGGTGCTCTATGAAAACCCGGTCATCCCGGCCGACTACCTGCCGGCGGAATTGACTGGGGCCAGGGAACAGATCAAGGTGATGCAGAACACCATCGTGCTTGAAGAGATGAGCAATGTCTGGAGCACCTTTGCCGAGCCCTACCGGCTTTCCGTGGCCTATGAGGTGGCGGTGGTGCAGCTTGACATGCTGGCCGCCAGTGAGCGCACCATGGCCAAGCGGGTGCGTCAGGTGGGCGTGCCCGAGGTGTCCGCGCCCTTTCAGCCGCCCAGCGTGGAAACGATTACTCCCATGGCCGCTCCGTCCGGGGCCACGGTGACCATCAGCGGCAAGAATCTCGCCGGCTGGCGGGCCTACGTGTCACTGATGCGCAGCCCCCTGCTCACCGGGCTTGAGCTGACCGGCGACTCCTTTACCCTCGCCATTCCGGCCGGCCTTGCCCCGGGCTTTTACGAGATGCGGGTGGACATCTCCCATCTGACCCGCAAAACCCTGTTTTTTGAGGTGACGGCGTGAGGGTTCAGGCCATGAAAAAGGAGGCGGTCCGGCTGCTCTACGGGACGAGTTTTGACCATCTCAGCGCCGAGCTGCAGCGGCTCGACCTGCTGATCAGACTGCAGGTCTGCCGGCTGCATGCAGGCCGGCCGGAACAGCAGCCGGCTGGCGGCATGTATATCTCCCATGGGCAGATTGCCCGGCTGCTGCAGGAAGAGCAGGCCATGGGCCAGGAGACCCCGGAGACCATGGCCATCCGCCGCCAGCTTGAGCTGCTGGCCCAGGAGATCAGCGCCAGAATCGCCGCCAGCCGGCAGGAGAAAATCTTTCTCGCCCTGCCCTGCCTGGGGCAGATGTTCGGCCTGTCAGCCCTTGAGCTGCAGGCCCTGGTCATCTGCCTGGCCCCGGAGCTGGACCGCAGATATGACAGCCTCTATGCCTATCTGCAGGACGACGATATCACCCGCGGGAAACCATCCGTTGATCTGCTGCTGCAGCTGCTCGCTGACAGCCGCGCAGAGCGCTGGCAGCTGCGGCAGCTCCTGGCCGGCAATGCCAGGCTCTTACGCAGCGGCATCCTGCAGCACGCGGCTGATCCCCACAGCCCTTGCGGGTCGAGCGATCTGGCCATGCAGCTTAAGGTGGACCGCAGGATCGTCGATTTCGTTCTCAACCACAACGCGCTGGATAACCGGCTCAGCCGCTGCGCCCGGCTGCTCTCCCCCGCTGTAACCCTGGATGAGGTGGCTGCGGCGCCGGATCTCAAGACCAGGCTGCTGAACCTGGTCAGCCGTCACCTCAGGCGGGAGATGATCAACGAAAAAACGGTAATCGCGCTGCACGGCCCGGCAGGCGCGGGCAAAACCACTTTGGCCCGGGCCATCTGCCGGGAGCTGCAGTGCCCCATGCTCCTCGTCGACCTGGAACTGCTGCCCGCCCATGATGATGAATGGGAAAGCACCATGCGGCTGGCCCTGCGGGAAGGGCTGCTGAGCCGCGCCATCCTCTTTTTCGACAACCTCGACCTGCTGAGCGAGCGGCCGGACAAGGGCCGGGCACTGCTGAAAAAGACGGCCCGGGCCATTGCCGAGTATGGCTGGCTGGTCTTTCTGGCCGGGGAAAAGGCCTGGCCCGGGGAGGACTGTTTTGCTGAGCTGCGTTTTGTCTCCCTTGCCGTACCGCCCCCCCCGGTTCCCATCCAGGAGAAGGTCTGGCAGGAAATGCTGGCCGCAGAAAATGCCGGCACCGACGGCAAATGGTCGGCCAAACTTGCCCGGCGCTTCAGCCTGACCCCGGGGCAGATCGTCGGCGCGGCGCGGCTGGCCCGGACCATGCAGACCGGCCAGAACCGGGAACTGTCGCTCGCCGATCTCTACGCCGCCTGCCGCAGCCAGTCCCATCACCAACTGGCCGAGCTGTCCGTCAAGATCGAGGCGCAATACAACTGGACCGACCTGGTGCTGCCGGAGGAAAAAACCGCGCTGCTCAAAGAGATCTGCGCCCAGGTCAGACAGCAGTACCGGGTCTTTGGCCAGTGGGGTTTTGGCCAGAAGGTGCCCTACGGCCGGGGGCTCAGCGTGCTCTTTTCCGGGCCGCCGGGCACGGGTAAAACCATGACGGCCCAGGTCATGGCCGCTGACCTGCAGCTTGATCTGTTTAAAATCGATCTTTCCGGCGTGGTCAGCAAGTACATCGGCGAGACGGAAAAAAACCTGAGCAGGATCTTTGCCGAGGCTACGCGCAGCAACGCCATCCTCTTCTTTGACGAGGCGGACGCCCTGTTCGGCAAGCGCACCGAGGTCAAAGACGCCCACGACCGCTACGCCAACATCGAGACCAGCTATCTGCTGCAGAAAATGGAGGAGTATGAGGGCATGGTCATCCTGGCCACCAACCTGCGCGCCAATCTGGACGAGGCCTTTACCCGGCGCATCCGCTTTATCGTCGAATTCCCCTTCCCGGATGCCGCCCTGCGGGCCCGCATCTGGCGGAGCCATTTCCCAGCGGAGGCGCCGGTGAGGGAGGACATCGACTATGATTTCCTGGCCAGACGCTTCCAGGTGGCCGGGGGCAGCATCCGCAACATTGTGTTGAACACCGCCTTCCTTGCCGCGGAAAGCAACGAGGAGATCAGCATGGTGCATATCCTGCGCGGCGTCAGGCGGGAGTTCGAGAAAATCGGCAAGCTGTGGCATGAGGAAACCGTCAACCGCTCTGCTGCCACCAGAAACTGAGGAGACTGACATGTTCGCCCCACGTAAAATCAGACATCGTGATCAGGAAAACCAGGGCAGAAGCCGCGTCACCGGCCCGGCCCAAACCCAGGTGGACGCCCTGCCCCGCATCAGGCTGACAAACTTTGCGGCCGATATGGCAGGCGGGCAGATGAACAGCAGCGGCGCGTTTGCTCCGCGGCTGCCGGACAAGAGCACCAACGAGACCACCGGCGAACAGGACCAGAATGCCTCGCTCACCTCCTTTGCCGCCGAGGCCAGGGGGGTGGGCATAGTGGTGGAGATCACCAACGGCACCAGTTCCGCCGATTATCCGGACGGCTACCGCTGGACCCAGACCATTGACACCAATGTGCCCCTGGGCGGCACCACCTCACCCTATGTGGACCCCAGGCCCAATGACGACACCAAGCCCTTTTACTGGACCGATGCCGAGGCGGCGGCCAGGCCGACCACCTTTATCGATCACCCCTCCCGCAACGCCCCGGCCAGCGGCACCACCACCTGGGATGCGGTGCTGTCGCTGAACGGGGTGAACGGCACCACGGTGACGCGGCTGGACTCGCTGTCCTACGGCTTTTCCATCGACACGGCCGGGGCGGTATCACCCCATAACCCCACCAGTCCCGGCGGGGGGTTGGTCGGCACCCACCAGTCCACTCTGCGCTCGGAGTTTCCGGGATGGACCTTTAACTGATGGGTAATGGAGAATGGGGATAAAGTGATGGATTACCATGCATGAGCAACTGAAAAACAGCCCTGATTTCTCGGTGCGTCTGGTCTGGCACGGCCACGAAGACAAGCCGTTCTACCGGGCCCATCTGGTCTCGGCCTCCCGCCGGGACCGGCTTGAGGACAAAGCGTTCTGGGGCAACGAGGTGATCAGCGGGGGCGAATACCGGAGACTCTTTGATATCATTGAACAGCGCGGCCTGGCAATCGACCTGCGCTCCCACGAGGACAGGTTCGGCTACAGCATGGAGATCCAGACCAGTGACAGAACAGGCTACTGCTATCTGGGCCTGACCGAGGAGACCCTGCAGACCGTGAACCTGATGCGTGACGCCCTGGCCCCTGAGCACCAATCTCCCCTGCAGGCCATCCTCGCCCGGCTGCAGGGGATCAAATTGTGAAAATAGCGAGAAGCAAGAAGTGAAAAGTAAGGAGTGAGGAGTAAGGGAGTCAGAAGACAGGAGACAACAAGGAGAAAATATGAGAAAAAATCACGCTTCCAGCAGCCTTCATTTATGGAGGGAAGGAATCTCCTCACGCCTCACTCCTTACTGCTTACTGCTCACTCCTTACTCCTCACTCTGGAGATAACCATGTCAGGCGGCTTTACCAATAAACCGAAAATTCTCCGCGGCGCCTTTGTGGAGTACGGGCTCAGCATCCCGCCGCTGATTGTGCCGTTTCAGTTCAATCCGGTACAGCTGGTGCGCAACCGCAGCCTGATATTTTCCGTGCCCAACGCCCCGGCCCAGACCGCGCCGGCAGGCGAGACCGGAGAGGCGCGCGGCGCCGCGGCCGCAACGGCCGGCCGATCAACGCTGCGCCAGTTTCACCAGCGGGAGGAGTTCGCCGATCTGCTGGAGCTGCAGCGGCAGCAGCAGGTACAGGTGGGCGAGGAGAACATCACCTTCGACATCCGCCTGGATGCCACGGACAGGCTCAATGACGGCGACCCCATCACCGAGCAGTTCGGCATAATGCCCCAGCTCTGCACCCTGGAACTGATGGTCTACCCGAAGAGCGAAGGCATGCTGGGTGCGGCCCTCGGTGCGCTGCTGGGCTCGGCCGGCGGCTTTTCCTTCACCCGCGGCGAGAACCCGCCAATGATCCTCTTCATCTGGGGCCGCAAAAGGGTGCTGCCGGTGAACATCAACAGCATGAACATCACGGAGACCGAGTTCAGCACGGACCTCAACCCCATCCGGGCCAGCGTGGCGGTGAATCTGACGGTGATCGAGGGGCCGAACCCGGTCTTCAAGTATTCCAAGGCGATGAAGGAGGTCATGTCGGTGCTCAATGTGACCAATCTGATCAATATTACCGATGTGGTGATTCCGGGATAAACGATGTTTTTCAAAAACTCACGCTACAGAAAACAGCCGTTCGCGGTGACCGTCGACGCCCGCGGCCGCAGGTTCAAGTCCGTGACCCTGCGGCCCACGCCTGCGACCGCCGGCACCTTTTTCCACACCATCGAGGAGGGCGAGCGGCTCGATCACCTGGCCTACCGGTATTACAAGGCCCCGCGCAAGTGGTGGCGCATAACCGATGCCAACCCGGAGTTCTTCTCGCCCCTTGATCTGCTCGGTGACGGCGTGCTGCAATGCGTGCGCATCCCCCTGACGCACAACGAAGAGGCGGGTGAGCCGCCCTGGAGCGTGCTGGCCGGCAAACTCTCGGCATTGGTGGGCGTGGAGAGCTACCTCTTTGAGGAGAACGTGCTGCTCAGCGAGGACACCCGGACCGTGGCCGGCGAGGCGATTCCCGTGGCCAGCCAGAGTTATGAGCGGGCGGTGCTCATCGACTACAACAGCCTCACCATCAGCGCAACAGAGCTGACCGCGGCCATCAGCTCGTCGGGGTTTGGTGCGGGCGCCCCGCAGCACCGGGGCAGGATCGGCAGGCCGATTATCATTCCGCCGGACTCGCCGGCCTGATAAGACTGCCATGGAGAATGAGAACCTGATTATCGAGATCGACGGGGCTGAGGCAGAAGACCTCTACCCGCGTCTCATCAGTCTTGAGGTTGAGCATGATATTGAACTGGCGAGCATGTTCCGCATGCATTTTTCCCTGCTGCTGGACCAGGGAGGCTCGTGGGGCATCCTGGATGATGAGCGTCTGCGCATCTGGAAACAGGTGAGCATCCGCGCCGGCCTGGCCGAGGCGGACGAGGTGCTGATAACGGGCTACATCACCCATGTCCGGCCGCTGTTTGACGACGACCCGGCCCGCTGCCTGCTGGAGGTGTGGGGCATGGACGCCGGCGTGCTGATGGACCGGCAGGAGAAGCTCAAGGACTGGCCGAACAAGAAGGACAGCGACATCGCCTCGGAGATCATCGCCTCCTACGGCCTGGTGCCCGATGTGGAGGACACCGAGGTGATCCATGACGAGGCGTTGTCCACCATCATCCAGCGGGAGACGGACCTGCGGTTTCTGCAACGGCTGGCCCTGCGCAACGGCTTTGCCTGCTATGTGGAAGGGGAGACGGCCTGTTTCAAAAAACCGCGGCTGGATGAGCCGCCCCAGCCGGTGCTCTCGGTCCACTTCGGCAGCGAGACCACGGTCAACCGTCTCAACCTGGCGGTCAATGCCCTGAGTCCGGCCAATGTGGCCATGTTCCAGATCGACCGGTCCAGCAAGGAGGTGCTGGAGGCCGAGGCCACTGCCAGCGAACAGACGGTCCTGGGGGCAGCGGATGCGCAAAGCCTGCTCGCTCCTGGCCTGGACCCGGCCCAGGTTTTCGCCAGCCGCACCGCGGCCACCGGCACCCCGGAGATGACCACCCTGTGCCGGGAACTGTACCATCAGGGCGAATGGTTTGTGGAAGGGGAAGGCGAGACCACCGGCAACCAGTACGGCCATGTGCTGAAAGCGCGGCAGACCGTGACCATCAGGGGCATCGGCGAGACCTACAGCGGGGTCTACTTTGTCAGCCATGTCACCCATGTTTTCAGCGACGACGGCTACCGGCAGCTCTTCAAGGTCAGACGCAACGCCCTGCTGCCCAGCGGGTCGGAGGATTTTTCCTCCACCTCTGCTGCCGGACTGTTTTAACTGATTGCGGATTGCGGATTGCAGATTGCGGATTGTAGCTGAAGTCCGCAATCCGAAATCCGCAATCCGAAATTTAATGATGTATGGATTCCCTTTGTCTCTTTCTTGAAGGTAAAAAGGAATTCAGCTGAACATGAGGAGCGCACTTGTCACTTGAAAGAATCGTTGCCAGACTGGTCGACCGGGTGGAACACCGCTATTACGGCAAATACCGTGCTATCGTGGTGGACAATGCCGACCCCGAGCAGCTGGGCCGCCTGAAACTCAAGGTGCCCAGCATCCTGGGCAATGAGATTGTCAGCGGCTGGGCCGCGCCCTGCGTGCCATACGGCGGCGAGATGAACCAGGGCATGCTGTTCATCCCCGAGGTCAACGCCGGGGTCTGGGTGGAGTTTGAGGAGGGGGATCTGGAATTCCCCATCTGGGTGGGCACCTTCTGGAGCAAGCCGGACGGCGAGAGCGAGCTGCCCAAACCCAATGATGCCGACGGCGCGGAACAGGGCAGCGTGCAGGACCCGCCCACCCGCAAGATCATCAAAACGGTCAAGGGCCACTGCCTCCAGTTCGAGGACAAGGACGGCGAAGAGATGATCACCATTGTCGAGGCGGTGAACAGCCATGTCATTACCATGGATGCCAATGGCATCACCATCAAGGATGGGGCAGGCACCATCACCATTGAGGATGCCAACGGCAACCAGGTGCTGCTGGACGACTCCGGCATTACCTGCACCGACAAGTCGGGCAACGAGATCAAAATGGACAGCTCCGGCATCAAGGGCACGGACGCCAATGGCAATGAGATCAAAATGGACGGCCAGGGGGTGCAGGTGAGCGACGCCAGCGGCAACACCATCAAGATGGATGCCATGAGCGGTTTTCCGGCGGGGCCGGGAGTGAAGATCGATGGCGGCACCGGTCGGGTCTGCATGGAAGGGCTGATCACCTGGCTGCTGAGCCATCAGCATGTGGGCAATCTGGGGGCCCCGACCCCGCTTTTCCCGGCCAACATGGCTGATCTCATCATGGCCATGGGCGGACTGAACGATAACTTTCTGTCGAAAAAACTGAAGGTGGAGTAGCACAATGGGGCTGATTATCGGTGATGAAAATGCCAGCCAGGGCATGACCAAGGCCATCTACGACAAGATCCGCCAGGTCATGGAGCCCATTGACGGCGCAAGCGAGGAGCAGATGACGGATATCCGCGCCAGCTGGAAGAAGCTCTCCCATGCCATCGCCCACGGGGTGGTCAGCCATATCAAGTCGAACATGGAGATCAAGAAGATCAGGACCATTGACCGGGTGAGCGTGCAGGGTAATACCGGCACCACCAACGCCCATCTGCACAGCGTGAGCATTAACGCAGAGGACGCGGACCTGGTGTTTAGCGAGACCAACTACCCGGCAGGACAGGGACATGTGGAGTGACAGCCATGGCAGGTGAAGTGACCACATTCGGCTTCCCCTTTACGGTGACCAAGGCGGGCGGCATCAGCGCCAGCGGCGGCGACGAGGCCATCCGCGGCAAGATCATCCAGGTGCTCTTTACCGCCCCCGGCGAACGGGTGAACATGCCTGAATTCGGCTGCGGTATTTTCAACCTGGTCTTTGAGGCCAACAACACCATTCTCGCCGCGGCCATGGAGTTCACCATCGGCCAGGCCCTGGCCCGCTGGCTGGATGAGGACATCATCGTCGACGGCGTCGAGGTGGATTCCCGGGAGGAGACCATCACCGTGGAGATCTCCTATACCAGGCGGCAGGATTTGAGCCGGGAGACGGTACGGATACATTTTCGGTAATTTCGTATTGCCGATTGGGGATTGGGGATTGAAAACGGCATCCCGAATCCGCAGTCCGCGATCACAAATCCGAAATTAAAAAAGGAAGAATATGGCAGAGATCAAAAAAATAGACGAGCACACCATTGTGGACTACATGGCCCGCGACTATGACAGCCTGCTGCAGTCCATGCGGGAACTCATCCCGTCCCGGCTGCCGGAGTGGAAAAGCCATGCCTCGGAGGCCGACTTCGGCAATGTCCTGCTGCAGCTCTTTGCCCACATGGGCGACATCCTCAGCTACTATCAGGACCGGGTGGCCAATGAGAGCTTTCTGGGCACGGCCCAGAGCAGGAAAAGCGTCATCGATCATCTGAAACTGATCGGCTACCGGCTGGCCACCGCCGTCCCGGCCTCCGCCACCCTGGACCTGACCATTCCGGCCGCCTGCACGGCGGTCATCACCATCCGCCGCGGCGACGCCTTTGCCACCAAAAGCCAGAAGGACAAGCCCAGCGTCCGCTTTGAATACAGCCGGGAAGACAACCAGGTGATTGACTGCAGCACCCTGGCCGTTGATGCGGCAACCGGCAAGAAATACTTCCGGGGCCTGCCGGTGGAGGAAGGACGGCTGGTGAAAAACGAGATCATCGGCTTTTCCGACGGCAGCAAAAACCAGCGTTTCACCCTGGCCCATGCCGGGCTGATCCTGCGCTCAGCCGGGGCAACCCAGCAAATCAACCGGGACATCATCATCACCACCAGCCTGGGCGAGACCATTGACGAGTGGACCTTGCAGGAGAGCCTGGCCTTCAGCCGGGAAAAGCAGAAGGACTACACCGTGGAGATCGACGATCAGGACGTGGCCACCATCATTTTCGGCGACGGCACCTTTGGCGCCATACCCGCGGGCGGCGCCACCATCCGGGCCGCCTACCGGGTGGGCGGGGGGCTGAAAGGCAACACCCCGGCCAATACCATCCAGACCATTGTCGACGCCTCCCAGCTGGTGTTGAACGGCATCAAGGTGAGCAACCCCGGGGCCGCCACCGGCGGGGCGGACCGGGAGAGCATCGAGCATGCGGTCATGCACGCCCCGGCCGTGTTCCGTTCGCTTAAACGGGCGGTCACCGAGGATGACTACAAGGCCCTGGCCCTTGATTTCAAGGGGGTGGGCAAGGTGCGGGCCGTGTCCGGGAGCTGGAACCGGGTCACCCTGTTTGTGGCGCCCGAGGGCGGCGGCCGGGTAAGCGACGTGCTGGAGGCGGGTCTTTTGGCCTACTTCGAGGACAAGCGGCCGGTGACCACCATCATCACCATCGAGGACGTGGAGTATGTCAAGCTCTTTATCACCGCCGCCATCGGGGTGAAAAGCTACTATCCGCCTGAAGACGTGCAGGAAAAGGTGATGGCCGCGGCGGCCGTCCTGCTGGCCTTTGACAATGTCGATTTCGCCCAGACCATCTATCTCTCCAAATTCTACGAGGCCATCGAGGCGGTGGCCGGGGTGGACTATGTCACCATCAGCGAGTTCAGGCGCCAGGATCAGGCCGCCGGTTATGTGGAACCCACCGGCAAGCTGGTCATGAAGGAAAATGAGATCCCCATTGTTCCCACCGATGTCCCGGCCTATGCCAAGGGCGTCAGAATCGTTATCGAGGGTGAAAGCTGATCATGCGTCTCAAAATGATCACCGCAGCAGCCTGTCCCGAGGGCAATCGGATAGCGCTTTCCTGGACCAGCCCTGATCCGGCGGGCTTCCCGGGCATCAGGGTGGTGCGCCGTGAAAAGACCTTTCCGGTGTCGCCTGCGGACGGGGTCATCGTTGCGGAAGGTACTGACCTGCACAGCGGCTTCAATGCCGAAGGCGAGGCGCTCTTCTCCATGGTCGACAGCAATCTGCAGGGCGAGACCCACTACTATTACACCCTGTTTCCCTATCAGGGATCGCCGCCCGCTTACGTCTTTGATTACCATAACCGCTGCGTGGCCATGGCCACCTCTGCCTACGGTTTCGGCGGCCGGATGTTTGAGCTGCTGCCGCGCATCTATCACCGCTATGACACGGCGCTGCCCGCAAGTCTTGCGGAGGTGCCGGCGGAGCTTGGCCAGGCCGGCCAGCTCAGGCGCTTTCTCGAGGTGCCGGGCAGTCTGCTCGATCTGCTTTACAGCCACGCGGCCGCGGCACTTGGTCTCCACAATACGGCCAGCATTGACGGCCGGCTGCTGCCCCTGCTGGCCCAGTGGATCGCCTGGCAGATCGACTACCGGCTGGAAATCGACGCCCAGCGCAACGAGATCCGCAACGCCCCCCATCTCTACAAGACCGTGGGGCTGATTCCCACCGTGGAGGCCACGGTGAAACGGCTCACCAACTGGGAAAGCCGGATCAAGGAATTTGTCCACAACCTCTTTCTCAGCAACAACCCGGAACAGCTCAACCTCTGGGCCCTGACCCTGGATGAGGAAGGCGAGTGGCAGCAGCAGGAGTCACCGCTGTCGCTGAACTTCGCCTATGAGGGGCGGCCCGCGGCGGTAACCGACGACAGCGGCGTCATCCGGCTTTTCTATCATACCCGCAAAAAAAACCGCTGGGACATCTGGCAGAAGAGCTGGCGAGGGGCGGACGGCTGGTCGGCAAGCCAGCCGATGAGCGAAGGACTGAGCATTGACAAGCATCCGGCCGCGGCCAGTCAGGCCGCCACCCTGTGGCTCTTCTGGAGTTCTTTTGCCGAGCGGGACGGCGGCTGGCGCATCCGCTACCGGTGCTGCAGCGGCGGCGTCTGGTCTGACCCCGCGGACTTCGGCCCGGCCGGCAGCCAGCGCAGATCACCGGCAACAGCGGTGGACGCAAGCGGCGGGCTGTGGCTCTTCTGGCTGGAACAGGAAGCCGGCCGCTGGCAGATGAAATACAACCGCCATGACGGCAGCAACTGGCAGCTTGATCCCCCTGCCCTCTTCCCGCCGGATGGCGGGCTCGATGCCAGGGTGGAAAGCGAGCCTGCGGCACTTGCTTTCACCAGCGGCGGAGCCGAGCGGCTGATGGTGCTCTGGTCGCAGCGGGAACCAGGTGGGCTTGCTGGCCAGACCCGCTGGAACGTGGCCTGTCGCGTCAAGGACAGCCTCGATCCGGCAAACAGCACGGACTGGGGGGCGGTCCAGCTGAAGGCCAAGGATACGGCGGACGTGAGTGACAGCGACCCCATTGCCGTGGCCAATGCCGACGGCACGCTCGAAATCTTTTTCAGCTCCGACCAGGGCGGCAGCTGGTCCATCTGGCGCACCATGCTTGATGGCGTTACCCACAGCTGGGGCGTTGCCGAGCAGATCAGCAACTCGCCCTATACCGAGCGCTACCCCCTGCCTCTCTCGTTGAACGGCGAACGGGTGCTGCTCCACCGCGCCAACCGGCATCTCACTTACAGCAGCGAGGTGTACAAGGCCACCAGGACCGTGGACATGCGTTATGCCGGCAGTGTCGCCTGCCTGGCCGGCAATATCGCCAAAAACGCCCTGCGCGGCAAATTTGCCGACTTCCAGGCCTACACCTATGATGTCGGCAAGGATGGCAAGATGACGGACAGCAACTGGTACTCCCGCCAGACGCTTGGCATCTACCTGACGCCTGACACCGAGGACCCGGGGCTGATCCTGCGCAACCAGAAGCTGCTGCGCGGCGTGCTGCATCAATTTCTGCCCATCCAGGTGCGCTATGTCTTTGTTATTGAGCCTGCCGTCTACCGGGAACAGATCTATACCTACGATTTTCCCACTGCGGAAAACGAACGTTTCATCAAAGAGGAATATACGGACAGCCTGACAACGGTGAGCACCGAAGTCTACAGCGGGCCCGCCGACAGTCATACCGACCGCATCCCGGAATGGCGCTGGCTGCGCGCCTGGAGCCTGGCATACACCGCGGGCGGCAGTGTTGATTTTGCCGCGGCATCCGCCAGCACCCGCTTCAGAACCTGGCATGTCGGCGTCATAGAAGGAGATGAGTAATGGAACATATGGGTAAGCAGTTAAAGGGCATTTACCGGGATATCCTGCACAGCGCTGACGGCAGCGTGACCCACGACAGCGGCTGGGTCTGCAATACCATTGTCGAGCGGTGCAGGATCCTGCTGGCGGGCTTCATGAAAAACGACCCGACGGACGGCATCCATCACCTCTCCTTCGGTCAGGGGCTGGCCGCCTGGGACAGTGCGGGCCTGCCTGCGCCGGACCCGGCGGCCACCGGGCTGGTGACGCCCTACAATCCGCCCATTGCCGCGGCAAATCTCACCATGACCTATCTGGATGAAGACAACAACGAGGTGGCGGCGCCGACCAGCAGACTGCAGATCACGGCAATACTCGCGCCGGGCTATCCCGCGCCGCTGGCGCCGCTGACCACCTACCCGCTGCGGGAATTCGGTCTGTTCGGCAGGTTCGGCGGCACGGATTACATGATCAATTCAATCAGGCATGCGGTGATCCATAAAGATGCATCAGCCACGCTGATCAGGATGATACGCCTGTTTTTTTGATAAAAAAACGTTCCGCAGGGTAGGAGCTGGCCATGTCCGCGGCTTTTGGCATGGCGAAAACAGCGTTTTCGCGGGCATGGCCAGCTCCTGCCGCAGGATGACATTACTTTCCCAGGTTTCGGGCTTACCCGGCAACGGCAAACCGTGAACTGACTTTCACTGCAAGGGGTGTACAATATGGGCAACTTCTCACGAGATACATTTGACCGGTTAAAACACTATGTCGGTGTCCGTCTGCAGCAGGGCGTGCCACTCATAGATGCGGACTGGAACGAACAGGAGGATATCCGCAAGTATGAACTGCAGGCCTTTCTGCAGTGGTTTGCCGGCAACGGCGTGCCGAGCGCTAACGACGGCTTCCGCATTCTGGCCGCGGCGGGCACCACCAACAACTTCGATATCCAGGGCGGCAACGGCACCGCCCTGGGCGCGGGCCGCATCCTGGTGGAAGGCATGGACGCCATGCTGGAAAGCACCATGCGCTACAGCAACCAGCCCCTGTACAACAACCCCACCCTGGCCGGCCGCTGGGGGGTGGCGGTCATCCCCCCGCTCACCACCCCCATCGCGGCCCGCGAGGATCTGGTCTACATCGATGTCTGGGAGCGCGAGGTGGACAGCAGCGAGGATGGCAATCTGATCAACCCGGCCATCGGCATCGAGTCCTGCGTGCGGCTCAGGCGCGAATGGGCGGTGCGGGTGGCCCAGGGCGCCGTCTCCCTGCCGGCCGCCCCGGCCGGCCATGGTTATTATGCCCTGGCCCGCATCAAGCGGCCGGCCGGCAATGCCACCATCCTGGCCGAGCAGATCGAGGACCTGCGCGCCAAAGGCATCAACCTGGCCGATCTGGCGGCGGAAATCATCGATGCCAGGGGCATGAAGGGAAGCTTGGGCAACCGGCTGGACGAATCGCTGACCAAGGGCGGCCAGCTGCGTTTCAATGTGGTGGGCTCCAACCAGCTCAACCCGGAACTGACCGCCCGACTGGTCAACATTGAAAACCCCAGCAGAGTCAATGCCAGTGTTCTTTTTACCAATAATGACGCCAATAACGCCACGCGAACCATTACCACAAATTTTCGTCCGCGATTTGTGTGGATCGTCGGCTCAGCCAGGGCACTGCTCGGCGGCCAATACTTTGGTGCCACTATCTCCGCCTATGCCGATGTACGGGAGGCAACACCTATTCAACAATGCACCGGCTCTGAAATCATACGAATTGCCCCGGATAACTGGCGGCAAAACACCTCTGTTGATCCGTATATATGCAAGGCCACCTTTACTGATCAAACCGGTGCGCCCATACGCACCGATGACCTGAACGTGGTCATTTCCGGCATATCCAACACCACCTTGACAGTCAGGTTCTCCAGAATTCTGCCGGGGACAGGCACCGGCACGGGGGGCGGAACAGGAACGGGCAGCACAGCTTCACTTACCAATTTTCGCATAGAATTACGCTTGTTATGTCTGGGTTAAGACCAGGACGAAGTGAGCGGTCAAGGCCTTGACGAATAATAATCCGGAGGTGCTTATGTGGGTAGTTTTCCAAAGAAAGGAACGAAAAATAGTTGGTTTTACCGCTGATGGCGCAGAAGATCTGCAAAAAGATGCTGCTCTGCAGGAGGTGGTGAATGGTCTGGTAAAACCGGGGGATCTCAGTGAATATGATGCCATCCAGGTTACGGACAGGACAAAGGCCGCGGAATACCTGGAGGCTTTCCCAGACAAGCTGGTGGTCAAGGGACCGCTGACCAAACCTCAGCTGGCTGTCCGTGACCCCGAAACCTTTTCCTTATACATCACAACCGATGCCAAAGATGTCCATCCGGTTGACGGCATCCCGGAGATTACGGCAGACGGGAAATCGTTTGCCACAATTACCATCCAGAAGATCGACGACCGCTACAAGCCGCAAAGCGGCAAAAAAGGTGACGATCAGATCTACCTGCGCACAAACCACGGCATATTGCGTGACGCAGAGGGCGCAAGCGATATACATTCAATCAAATTAAAAGATGGCAAAGCGGTTTTCAGGCTGGTATCCGAAAAAGTCAAACGGGTAGCCACGGTGCAGCTGTTAAGCACCAACCAGAACCTGGCGGACACCAGTTATCGTATTGAATTCATATGAGGATGAAACAAACAGAGATTTCCTGAAAGAAAACAGGGGGGAAATGAAACACACTGCCGAAAGCGCCAACACCAGGATGCTGCAACTTGTCGCAGAAAAGCTGGGACCCCTTAAGGATGAAGTTGTCTTTCTTGGCGGGGCTGTCATGCCCTTTTTACTGACCGAGCCAAATGTACCGATTACCCGTTTCACCAAAGACGTGGATTTCATCTTCGAGCCTGAAACACGAGAAGAGCTTTATGAATTCGAGGACGAGTTGCGCGATCTGGGTTTCAAAAAAACCCTCAATGCCGCCGTCTGCCAGTGGGTGATCAACAATGTGCGGATTGATATTCTGCCCACCGATCCGGAGGTCATCGGTTTTGATAATCGCTGGTGCGCGGAAGCTGAGCAAAGCGCAATCAGGGTAAATATAGGGAAAGGACTGATTATTAATGTGGTTCCCGGACATTGTTTCCTTGGTCTGAAATTATGTGCCTTCCTGCGCCGGGGCAAGGGAAACTATTTGAACAGCTATGACATCGCCGACCTCATGTTAATTATCGGCGGTCGTGCCAGGATCGAACAGGAAGTCACGGAGCAGGCCAGTCCGGAACTGAGGAAATTTATTATTGCAGAACTGCAGAACATCCATAAGGCAGTGAACGGCTCCCCCGGCAAGGCCTGGCAGGCAGGCAAGGGTGACCGACTACCCAGACAGCTGGCTGCGGAAGCACTGGCGCGGATAAAAAATTTAATAGAGCCTCTTGCAAAATGAAGGTCGTAGCGAGATCGAGAGAAGAATATTCTGGGCAAGGATGAGTGGTGAAATCGCCCGGAAGCGTAGCAGTGCTACGTTGAGGACGATTTCACCAGAAAGACGCCGCACAGGATATTTTTA
>QZKJ01000089.1 GCA_003605035.1 Desulfurivibrio sp.
GCAATAAAGCTTTGGGGTCTTTCGCGGCATGGCAACCTCCTTTGTTGTTGCCATACATTATGCCAAATATCAAAAACTTTTGCAATTAAACACTAGCATGTCCTCTGTAAGAACTGGAGAAACAGATTTAATTTTTCCTCCCACCTGAGGGGACGGAATTTTTTTCGCAGTTTGTTTTGCGAAAATCATTCTGTCCCCGGCTTCAAGGGAAAAATAAACTCAGTCCCCTATGACACGGCAGCGGGCTCTGCCCCCGCTGCTGTTGCGACGGAATACTCATAATTATAATCGCTTCTGACAAGGTGGCTTGTGTGACATGACCAGAAAAAATGATGCTCATCAGTTGCCGGCGGCCCGCTCCGGGCTGCGCCGGAAGATGGCCGCCTGGCTGATCGCCCTGCTGCTGTTGCTGTACGCTGGGGCGGGCCGGGCTGCCGTGGCGCCGCTCAAGCCCGAAGAGGCCTTCAGGTTTCAGGCGGTGGTCAGGGGCGGCGTCATCCAGGCCAGCTGGACCGCGGCGGAGGATTATTATCTGTACCGCGACAGGATCTCCTTTGCCTCGGGAACTCCGGGGGTGGAGCTTGGTGAACCGGTGTATCCGGCCGGCAAGTTGAAACTCGGGCTGAAGCCCGACGGCTCGCAGGGTGAAGTGGAAACCTACACCAGCACCGTCACCATTGCCATACCCATTACGGCAGGCGTGCCCGGTCCGTTCACGCTCATCGCCCACGGGCAGGGCTGCGCCGAAAAGCTCGGTCTCTGCTATCCGCCCCAGACCAGGGAACAGGTGCTGATCCTGGCTGCGGCCGGCAAAGAGGGGGCCGGGGAGGCGGCGACACGGTCCGCCATGGTCTGGGAGACGGTCAGCAGTCTGCTGCTGGCCTTCCTCTCCGGCCTCGGCCTGGCCGCCACCCCGTGCGTGCTGCCCATGCTGCCGATCATCTCCACCATCATTGCCGGCCAGAGTGAAAACATGACCAGGGCGCGCGGCGCCATCCTGGCCGCGGTTTATGTACTGGGCACGGCGGTGGTCTGGTCAGGGGCCGGCGTGCTGGCAGGCTCAACCGGCGAACAGCTGCAGGCCTATACCTCACACCCGTATTTTCTGCTGCCCGCGGCGGGGGTGCTGGTGCTGCTGTCGCTGGCCATGTTCGGGGTCTATGACCTGCAGATGCCGGCAGTGCTGCAGTCCAGGGCCCAGGCCAGGGCGAGCGGTCTGCGGGGCGGGACCTTTGCCGGGGTGTTCATGATGGGCATGCTCTCCTCGGTGATTGCCGGGGCCTGCGTCTCGCCGATCCTTATTCTCAATCTGGGCGCCGCCCTCGACAGCCGGGACCCCCTGCTCGGCGGGGCGATCATGTTTCTCATGGCGCTGGGCATGGGTGCGCCGATGGTCCTGCTCGGCATGGGCGCGGGCTGGCTGCTGCCCAGGGCAGGGGCCTGGATGAATACGGTGAAGCACGCCTTCGGCGTGGTCATGGTCGGCCTGGCCATGACCATTGTCACCGCCATTCCCTGGTTGCCGGTGCTCTACCTGTGGGCCCCGTTTCTGATCCTGGTCGGCATCTACATGGTGGTGCGGCAGTCGAGCGCCACCGGGCTGGGCTGGAAATACCTGTGGAAGGCGGGCGGCACCCTGCTGATTCTCTGGGGTGGCTTTGCCCTGGTTGGCGCCCTGCAGGGGAACCGGGAGATTCTGCGGCCGGTGCGGCTGAACATCGGCTCGATCAACGTGGGGGCGGACCAGTTCAGGGCTCCGGAGGCCGAGGAGGCACTGTTTACCCGGGTTCATGACGTCAATGAGATGTCGGCCATGTTTGCCGAGGCCAGCAAGGCGGGCAAGCCGGTGTTCCTTGATTATTACGCGCCGTGGTGTACGGACTGCAAGCTGATGGAAAAGAATGTCTTCAGCGACAGCGAGGTCAGGGAGTTGCTCAAGGCAGGCTTCGTGGTCATCCAGGCCGACCTGGCGGATCAGTTTGACGAACGTACCCAGCCGATGAAGGACAGGTTCGGCGTCTTCGGTCCGCCGGCCATGCTTTTTTTTGATAAAGACGGCAAGCTGGTCAAAAAGGTTTACGGCCAGCTGTCCAAGGGAGAATTCATGGCGCTGGCCAGGGGGGTGCAATGAAGTGCCTAAAGTGCACTAAAGTGCCTAAAGTTAACTGCGAAGTGGCTGAAGTGCACTAAAGTTAACTGCGAAGTGCTAAAGTTCGCTAGAGTGCCTGAAGTATTTGATTCCTTTTAACTTCAGGCACTTCAAGTACTTCAAGTACTTTAGGCACTTTAACCGTTTAACCGCGGGCGGTGAGCAGAAATACCGGGTAGTCGCGCACCTGCCTCTGGACATTCTCCTTGGTGATGACATGCGCCCTGGCGGTGTTCACCTGGGCGAATCCACATCTGCTTACCTGCTCGGCAAGCTTGGCGGGATCAAAACCGAGATGTTCCACCCCGCTCATGTCGCCATGGAAGGAGCCGTCTTCCTTTTCCAGGTCGGCGATAGCCAGAAAGCCAGCAGGGGCCAGCAGCTGGCGGCATTTCTGCAGGACTGCGCCGGGATCCCTGACATGATGCAGCGTCATACTGCAGTAAATCAGATCGAAACTCCGGCTGGCAAGCAGATCAGCATCTGCGCAGAGATCAAGCTGCAGCGTCTCGATGTTGGTTAATGACTGGGTTTTGATCTTTTCCTGCAGCACCCAGAGCATGCCGCCCGAGGTGTCGGTGGCGACAATATTTTTCAGATGCGGGGCGAGTTCGGTGGTGATGAGCCCGGTGCCGCAGCCGATTTCCAGGGCGCACATCGTGCCACTGAGAGGAACGGCATTCTTGATGGCTGCAGTAACGCTTTTAGCGAGCTGGAGGCGCAGGGAATTCTGGTCCCAGTCCGCGGCAGCCTTGTCAAATATTTTGCTGGTCATGAGTTCTCCTGTAAATTCCTGGGAGCTGAAATATTTATTTCCGTGAGTCTCAGGTCTCGGTAAGCTTATTTAAGTAATCTTTCAGTCATGTTGCGGCAGCGGGTTGACAATTCACCTATCATTTACTGCTGTACAGCAGGATTTGCAAATGGTCTTTTCGATTTTCCTGTTTATCCGCCATAGTGCCTGAATCAGTGAGCCAGGCGACAGCGGGAAAAGTGCTGCCGCTACGCATCTAAACAGTTGACTTTCTGGGTCGATGCCTTAAAGTACCACCATGGAGCCCGATGATGCCAGGACACCAGGCCTCATCGGGATTTTTTTTCGTAACTGGATGCGCAGTGCATCCTTCAGGAGGTAATTTGTGGATATTGCGGATAAATTATATGTGGCTATTAACTACCGGCTGACCTTGGATTCCGGAGAAGAAATCGATCAATCCCCGGCCGGTGAGCCCCTTTGCTTTATTGCCGGGTCAGGACAAATCATTCCCGGCCTGGAAAATGCTCTGATGGGTATGAAAGTCGGAGACAGCTCCCGCATTGTCGTTGAGCCGGAAGATGCCTACGGTGAGGTCAGTGATGATCTGTTCCAGGACATCCCCATGGAGCAGTTCCCTGATGATGTCAAGATCGAACCCGGCATGACCTTTGAGGCCGAAGGCCCCCATGGTCCGGTCATGATCAGTGTGGCCAGGGTAAATGACGGCGATGACACCGTGACGGTTGATCTCAATCATCCGCTGGCCGGCAAAAGGCTCTGTTTCGATGTGAGTGTGGTCGAAGTCCGGGAGCCCAGCGCGGAAGAGCTGGCTGACCTTGCCGCTGATTGCGGCTGCGGCTGCGGTTCCGAGGCCGGCGGCAGCTGCGCGCCTGGCGGTTCCTGCGGTTCCGGCTGCGGTTGCTGCTGATCGACACTTCATTTTTTACTTCGCGTTTTCTGAACTCTGTCTGGGTTGTTGTAAGATTGACGGGCCGGGGCGCTATGCCCGGCCCGTCCTGTCTTGCCAGCTCTTCCGCGGGGATGGAATCCACGGTTCTTCTGTTTCTTTTGCGCTGCTGAGCGCCTCCCTGCTGATTTTCCCCCGGTTGTAAACCCGTCTTCCTCATTTCGGTTTTGACGTCCAGCCAAATTACGAACTTCTGCTGTAGTCACTTAATTATGGAAGAAGTGCTCGCCGTAATTTTCCGGAATATTTTCCGCAAATCTGGATTGAATCGGCTGGTAATGAGGAAAGAAAAAAATGAAAATGCTTTAGGATATGGAAATTATTAAAGATCTTGTTTTGTAAGATGTTGGTTTAATTATTGCATAATATGGTGACCTGAGTAGAAATACCTAAGCAGTAATACTTAGGAGGGCCGTAACTGCTGTTAACCGGGAAAAACTGAAAAGAGCAGGGCGCTATGTGTGGTTTGTCCCGAAGCGAATTGTCCAGGTTGCGGCCATGAAAGCGTGGATGAAACGTTCGCAGCGTCAAATGGATTTGCACCGCCTGGCGCCTCCGGAATGGTCTCCGGTTATTTTTACAGCAAATACGGTCAGATCTGTTTCTCGGCCGTTGTAATGGGCTGGTCTGTATTTTGGTATCGCAGGTGCGACAATTTGCCGCACCTGCGCGACTTGACAGCATGTGAAAAGGGGGGTTAAGTCAACCCTGAGGGAAGGGGGACAAATTGTCGCACTATTGCAACAGCGCAGCTTTTGAGGGAAAGCACGGTTTGTCCTTGAGAAAAATGAAAAAAGGTATGAGGAAACAACATGAGGAAATCTATAGCTTCCATTGGTATTGCTATGCTCTTTTTCGGCATGGCAAGCACATCAACCGCAGCAATCTACACACTCTCCTACTCGGGGCCACTTGACATTCCTGATCCAGTTAATAATGACGCCGTATATGTCTATGCCGATATCGCAAACTTCAGCCTGCAAGGAAGCATCACCGATGTCAATGTTACGTTGGACATCGCCCATTACTGGCCTCAAGACCTGGATATCTATCTCGCCCACTCGCTGACCGGCGGTGTTGGAACCTGGACATATGTCCAGCTGTTCAACAATGAGGTCGGCGGCGCCTTCATCTCAGATCTGAAAAACGTTACTTTCGACGACCAGGCCGGAACCAGTATCAGCTTTGAATACGATTCCTGGAATGACCTGACTTTCAAACCAGCCTCATCCTTTGACGAGGATGCCGTCAGCAACCAACTGTCTTTCTTAAATGGAGACCCGGCCGCAGGTATCTGGAGCCTTGTCCTGTGCGACACTGGAGTTGGCGATACTGGCATTCTGCAAAGCTTCCAGGTTGACATTGAAACCGATGCCCCGGCGGCTGTGCCCCTTCCAGGAGCGGTTGTTCTTCTCGGATCAGGTTTGAGTGGTCTGGCTGCCATCCGCCGTGCGAGACGGAAATAAGATCTCCCGACCGCACCTGAATCCTGCCGGAAATCAATTCCCCGACCGCACCAGTCTGCAGCGATAAAGTATGTATCCTGCAGACTGGTGGTATTTCGGCCGGTGCCGGTAAGTTGCCACTTTCTTCTGATCACTCCGGTTGTTTTTTATAACCATGGAGGGATAAAAGAAATCCGGCAGAAGATTTCCGTGGCGATTAATCGGGGTATCTCTTCATGCAGGATCCTACTGAGGAATAAATTTTCTGATGTAACATATATTATTTCAGGACAGCACCAGAGTGCTTGGTGTTTTTTTGTCCGTTTTTAATTTAAATGCAGGAAGAAAATGTTTAAGCACAGCGAGGGGGTGGTTGCAACACTTTGAAAAGATAGGATTTTCGAGGGTAACTGAGGAAACATAATGAGGAATCATTTTTCTATGAGGGGAAAGTAATGATAAAAAAGATTCTATGTACTCTGGCCATGCCGGCTGCTCTTACATTTGTATATGCAGTTCCAGCCCGGGCGGATGTTCCGCCTCCACCGGTAAACCAAAATATCGGTATTCCTGACGGCGTTTTCAACAACCTGGTTGAGGCAAACTGCCGGGCCTGCCATGAAGATGCCAATGTAGTCAATCCTGGGTCCATTCCCGACCGGCATCACCTGCTGGTAGGCGAGCCTATCCCTGATCCGACCGTCGCACCTGGTATAACCGGAGACAATTATGAGTGTCTCTCCTGTCATGAATTAGCATGGGATGATGCGACTTTCAGTTACAGCTTTGTCGCCTTCAGAGACTGCCTGGAATGTCATCAGCAGCTGGCCGGACAGGCCTCCGTCCATCATTTGACCGCCAAGGCCCTGGCCGATGACTGCAAGGCCTGTCATGGACCTATCGACAATCCCGATGACGGACATTATATCCCGGTCTATGACACGTCTCTGGTGACCCCCGTGACTGGTCTCGGCACCGGCCCCAATGGCGAAGGCGGCTGCGCCTTCTGCCATAACGCAGGAACCGATACGGCAAGCGGCGTGGCTGTTTACACCAATGCGGATACCCACCACAGCACCGGGCTCGGCCTTGCGGGCAAGTGTATCCTCTGTCATCAGTCTTTTGCGCCGGGCAGCCCAGAAACTCCCATCATTCGTGATTGCGAGGTGTGCCATGGCGTCAATTCCCTGCATAATATCCAGGTGGATTCCGATGCCAATGGCAGTATAGAGCCCGGTATGGAGAGTGCCTATTACGGCCATATCGGCAACCAGGATGACTGCTGGGGCTGCCATGGTTTTACCGCCGCCGCCGCACCGTTTTCCGGTCCGGTCATTCCGGATATCACCGGACTCAGCGTCAAGACGATAACAGCAGGGTTTGACACCCAGCTCACCATCTCCGGCGCCGCCTTTACCAACCTGGCGCAAAGCCCCACCGGTCCCATCGAGCTGACCAGCTCAGTCCTGCTTATAGCAGCGGATGGCACTGAGACCACCCTGACCCCGGATTCCATTACGGAAAACACCATGCTCGTCACCATTCCGGCCAGCCTGGCCGCGGGCAACTATGACCTGGCCGCCGTGAAATACGGCAAGGTGAGCAACAAAGTCAATCTTGCGGTACTGCCTGCGGTGAACATTGCCGCGGCCACCTGCTCCAACGGCGTGGTCAGTATTACCGGCAGCGGTTTCAGCCAGTATGTCAACGCCACCGGCTCCGGTACCAGCGTATCGCTGCCCTATGCCGGTACAGATTGTACCGTGCTTTCCTGGAACGATACAAGGATCCTAGCCCAATGCAGTTCGTGTGAGAGGACTATTGACGTGGACAGCGTTTTTGGAGATACCAGGGGTGCGGTCAGCGTGAAAAAGACCATTGTCAAAAAACCGTCTAGCATAAGATAGCAGGAATTTATTTAAGTCTATCAGGCTGGCAGGGAGCGATGAAGATGTCGCTCCCTGCTGCACGCATTACCTTTTCTGCATGAAGGTAGATGGTTCATGAAAAAACCAGCAAGCTGCTTTAGCAGCCTTATCCTTTTTTTGCTGTGCTGCCTGCTCCTGCCGGGGCAAACGGCCTTTGCCGCCGCCTCCGCTGCCGGTCGGGCGGTGATCATCGGCTTTCATAAAAAACCGGGCTTTGCGGAACGTAAACTGGTCCGCGGTCATCAAGGCAGGATGCGGCATGCCTTCCGCCATATCAAGGCCTTTGCCGCCAATCTCCCTGAACAGGAAATCTCCCGCCTGCGCGCCAATCCCCGGGTAAAATATGTGGTGGAGGATGCCGTGGTTTCCCTGTCCGAACCGGAGCTTGCGGAGGCGGAATACGGCAACTCCTGGGGGGTACGGCATATCGGCTGCGAGGCCGTGCATGCCCGGGGGATTACCGGCAGTGGGGTGAATATCGCCGTGCTGGACACCGGCATCGATTATACCCATCCGCAGTTGGCCGCCAATTACCGGGGCGGGTACGATTACGTTTATAATGATGACGACCCCTATGATAACAGCTGGAACTCCCATGGCACCCATGTGGCAGGCATTATTGCCGCCACGGCCGATGGCGAGGGCATTGTCGGCGGGGCGCCCGATGCCTCGCTTTATGCGGTGAAGGTCCTCGATGGCGGGGGTTTTGGCCTGGTCAGCTGGGTCATTGCCGGTATCGAATGGGCCATTGCCAATCACATGGACATCATTAATATCAGTATAGAGGGCAAGGATTCCCCGGCCCTGCAGGCGGCCTGTGATGCCGCCTATCAGGCCGGCCTAGTGCTGGTAGCCTCCGGCGGTAATTCCTATGGCGGTGATGTGAATTTTCCCGCCGCCTACGATTCGGTCATTGCCGTCTCCGCTTCCGATAAAAACGATCTCCCCGCCTGGTTTTCTCCCATGGCTGCCGAGATTGAACTCGTGGCCCCCGGAGTGGAGATTGCCTCGACCATTACCGACGGCGAATACGGCCTGCTGAGCGGCACCTCCCAGGCTGCGCCCCATGTCGCGGCGGTGGCGGCTCTCATGCTGTCCGCCCCGCAACAGATTGATGCCAATGGCGACGGTCTGGTGAACAACCGGGATATCCGCCTGCGCCTGCAGCAGACGGCGCTTGATCTGGGCGAGGAGGGCAGGGACGAGGTGTATGGCTTCGGGCTGGTCGATGCTGCGGCGATACTTGATGACGGAGATGTGGACGGCCTTGATCTGCTGGCTTTTGCCCGGCAGCTGCAGGCCGGCAGTAGCAGCATCACCTTGGCTGATTTCGCCGCGGGCTTCGGCAGGTAAAACTTGCCGTTTTTTCGTTGCCGCAGGCCGACCGCACAAACGGCAAAGGCTGCAAGAGAAAGGAAATGACCTGGAGATTTTGATGAAGCGTGCAATTTTCTGTCTGTTTACCATATCGTTGCTGGTTGTGCTGCATCTGACATCGGCGCATGCCTCGGAACCGGAACGTCAGGAGCCGGCAGGAACAGGGGTTGCGGCAACCGTTAACGGCGTGCCCCTTCCGGAAAAGCTGCTTGCTGCGGAGATTAATAAGCAGCTGCAGAAATATGCCCGCTACGGCATGCGCCAGGCCACGCCGGAACTGACTGCCACCCTGCGGCAGCAGGCCCTGGATCGCCTGATTGATCAGGAACTGCTGCGCCAGGCCAGCATCGTAAAGGTCATCCCGGATGCCGAGGAGCAGGCCCGGCGGAAACTGGCAGCAATGCAGGCCGGTTTCCGCTCCCCTGAACAGTTTGATCACTATCTTGCCTCCCGTGATCTGACCCCGGCAAAGCTCATCGACACCTACCGCAGCCAGTTGCAGATGGACGCTTATCAGGCCAGCCTGGGACTGGCGGATGTCGAGCCCACTGAGGAGCAGATTGCCGCCTATTATGAGCGGGCAAGAGAAAATTTCAAGCGCGAGGAGAGTGTCAAGGCCCGGCACATCCTGATCGTGGTGCCCCCTGATGCCTCGCAAGAGGTGAAAGAGCAGGCCCGGCGCCAGGCGGACGAACTGCTCGGTCAGCTGGTGCAGGACATCCACCAGTTCCCCCGGCTTGCCGCCAGCTTTTCCGGCTGCGCCAGATCAAAGAATCAGAGCGGTGATCTGGGCTATATCAGGCGCGGGTTCATGCCCCCGGAATTTGATGCAGTGGCCTTTGCCCTGTCTCCGGGCGAAATGAGCGGAATCGTTGCCAGCAAATACGGCTATCACATTATCCAGGTTGTTGACAAAAGGCCGGCCGGCTATGCCCCGCTGGCTGAGGTGCATGATTTTATCAGCAAGTATCTGCAGGGCGACATGGTGGCGAAAAAGAAGGCCTCACATGTCGAGGAGTTGCGGAAGCAGGCGGCCATTAAGGTCATGCTCAACTGAGCTGGGCAATGGAGCTTGCCGTCAGACGACGTTGTGAGGCCTGGCTGCAGGTTGCAACAATTGCCGAGCCTCCCGGGGCGGCCACTAAATGACAAGAATTTCAGAGGATGCGGGAAAGACGAGTATCCGGTGAATGAAATGAAAAACAGCAAGGATGTTTCAAGGGCGGCGGTTTTTTCACTGATTCAAGTTGGTTGCCGGCACAGACAGCTGCTGGTCTGGCTCTGTCTGCTGGCCGCATTCCATCTCCTGGACTGCCCGGCCAGCCGGGCATTCGGCGGCTCGTATGGCGGAGAAACCGGCGGGGACGGGCTGCCCGTGGAAGCGGATTGCCGCGGCTGCCACGAGGATCTCGTCAGATTCCCCATGCTGGCAGCCACCAATGTCAACAAACATCACCAGCTGGTGGGCGACCCCATCGTCCTGACCACCGCGCCCCCTGACGTGGAGCCAGGTGAAGTTTACGAATGCCTCTTCTGCCATCCTGCCGTCTGGGATGACGAAATCTCCGTCTACAGGGTTTCGCTGTTCAGGGACTGCCTGGTCTGCCATCCGGTGGAAACGGTATCCGGCCCGCCGCGGATGCAGGGCAGCAACCGCCACCATAAGCTGGGCTACAGTTGCGGTGTCTGCCATGAGCAGCGCCGCTGAAGAAGAGAAATACTAAATGATTCAACTTTCTGAGTTGTTGCAACATGTTGAAATTAAGTAAATATTATCAGGTTTTCCGAAGCTTGTTTCCAGAGAAGTCAGAAGCCAGAAGCCAGGAGCCAGGAGCCAGAATAAAACGTAATAAAATCAATTCATCTGAATTCCCATGACGGAGATCAGAGCAGTTAATGGTCGCAAAAATGACCTTATTTCAACAAAATAGATCAAGTCAGAAACTTGAGTAAATGATAGAGACAATCTGGAAAAAAATGATGAGCAAAGACCATGAAAAACCGACAAAGATTTATCTGTCTTCTGTTGACCGTGCTGCTGGCAGTACCGTGTTCTTCGGCAATGGCCAGAGTGCAGGGTCCCTGTTCCGCCTGTCATACCATGCACAACAGCCAGGATGGCGACCAGATGGTGCCGGATGCCGGGGGGGAGCAGGAAACACTGCTGGTTGATGACTGCGTAGGCTGCCACAGCAACAACGGCAGCGCAACCATTGTTGACCTGGGCAACGGCGACCGGGTCCCCATTGTCTTCAACACTCTTGAACCCACCTATCCGCCGGACGGCTCCGCTTCCTCCGCGCTGGCCGGCGGTAATTTCTACTGGGTGGCCCAGGCCGGCGGGGATAACAGGGGCCACAACGTTTACGGCATTGCCGACACGGACAGCGTGCTGTCCGGGCCGGCCTGGACCTTTTTCGCGCCGGGCTCTTCCACCTCCTGTTCGCCCTGCCATGACACGCTGGCCACCGAGAACAGCGGCTGCAAAGGCTGCCACTATCCCAGGCATCATGCGAACGGCACCGCGGAGGTGGTCGATGCCTCGGGCGGCTGGTATCGTTTCCTCGGCGCCCTGCCGGCCATGCTGGCCGATCCGGACTCCTTCGGGGTCAAGGGCATTGAAGAGGAAGACTGGGAACAGAATCCTTCGGCGTCACGGCATAACGGCTACTTCGGCACCTCGGCGGTTTATGCCAAGGAAACCTTCATGACCCGCTTTACCATCGGCCAGTTCTGCAGCGGCTGCCACGGCAATTTCCACCACGAGATGAACGCCAGCCAGCCGGCTGACTATAGCGGCGCCTGGCTGCGCCATCCCTCCGATGTGGTGATCCCCAACAGCGGCGAGTTCGCGGCCATGAATGCGTACAATCCGGTGGCGCCGGTTGCCAAGACCGATCTCGGCGGCATGAAGAACTCCGCCACCGTGGAGCTTGATCAGGACGTGGTGACCTGTATCTCCTGCCACCGGCCCCATGGTTCCCCCTATCCGGACATGCTGCGCTGGGATTACGATACCTGCCTGGCCGGTACGGACAATAGTGAATGCGGCTGCTTTGTCTGCCATACGACCAAGGATAGCTGACCCGGGGCAGGAGCCGGAAGTCTGAAGACAGAAGCCGGAATGTTCGTTGCAGGGGCGGTTCGCAAACCGCCCTGGGGCCCGGCTTACCCGATCTGCTTTCTCAGGCGGCCACGGTGGTTCTCAACTCCGCCGATTTGCGCAGGTAGTAGCCATAATCCCCCTCGTAGACCCGCATCTCGCCGTGATCGATTGCAAAAACCCGTTGCACCAGCGAGCGCAGAAAATGGCGGTCATGGCTGACCAGCAGCACCGTACCGGTGAATTTCCGCAGGGCGTCGAGCAGGATCTCCCGGGACTGGATGTCCAGATGGTTGGTGGGCTCGTCAAGGATGAGCAGATTCAGCGGCCGGGCCAGCAGGGTGGCCAGCACCAGCCGGCTTTTTTCGCCGCCGGACAGGCTCATGATGCGTTTGTCCACCTCGTCATGCTGGAAGAGGAAGGCGGCGCACAGGTTGCGCACCGCGCCGATGCTGGCCTGGGGCATGGCCTCCTGCACGGTCTCGAATACGGTCTTTTGCGGGGCGAGGAGTTCCATGGAATGCTGGCTGAAGTAGCCGATGCTGACGTTGGCCCCAATCTTCGCGCTGCCGGCGGTGGGTTCGGTCTGGCCGGCCAGCACCTTGAGAAAGGTGGATTTGCCGGCCCCGTTCACCCCGACCACGGCGATTTTCTCCTGCCGTCTGATTTTACCGCTGATGCCGCCAAACACCGATCTGCCGGCGCCGTCCGGCAGGGTCCAGGTCTTGGCCAGACTCTCCAGGGTCATGACATCGTCCCCGCTGCGGGGCGGTTCGGCAAACTCGAAGCGAATGACCTTCTGCTCAGGCGGCAGCTCGATACGTTCGATTTTGTCGATTTTTTTGGCCCGTGACTGCACCTGGGCCGAGTGGGAGGGCCGGGCGGCAAAGCGGGCGATGAACTCCTCCTCCTTGGCCAGCATCTCCTGCTGGCGGCGATAGCTGGCCAGCAGCTGTTCCCGCCGGATCTCCCGTTCGCGCAGATAAAAGTCGTAGTTGCCGCTGTAGGTGGTCACCGTGCGGTTGCCCACCTCGATGATGCGGGAGACGATGCGGTTCATGAAATCCCGGTCATGGCAGGTCATGAGCAGGGCGCCCTTGAATTCGCTGGTCAGCCACTCCTCCAGCCAGATGATCGATTCCACGTCAAGATGGTTGGTCGGCTCGTCCAGCAGCAGCACATCCGGGTTGAGGGTGAGGATCCTGGCCAGTTCGATGCGCATCTTCCAGCCGCCGCTGAATGACTCCACCGGCCGGTGAAAATCGTCCGGGCCGATGCCCAGCCCGGTGAGCAGGGCCTGGGCCCGGCTCTCAAGATCGTAGCCGCCGCGGTGCTCGAATTCGTCCACCGCGTTGCCGTAACGTTCCAGCAGCGCGGCCATCTCCTCGTCCGCCATGGGCTGGCCCATGGCCAACTCCATCTCGCGCAGCTGTTCCCCGAGCTGCACCACCCCGCTTGCCGCGGCCATAACCTCGGCCAGGGCCGAGCGGCCGGCCATGTCGCCCACGTCCTGGGAAAAGTAGCCGATGACGGTTTTTTTCGGGCAGGAGATCTCGCCCCTGTCCGGTTCCTCCTCGCCGGTGATCAGGCGGAAGATGGTGCTCTTGCCGGCGCCGTTCGGGCCGACCAGGCCGGTTCGGCTGCCGGGCAGGATCTGCAGGCTGGCATCCTGGAAAAGGATCTGCGCGCCGTGCTGTCTGGTGATGTTGGTCAGATGGATCATGGGTAACTCCTGAGAAAATCGCGAAATCTAGCATGACAGGACAGAGAGCGCAAGGGGAATGTTCCAGCGTTTGAACGTTTAAGCGTTTGAACGCTGGAACGTTTAAACGTTGAAACGCTGAAACGTTGAAACGCTGCAGAAAAAAGGCGCGTGATTGGAGGTGAACAGAAGGGGGTCGCGGCGGATGATGGCGGCAATGGCCGGATGGCGTTTGAATTCCCGGTCCAGGAAGTGCCGGACCTTGCTGCGCTGCCAGCCCAGCGGGTGGTTGAAGTCGGTGTAAAGCGAGAGGTCGCCCTCATAGAAACTGCTGGTCCCCAGGTCCTGGGCCTGCGGGCCGTTGACCGGCATATTGAACACGGCCAGATTGAGGAAGGTAATGGCTTCCTGATGGGCTACGCTGAAGTCCAGGGTGCGCCGCGCCGCGGGCAGGGTCTCGGCCGGGGTGCCGAAGAGCAGGTAGACATAGGTGGCGATGCCGGCCTGCTGCAGCGCGGCCAGGGCCTTAGACACCATGGCAAGCCCGATGCCCTTGTCCATGGCGTCCAGCACGCCCTGGTCGCCGGATTCCAGCCCCAGCTTGAGCATCACGCAGCCGGAGCGGCGCAGGGCGCGGCAGAAATCATGATCAGCCAGCAGCGGGCTCACCCGGGCAAAGCCGTACCAGTTGACCCCCGGCGGCCGGGCGGACAAGGCCCGCAGCAGGGCCGGGCTGACGGCATTGTCCAGCAGATGCAGCAGCACCGGCCTGGTGCGGGCGGTCAGCTGCTCCAGATCAGCCAGCACCTGGTCAGGGGGCAGGGCGCGGTAAGGGTTGCCTTCCGCCTTTTCCGGACAGAAGGAGCAGCGGTTCCAGTAGCAGCCGGAGGAGGCGGCATAGGGCAGGATGAAGCCCGGCGCGAGATAATCGGCCAGGGGCAGGCCGGTGAAATCCGGGCCATGGTGCTGCGGTTGCGGCGTGGCGCCCAGCAGTGTGACGAGCGGTTCCTCCCCCGCTCCGGCCACCAGGTGATCGACCAGCCCGGCAAAGGGGTTGCGCCAGCCGGGGTTGCTGAGCCAGGAGGTGACCAGCCCGCCGCCCAGCACCACCGGCAGCCCGGCAAAGCGCTCTCTGACAAAGCCGATCATGGCAAAGGTGCACAGGGCCTGACTGAGATAATTAAGGGAAAAACCAAGCATGGCCGGCCGGCTTTCCTCGATCAGTTCGGCAAGCCGCCTGGAAAAATAGGGATAGAAGATGTTGGCGGCAGGACGTGCCGCGGCCTTGAGCAGGTCAGCGCTGTTGGTGGGGGACAAAACCTGGTCCTGGTAATTGGCCAGGTTCAGCTGCAGCCGCGGTCTGCCAGCCAGCTCTACCACCCGGTTGACATCGGCCACGGCCCGCCGGTAGCGGGCCGGATTGTCGTAAAGCGCCGGGCCGCGCAGGGCGGCCAGGTTGGCGGCGACATCGCGGCAGGCCCGGCGGCTCCAGTTGTCCGTGGCCGTAACCGGTGCGGCAAGCAGGAAGAGCAGCCCTTCCAGGCTGGCGTCCAGCAGGGTGCAGGGCAGGCCGTGGCCGCGCAGCACCCCGGCCAGCCGGGCGATGCCGGCCGGCGGTTCACAGGGCTTGGCTATGGGTGGATGGATCAGCAGCATAATAAAAATCCTCATAACAGATTTGCCCGTCATCTACCATGAATTCCGCAGCAAGGTGTTGATTCCCTGCCGACGGCCCCGATTGAGTGCTGCAAGTGGTTGAAGTGTCGCAATTTAACGTCATTTTTCCCGTCTGTTGCCAGGGGGAGCGGCGGGCGATCGATTGTCTGCGAAAAAAAATTAGACCCCCATTGCCATGCCCCACAGGGCTTAGCCGTGTGGCGGGGACGATGGCGGATATTTTGCAGTTGAAGTTGCCTGGGGAAAATGCGATATTCTTTGCCTTGCCATGCAAGAAGATATTGTCTTCCGAGTTTCCCGTGACGGAATCAGAGCAGCAACTATGTCACAGAGAAACCGTTATTTCGACAAAGTAGATCAAGTCAAAAAGTTGAGTTGAAAACATTGTTCAGAAAGAAAAAATCCCCCCCCAAAAAGGGGCAGCCCAGGAAAAGCAAGTCGCTGCGTCCTGCTTTCACCCGGGCAGGCATCGCTGTCCTGCTTGTTTCCCTCGTCGCCTTCATCTTTTACGCCAATTACCTGGACAAGGTGATCCGGGCCAAGTTTGACGGCAAGCGCTGGTCGATCCCCGCGGTGGTCTATGCCCGGCCCCTGGAACTCTTTCCGGAACTGGCCTTTACCCCGGAGATGCTGGAGGCGGAGCTGCAGCTCACCGGCTACCGCAAGGAGCAGCAGGCTGCAGCCCCGGGCGGTTACGACCGCAAGGGCAATGTCATGCACCTGGTCACCAGGGATTTTTATTTTACCGACGGTCCGGAAAAATCCGCGGCCGTCACCGTGACCTTTGCCGGCCGGCGGGTGGCAACCCTCAGCCGGACCGACACCGGCGAGCGACTGTCCCTGGTGCGCCTTGATCCGGCCCGTATCGGCAGTTTCCACCCCAGGGAGCATGAGGACCGCGTCCTGCTCACCCGCAAGGATCTGCCCGATCTGCTGGTCAAATCCCTGGTTGCCGTGGAAGACCGGCATTACTACATCCATTTCGGGGTCGATCCCCTTGCCATCATGCGGGCCATGTTTGTCAATCTGCGGGCCGGCGAAACCGTGCAGGGCGGCAGCACCCTCACTCAGCAACTGGTCAAGAATTTCTTCCTCAACAACCGGCGCACCCTGGGCCGCAAGATCAACGAAGCCCTCATGGCGGTGCTGCTTGAGATGCATTACACCAAGGATGAGATCCTCACCGCCTATGCCAATGAAATCTTTCTCGGCCAGGACGGGGGCAGGGCGGTGCACGGCTTCGGCCTGGCCAGTCAGTTCTATTTTCGCCGGGACGTCAAGGATCTGACCCCGGCCCAGGTCGCCATGCTGATCGGCATGATCAAGGGTCCCTCCTATTATGATCCGCGCCGCAACGAGCAGCGCTGTCTGCAGAGAAGACAGGTGGTGCTGGAGATGATGCGCGAGGCCGGGGTCATCAGCGAGGAACAGTTTCAGACGGCCAGGGCCGCCAGGCTCGAGAGCAGCGACACCATCATGAGCGGCTTCAACCGTTATCCGGCCTTTCTTGAGCTGGTCCGCCGGCAGCTGGACCGGGACTACCGCGAGGAGGACCTCACCGGCGACGGCCTGAAGATCCTCACCACCCTCGATCCCCAGGTGCAGATGCAGGTGGAAAAGCATCTCTCCGCCACCATCGCCACTCTGGAGAAACGCACCAACCGCAAGGGGCTTGAGGGGGCGGTGGTGGTCAGCAGCCGGGACGGCGGCGAGATTCTGGCCCTGGCCGGCGGCCGCCATCCCCTGAAGCCCGGCTTCAACCGGGCCCTGGACGCCCAGCGGCCCATCGGTTCGCTGGTCAAACCCGCCGTCTATCTCACCGCCCTGGCCAGCGGGTACACCCTGGCCACCCCGGTGGATGACGTGGCCGTTACCCTGGCCAGCGCCGGCGCCAGGAAATGGCGGCCCGCCAATTTCGACAAGCAGGAGCATGGCCGGGTGCCCATGTATGAGGCCCTGGCCCAGTCCTATAATCTCGCCACCATCCGGGTCGGTCTGGAGGTGGGAGTGGACAAGGTGGTGGCGAACGTCAGACGCCTGGGGGTTGACCGGGATTTTTCCCCCTATCCCTCCTTCCTGCTGGGTGCGGCCCCCATGTCGCCCCTGGAGGTTTCCCAGATGTTCCAGACCCTGGCCTCCGGCGGTTTTTATCTGCCGCAGCGGGTCATCGGCAGTGTGCTGACCGCGGACAACAAGGTGGTCAAACGCTTCGGTCTGTCCGTGGAACAGCGCTTTCCGGCCGACCTCATCTTTGTGCTCAACAATGCCCTGAAACGGGTGGTGAGCGAGGGGACGGCCCACTCCCTGGTCAGCTATATCCCGGACCATATCAATGTTGCCGGCAAAACCGGCACCTCGGATGATATGCGGGACAGCTGGTTTGCGGGGTTTACCGGCGACAAGCTCGCCGTGGTCTGGGTCGGCCGGGATGACAACAAGCCGACCCGGTTGACCGGCTCCGGCGGAGCCATGGTGGTGTGGGGCAAGATCATGCAGGCGCTGCCGCTCCAGCCCCTGGAGCTGACCGAACCGCAGGGCATCGAATGGGCCAGGATGGATGCCGCCTCTCTGCACTCGTTGACCGATTACTTCGGGGAAAAGGCCTGGCTGCCCTTTCTTGCCGGCACAACCCCGCGGCAGACCGTGACCGCCCGGCAGCAGGCGCCCCAGCAGGCGTCACCGCCGCCGCCGGCAGAAAGGCGGCGCAAAAGCGGCACCGGCCTGTGGGACACCATCCGCGGCTGGTTCAGGTGAGTGAGGAGTGAAAAGTGAGAAGAGAGGCGTAGATGAAAGTGAGGAAAACATGAAAACAACAAAAACGGTCCATGTCTGGAATCCCTTATGGGTTGCCGGCCTGCTTTTTGCCGTCAACCTGCTGCTGCATGGCTGTGCCGCCAGACAGCAGCCGGCCAGGGAGACGGTAATCAGCAAACCTCCGGTGCAGGAGAAGACAGCCGCAGGCTCGCTGCTGGCCAGCGCCCATCAGTCGGTGCAGTCCGGTCAGTTCAACCAGGCCGAGGTGACCCTGGAGCGGGCCCTGCGGGTGGAACCCCGTAATGCCAGGCTCTGGCATGAGATGGCCCGGGTGAAGTACGGGCAGGGGGATTACGGCCAGACGGTGCAGTTCTGTCTGAAGGCCAACAGCCTGGCGGGCCGGGATGCCGCCCTGATCAGACAGAACTGGCAGCTGATGTCCAGGGCCTATGCCAAAATGGGCGACACGGACAAGGCGGAGCAGGCGAAAATGAAGGCCGAGGCGGCAAACTGAGATGAACGGTCAGCCTGATCCCCATCAGCTGATCATCAGCCGGCAGCTGCAGCTGTCAGCCGGTCAGGTGGCGGCCACCGCCAAGCTGCTGGCCGAGGGGGCGACGGTGCCCTTTATCGCCCGCTACCGCAAAGAGGCGACCGGCATGCTGGATGAGACGCAGATTGCCGCGATACGCGACCAGCTGGCCAGACTGGCGGAGCTGGACAGGCGGCGGCAGGCCATCCTCGCCTCCCTGGTTGAGCGCGAGCTGCTCACCGACGAATTGCAGACCGCCTTAAAGAGCGCCGCAAATCTTGCCGTGCTGGAGGATCTCTATCTGCCCTTCCGGCCCAAACGGCGGACCCGCGGTCTGGTCGCCAGGGAAAAGGGGCTGGAGCCCCTGGCCCGGGCCATCTTCGCAGGTCAGAGCGCTCCGCAGCCCCGGGACTTTGTCAGCGAGGACAAGGGAGTTGCCAGCGTTGATGAGGCCCTGGCCGGAGCCAGGGACATTATCGCCGAGTGGATCAGCGAGGATGCCTCGCTGCGCGCCCGGCTGCGCGTCCTTTTTGCCGACAGGGCGGTCATGACCGCAAAGGTGGTGAAGAAGAACCAGGAGAGCGGGGTCAAGTTCCGTGATTATTTCGACTGGCAGGCGGTGGCGGCCAGAACCCCGGGCCACCGGCTGCTGGCCATGTTCCGCGGTGAAAACGAAAAGGTGCTGACCCTTGCCCTGCGGCCGCCGGAGCAGGATGTCCTGCCTGTGCTGCAGCGGCTGGCGTCCGGCAAAAATGAGTTCTGCCGCGGGCAGCTCAATCTGGCCGTGGAGGACAGCTACAGGAGGCTCCTTGCCCCGTCCCTGGAAAACGAGCTGCGCGGCCTGCTGAAAGAGCGGGCGGACCAGGAGGCGATCGAGGTCTTTGCCGACAACCTCAGGCAGCTCTTGCTGGCGCCTCCCCTGGGGCAGAAGCGGGTCATGGCCCTGGACCCCGGTTTCCGCACCGGCGCCAAACTGGTCTGCCTGGACGGCCAGGGAAAGCTCCTTGATTTCACCACCATCTATCCCACCCATGGGGAGCGGAAAAAAGAGGAGGCGGGCGGCACAGTGGTCGAGCTGTGCCGCAGATATGCCATCGAGGCCATCGCCATCGGCAACGGCACGGCCGGCCGGGAGACCGAAAGCTTTGTCCGGGGGCTTGGTCTGCCGGCGCAGATCATCATCACCATGGTGGATGAGAGCGGTGCCTCGGTCTACTCGGCCTCCGAGGTTGCCCGGCTGGAATTTCCCGAGCATGACGTGACGGTGCGCGGCGCGATCTCCATCGGCCGCAGGCTGCAGGACCCCCTGGCCGAGCTGGTGAAAATCGAGGCCAAGGCCATCGGCGTGGGCCAGTACCAGCATGATGTCAACCAGGCTGAGCTGAAAAAAGGGCTGGAGGACGTGGTGGTCAGCTGCGTCAACAGCGTCGGGGTGGAGGTCAATACGGCCAGCCAGGAGCTGCTCACCTTGGTCTCCGGCCTGGGGCCGGCCCTGGCCAGAAACATCATCGCCTTCCGCAATGAGCACGGTCCGTTCACCGGCAGGCGCCAGCTGCTCCAAGTGCCCCGGCTCGGGGCCAGGGCCTTTGAGCAGTGCGCCGGCTTTCTCCGCATCCACGGCGCGGCAGATCCCCTGGACGCCAGCGGCGTGCATCCGGAGCGCTACGGCCTGGTGGAGCGGATGGCCCGGGATGCGGGCTGCACCGTGGCTGAGCTGATCAAACAGGAGGCCCTGCGCAAATCCATAGATATCAGCCGCTATGTGTCCGACGGCGTCGGCCTGCCCACCCTGACCGACATCATGGCCGAGCTTGCCAAGCCCGGCCGTGATCCCCGCCGGAGCTTTTCGCTGTTTTCCTTCAGCGAGGGCATCAACACCATCGATGACCTGCAGCCGGGCATGAAATTAGCCGGCATTATCACCAACGTGACCAAGTTCGGGGCCTTTGTCGATCTCGGCGTGCATCAGGACGGGCTGATCCACATCAGCCAGCTGGCCGACCGTTTTGTCCGTGACCCGGCTGAAGTGGTCAAGGTGCGGCAGCAGGTGACGGTGCGGGTGGTCGAGGTGGACCGGCAGCGCAAACGCATCGCCCTTTCCCTGCGGGAGACCGGGTAAAGGGTTTTACTTTACAGGGTTTACCACATTGTGATACAAATGAGGGAAAGGCCAGCGGCTGTTTTCCCCTCGACGGGGAGAAAAGATGCCTCCAGCTTATCACCTCAACTCCTAAACCGTGAAGAAACACACCGCACTCTATGATGGCCGCAAAAAAAGATTCCATTCTCATCGCCTCGCCGCTCATCTCCTGTAATTCCTTCTGCGCCGAACTGAAAGAAAAGGGGCTGCCCTATGACTCGGTGTGGATACATATCGGCCATGCCATCAGGCATCTTGATCAGGCGGCCTGCCTGTCCGACGAGCAGAAGCTGATGGTCCGGGAGGCCTTTGACGAATACCTGAAGCTGCTGCCGGACAAGGGCAGGACGGAAGTGGAACGGTTCGGCCGGGATTTCCTGGGCGAGATCGACAAGCTGAAAAGGGCCGGGGTGACCAGGGCCCTCAAGATGGAGCAGGATTTCAACAGCGAACTGCTGGACGCCGTCAGCCGGAACCTGCACCAGCTCTGCCTGATAGTCGGCAAGGCGGACACCTGCGACATGATCGAAAACCTCAAGGTCGATACCCTGAAATCCATCAAATCGGCCAGGAGCAGGGATGAGATCCTCAGAATCGTCGAGGACGGCTTCAACGACCTGCACAGGAAGGTGAAAGTCACCAGGGAAAAGATGGAAATCTCCCTGGAGAGCCTGCTGGTGCTGGAGTCCAACGCCATCATCGATAAACTGACCGGCATTTTCAACCGGCGCTTCTTTGACCAGGAACTGCCGAAGATCGTTGAAACCTTTCTCGCCAAGCAGGGCAGGGTGCCTTTCTCCCTGCTGCTGCTTGATATCGACCGCTTCAAGGAAATCAACGACACCCACGGCCACTTCATCGGCGACCGGGCCCTGCAGCGGGTGGCCGCCATCATGCAGAACAACTGCCGGGCCGGCATCGATTCGCCTATCAGGCTCGGCGGCGACGAGTTCGCCCTGTTTCTCATCGGCACCAATCAGGCCAATGCCGTTAAAAAGGCGGAGATCATCCGCCAGGAGATATCGAGGCGTCCCATGAGCTTTACCCAGCGGGAAACCGATGCGGCGCCGCACGATGTATCCTTTATCGTGGAGGTGAGCATCGGGGTGTGTGAACTGGATCCGGCCTGGCAGGACCAGCCTCCCGCTGAGCTCAACCAGCCCCCGATCTGCTGCCAGCCGACCAATGAAAACCCTGTCCTCAAACTGACCCGCCTGCTGGCGGAATCAGCGGACCAGGCCCTTTACCAGGCCAAGGATACGGGCCGCAATCAGGTGCGGGTCTTTGACCGGGAGTGAACCTCACTCGGAAACCCGGTAGCCATTTTCCCCCTCCTGACGCAATTGGCAGCGTTTGCCGCTGTCCGCCAGAAAATCCTCGCCGGCGGTGCAAACCACCAGCTGGCAGGAATCACTCAAACGCCTCAGCATTGCCTCCAGTTCGATTTTTTCCTCCCGGTTCCCCGGGGACGCATCAGGCTCGTCCAGCAGCAGGATGGGGCGCCGGCCCTGTACTTCGCTGATATGCCAGGCGCTGACCGCACAGCTCAGCATCCAGCGCCAATGGCCGGCAATTGCCGGCGGGCGCAAGTTGTTTGCCTGGCCGCTCTCCATATGCAGGGTGATTGCGCCAGCAGTCAGGGTCAGCGAGAGGTGCGGGCCGGGGTCCGGCAGGTATTTCCGCAGCCGCTCGCCGAGCAGGCGGCCGGCTGAGACCAGCCGGACAGCGTCTTCTTGCAGGCGCAGGGCGATCTGCTCGGCGCTCGCCTGGCGTAAAAAGAACTGGTCGAGCCCCAGCAGTTCCAGGAAAAACAGATCCGCGCAGGAACAGGGGCTTTCCTCCTGCTGCCGCATTTTTCCGGCAATCCTGCCGACATCAATGGTGGCTGACAGCAGTTCGTCTTCCTGCAGGTAGACAAAGACCGGCAGGGCTTGCCTGGTTGCCTGTCTGGCCGCGGCGAACCGCGCATCGCGGTTGACAATAAATCCGGCCTGGCGGATCAGCGCACGGTCATTTTCATCCCTGGCCCGTGCCGCCAGCTGGTCGAGCAGTTCATTGCAGCGGCTGGCCAGCGCCCCCTTGATTCTGTCGGTCGCGGCAGGTGTTTCGCACTGCCGCCACAGGGGGCCAAGGACCCGGTCATCGGCTGAATCCGGAAAACGGCGGCGCAGCTCTGCCAGTTCAGGGGCCAGCTCACTCCAGCGGCTGGAGGCGGCGATTTCCACATAGGTCACCCACTGCGAATTGTCCAGCCGGCGTCCCACCTCGATGCGGTCCGTTTTCATGAAATCCGGATCAATGGCGGACAATTTATCGCGCAGCGGATTATCGCAGATGAAAACACCAATAACCGCGGTCTTTTTGGCGGGAATCACCCTGCGGGTGTACTGTCCCGAGCTGACATGCCGGGGGTAGGCGGCAAAGGGCGCCTGGATCGGCTGACAGGACGGCGGATTGATGGAGCGCATCGCCTTGAGCAGGGTGCTCTTGCCGCTGCCGGCCGGGCCGGTGATCGTGGTCCTCGTTTCATGGACGGTGAACCAGTCGCTGTTTTGCAGGACAAAATGACCGGCGACTCTGCAGCGGATTAATAGCATTGTTTCTCCTTTATCTTTATTGCTTATAGTATGAGACAGGGGTGGGAAAGGACAAGGGGAAAGTGAAAAGGGAAAAGAGAGAAGTAAAAAGTGAGGAGTGAGGAGTGAGGAGTAAGGGGTGAGGAGTGAGGAGTGAGGAGTAAGGAGTGAGGAGTGAGGAGTGAGGAGTAAGGAGTAAGGAGTAAGGAGTGAGGAGTAAGGAGTAAGGAGTAAGGAGTGAAGAGTGAGGAGTGAGGAGTGAGGAGTGTAGGGGCGGTTCGTGAACCGCCCCGGGATTGAAGCAGGGGCGGGTTTTATGCCCGCCCTGTACCCCCGCCTGATCAATTGGCGTTGATTTTGTTAAACACCCCGGTTTTCGGCGGTTCGTCGCCGTCCGTGCCGTCACCCTCCAGCTTGGCGTCGGCCCGGTCGAAATATTCGAAAAGATAGGTGAGCCAGTTGGAATCGACAATCCAGTCAAGCCCGATCTCCGGATCTTCATAATACATGGTTGACCCGAAGACCTCATCGCTCTCGTCGCGGGTCTCGTATTTATTCCAGGTGGGCGGATACCAGATGCTGAGCCCGGTGGCGGCCCGCAGTTTGTCGCCGTCTTCCGGGCTTTGTTCATAGACCACCAGCCCGTCCTGGGCGCTCAGATAGTCGTCCACTGTTTTATCAAGTTCGGGAAAGTTCAACCCGGCCTCGTCAATCAGCCGCAGACTTTCCACCATGAAGGTCTGCATGTCAAAGTTGTAATCAAAATCCGTGATCTCGCCAAAGCCGCCCACCTCGGCGAGATCGCGGGCATGGGGCAGAATGTCGTAAATGTCGTCAAAAAGGGACCAGCAGGTCTCTGCCCAGGCCTGGTGCGCGGCCAGCACGTCGCCCATATGCGACAGGTCAAATAGCGTCAGGGCCGCGAAATTGGTGGAGGTGTCGTCTTGCGGCACGCCGTTGTTGCCCTTGTCCGCATAATACTCCATGGTGTTGTCGGTGATGGCAATGCCAAGCTCACTGGCCGTCATGTCGGGGTTGGCGACGAGATCACGAATGACCATCTCCCAGGCCAGGCCGTCGGGCTGGATCTTGGACTGGGTGGCCAGCAGATAGGGAACGGCATCCCGCAGTTCGTAGACCACTTCCATGAAGGCCATGATTGACCCTTCCAGCACCAGGAGGTCCACCTTGATGTCGGTGGCAGTCTGGGCGGCGATGAGGGCCTGGCTCAAGGCCCCCACCGGCATGAGCTGGTCATCGCTTTCCTCGTCATGGGTGTTGTCCCGGCCGATGCCGCGCCAGGACAGCCCTTCGCTTTTCATGATAAAGGCCACCCGGTCATTCTCCGCCTGCTCCAGGGCATAAGCGGCAAAATTCTCCAGCACGGCGCCATCCGCGGTATTCTGCTCCGCCAGGCTCTGCCGGGGAATCATCTGGCCGCCGGCTACTTCAAAAATCTCGGTGCCGGGCACGGACAGTCGGTCAATCAGCACCAGGATCCGCGGATGGTTGTCTGTTGCCGCGGTGCCGGCCAGCAACTGGGCAATGGTGGCGTCAGCATAGGCCTCCTGTTCATTGTCGGCAGCCAGATAATAAAGCAGGGTCCACTGGGCCTCTTCCCCGGCCGGTTCATTTCCCTGAGCAACCGTTGCAGCGCCTGCGGTCCGCCCTCCCTTCATTGCCGGGGTGGCCCAGCATATGCCGGCGACCAGAAAAACCAGCAGCAGCGCGCCTGCATAACCTGTCAATCTTTTCATGATTTTTTCCTCCCTTGTCGGTAAAAAGCTACATTTATTTGTTGATGATGTTGAGTTGGAAAAACCAACGACTATAAAATATCTCGTGTTTTCAATAAATTATCTGGTTGATGAATAGCTGGGATGGCAGAGATTGGTCAGAGAGTATGCAAATAAAGTGTCAGGCATTTACACTGCGACAATATGCCGCAGTTTTGTTTGCCGTGTGGTGCAGTGACAAGAGGGGGCAAAATGGGGGATGGGAAAGGATTGTCTGCGGCAACCGCCTGCCCTGGCCGAACAGGGAATGCTACTCCAGAATTTCCTTGGATTTATACATCATCTGATCTTTCTGTTCTATGCCGGTGGTCGATGATTCTCCCAGCAGGGAAACAATATAGAGAACCACACCGGCAAACAGCGCCAGCAGCAGCAGTTTGAAAAATATTTTCGGCTTCAGATAGCCGAAAAGAGCCAGGGCCGCAACAAGGGCAGCAGCCATTGCTTTATGGTCCTGGAAAAAAAGCTGGCAGCTTGCAATCAGAGCATTGATATCCATATGGGGTACGCCTGTGCAATTAGTTTCCGGCCTGGATTCAGGTTGCTGATAACCGTTATTTCATCATAGTGAATGAAGGATGAGTTTGTCCAGCATAAAAAGGGGTCAAGTCTGCTGTTGGCTTTTCCACCCGGATATGCTATGTAGAGCTATTATGTCAAGACCATTACGCATCGAATATCCCGGCGCCTGGTATCATGTCATGAACCGGGGCAGACGGCAGGAGGAAATATTCCTGTCCCGGGAAGATTATGAGAGCTTCATCGGGATTCTGCAGGAGACGTCTGCAGGGTGGAATCTCAAGATCGCGGCCTATTGCCTGATGCCGAATCATTACCACCTGCTGGTAAGTACCCCGGACGGCAATATCGCCCGCTGCATGCGGCATATCAACGGGGTCTATACCCAGCGCTTCAACCGGCGGCACGGGACGGACGGACAGCTGTTCCGGGGCAGATATAAGGCGGTGCTGGTGGAGGCGGACAGTCATCTTCTCGAGGTGTTGCGCTATATCCACCGAAATCCATTACGGGCCGGACTGGTCGAAAAAATTGCCGATTTTGCCTGGAGCAGCCACCAGGGGTATCTCTCCGCGGCCAGGCAATGGGAGTGGTTGCATAAGGATTTGCTGCTGGCCATGCTCTGCAGCAGGGAAAGCGGCCGCCGGGCAGCCTATGGGAACTTTGTCGCTCAGGGGGAATCTGAAGAGATAGAGCGTTTCTATTCATTAAAAAGTCTGCCGTCCGTGCTTGGCGGCGAGGGCTTCAAGGGCTGGGTGAAGGAGAAGTTTCACCACCTGTGCTTTCAGCAGGAAATACCCGAGTCCCGGCTGCTTGCCCCGACAGCGGAAGAGATTATCAGTCAGGTGTGCGAGCATTTCCGGGTAAGCCGCGAGCAGCTTAACGCAGCCCGCCGGGGCCGGGAAAATCTCCCCCGTGACGTGGCAGTTTATCTTGTCCGGCAGCTGAGCCAGGCAAGCTTGAGCGAGGTGGGAAAATGTTTTGGCCTGCACAACTACAGCACGGTCAGCAGCGTGGTTGAACGGGTGAAGCGGCGCGGCAAAGAAGACCGAAGGATCAGGAAACATCTCGACGGGCTGAGAGAAAAGCTGGTTGGCCGCCGACGGATGCAACCTTTGCCGTGATAATCACGTTTCACTATGGAGATTGGCGCTGCAGAGTGAACCCGAAATGAGGTCAGGAGATGTTGAAAAAAACAGCTTTTATTCTTGCCTTTAGCGTTCTGGTGATTCCGTTGCATCCATCGGTGGGGATGAGTTGGCATTATCCACATCATTCCCATCATCATCATGGCGATGAGGCGCTGTGGTGGGGTCTGGGCGGCCTCCTGCTTGGCACCTTCATCGCCGCCGCAACTCTGCCGCCGCCACCACCACCACGGCCGCCGGTGGTCTATGCCCAGCCGCAGACCCAGGTCTACAGCTATCCGCCCTATGTGCCGCCTGGTATGTGCCGGTGGGAGCGGTTCATGCTGGACGGCTACGGCAGACCTGTGCTGGATCAGTATGGCCAGCCGGTGAAGGAGTATACCCTCGGCTCCTGCCAGTATCCGCCGAATTGATCTTGCCAGGCTTGAATGCCTAACATCAGACAACCTGATCTCGACAGATTTTGTCGTGATACCATACTCGGAGATCGAGCAGAGTGCCTGATATGGTTGTTATTTGTCAATAGCAAACAGGTACCCAATGCCCCTTTTATGTGGGGGTGATTAAACATCCTTGAGTGCATTGTCAGAGGCG
>QZKJ01000062.1 GCA_003605035.1 Desulfurivibrio sp.
GGGTGGGTGGCTAACCCTTACAGGCAACCATTACTGGTCACCTCCCGGCAGGGACTTTCACCCTGCAAGATGCGCCGAGCTTTGCTCGGCGCGATAACGCCTGGGTAAGCGGCGGCGGGTGGATACAAAAGACCTTCAATTTGCACCACGAATTCAAGAGAACACTGGTTCCGCCGTCCGCTTGACCCAAGGGTTAGAGGAATTTCTAAACGAAAGATCACTTTTTTCTCTTGACGAGGGCCTTTTAATGGGTGACCCCATGGCTTGGACGTCGGTCCCGATTATCCTACGGTCTTCCCATGTCGGCCAGCGCACAAATTTATAATGGATGTCCCCTTATGCACCTTTCTTTTTTTCAGCCTTTATTTGAGAGATGGCATCATCCAGGGATATATCACCCAGCCAATTCTCGCGCTCTTTTGTATAGTCGCCTCGGCCTACAGAGAACTGATTCAGAAACCGAATGGTGTCAACTACACCCATTTCTTTGAATAGAATATGGGTAGCCTGGCGGCTAATTTCAGATATCGGTTTTGTTTCTGTATTCATATATCTAACTCCATCACCAGTTCGGTGGGGGATACCACCTTGGTATTTATTCCATCGAAACTCTTGGCATTTTTCAAAAACTTATCATCACATGTACAAAAATAATCAACTTTTGAACCGGATGCAAATGCCAAATGCAAAGCGTCCAGCGGTTTCAAACCTAAATCTCCAAACCTTCTGGCCAGAGATTCTATTTTTGTTGTCAACTCAACAGTTTCCTTCGCTATTCTAAGAATTGCCAAAGCATCGTCCTTACGATCCTGATTGGGAATGCGACCAATCTCGAATAGCAGAGCATCTGATGCGATGAGCTTCAAACGATCTGACTCACACAAAGCGAGAATAACGAGTACCGCTTCAGCCTCAACCGCTATCCGTGGTTGTGATCTATCATCAAATGGGCGTTGCAGACTGCAACAATCAAGATAAATTCTCATTTTAAGACTTTCCTATTGGGTCACAGTTGTGCTTGCAATTGCCCAACACTGCGCGGATGAGCGGCGGAAGCGCAGGCGAGTGTGCTCGCCTGTGCTGGAGTCCGCTCGATCAGCTGGTTGGCCGTAGCGAAGTGGAGGCCAGCCAGCTGATCCTTGATCCGCGGGGCGTTGGCACTCCGCGCAGCGGAGTGCCAACCAGTTATTAGCCAGACGGGATAAAGATAACACAGTTTTTTTTACCAGGCCAACACGAAACAGTAAATTGATGAAACGACTCATATGCCGCCCGCGGATTAGTTAGCGCCGCTTTGCTGCCAGATGCCGGCCTAGTATGTGCGGAAGACAGATGAAAATATCCTCGGGCAACTGTAATTTTCGCCATGCCCCCTGCCAGACCGGGAGCTGTTCACTCCAGAGCAAGCCAGTCAAGCACGATCTGGTGGACCATCTCCAGAAATGCAGGGTAACCGAGCGGTTTCTGCAGATACCTGTCCGCCCCCAGGGCAGAGGCGGCAGCCATATCCCTTGCGCTGTTGGATGAGGTAAGGATGACAATCGGCAGAGACCGGGTCCTTTGATCATTCCGTATGAGTCTCAGCACGTCCAGTCCGCTGATCTTCGGCAGGTTCAGGTCGAGGAGAACGAGGGCAGGCTGAACAGCGGTGTCGCGACCGGCGTAAGCGCCCTGGCCGAAAAGGTAATCCAGGGCTTCCTGGCCGTCGGTCGCCACCACCGTCTCGACAGATGCATGACATTTTTTCAGGGCCCGGAGGGTCAGCTGGATATCATCATCGATATCCTCGACCAGGAGAATCGATTTGTTCATCGTTTGTTTCCAAATTAAAGGGAAATGATAAGCGGGGCACCCGGGAAATGATGAGTGATGAGTGCGGAATGATGAATAACAAATCCACGCACCGGCTTCTTCACATTCATCACTCATCATTCATCACTCATCATTCATAATTCATCACTGTTTCCCGCCATTACCCTAAAGTAAAATAGAATGTCGCGCCCTTTTCCACTTCGCCTTCGGCCCAGATGCGGCCGCCGTGCCGGTGAATTATCCGCTGCACCGTGGCCAGGCCTATGCCCGTGCCCGGATATTCGCCTGGCCGGTGGAGCAGTTGGAAGGCCTTGAACAATTTCTCCGCGTAATCCATGTTGAATCCGGCACCGTCATCGCGCACAAAGTAGATCGTTTCGCTTCCTGATCCCGCGGCGCCGAATTCAATCCGGGCACTGTCGTGTTTTGCCGTGAATTTCCAGGCATTGCGCAGGAGATGATCGAGTACGGCCCGAATCATGGCCGCATTCGCCCGGGCAGTCACGTTTTCGGCGATGACGAATTCAACCCGGCGTTCAGGCCCGGCCTGCCGGAGCCTGGCCGCTGCTTCCCGCGCCAGCCTGGAGAGATCGACCTCCTCCCGTCCGGGTTCGCTCCTGACCAGACGGGACAGGTTCAGCATGGCCTCCATCAGGGTGCTCATCCTTTCAGCGGCGGCGCAAACCCGTTGCAGGTGATCTTTGCCCGTCGCATCCAGCACATCGGCATAGTCTGCAAGCAGGATGTCGCTGTAACTGTGGATGGCCCGCAGAGGGGTCCGCAGATCATGGGAGATCGAGTAGGCATAGGCCTCAAGCTCTCTGGTTGAGGCCTCAACCTCGGCGGTGCGCTGCTGCAGGGCCTCCTCCGCCCGCTTGCGCCCGGTGATGTCTAAACCCATGCCCGCCACATAGCTCTTCCCCGCCGCGTCCCGGAAGGGAAACTTGGAAGTCAGCCAGAAGCTGCGGCTGCCGTCCGGGTTGACGGTTTCCTCAATGACTTCGATGGGCTCTCCAGCCGCCAGCACCGCCAGGTCATTCTTGCGGAACTCCTCCGCGGTTTCAGACGGCCAGAGCTCGAAATCGGTTTTACCGCGCCAGTCCGCCAGCCGCACGCCAAACCGCTCCTCAAAGGTCCTGTTCAGGTAGACATACCGGCCAGGCTCATCCTTCATCCAGGCAATGGCAGGGTTATGGTCCATGAAGAGCCGAAAACGCTCCTCGCTTTCCCGGAGCGCCTCCTCGGCCTGGTGGAGGTCGGTGATGTCCAGGATCGCGACCGCGCTCCCTACGATGTTGCCGGCTGCATCGCGGATGGGGGCGGCGCTGTTGATGACAAAGCCGAAACTCCCGTCAAATCGGCCAATTTTCATGAGCTGCCCGACCACGGTTTCGCCCTTCAAGACGGCAATGGCCGAGGCCCACTCCTCCGGCGCCACCGCCTGGCCGGTATCGACCCACCAGGCCTTGTATTCCGTATACTCGCCCACCGAAGACGGAGTCGGGCGGGGACCGCGCCATACCTGGTCATATGCATGGTTGAACCGGACATTGCCGCCCTGGGCATCAACAATAGCCATACCCACGGGCAGGGCCTGCATGACCGCCTCCAGGCGATTTCGCTCATTCTCCGCCTCCCGGCGCGCTTCTTCCAGCTCCCGGGAGCGCACCAGCAGCAGTTCCTCTCTTGCCCGCAACTCTTCATTGATGGCAGCCAGTTCCGCAGCCCGTGCCTGCAATTCGTTGGCCTGCAGCCGGAGCTGCCGGTCGGCCTGGTGTTTGTAGAGCCCGAGTTCGATATGGGTCGCCAGTTCCCGTTCCTCAAAGGGTTTGAGGATGTAGCCGAAGGGCCCGCTGACCTTGGCGCGGGCCAGCGTCGCCTGGTCGGAATGGGCCGTCAGATAGATCACCGGCAGGTCGTGCTCGCCGCGGATCGTCTCCGCCGCGGCAACGCCGTCCATTGCTCCCTCCAGTCGGATATCCATCAGCACCAGGTGCGGCCGCAGTTGCCCGGCCAGCCGGACCGCCTCTTCACCGCCGGCGGCAATGCCGGCAATCCCGTAGCCGAGCCGTTGCAGCTTGGCGGCCAGATCCGCGGCAATAATGGCCTCGTCTTCCACGATGAGAACGGCCGTTTTGTTCATACCTTCATCACTCTCATTCATCTTTCCTCATTCATCATCCCTCATTGTTTTCCGCCATTACTCCAGAGTAAAGCTGAACGTGGCTCCCTTTTCCACTTCACCCTCGGCCCAGATACGGCCGCCGTGGCGGTGGATTATGCGCTGCACCGTGGCCAGGCCAATGCCTATGCCAGAGAACTCGCTTTCCCTGTGCAGACGCTGAAAGGCAGTGAACAGCCTGTTCACATAATCCATTGCGAATCCGGCGCCGTCGTCCCGTACGCAATAGATCGTTTCGCTTTCTGATCTTTGCGCGCCGAATTCAATCCGTGCCCTGTCATGCTTTGCCGTGAATTTCCAGGCATTGCTGAGGAGGTTATCGAGCACTGCCCGCATCATGGCCGAATCCGCCAGCACAGTCAGGTTTTCCGCGATCACGAATTCGACCTGCCGCTCCGGTCCCGTTTTCCTGAGTTCATCGGCTATTTCCGCGGCGATAGCCGAAAGATTGACCCTTTCCCGCACCAGCTCGTTTCCGGTCAGCCGCGAAAGGCTCAGCATGGCGTCTATCAATTCCTCCATTTTCCGGGCGCCGCCGCAAACCCGGCGCAGGTAGTCCCTGGCTGTCTCATCCAGCTGGTCACGGTAATCATCGAGAAGCGCCCTGCTGAAGCCGTCAATCGAGCGCAGGGGTGCGCGCAGGTCGTGCGAGACGGAATAGGAGAAGGCGGCAATTTCCCTGTTTGCTACCTCCAGATCGTTTTTGAGCATGGTCAGCACCTTCTCTGTCTCTTTGCGTTCGTTGAGTTCCGCCTGCAGCGCCCCAAAGAGACAGGCGTTACGCAGGGCAAGCGAAAGGGAGGAGGCGAGCTGATTGGCAAAAGCGGCATGGGACTCATCAAAAGAAAAACCTGGTTTGTGCTGATTGAAGAAAATGACGCCGAGAACCTGGTCCTCGGTGACCAGCGGCACAACCAGCACGGAGCGGATACCCCATTTCCGCATGTGTTGGCGATTGACCCTTTCATCAGTGAAGGCATCGCTGATAAGAACCGGCTTCTTCGTGCGGATGGCGAGCAGGGCATGCGGTTCCTCCTGGTCGTTCATGCGGGAGCCGAGCAATTTTTCGGGAAAACCGTAAACATAACTGACGATCCAGTCATTTCCCCGGCGCAGGGAGATGGCCGCCGTTTCAGCGCCGACCGCCTCGGCCGCTTCCAGGATAACGCTTTGCATGATCTCGTCAAAGTTGCGGGTGGAATGGACGATACCGCCAATGCGATTGATGGCCTGCATGAGGTCCTCCACCTGTTTCCGGTCGGTGATGTCCTGGGTGATGCCGAAGCCGCCCAGGAGTTCCCCCGCCTCATCGAATTCCAGGTAGGCCTTCTCCCGCACCCACTTGATCTGCCCGTTCACCACAAGGCGGTGTTCGATGTCATAGGGCTCGCCGCGCAGGCCGGCATGCCACTGCGTGTCCACATACTGGCGGTCAGCGGGGTGCACCATCTCCATGAAGGTCTGGTAGGTCAGCGGCGTGCCTCTGGGAAGGCCGAAGATGCGATAGTTCTCGTCTGACCAGGTCAGCACGTTGCGCCGGGTGTCGAGACGCCACCAGCCGATCCGCCCGACCTCCTGGGCCCGGTCCAGGTCCTCCCGGCTCTGGCGCAGCTCCTCCTCGGCCTGCTTGCGCCTGGTGATGTCATGGCCGTACAGGTTGGCATAGCTGGCCTCCTTAACCGGCGATACCACCAGGGTGATGCTGCGCCCATTGATGATGGTTTCCAGCTCCAGCGGGACGGCTTTGGCAAGCGCGGCATTGACGGTCTGCCGGATGCTCTCCGGCACATATTGGCCGATGGCGCATTGCCATTGCGCCAGCAGCGGCCGGGAGGCGAAATTGGCATAGAGGAGACAGCCGTTGCGGTCGATGCGCAGCACCGGCGACGTGTTCTGTTCCGGAAACAAGGCCAGGCTGCGGATGCTCTCCTCACTCCTGCGCAGGTCAGCAGCCAGGGCCCGCAGCTCATCACCCTGAGCCTGCAGTTCCTCGGCCTGGACCTGCAGTTCCTCCGCCTGGGCCTGGAGGTCTTCGCGCGCCTCATGCAGGGCCTGCTCGGACTGCCTGCGCTCGGTGATGTCGCTGAAGGTGGTGTAAACCATATAGGGCTGATCCTCACCAGGCCTGAACTGCGGGACGGCATCGGCGATGATCCAGCGATACCTGTCTTCCCTGGGGTTGAATATGCCCATGATGACGTTTTCCGCCGGGGCGCCTTCCCGCAGCGCCGCCATGAACGGATACTCATGCTGTAAAAAAGGAGAGCCATCTTCGTGAATGGCCTGCCAGCGCGGATCGGCAATCATGACCCGGCCTGCCATTTCCGCCCGGCTGAAGCCGAAGATCCGCTCAGCGGCCGGATTGACGGCCGTGATCCTGCCGGTGGGATCACGATAGATCACCCCCTGCACCATGCTTTCGAAAAGACGGCGATGCCTTTCCTCGGATTCGCGGAGCGCCTCTTCGGCCCGCCTTTTGGCGGTGACGTCGTGGAACACCAGCACCGCCCCGATCACCTGCCCAGCCGCGTCCAGGATGGGCGCCGCGCTGTCCTCCACCGGCACCAGGCGGCCATCCCTGGTCACCAGCGCGGCATGGTTGGCCAGTTCCACCGCATGTCCCTCCCGCAGCACGCGCACGACCAGGTCCTCCAGCGGTTGGCCGCTCAACTCGTTCACCACGTGAAAGACGCGCGGCAGCGGCTGCCCGGCGGCCTCACCCGCCTGCCAGCCGGTCAGCGACTCGGCCACGGGATTGATAAAGGTGATGCGGCCTGCGCTGTCAGTGGCAATCACCGCGTCGCCGATGCTGGTGAGGGTGACGCGCAGCCACTCCCGCTCCTGGCGGACCTGCCGGTCGGCCTGGTGCTTGTACAGCCCCAGCTCAATATGGGTCGCCAGTTCCCGTTCCTCGAACGGCTTGAGGATGTAACCGAACGGTCCGGTAATCTTGGCGCGGGCCAGGGTCGCCTGATCGGAATGGGCGGTCAGATAGATCACCGGCAGGTCGTGTCCACGGCGGATCGCCTCCGCCGCGGCAATGCCGTCCATCGCCCCCTCCAGCCGGATGTCCATCAGCACGAGATGCGGGCGGAGCTCTTCGGCCAGCCGGACAGCCTCTTCGCCCCCGGCGGCGATGCCGGCAACCCCGTAGCCGAGCCGCCGCAGCTTGCCCGCCAGATCCGCGGCAATAATGGCCTCGTCTTCCACGATGAGAATAGTTGTTTTATTCATACACTCATCACTCATCATTCATCATTCATCATTGTAGTTCATTGTCAGGACAAACTCCGTTCCTTCCCCGTTGGCCGCCTCCACGGCGGCATGGAGTTGCCCGGCCAGCATCTGCACCAGGCGCAGGCCCAGGGACCGGGCCTGCCGCCAGTCAAACTCCGGCGGCAGCCCCCTGCCGTTGTCCCGCACCCGCAATTCCAGCTGACCCTGGGAGCCGGAGCGTAATGACACGTTCACCTCGCCGCCGGCGCCGCCGGGGAAGGCGTGTTTCAGCGCGTTGCCGACCAGTTCGTTGAGAATCAGCCCGCACGGCACCGCGGTGTTGACCGGGAGCAGCAACGGCTCCAGGTCCGCGACCAGCCTGACATCGGCGGCCACCGGTCCATAGGCGCGCCAGAGATAGTCAAGCAGGCTTCGGGCATAGGCGGCAAAATCAATACGGGCCAGGTCGGCGGACTGGTAGAGTTTCTCGTGGACCATGGCCATGGAACGTACCCGGTGCGTCACGTCCTGCAGCTCGGCGCGCATGGCGTCATCCTCCATTTCATCAGCCTGCAGGGATACCAGACTGGAAATGACCTGCATGTTGTTCTTCACCCGGTGATGGATTTCCTGCAGGAGCACCTCTTTTTCCCGCAGGGAAGCCTTGAGGCGGTCTTCAGCTGCCTTCTGCTCCGTGATGTCGCGGCCAACCACCACCGCCCCGACGATCAGGCCGTCCTTGTCGCGGATGGGAGCAAAACTGTAACTGCCGACCCACTCTTCGCCCGTGTCCCTGCGGCGCAGGGTGTATTCGGCATTGGTCTCCGTCTCGCCCCGCAGCGCCCTGGGCACCGCCCACTGATCCAGCGGCGCCAATTCCCCGTCGGCCATGAACACCTCCAGAATATCGGGGTACTCGGCCAGGGTTGTGGAACACTCCTCCTTGTTCCTGAACCGGTGAAACGTGGCAAAGGCATCGTTGAACTCGATGAAATTCCCCTGCGCATCGGCAATGAACACGGCGTCGGTCATGCTGGCCAAAGCCGCCCGCAGCTTCGTCCGGCTCTCCCGCAGTGCCTCCTCGGCCCGCCTGCGGTCGGTGATGTCGAAAAATACGATGGCAAAACGGCCCGGCTCGGTCTGGTAGGCGCTGACCTCGAACCATCGCCCCAGCGGCCCGAATTGCGCCTGGAAGTGGCCCGGCTCGCCGGTGAGAGCCACCCTGCCGAGACGCTCAAACCACAGCGGCTCGGCGTCCGGGAACATCTCCAGGGTGGTCCGGCCCAGGATGTCCGCTGCCTTCAGGCCCGTGTGCCGTTCAAAGGCCGGGTTGACTTCGAGGTAACGCAGGTCATATGGCTTGCCTGCTTCATCGCAGATGATCTCATCAATGGAAAACCCTTCACTCATCGTCTCAAACAGGATTCTGAACCTTGATTCGCTGGCGCGCAACGACTCCTCGGCCCGCCTGCGCTCTTCCACTTCCTCGGCCAGGGCATCCCGCGAAACGGTGGTATTCCGCAACTGCTCGGTCATGCGGTCAAAGGCGCCGGCAAGCTCGCCGATTTCATCGTCTGCCGCCATGCCGATATGATGGCTCAGATTGCCGGCGCCGATGACCGCTGTCCCTTTGCGGAGTGCGGCAAAGGACGTCTTGATGTTTTTCATGATGCGGAGCAGGATGATGGCAAGGGGAAAGGTTGTGACGGCAATCAGCAGAAAGACGAGCGCACTGATCCTTCGCTGGGCCGCGGCCAGCCTGTCATTGATCAGACTTTCCAGACGCAGGGCATTTGCTATCGCCTCCCGCGACTCGATGAGAATCCGGCTCGTCAGCCGCTCCTCCGCCTCGGTGTGCAGCGCGGCGTTTGCCAGTGAACCCTGGTGCTGTTCATGGGTGGCAACCAGCAGGAGGAACGTTTCCCGCATCGAGGCAATATTGTCGTTAATCTGGTCCAGCAGTTGCTGCTCTTTGCTGTTCCTGGACCGGATAGCCGAGACAATCCCGGCAACCGCAGCGTGCACGGTCAGGAACTGCGATCTTGGCCGCTCCTCGGGATGCAGCATGTAGGAACGGGCAAAACTGCTCAGCTCATGGGTGTTGTTGACGATTCTCTGGGCTGTTCTGCCTTTCTCCCGGGCCTCATCCATGGCCTTGAAGGAAAAAAAGAAGGTGAGGCCGATGACGAGCGCCGTGAGTACGGGCAGAAAGGCGGCCAGCTGCAATTTTGTGACGATCTTCATAGCCTGTGCATCTCTAGTGGCCGGCGATGGTGACAGCCTGCGGCTGGACCGCTTGCAAAGCATCGACATGGATGAAGTCCAGGAAATTGGGAACCCCGCGGGTATCGCCCGTTTGTTTGCCGAGCATCCAGCGGGCCTGGTCCTCCAGGGTCAGGATCAGGCTCTGGTCGAGCTGCACGGCAAAGTGATAATCCTGCCAATCCTTTGCAAAAAGTGCGCTGTCCGTGCCCAGATAGCGCAAAGCGATGGCACGCGCCTGCTCGGGCTGTTCCGCCACAAAGCCGTTTGCCCGGACCAGGGCTCGAAGAAATTTCCTGAGGCGTTCAGGATTGTTTTTGACGAAATCCCGGGTTGCCGTGATATTCCAGGTCATGGTGTATAAATTCTCATTATATACAATGCAGGCGTTGCCGACGAGTTCGTCCCGCAGTATGCCGGTGTAGGGTGACCAAGTGCTTACGGCATCAACTTCACCGTTCAGCAGGGCCTCGACGATCCTGCCGGTCGCAAGGTTGACAATCCGGACCTCCCGGGGATTGATATAGGAGGTCGTCAGATAGATATGGAGAAAGAAATCGGCAGTGGTGCCAGCGACCAGGCCGATTTTTTTGCCTCTGAGATGATCGGCGGATGAGATTCCTCTGTCTTTCCTGGCGATAACCATGATGGCCCGGTCGATTTCCGCCACGGTGGCAACAATCATCAGCGGCTTGCCGTCAAGGGCCCTGCGGGCGATGGGCGTTTCACCGGAGGTGGCCAGGTCAGCCCTGCCCGCAAGGACCGCCTCAAGCCCCAGGTGTCCCGAAACATGGGATTGGGTCGTCACACTGAGGCCCTCCTCCCGGAAATAGCCTTTCTCGAGGGCAACATAGAGGGCAGCGGAAGCGGGCCAGGGAGTCACGGCAAGAACAATTTCTTCCAACTCCGGCAAAGCACCCTGATCCTTCTCCCGGCTGCAGCCAATCATGCCGGCGAGCACAAATGCGACGGCTGTCAGCAACGCGATTGCTGTCCTGGGCATATCGCCTCCATGGAGGTGAACTCCTCATAAACCGGGGTCTTTTTTGAAAATCATTTTCCCGTATACCGGGTACTGCTACTGACTTGTATAGTGAATACGGCAATAATTAGCAATCTCTTTTCACGTATGCCGTCCTGCCGGCCCGCAGGTGGCGCCTTGAGAATGTCTGCGGGCAAGGTGGAGATGAAAATCATCGGCTGTCAGGGGCCGTCAGGGACGAGGCGGATTACCTCGGGTGAGAAACTTGGAAAATACCTGGATCGCGCCGGATCTGGGTTGGATGTGGCTGCACCGATTGGGCACCCCGAGGGCATTTGCTTCGCGGCACAAAACCGCAGGCGCAGCAGGGCCACGCCTGAGGATTTTGCGATTGAGAATGGATAACAGCAGGCACTTCAGATTTTGAATATTTTTTTCAGCCGGGCCATCATTTTTCCAAAAAAGGATTCCTTTTCAACCGGAGCAGGCTCTGCCACCGGTTCTTCCACCGCCGTTACCTCCACAGCGGCAAGCGCCGGCACCGCCTCTTCTTCCGGCAATTCCAGCACTTCTACCGCTGCAGCCTCTGCCATCGGTTCTTCCGCCGTGGCCGCTTCTTCAACAGCAAACCCCTGCTCCGGCACCGCCTCTTCTTCCGGCAATTCCAGCCCTTCTACCGCTGCAGCCTCTGCCTCCGATTCTTCCGCCGTGGCCGCTTCTTCAGCAGCAAACCCCTGCTGCGGCGGCGCCTCTTCTTCCGGCAATTCCAGCCCTTCTACCGCTGCAGCCTCTGCCTCCGGTTCTTCCGCCGTGGCCGCTTCTTCAACAGCAAACCCCTGCTCCGGCGGCGCCTCTTCTTCCGGCAATTCCAGCCCTTCTACCGCTGCAGCCTCTGCCTCCGGTTCTTCCGCCGTGGCCGCTTCTTCAGCAGCAAACCCCTGCTGCGGAATGGCTTCTTCCTCCGCTAATTCCTGCTCTGCGACTGCGGCAGGCGCCTCCAGTTCCAGCTCATCAACGGCAATCGATTCCAGCAGGTCGACATCCTCAGCCAGAAATTCAACCTCAATTTCCTCGTCGGCCAGATCCACAGCGGGAATTTCCTCCTCGCCGCCCAGATCGAAATCATCAAGGCTGACATCAAGCGAAGGCAACTCGACCGCTTCGCCATCCAGCTGCCTGTGGCCAGTTTCCTCACCACTCTCCGCGACCCGGCCGGCCAGCTTTTCTTCCAGATGACGCTTTGCTTCCTGCCAATACTCGGGGAAATGCTCTTCAAGACCAAGCCCTGCCGCCTTCTGCTCCCATTCAGCGTTCAACCCATCGATTTCCCTGTCGGTAAAGCCATACTGCTGAACATTTTTTGCAGTGAAAATTTTTATCCTGGGCATTGTCCTTTTCCTGCTGATGTTTTGCGGTAATCATGGGGATCGGCCTGATCAGGTCAGCTTCCGGGAAAGTCCTTTTCCTGGAAAGATGAAAGCCAGCCTCATCAGGCAGATCGACACAATATCCCGTGCCAAGCAGTTTTACGATTGCTCGCGTGACGGGACATACACAGACACGTTCTACTTAATGTTATTGGCTTTCCTGAAAATTTTGTCAACCTGTTAGCAGCGACAGCCAGGTAACGACAAACAGGGTCAGGCTGATCAGCCCGTTCATGGTGAAAAAGGACATGTTGATGCGGGAGAGATTTCTGGGATTGACAATGATGTGCTGGTAAAAGAGGGCGCCGGCGGTGAGCACGATGCCGATGTAATAGAAATAATTGAGCCGGCAGCTGATGCCAGTGGCCACAAACAGGGCAAAGGCCACCACATGGAAAAAAATCGCCATCCTGATGGCCCGCTCCCGGCCGAAGCGGGCCGGCAGGGAAAAGAGCCCGGCCTGCCGGTCAAAATCCGCATCCAGACAGGCATAGACCGTATCAAAGCCGGTGACCCAGAAGAGCACCCCCAGGGACAGGGCCCAGGGGAAACCGACCAGGGTGCCCTTAACCGCCACAAAGCCGCCCAGCGGTGAAAAGGCCAGGGCAATACCGAGCACCACATGACAGAGCCAGGTGAAGCGCTTGGTCAGGGAATAGAACAGGGTGAGGCTCAGCGCCAGGGGCGACAGCTTGAAGGTGAGCGGATTGAGCTGCCAGCAGGCGAAAAAAAAGAGCAGGCCCGCGGCAATCACCATGGCCCAGGCCTCCCCCATCTTTACTGAACCGGCCGGGATGGCCCGGTCGGCGGTGCGGGGATTGGCCCGGTCAAAACGGGCATCGGCAATGCGGTTGAAGCCCATGGCGCAGGTCCGCGCCCCCACCATGGCCAGCACCACCCAGAAGAAGACCATCGCCTGCGGCACCCCGCCCTGGGCCAGAAAGGCGCCCATCAGGGCAAAGGGCAGGGCAAAGACCGTATGCTCGAATTTGATCATCTCCAGCAGTATGGCAATTTTTTTAAACATCGATACCACTCCACTCTGTAAGTCCCGGAACTCTCAGGCCGATCTGGGCGGCCACCCGGCCGGCGAAATGACGGGCCAGGTCCCGCAGGTTTTGGGGCAGGTGATAAAAAGCCGGCATGGCTGGACAGATGATGGCCCCGGCATCCGAGGCGGCCAGCATGTTCTGCAGATGGGTGCGGTTGAATGGCGTCTCGCGCACGGCGAGCACCAGGGGTTTCCGCTCTTTGAGCATCACGTCCGCGGCCCGGTGGATAAGATTGATCGACAGGCCGCCCGCGATGGCTGCCAGCGTCCCCATGGTGCAGGGCAGCACCACCATAGCGTCATAGCGGGCCGAGCCGCTGGCCATGGGCGCGGCCAGGTTGTCAACGGCAAACCATTGCCGCACGGCGGTCAGCTCCCGGGGGCTGAGTTTCTCCTCGAGTCCGAGCACCTTCTCGCCGGCCCCGGAGATGATGCCATGCACCTCCACCTCCAGTTCGCTCACCAGCCGCAGAAACTCCACGGCATAGAGAGAGCCGCTGGCTCCGGTTATGGCCAGGATGATCTTTTTCATTTGACGCCTATGTACACGGAAACGATGCCAAAGGTCAAAGGCCTGCGGGATACCTCGGCAAAGCCGGCCTTTTTCATCATGCCCAGCAGCTCCTCCGGTTCATAAAAGGCGGCAATGGAGCTGGCCAGATACTCATAGGCCTCCTTGTCGCCGGAGACCACTCCGGCGACCTTCGGCAGCACCGTGTTCAGGTAAAAGCGGTAAACCGGTTTGACGATGACGTTCTGCGGCCTGGAAAACTCCAGGATGAGCAGCTTGCCGCCGGGCCTGAGCACCCGGTGCATCTCGTTTAGACCATCCTGGGTGCGGCCGAGATTGCGGACCCCGAAGGCCACGGTGATCCCCCAGAAGCTCTTATCCCGGGCCGGGATCTTCTCCCCGTCCCCGCAGACCGGAAAAATCCGCTGCCGCCTGGTGTCCGCGGGCAGAGTTTTGATGCCTGCCCGCAGCATGTCCTCGCAGAAATCAATGGCCACCACCTGCCGGCCGGGGGCCTGCCTGGTCAGCTCGAGTGACAGGGGCAGGGTGCCGGCGCAGAGATCAAGCACCGCCCCGTCAGGAAACATCTTCAGCTCCCGGGTGGTGACCCATCGCCAATAACGGTCGATCTGGAAGCTGAGCAGCGAATTGAGAAAATCATATTTATGACTGATGGAAGAAAACTTTTCCTTGACGAATGTTTTCTTTTCATCCGGGGTTTGCATGTTGTTAGTCCTGCTGGTCTGACTGGTCTTATTAGTCTTACTGGTCTTGTTGGTCTGACTGGTCCTACTGGTCTTACTGGTCCTACTGGTCTTATTAGTCTTGTTGGTCCTACTGGTCTTATTAGTCTTACTGGTCAAAACAACCGGACCAGTCAGACCAGCCCGACCAGTCAGACCAATAAGACTATCTACATACTTTTATCGGCAGGGCCGCTGCCTGCGCCTCGCCACGTTTGATCAGATAATCAAAGAAAAGCGTGAGCGCCGCCATTTTCTGCGGGGTGAGGTCATATTCAATGCCGCAGAGATACTTATAACATGAATCAACGTCCATGGGAATCCGCGGCGCCACCTGGGTGCAAACCGCCTGCAGTTTTTCCTTTCCTTCACGGATGCAGGAAAGCAGCTCAGCCCGGATTTCACTGACGCAGCCGGGACTTTCGGCAAGAAAATCCTCGCGCACCGCCCAGACGGCAAAGACAAAGGGCAGCCCGGTGTGCTGCTGCCAGGTCTCGCCCAGATCAAGACAGAAGGGATAGGCTCTGCCGGTTTTCAGCCGCAGGGCCTCATCGCCGATGGCCAGCACCCCGCTCATCTCCTCATCATTTACCTGGTTGCCGGTCTGGTAAACAGGCTGAACCTTATAAAACTCCTCCAGAATGATCTTCACCAGGGCCACCGAGGTCTGCGACTGGGTGCTGAGCCGCACCGTCCTGCCTGCCAGTTCCTCCGGGGCGAGCCGGGAAAAGAGAAAGACACTACCCACCGGCCCTGAGGAGCTGATGGAGATATCCTCCAGGATGCGGTAGAGATGGGGATGGGCCGCATATTCATGGGAAGAGACAAACCCCAGGTCAAGCTCATTGGCGCAGAGCATCCTGTTCAGGGTGGTCGGCGCCCCCTCGGTGACCAGCCAGTCTGGCCTGGCGACCCGCTGCTGCCAGGTAACATAGAGCGGCGCCGTGTTGATGAAGTTGACCATGCCGATTCGCGCTGTCATCTCAGCGGGCCTCCTCAACCCAGCTGACCTGGAGGTTTCTCCCCGCACTGGTCAGAAAATCATCAGCATTGCCGGCGGTTATCCCCTGGGCGTGCACGGCGATAAGGTCCGCCCGCCGGCCCGGGGCCAATTCGCCGTTTTCACCCGCGGCCAGACACTGAGCGCCGCCCCGGGTGGCCATGGCCAGCACCGTTGCCGGGGCAAGCTGGGGATGGTCCTGACGCAGCAGACGCATCTCCTCCCACATGGAGAGCTGCGGATTGCTGGCCAGACTGTCCGTGCCCAGCCCCAGCACGATGCCCGCCCGCATCATTTTTTCCACCGGCGCCCTGCCCACCCCCAGCTTCCTGTTGCTGCCCGGACACAGGCAGACCCTGGCCTGTCTTGCGGCAAGCAGGGCTATTTCATCTTCAGTGATATGGACGCAATGCACGCAGAGGGTTTTGTCATCGAGGAGGCGTAAGCGGTCCAGATAGGTGACGGCCCCGCAGCCGGGCGGGTCAAAGGAATCATCCCAGAAGCCCCGCTCCTCGAGAAAGGAACGGAATGGTCCGGAACCGTCCAGCAGCAGATCGATTTCCGCCCGGGATTCCGCCACATGGATGGGAAATATCTGGTTCCGGCTGTTTGCCCGCAGTTTTGCAGCAACCAGCAACCGGGCATGGTTGGAATAGGGGGCGTGGCTGGTGCAGTCAGCCTGGCTCTCCTGCATCCTGGCCAGGGCATTGGCTGCCGATTGCGGCGTAAACCCGAGCATCTCCAGGAAAAAATGGACCCGCACCGGGTGCCCCTCGCCGATTCCGGCGCTCTCCGGCAGATTGCCGATATCGGCCACCCGGGCCACCCCCTGCTCATGCAGAACGTCCAGGGCAAGACGCCCCGCAGTGGAGCCGTCATCGTCGCAACGCCGCCGGGCGGCCAGCAGCTCACCTATCCAGCCGGTCATATCGCCCTGCCGGGGCTGCCGTTGGCCGAGCACGGCCAGATGGGAAAGCTCCAGGTGGACATGGGAGTTGATCAGGGCCGGCAGCAGGATCGCCCCTTCATGGTCCTGCAGAAGCCCCCTGCCCCGCAGCCGGACAAACGGCCCCACCTCGACAATGGCGCCGTCCTGGGTGAGGATGGCGCCATCAATGATGGGCGGGGCGGAAATCGGCAGCACCACCGGCGCCCGATGCACCTGCAGCATGGCCCTGCTCACCCGGCCACCAGCGTATAATCCATGGTGCGCTGCCTGGGCGAAAACCCGGCCTGGCTGACGATGCGGCGGATCTCTTCCTCCGATAATCTGAAGCTGACCCCGGCCGCGGCCACCACGTTTTCCTCGATCATGGTGCTGCCGAAATCATTGGCCCCGAAGAACAGGGAAAGCTGGGCGATCTTCGGACCCTGGGTCACCCAGGAGGCCTGGATATTGGCGATGTTGTCGAGATAGATGCGGGAGACGGCCAGCATCTTCAGATAAGCAAAGGCCGTGGTCTTGGGCAGGTGGGCGAACACCGTATTGTCCGGCTGGAAGGGCCAGGGGATAAAGGCGGTAAAGCCGCCGGTGCGATCCTGCAGGCTACGGACCCGCTCCAGATGCTCCAGGCGTTCCTCCAGGGTTTCAATATGGCCGAACATCATGGTCGCGGTGGTGCGCATGCCTTGGTGATGGGCCTCCTCCATCACGCCGATCCAGGCATCGGCCGAACACTTGCGCGGCGCGGTCTCCCGCCGCACCCGGTCGGAGAGAATCTCGGCCCCGCCGCCGGGAATGGAGTCAAGCCCGGCCTGGCGCAGCCGAATCAGCACCTCGCGGACGCTGAGTCCCGAGAGGTTGGCAAAATGGCAGACCTCGGGCGGGGAAAAGCCGTGGATGTGAATGCCGTACCCCTTGATAAAGCGCAGCATCTCCTCGTAAAACTCCAGGGGCTTGTCCGGATGCAGCCCCCCCTGGAGCAGGATCTGGGTGCCGCCAAGTTCCCTGGTCTCGTCAATCTTCTGGCCCAGTTCCTCAAATGAAAGCACCGAGCCGCGCACATCCTCCGGGGCCCGGTAAAAGGCGCAGAACTTACAGGCGGAGATGCAGATGTCCGTGTAATTGATATTGCGGTCGATCACATAGGTGACCAGCGGTTCAGGATGCAGTCTCTTGCGGATGGTGTCGGCCAGCATGCCGAGCTGATAGAGATCCCCGTCCCGCAGCAGCTGCAAACCCTCGTCCGCGCTGATGCGCTGCCCGGCCTCCACTTTTTCGATGATGTTTTCCATTTTTCCCCTGTTTCTCAAAATCGGCATGACCAGTTTGACCAGTCGGACCAATCAGACCAGCCAGACCAGTCAGACCAGCCAGACCAGCCAGACCAGTCAGACCAGTCAGACTAATACATCTTAATCACATCATACAAGGTGCCGCGCTGCACCGGCGTGCGGCCCGCCTCCTTGATCAGCCGCACCAGCTCATCAATGGACATGGCCTGCTCGGTCTCGGCCCCGGCCATGTGGGTGATAATCTCCTCCTTTACCGTGCCGTCCACGTCATCAGCGCCGAAGGAGAGGGCGACCTGGGCCAGCTTCGGGCCGATCATCACCCAGTAAGCCTTGATATGGGGGAAATTATCGAGAAAGCAGCGGGCCACGGCCAGGTTTTTCAGGTCATCCATGCCCGAGGTGCGGGACAGATCGGCCATCTGGGTGTTTTTCGGGTGAAAGGCCAGGGGGATAAAGGCCAGAAAGCCGTTGGTCTCATCCTGGGCCTGGCGCAGGGCGTCGAGATGGTCGATACGTTCCTCGATGGTCTCGATATGGCCGTAAAGCATGGTGGCATTGGTCTTCAACCCGAGGCGATGGGCGGTCTTGGCCACCTCCAGCCAGCCTTCGCCGGAGAGCTTCTTTTCGCAGGTCAATTTTCTGATGCGCGGGCTGAACACCTCGGCCCCGCCGCCGGGGATGGAATCAAGTCCGGCCGCCATGAGAATCTCCAGGGTGCGGTCCACCGGCCGGCTGGCCAGTTTGGCCAGATGATCGATCTCCACGCAGGTGAAGGCCTGGATATGGACCCGGGGCCGGATCAATTTGATTTCCTGCAGCAGATCGATGTAGTAACTGAAGGGCAGATCCGGATGGATGCCGCCCACCATGTGAATCTCGGTGATTGGCTCATCAATGCGCTCGCGCACCTTGCGGGCCACCTCCTCCCGGGTCATCTCGTAGGCCTTGTCCGAATCCTTGGCCTTGCCGAAGGCGCAGAATTTACAGAGATTGGTGCAGATGTTCGAATAGTTGATATGCTGATTGTAGATGAAGTAGGCCTTATCCTTGTTGACCCGCTCCCGGACGATATTGGCCAGATAGCCCACTGCCAGCAGGTGAGGAGACTGATACAGCCTGATGCCGTCCTCCCGGCTGAGCCGCTGGTTGCCCTTGATCTTCTGCAGGATATCGCCGAGCCCTGCCTTTTCCACATAGGATTCCATGAAATCTCACCCTCATTGTCTGAAAGTCTCTTTTTGCCAGTTGCTTTCCGCCTTATGCCTTATGCCTTGTCCCGGCTTCCGCCAGTCCTTCCCGCAACACCTGCAGAATCATCTCTACCCGGGCCAGCAGTTCCTCCCTGTTGCCCTGCCCCAGGGCCAGCTCCCGGCCCAGTGTCCCCTGGGCATAGCCCTGCAGAAAGCGGTCAAGGGCGGCGTCGAGGACAAAAATCACCACTGCCAGCGGAATGTCCCGGCGGATGGCGCCGCTTTTTTGCCCCGCCTCACACAGCGGCCCGAAATACTCCCGGGAAAAAAGCCGCACCTGGGCCAGCAGCTTCTCCCGCATGGGGATATCCTCTTCAAACAGCACCCGCAGATAGATCTGGAAGTACTCGGGATATTGGTCAATAAAGGCCATGCCGGCCAGCAGCACCCGGCCCACCTGGCTGAAGAAATCAGGCTCCGGACCGCTTTGCCCCCCCATGCTTCCGCCTTCCCTGGCCCGCGCGACACTTGAACCTCCCTGTTCGGCGGTCGCGCTTCCGCCTTCCCTGGCTCGCGCGACACTTGAACCTCCCTGTTCGGCGACCGCTTTTTTCACCAGCAGGGTAAAGCGCTCAAAGATAAAGACAAAGAGCACCTCCTTGTTGCGGAAGTACTGATAAAGCGAACCCTTGGCAATGCCCGCCTCCCTGACGATGGTGTTGCTGCTGGCCTTGCGGTAGCCATGCCGGGCGAATTCGCGCACCGCCGCGGCCACGATCTTCTCCTGTTTTTCCGGAGGCAGGTTGCTGAATGTCGTTCGCGCTGATTGCCGTAACTTTTCCATGATGTGACCAGGTGGTCATACTAGTGCGCCAAAAAAAAATGTGCAATAAAAAATATTTCATCTTTTCTTCATCAAAATGATGTATAAAGGCCAAAATTCGAGAGAATTGTTAATTTTTCCTGAGAAATGGTCATGCGCGAGAATTTTCTCCCCTTTTCAAAACCTTCCATCAGCGAAGCGGAAATCGAGGGCGTAGCCCGGGTGCTGCGCTCCGGTTGGATCACCACCGGTCCAAAAACCGCTGAGTTCGAGGAGAGCTTCAGCCGTTACTGCGGGGCTCGGGGCAGTGTGGCCCTCTGCTCGGCCACCGCCGGCATGCACCTGCTGCTGAAAGCCTTGGGCATCGGCCCCGGGGACGAGGTGATCACCCCGTCCATGACCTGGGTTTCCACCGTCAATATGATCGTGCTCTGCGGCGCCACCCCGGTCTTTGCCGATATCGACCGCCATAACCTGATGGTCACCGCGGCAAGCATCGAACCGTGCATCACCCCCCGCACCAGACTTATCGTGCCGGTGCATTTTGCCGGGGCCGCCGCGGATATGGACCCCATCCGCCGCCTCTGCGCCGACCGGTCAATCACCCTGGTGGAAGATGCGGCCCATGCCGCCGGAACCGAGTATAAGGGGGAAAAAATCGGGGCAAGCGGCACCGCCATCTTTTCCTTTCATCCCATCAAGAACATCACCACCGGCGAAGGCGGCATGTTCTGCTCCGATGATGCCGGCCTGCTTGATGCCATCCGCCGCCTGAAATTCCACGGCCTGGGCGTCGACGCCTATGACCGCAGGAGCCAGGGCCGCAGCCCCCAGGCTGAGGTCCTGGAGCCTGGCTTCAAGTACAACCTGACCGACATCGCCGCGGTCCTCGGGCTCGGCCAGCTGGCGCGGCTGGATGCTTTCATTGCCAGGCGGGCCGCGCTTGCCGCCCGCTACCGCGAGCTACTGGCGGAAGTGGAGGAGATTGCCCCCCTTGACGTGCCCGCTTACGCGATGCGCCACGCCTGGCACCTCTTTATCGTCCGGCTGGATACCGAGCGGGCCGGCATGAGCCGCAACGCCTTCATGGATGAGCTGAAAAAGAAAAACATCGGCACCGGCATCCATTTCCTGGCCGCCCACACCCAGAAATATTACCGCGAGTCCCGCCCGGAGCTGCTGGGCACCCTGCCCCACACGGAGTGGAATTCCGCCAGAATTTGCTCACTGCCCCTTTTCCCGGCCATGACCGAGGAGGATGTGGATGATGTGGTGCAGGCAGTGAAGGAGGTCCTGAAAAAATGAGCAACCCGGCCTTTTCCGTGGTCATTCCCGTCTACAATGAATCCGCCTGCCTCGATGAGCTGATCAATCGCTGCCTGGCCTCCTGCCGCGGCACCGGCGAGTCCTTTGAACTGATCCTGGTTGATGACGGCAGCCGGGACGGCTCCACCGAGATGATCGGCCGGGCGGCGGACCGGCAGGCCGAGGTGGTGGGCGTGCTGCTGAACCGCAATTACGGTCAGCATGCCGCGGTTTTCGCCGGTTTCCGGCAGAGCCGGGGCCAGGTGGTGATCACCCTGGACGCCGATCTGCAGAATCCACCGGAGGAGATCCCCAGGCTGCTTACGGAGATGAACAAGGGCTATGACGTGGTGGGCACGGTGCGGGTCAACCGCCAGGACAGCCTGTTTCGCAAGGCGGCCTCGGCCGTGGTCAACAAGGCGGTCCGCCAGGCCACCGGGGTGATGATGCACGATTACGGCTGCATGCTGCGGGGCTACCGCCGCCATATTGTCAATGCCATGCTGCAATGCCGGGAGCATTCCACCTTCATCCCCATCCTGGCCAACAGTTTTGCCCGGAAAACCACCGAGATAGAGGTCGGCCACGCGGAGCGGACCAAGGGTGAGTCCAAATACAGCCTGTTCAAACTCATCTCCCTGCAGTACGACCTGCTCACCTCCATGTCCACCTTTCCGCTGCGCCTGCTTTCGCTGCTGGGCACCGTCATTGCCGCCTGCGGGGTGAGCTTCGGCATCTTTCTCATGATCATGCGCATCGTTTACGGCGCCACCTGGGCGGCCGAAGGTGTCTTCACCCTGTTTGCCGCCCTCTTCGTGCTGATCGGCGCCCTCTATCTTGCCCTGGGGCTGATGGGCGAGTACATCGGCCGCATCTACCATGACGTGCGCAGCAGGCCCCGCTATTTCATCCAGGAGGTGCGGGGCGGCAGCAATCTGGAACACGCTGACACCTTGATTCATGCTGAGACAATCAGTCATCACCCCTGAGCGGGCCTCAGCCAGAAGCCAGAAGTCAGAAGACAGGAGTCAGGGGCCAGGAGAATGAAACGTTATAAAATCAACCATTCGGAATTCTGTCTCCTCTCCCCTGTTTTCTGACCATATTCTCCTCTTCCATTAACTGCATCCAACGGAGTTTCACCATGAAAGCAATCGTTCTTGCCTATCACAATATAGGCTGCGCCGGCATCAGGGCCTTGCTGGCCAATGGTTTTGATATCCAGGCCGTGTTCACCCACCCTGATGATCCGAAAGAAAATCAATGGTTTGAATCGGTGGCCGAGCTTGCCGCTGAAAAGAATCTGACGGTCTTTGCCCCGGAAAACATCAACCATCCCCTGTGGGTGGAGCGGCTCAGCGAATTTGCGCCTGACATCATTTTCTCTTTTTATTACCGCAACATGGTCGGCCAGGAGATCCTGGCCATCCCGCCGGCCGGCTGCCTGAACCTGCACGGCTCGCTGCTGCCCGTTTATCGTGGCCGCTGCCCGGTGAACTGGGCGCTCATCCATGGTGAAAAGGAAACCGGCGTCACCCTGCATTACATGACCCGCAAGCCTGACGAGGGCGATATCGTCGCCCAGAAAAAGGTGGAGATCACCCTGGAGGATACGGCGCTTACCCTGCACAGCAAGATGACGGTTGCCGCAAGCGCGCTGCTCACCGAGGTGCTGCCCGCCCTGCGGCAAGGCACTGCCCCGCGCATCCCCCAGGAGCACCGGCTGGCCAGCTACTTCGGCGGCAGGAAACCCGCTGACGGCGAGATCGACTGGCACAAGGATGCCGCGGAGGTGCACAACCTGGTGCGGGCCGTGACCAGGCCCTATCCCGGCGCCTTCAGTTACCTGCGCAACCGCAAGGTCTTCTTCTGGTCGGTGCAGCCGGTGGAAAGCCAGGACGATGTCATCCCGGGCACGGTGATCTCCAGCGATCCGCTGGTGGTCAAGTGCGGCGAAGGGGCGATCCGGGTGCAGGCCGGCCAGAGCGAGGGCGGCGTTTTTGTCAGCGGCGCCCAGCTGGCCGCCGAGCTGAACCTGGTGCCCGGCCTGCGCTTCAGCCGAATGATCGCCAGCGAGATCGAGCTCAAACGCAAAAAAACCGTGCTCATCCTGGGCGTTGACGGTTTCATCGGCAACCACCTGAGCGAGCGTTTGCTGGACAGCGGCAGATACGAGGTGCACGGCATGGATCTCGGCTCCACCTCCATCCAGCGGCTGCTCAGCCGTCCCGGTTTCCACTTCAGCGAAGGCGACATCTCCATCCACCGGGAGTGGATCGAGTACCACGTGCGCAAGTGCGACATCGTCCTGCCGCTGGTGGCCATTGCCACCCCGGCCGAGTATGTCCGCAATCCCCTGCGCGTCTTTGAGCTGGATTTCGAGGAGAACCTGCGCATCGTCCGCTACTGCCACAAGTACGGCAAGCGCATCCTCTTTCCCTCCACCTCGGAGGTCTACGGCATGTCCCAGGACCCGGAATTCAACGAGGAAACCAGCAATTTCGTGCTCGGCCCCATCCGCAAACAGCGCTGGATCTACTCCTGCAGCAAGCAGATGCTCGATCGCGTCATCTGGGCCTACGGCGCCACCAAAGGGTTGCAGTTCACCCTGTTCCGGCCCTTCAACTGGGTGGGACCCCGGCTGGACAGCCTGATGTCCGCCCGCATCGGCAGCTCCCGGGTCATTACCCAGCTGATTCTCAACCTGGTGGAAGGCACGCCGATCCGGCTGGTGGATGGCGGCAGCCAGCGCCGCTGCTTCACCGATGTCAAGGACGGGGTGGAGTGTCTGTTCCGCATCATCGAGAACAAGGACAACTGTTGCGACTCCAGGATCTTCAATATCGGCAATCCGACCAACGAGGCCAGCATCAGCGAGCTGGCCCACATCCTGGTGGAGAAATTCGAGAAACATCCACTGCGCGCCAAGTTCCCGCCCCTGGCCGGCATCCGTTCCATCGAGGCGCGGGCCTTCTACGGCTCAGGCTATGAGGATGTGCAGCACCGCCGGCCGTCCATCCGTCAGGCCAACCGCCTGCTGGGCTGGCAGCCGACCGTGCCGCTGGAGCAGTCCATCGAAGAAACCCTGGACTATTTTCTGAGCCACGAAACCGGACAGAGCGGTCTGTGATGGCAACAGATACCTGCGCAGGGCTTCGCATCGATGTGGATACCCTGCGCGGCACCAGAATCGGCGTGCCGGCCCTGCTGGCCGAGCTTGAACGCCACGGCATCAGGGCCACCTTTTTCTTCTCCGTGGGGCCGGACAACATGGGCCGCCATCTGTGGCGGCTCCTGCGGCCCGCCTTTCTGCTCAAGATGCTGCGCAGCAGGGCGGCCAGCCTATACGGCTGGGACATCCTGTTCAAGGGCACCCTGTGGCCCGGCCCGCTGATCGGCAGACACGCGGCGCAGGAGATCCGCCAGGCCGCGGCGGCAGGCCATGAAATCGGTCTGCACGCCTGGGATCATCATCGCTGGCAGATTGCCATCGACCGCCTCACCACCGGGGAGGTGCGGCAGGATCTGAGCCGCGGCATGCACCTGCTGGCGGAAATCATTGAAAGGCCGGTGGACTGCAGCGCGGCCCCGGCCTGGCGCATCACCCCGGCAGCGCTCAAGGCCAGGGGAAAATTTCCGTCCCGCTACAACTCGGACTGCCGCGGTTTTTCCATCTTCTATCCGCAGCTTGACGAGGGCCTGCTCAGCCAGCCGCAGATCCCGGCCACCCTGCCCACCTATGACGAGCTGATCGGCAGAAACGGCATTGATGCCCATAACTACAACGAGCACCTGCTCAGTCTGTTCAGACCGGCTGCACTCAATGTGCTCACCATCCACGCCGAGGCCGAGGGCGGGGCGTGCCGCGCCATGTTCGCCGATTTTCTCGACAGGGCCAGGGAGAAGAAGATAGAGTTTCAGCCCCTGGGCGATCTGCTGGCCGGCGGCCCGGAAATTGCCGCGGCAAAAATCATCCCCTCCCGACTGGAGGGGCGGGAGGGCTGGATCTCCTGCCAGGAAAACCCAGGCGGCAGATAGGGTCGCAAGGGATGGTCCCGCAGGGGCGGCTCGCGAAACGGCTGTTGCGAACCGCCGCCCCTGCATTGCTATCGGAATATTCATTCACGCGGTGCGTAACCGCGACAGATATGACAACTGCACGACACCAGAGCAATCTCGACAGACCGCTTTTCCCGCTGGCCCTGTTCCTGGCGGTGCTCGCCGCCTGCATCTGGGCAACGCCCCTGCGTGATCTTTTCGGCCTTGAGGCGGGAAACGCCCAGTTTATTAAAAATTCAACTTTCTGAGTTGTGGTAACATGCTGAAATTAAATTGAAATCCTCATGGTCCCCGCAGCTTGTTCCCAGAGAATTCAGCAGCCAGAAATCAGGAGCCAGAATAAAACGTAACAAAATCAACCATTCTGAATTCTGTCTCCTGTCTCCTGAATTCCCATGACGGA
>QZKJ01000048.1 GCA_003605035.1 Desulfurivibrio sp.
CTGGATGGTGCAAAATTGACCTTGCGGTTCAGTTGACATGGCAATGATAAATGTTAGCGGCTGTGTCGGTTATAGCCCGCGCGAAAATCGGTGTTTAACTGAATCTTCAGCGCAGAGCAAGTTAATCCTGACCATCATTTTGTTCGCCAAGACAGGATCCGGCCTGACCCGGCCCCCGTGCGACCGGCCGGCCCTTGCCGCTGTTCCGGCCCGGGGGCACAAGCGGCTGAAATTCATCCCTGATGGAGAGCAAATTGCATAATTTCACTGCCAGGCAGGGAGAGTCGCGGCCTGCCTCAATCACCAAGTATTTACCGGAGCAATTCTTTGATGAACATCCTGCAGCCCGGCCATAACTGCTGGCGCATAGAGAAGGCGGCAAAGGCAGCCTTTCTGATCGACGCGGACCGCTATTTCCGCGCCCTGACCCATGCCCTGCTTAAGGCGGAGAATCGCATCTTCATCATCGGCTGGGATATCGACAGCCGTCTGCGGCTCAACCGGGAGGACAACCCCTTTCCGGCCGGACTGAACGAATTTCTCAACAAGTGCATATCCCGGAAAAGAAAACTGCATATCTACATCCTGGCCTGGGACTTTGCCATGATTTACTCCCTGGACCGGGAATGGCTGCCGCTCTTCAAATTCGAGTGGCAGGGCCGCAGGCGGGTCCATTTTCAGATGGACGATCATCACCCGGTCGGCGCCTCCCATCATCAGAAGATCGTGGTAATCGATGATGCGCTGGCCTTTGTCGGCGGGATTGATCTCACCCAGCACCGGTGGGACACCAGGGAGCATCGCCCTGATGACCCCCGGCGGGTCGATGTGGCCGGCAGAGGCTATCGTCCCTTTCATGACGTGCAGATGGCGGTAAGCGGCCCAGCCGCCGCGGCCCTGGGCGAACTGGCCAGGGATCGCTGGCACCGCGCCACCGGCAAACGGCTCGGTCCGACCCGGGCCGACCCGGCCGGGGACTGCTGGCCGGATGATCTTGAGCCGGAGATGCGGGGGGTCGGGGTTGCCATCGCCCGCACCAGCCCCGCCTATAACGGGGTGGAGGAAGTCAGGGAAATCGAGCAGCTCCATTTTGATTCACTGGAAAAGGCCCGGCGCTCCATCTATATCGAAAATCAATATCTGACCGCCGACCGCATCGGCAAAATCCTGGAAAAATGCCTGCAGCGGGAGCAGGGACCGGAAATCATCATTGTCACCCCCCTGAAAACGGAAGGCTGGCTCTCCCGGCATACCATGGATGTACTGCGCGGCCGCATGATCCATCGACTGCGTCAGGCGGACCGCTTCGGGCGTCTGCGCATCTTTTATCCCGACCTGGCCGGGCTCGATGGCACGCTTAATGTCCACGCCAAAGTAACCGTGATAGACGACGAATTCGTCCGGGTCGGCTCCGCTAATCTGAACAACCGCTCCATGGGCATCGACACGGAATGCGATCTGGCGATCGAAGCCGGTGGCAGGGAGGAGGTGCGGAAGGCCATCCGCGCCTTCCGCAGCCGGCTGCTGGCTGAACACCTGGGCATCGAGGCCCTGCGACTGGAGCAGCTTACCGCTGGCCGTGGGTCGCTTATCGAGGCTATCGCCAAACTGGACGACGAAGGGCGCGGCCTGCGGGAACTGCCGGTTGACCTGCCGGAGATGCTGGACAACAGCATCCCGGATTCCGCCATTGTTGACCCGGAAAAACCGATAGACGCCGAACAACTAAGCGACTACTTTATTCCCCCGGCCCAGCGCAAACCGGCGGGCCGGGAACTGCTGACCGGAATCACCATGGTCTGCCTGCTGCTCGCCCTGGCCGCCCTGTGGCGCTGGACCCCGCTGGGCACGATGATCGACCTGCGGGAACTCTTCTTCCGCGTCAAAGATCTGCAGAACGCGGCCCTGGCCCCGCTGCTGGTTATCTGCGCCTTTGTCGTCGGCGGCCTGGTCTCCTTTCCGGTGACCCTGCTCATCATGGCCACCGTGGTGGTTTTCGGCCCCCTGCAGGGTTTTCTTCTTTCCTTTCTGGGCAGCATGATCAGCGCCATGGCCATCTACGGGCTGGGCCACCGCCTGGGACGGGGACCCGTCAAGCGTCTGCTGGGCAGCAGGGTGAACCGGGTCAGCAGACAGCTGGCCCGCCGGGGAATTCTCACCATCATCGTCGTGCGGATCATTCCCATTGCCCCGTTTACAGTGATCAATCTGGTGGCCGGGGCCTCCCATATCAGACCTGCCGACTTTCTCATCGGTTCGGGGCTGGGCCTGGCCCCGGGGATTCTACTGGTCTCCCTGCTGGTCGACCGGATAGCGGCGGCCTCAGTCACCCCGAACCTGATCAGTTTCATCGTCATCACAGTGATCATGCTGATTTTCCTGGCCCTTATCGCCGGTTTCAAAGTGTGGCTTGACAGACGGGGCAGGAACCCCGCCAGATGAGGCCCGGCAGACGACTACCCATGGCTGCACCCGGCCGGAACGATACAGCCCCGCTCATCAAGGCCGCCACCTATAATGTTCATGGCCTGGTCGGCCGGGACGCTTGTTATGATCCGCCCCGGATCGCCCGGGTTATCGCGGAGCTTGCCGCCGACATCATTGCCCTGCAAGAGGTGCAGGCTCCGCGTCATTCCGGCCGGGAACTGCTGCAGCTGCTCGGCGCCGAAACCGGCTATACCGCCCTGGGAGGGCCTACCCTGCTGCGGGACGAGGGCCAGTACGGCAACGTGCTGCTCTGCCGGGGAGAGGTGGAGCGTCATGAAGCGATTGACCTGACCTTTCCCGGCCGGGAACCCCGGAGCGCCATCAACTGTCTGCTCTCGCTCCACCGCCGGCAGCTGCAGGTAGTGGCCACCCATCTCGGGCTGGCCCCGCGGGAACGGCGTCATCAGGTCCAGCATCTGATCGATCAGGTGCTGACCCCCGGACAGGCCCTGATAATCCTCATGGGGGATCTCAATGAATGGTTTCTCTGGGGCCGGCCGGTCAAATGGCTGCACCGCTTCTTTTCCCGTACCCCGGTCCGGAGAACCTTTCCGGCCATCTTCCCGCTCTTTGCCCTGGACCGCATCTGGGTCCATCCGCGGCGGAACCTGCTGGGGCTCGAGGTCCATGACAGCCCCCTGGCCCGGGCGGCCTCGGATCACCTGCCGCTGACCGCCACCATCCGCCTGAGCTGAATTTTTTCAATCCGGGTCAAGCCCTTTTCTGCCGGGCCCTGATCCGGGCGAAAATCGCCAGCCCGTTAATAAGCTGAACCAGCAGGGCGGTTCCGACCAGTACCCGGTAAACATGCCAGACAGTGGCTTCCCGGTGGTGGATCTGGCCGATGATTCCGTGCTCGCCATGCTCTTCTTCCACCTCGCCGTCCTCCTCATGGCCGGCCTGCAGCAGAAAAAACAGGGCAAAGACGATGCCCAGCAGCTGATGAAATTTCCGCAGATCACTCTCTTTCATGTCATGCCTCCTGATACAGGTTCATCCCGTCATAGTCGACTCCGCGATCAGCTGCCTGAAGCCCGCAACCTCCATACCGAGAAAACATTCCAGGGGTCAGGCAGTCGGCACCGCATGCCGAGAGGGATTGGCAGACCGCTGCTGTAAGGGTGAGGGAGATGCCTGGAAGATGCTCTTCCCGGAAGGCATGGCAGGTACAGCGGGAGGTAGGCTTTTGTTTATGGACCGGCGCAGCTTTTCAGCGGATTCGCTGAACGAATCTCGACATCTTTCCTCTTCTGCTCCGGCAGGCCGCCAGCCGCTCGGTGCTGCAGAAGAATTTCACCAGCACCACGCCGGTGAGAAAACCGCCCACATGGGCGGCAAAGGCCACGCCGCCCCTGGTGTCGCCAAAGCTGGACAGCGCGCTGATCAGCTGCAGCAGAAACCAGTAGCCCAGCATGAAATAGGCCGGCACCACGATGCGGAAGAAGAAAAAGCCGAGAAACACCAGCATATGGACCGGGGCTTTCGGATAGAGCAGGGCATAGGCGCCCATGACGCCGCCGATGGCGCCGGATGCGCCGATCATGGGCAGGCTGCCGCCCGGACTGGAGAATAACTGCAGGGCCACCGCCCCGAAACCGCACAGCAGATAAAAAATAATAAAGCGGAAAAAGCCCATGGCGTCTTCGACATTGTCCCCGAAAAGGGCGAGAAACCACATGTTGAAGAGCAGATGCAGCCAGCCGCCGTGCATGAACATGGAAGTGAGGGGAGTGAGCAGGTTTGCCTGATCCTGGATGATGCAGCCGACCCCGTTGCCCAGATTGATGGCCGTGCCCGGTTTGAGAGAGCCAAGGAATTCACCGGGGATCAAACCGAACTGGCAGATTGATTGGGCAAGCTTCGGATTCATCCCCAGCCCCTGCAGCCATATCCAGGAAATGAGGTTCAGGCCGATAATGGCAAAGGTGGCAAAGGAGGTATGGAGACTCGGGTTTTCATCGCGGATTGGAATCATGGAAAATCACTTTAGTAACCCTTGTTGATGGTTGCGTCCCACCTCGGTGACGCGCCTATTCTATAGCTAGCAACAAAAGGGCTCCGAGACAACTACTTTTGACTGTGCCGGGCAAAAAACAGCGCGGCAGACGGGCAGCGCCTGAAAAATTCCTGATGTATCGCCACGAAAATCCTGCGCCGGCGCTGTTGCCGCCATCACTTGCCGATGTCGCATTGCAGCAGTTGGCCGCTCCGCTCAGGCTGCTGCTCCCGGACGTAGATGTGATTCTGCACCGCCACCACGCCGTGTACGCTCCTGACCACCTCTTCGGCCTGTTCCTTCGCCAGATCCGTATCCGTCATGCCGTACAGATTGACATTGCCGCTGCGGCTTGACAGCAGGAACTTATAGTGAGCCAGATCAGGGTGTTGCCCCAGTGACGCCTTAGCCGTGCTGACAATCCCGGCATCGGCCACGCCGGGCGCCGCGGACGACACCTCGATTTCATTGACCACCAGGCCGACCCCGGTGGTGTTCAGAGCGGCTGTCTCGGCTGCCAGGCTGGCCTGGAGACTGTCCACCGTGCCGCTCAAGGTAAGCGACCCGGAGTCGGCATTGAACTCCACCTCGACCGCCTCCTCCAACTGGCCGGACGGGACGGCCTCCTCGAACGGCTCATCGATTTCTTCCTCAGCCCGGCTTGGCTCCTCACCGGGCCACGTATCGCTGTCGATCTCCTGCCAGCCTCTCTCCAGCTCACTTCCCGCCGGGTTTCCCCCGGCGGCCGGGGCAATCGCTGCGGCCCGGAACATTTCCCCGGTAATGCCCGCGGTAAGCAGGTTATCCACCCGATTTGCCGACTTGATTTTGATTGATGATTTAACGGAACCCACCCCGGCAATGGCCTGGGCGATCTCGATGGCTCTTTCACGGGCCAGACTGCTGCCGGCCAGGCCGTCCAGCCTGACGACGCCATTTTTGACGCTGACCACCAGCAGCGATGAAGACGCCGCCTTATCCCGCACCAGGTCCTCGACCACCGCGGCGCGAATCTCCCGATCACTCAACTCCTGCCGGGCCTGCAGCTCCGCAGGCAATCCCCACCCGCAACCGAATGCGATAAACGTTAGCAGCGCCAGCATTCCTCCTTGGCGGATCAGGGGAAATACCAGGAAGACAATGCGGAAATCTGCTGCTCTCTTTTTTTCACGTTTTTTCATGGCTGTAAATCTCCGTAGCAAAATATTCACCCGGCCCCTTCGGTCAGCTGCCGTCAATTATTATCGCGCCGGCCCGGGCCATCCTGTCCAGGGACTCGTCACCGTCCTTCTCATTCACCGGCCTGGTCGCCTGCCGGATCAGCTGCATGGCAAACCCCTCTTGCAGGCCATCCATCACCGAGGCGAAGACACAGACATCCAGGGCAAGCCCTCCCACCCAGAGACGTCTAACGCCCTCCCGCCGCAGCTGGACGGCAAAACCGGTCTGATCAAAAACCGAGTACTGGTCCTGGTCAAAGCGGACCCCCTTGGTAATGGCCAGCCATTCCTGCAGGCGCAGGCCGGCATGGAAACGCGCGCCATCGCTGTCGGCAAGGCAGTGCGGCGGCCACTTGCCGCCCTGCTCCTGAAAACTGGGGTGACGCACCGGATGCCAGTCCCGTGAGGCATAGACCGGGATGTTTTTTGCCGTTGCAGCGGTGATCCAGTTGTTGAGCAGCGGGACAATCTCATCCGCCCCTGCTACCGCGAGCCTGCCGCCCGCACAGAAATCACGCTGGACGTCGACCAGCAGCAACCCGTCACCTCGCTGCAGCTTTTCATACGGTTCCGCCATGCTGCTCCTCCTTACCCTTTTTCTTTGCCTGGCTGATCAGCCTCTGCTTCAGTTCCCATAGTTTCCGGCTCAATGAAACATGATAGATATGGGGATTGATGAGGCGCCTGACCCCGGCATCGAGAAACTCTTCATCGCTTTGCCGCTGCCGGCGGAGTTCTTTGATCCCCAGCGGTTCATATAGCTGCCTGCCATCCCTGATAATGTCTGCCAGCAGCGGCTCTATTCTCAAGATAGTGTCTGGGCCGAGGGTCTGGAATTTGGTGTGGTCGGTGGGATGGCGCAGCTCAAGAAATTGCTCGGCCAGGGGATTTTCATCATCCAGGCAGAGATAATCGGCTGCCGCCTTGCCGCGCCGGTCATAGAGCCGCCAGACCTGCTTATGGCCGGGGTTCAGCGTCTTGGCCGGAGATTCGGAAATCTTGATGGCAGGCAGCCAGTCGCTGCCGCGGCGCAGGGCCACCAGCTTGAAGACGCCATCCAGGGCCGAGGCCCCGCTGGAGGTGATGAGACGGGTGCCGACCCCGTAGATCAACCGCTGCACCAGCTCATCCGGGTCAAGCCCCGCCCTGGCGCTCTCCTCCTCGATCTGGCGGATGATCTGCCAGATGACCATTTCGTCCAGCTGGTTGGAGAGAACAATCCTGACCCCGGCAAAACCGGCCCGGTTGAGCATTTTCGCCGACTGGATGGCCAGATAGGCCAGATCTCCGGAGTCCAGGCGGATTCCCAGCGGTTCATGGCCCTGGCGCCGCAGTTCCTCGAAAACCCGGATGGCGTTGGGCACCCCGCTCTCCAGGGTATTGACCGTATCTACCAGCAGCAGGCAGTCATCGGGATAGAGCTCTGCATAGGCCCGGAAGGCGTCGAGTTCCGACCCGCCCAGGGCCATGAAGGCCTGGATCATGCTGTGGGCGTGGGTGCCTTTGGGGGGGATGCCGAGCACCTGGGAGATGCCGACACTGGAGGAAAAATCGGCGCCGCCGATCAGGGCGGCGCGCACCCCGGCATTGGCGCCCCGCTCATGGGCCCGGCGCATGCCGAACTCGATCACCTGGCTGCCGCGGGCCGCGGCGTGCACCCTGGCCGCCTTGGTGGCGATCAGGGTCTGGTAATTGAGATAATTGAGCAGCGGGCTTTCCAGAATCTGCACCATGGCCAGCGGCCCGGTGACCATGGTCAGGGGAACATTGGCATGCACCACCCGGCCCTCGGGGATGGCCCGCATGCTGATCGCGCCGAAATGGCCGTTATCAGCCAGCCAGGCGAGGAAATCCCCGGCAAAAATCGGCTTGCCGTTACGTCCCTGTATGCTCCGCAGAAAGGCAAGATCCTGTTGACCGAAACGGGCCTCGCCCAGCCAGTCCAGCAGCCAGGCAAGCCCGGCGTTGACGCAGTAACCGGCCTGATGGGCGCCGTAATCAGGATATTTGCGGAAGAAATGATCGAACTGGGCCTGCTGCTCATGGATACCCATGCGGAAATAGAGCTGCGCCATGGTCAACTGGTACTGATCGGTAAAGAGAATACCCTCGGCAGTGCCCCGGTCTGCGCTTTTCATAGGAAATTCTCCATACGGTTTTTCAGTCCGACCTAACCGGACAAATCTCAGGTCACCGGATCGGCAAAGGAAATGCCGCGCGGTGCATATTCCCTTTTTAGTTTGAAGCCCAGGGAGAGCAGAAAGATTCCAAAAAAGATCCCATAGATGCCGAGAATCCAGACCAGCGCCGCTACGCCGATTTCCGGACTGGCAACCAGGATAACCCCGGAAAGAAGCGAAATGATGCCGCAGAAACCAAGAAAACACTCACCGGCAATGACCCGGCGCAAACGGATGGCGGCATCGATCTCCAGTGCCCCGGTGATCAGGGCCCAGCCGGCAAACAAGCTGATCACGGTGGAAAGACCGGCCTGCGGCCAGAGAGCGGCCACGATGCCGATGGTGATGCGGACCGGGCCTGCCAGCAGCGCAATCCACCAGCGGGTCTCAGCCCTCCTGGCGCCGTAGGAGGCAATAATGGACAACACCCCGTCGACAAAGAAAAAGGCTGCCACCAGCAGCACCAGCAGTTCCAGGGCAATGCCCTGCTGCAGAATCGCCGCAGCCCCGAAAAGAACAGCGATAATTCCCCGAGATAAAAATGTCCACCAGCAGCAGCCTGTACTCGTTTTCAACATGGTTTTCTCCTCCTTGCTCTCCTGAATGTTTTCCCTCTGTACCTTCAGAAAAGGCAGGAAATATGCCAGTGCCGTCAAAAACCCCTTTTCCCTCCTCTTTTCCAGCTGCCGGCGCCCGGCTCCCCCCGGCAACGGAAACCAGGGACCGTTTGCCCGCCTGGCATAAATCTTGTTTTAAAGGGTTGCAAAATCACCGGGGCAGTTTCTGCCGGCAAAGCCGCTGCACCATGCTGACGGCAAGGGTTTATCTCCCGGTTGGGCGAGCAGACGAAAATCACCTGAAAAATCAGGGAAATAGTGTTCGCTGCCGCCCTCTTTCCCGGCAGTCGCCTGCCGAAAAATCCGTCCTGTCAGGCAGGACAATCCGGTCTTGCCGGAATCGGCATGGCCCTCGTTCACGATGGAAAACAGTCCCTTTCTACCACCAACCCATTAATCAAAGAGGAAAAAATGAAAAAAATACTTCTGCATGCCTCCCTGCTGCTGTCTCTTGCCATCCCCATGCCTGTCCTGGCGGGGATGGAACATGAGCACCATGGCGAGGAGGCCGGCCACGAGATGGCCCGTGAGCACCACGGAGACCAGGCCGGCCATGGGATGACCAAAATGGATATGGAAAAAATGGCGGCCTCACTGCAGCGGATGCAGGAAATGCGCAAGAAAATCGCCGCGGCACAGGAGGCGCCGGAGCGCAAAGCACTCCTGCAGCAGCACATGCAGATGATGCAGGAGGCCATGCAGACCATGACCATGATGGACGAACAGTGCCTGACGGAACACCATGGCATGCATCATGGCACCAGCGCCATGCCCATGGAAGAGCGGATGAAGATGATGGACCATGGCGGCATGATGGGCATGATGGAGAAGAAAATGATGCTGATGCGGGAGATGATAAGCGGCCTGCTGCTGCAGCAGGAAATGCTGATGAAATAGCCGGGGCGGCCCATAACCGGACTGGGATGATCGCAGAACCCGGGAGGCCTGCGCCGGCTGGGCGGGAAACCCTGCCGCGCCGTTTACGACCTCCGGGGTGCCGCGCTTTGCACCCCGGGCCGGGGGGCAACCGGCAGGGTGATGGTAAAGGTCACTCCTTCGCCGTGCGGGTTGTTGGCCACCGTAATGGTGCCGCCGCCATGCTGCTCGACCAGCCGTTTGGTGATGGCCAGGCCCAGCCCGGTTCCCTGCGGTTTGGTGGTATAAAAGGGATTGAATATCTTCTCCATTAATTTTCCGTCAATGCCCTTGCCATTGTCGCTGATGGCAATCTGCACGCAGCCGCCCGGAATCCGTCTGGTGCGGATGGTGATCACCCCGGGCCGGCTGGCAATCGAGGCGGTGGCGTCCACTGCATTGAGAATCAGGTTCAGAAAAACCTGCTGCAGCTGCCCCGGATCAGCAATGACCTGCGGCAGGCCGGCGCTGAAGTCCTTGACGAATTCGAGTTTCCTGTCCTGTTCCCTGCCTTTGTTTTTCGGGGTCTGCAGGGCATAGCGGGAGGATCTGATGGTGGCCTCCAGCAGCAGGTTGACATCCACGCTGACCATTTCCGGTTTGGGGGGGCGGGCATAGTTGAGCAGTCCCTTGAGCAGAGCGGTGATCCGGTCGATTTCGTTGATGACCCGGTGCAGAACCTCCTTGTCCTCCTGCCCCAGAGGAGAATCCTGACTGAGCACTTCCATGGAAACCTTGATGCCTGCCATGGGATTCTTTATTTCATGGGCCATGCCGGCCGCAAGTTCTCCCACTACGGCCAGCCGTTCCGTCTCCTGCAGTTTGTTGTACTGCTCCTGCAGAGAATCAGCCATCTCATTGAACGACTCGGCCAGTTCGCCGAATTCGTCATTTAATTTTCCCTCTATGCGGTACTGCAGTTTGCCGGCTTTGATTTTCCGGGTGGCGCCAAGCAGCTCCGCCACGGGCCGGGTAATGCTTTTGATGAAATAGAGGGAGATGATGACGCCGACCAGAAAGGCAAAGGCAAGGGTCGCGGTCAGAATTTTCTTGGAGTCAGCCACCTCCGCCATGGCCGCAGTGGTTTTTTTGCGCAGGGCGTCGTTGGCGGTCATGGTCATCCACTGAGACTTTTCAATGATCCTGTCCCCGATATCGGCGGCAAAGGTCTGCAGCCGCTTGATCCGCTGGGTGTCCGCCGTGGAGGTGATGAAGTAGCTGAGGGCTTCCTGGTACTGTTCGGTCAGCTCCTGCAGGTGGAGGATTTCAGTTTCCACCGGCGGTTCATGGTGGCAGTCCGTGCAGGTTTTTGCCCTGGCCCGCAGTTTCAGGACATTATCCACGATGATGTCCAGTTCCTTGCCGAACGAGGTCCCGGTGGTATAGAGATTTGACTGCACCGTCTGGACGCTGATGACCAGATCCTGGCGGATGACCTCCACCTTGTGCAGCAGCAGCAGGGCGGTGAGATTGGCGGTGGTCTTGTTGATGATGTGCAGGGTGGTGACGATGCCCCCGAGAAACAGCAGAAATAACAGAAGAAAAGAAATGATAATTTTTTTCTTCATCAGTTATTTTCCGTGTTCCGCCAGGCCGCCCGGGCTTCCTGCTCCATCTTCATTACGCCGTCGAAGTCCGCTTTGCTTGACTTGACGAAGCGCAGCGCCTTGAACTGTTCAAGCACCTTCCTGCCGTCCGCTGTTTTGTCCATCGTCAGCAGCACCTCAGCCAGCCTTGCCCGCAGCTCCGGGTCGATTTCCTTTCTGATGCAGAGGGTGATTTCCGGGACTTTCGGAGACTGGGCGATGATCTCCAGCTCCTGGCCGATGGACGGGTCGTTATGGACCAGCCGGTTGTAAACCGTATCCTTGGCCGCCCCGATATCGGCCCGGCCGTCGAGCACCGCGAAAATTGCCGAGGCATGGCTGCCGGCAAAAGAGAAGCGATGGAAAAAACTGTTGCTATCCGTAATGCCGTGCTGCTCCAGATAAGCCAGGGGAAAAAGATAGCCTTCCACGGTGGCCGGATCGACAAAGACGATGCTTTTCCCCCGCATCTGCTCGACCGCGCGGATGCCGCTGTCCTTGCGCACCAGGATATAGCCCTGGGAAGTCGACTGCCCGTTGAGATTGACCGGATTGACCACAGGTTCCAGGTTCAGCTCGTTGATGCCCATGGTGGCGGTATAGGAGGTGAGAAAGGCGCCATCCAGCCGCAGGGATTTAAACCGTTCGATCACCTCGCCGTAACGGCTCATGATGGTGAGTTTCACCTGCACCCGCAGCTGCCCGGAAAGATAACCGGCCAGGTAGCGGTACCGTTCCATCTGCTCAAAAATGTTATGCTCTGGCTCGATGCCGATGAGCAGTTCCTCCTCCGGTTCTGCGGCGGCAGGCCTGTCGGCAGCGGCGGCAAGACAGAGAAGCAGGCAGAGGAAAAGCCTTAGCAGGAAACGGCGCACTGACAGAGGAGGCCGGCTCATTCAATCACCCTGGTCGCTTCAATCAGCAGATGAATGGGGAAGTCGATGCCCATATGCCGGGCCTCCACCAGATTGAACACCAGCTCCGTATCGCGGAAGGTGCAGGCAAGAATTTTGGCAGGCTTTTCGCCGCGCAGGATTTTCGCGGCCATGCCGGCCGCCATTTCTCCCTGAATATGTGGAGGCTGGGACAGGGTCATCAGCACACCGGCCTCGGCATCGTCCGGGAAAATATCCGCCACAGGCACCTGCGGTTTTCTGAGAATCGTCATGATATCCGCCAGCCACAGGTGGGCAAGTGAGCTGCCGGTAATGAAGATCGCATCGGCTTTAGCGGTTTTCAGCTGCTCCAGATCAGCGTGGACGCGGATATCGATTTTCGCCACCCGGATGCCCTGCTGCTCCGCCACATCCTTCATGGCCTCGTATTGCCGGACCGAATCCTCTTCAATGCTGCTGTAGACGATGCCCAGGGTAGTAAGTGGCTTCAGCTGCTTGAAATATCTGATAATGCTCGTCAGGGGCACCTTGAAACCGCAGCCCGTGGCATATTTGCCGGCAACCTCCTCATGGTCCGGTTCATACAGGCCGGCATAGACCAGGGGAATGCGGCTTTTTTCGTGGATCACCGCCTGGATGGCCGGCGAACCATAGGCCACGATGAGGTCCACGTCAAAGGCGATGAGTTTGCGGGCGGCATTACTCCAGGATATGGAGTCCGGAAAGGGTTTCTGCAGAATGATCTCGATTTTCTCACCGCCGGCATACCTCCTGTTGAGCTCGCTGACAAAGGCCTCGTGCATTGCCCCGTAATAGGGGACATCACCGGTCATGATGACGCCGATCCGTTTCTGGGCGTGCAGATCCCCGGCGGCAAGGACGCAAAGGACGGTCAGCACTATTCTCAGCAGCGGTAATGTATGCAATTCAGAAATACCTTTTTATACTGAAGATGGTGGTGAATACGTTGCCGTCCAGGAGGTCGTACTCCCTGTCATTATAGACATCCACGTAAGATCTGAGCCTGACTTCCCACTCCTTGGAAAGCCTCTTGGCAAGTTCCAGCGAACAGACGGTTTCCGAGGCCTTGAGGGCGGAAAACGAGTCAAGGGAAAATGACTCTCCGCCCACCACGCCATCATAATCGGTTTTTCCCCTGGTGATGGTGTAGGTCACATCGGCGGTCAGGCTGAGGTCCGGCCGGAGCAGGTAAAAGAGCGACAGGGAAAAGGAGTTGGCTTCATCGGTATAGGGAACCGCGGCATCAAGATAGGGCAGGTCGCCCGCCCCTGCCGTCAGCCATTTGCCGTAAGCCAGATCCTGCTCCACATCCCAGCGCTGATAAAACCAGCTGCCGGTGAGCGATGCCCTGGCTGAAAGCTCGCTGGTCAGGCTGGCGAGAAACTGGTCATGCCGTCCGTCCCGTTCACCGATTTCGAGCAGCACCGCCGGCTCGCTGTTGAGGTAGTTGAGGGAATTGCGCTCGGTCAGGGAGAGGATGTATTCCAGGTAGACGTTGAGCCAGGCAAGCGGCATCCAGGTACTGGTAAGGCGCAGCTTGTTGGAACTGTCCGGGGTAAGGTTATAGGCCGGCTGGCTGAAATTCTTGTATTCATAGCCTGCCGTTACCTTCACCTTGTCCAGGGGCCTGGCATTTGCCGTGAGATTAATGGTGTGGGTATTGCTCTGCCCGGGCAGCACCAGCCAGGCATCCACATCCTGCCGGTCGAGATGGGAAAACTCATAGGTGGCAAAGAGGGTGACGAGCTTGCCCGGCCGGTAGCGGGAAGACAGGGAAAAGACGTCCTTGTCATAGGAAATGCCCTGGCGGACCGGGTAATTCAAGGTGTTGACGAGCCCGGTAAGGGTCGTGCTGCCTGGGGTGTCCAGATCCACATCCTTGTGCCGGTACTTGAAGAAGAGACCGACGGCCGGATCGGGTATCCAGCTGAAATCAAAGGCCCCCTTCCAGGTGGTGGATTCGGTGCCGCTGTAGTTGTTTTTTTCATTGAGACTGCTGAGGGTGGCGGCGGCAACCAGGCCGCCGGTATAGGATGAATGCATCTTGACGGAATGGGCCGCTGATTCGGTTTCCGGCACCACATTGTGCGGATAGCTGTCGCCCGGCCTGGCAAAATCGACGGAGGCCGGGTAAGCGTCATGGAGAATGTCATTGCCGTTCGGATCAAAATCAGCCTGATCATAGGCGTATTCGACCTCCACCGGACCGAGATGGGAGTTGGCGCCAAGCTTTAAGGCGTTTGAGTTCCAGTCGACATCCCGCGCCTCGGACACCTTGTGGATTTCATTAAAGTCTCCCAGCAGAAAGCGCTGTTCCACCTTGCCCTCCCGTTCCACATGACGCTGATTGACAAAGGTGTGCAGGGGAAAATCAGGGGCCTTCAGCCTGAGCGACAACAGATTGCTGACAAAGTCGACATAATAATCGTCCCAGGCGTTCCGGTCGGTGTAGATCAGTTCCGGCGGCTCCCCCGCATACTGATAATTGGAATGATCCAGGTTATGATGAACGCCGACCAGGATGTCCCGGAACAGCACCAGATCCTTATAGGCAAAACCGGCATCCGTATAATAATCATAATTGCTGAGATACTCGGCATTGACATGATAGCGGTAGGGCAGCGGGCAGGAAACCAGATCGAGCCCGAGGGTGACGGATGAATGGGGATAGATGTACTCCGCCGCCTTCAGGGAATCCTCGTCGGACAGCCAGCGGTATCCCAGATAGTAATCCCCTTCGGTCTCGTAATAGACAGCCGGCTCCTGCTGCCCGGCATCGCCGGCCGCTCCGGCAGCCGTGAGCGCCGGCCGCTCCTGGCCCGCCCCGGCAGGGACAGCGGCGCAGCAGAGAGCCAGCCCGGCGGCAAAGAGATGCGAGATACAGGGATATTTGCCGGAACTCATTGGGTAAACCTCCCCACGCCGGAGGTTGACGGCACATCCGAGCCATGGATGGTGGAGTGGCAGTCCGTGCAGTGGGTATAAAAGGCCCTGGCCCGCTCGGCGGAAACAGGACCGCCCTCCTCCGTATTGATGCGGTGGCCCTCATGGCACTGGAGGCAGAGAAAGGGCTCCCGCGCATTGAGCAGCCTGCTGTTCACTGAACCATGCGGGCTGTGGCAGTTGAGGCAGTTCTCCACCACATCGGCATGTTCGTAAAGGAAGGGACCGCGCTTGTCGGGGTGGCACTGGACACAGGTCTCCTTGACGCTGTCCTGGGACAGACTGTAGTCGGCGAAGCCGCCATGGGGGTTGTGGCAGTCGACACAGAATACCCGCCCCTCCTTGAGGGGATGATGGCTGGTCAGGGAAAACTGGGCCTGGGCGGATTGATGGCAGGAAAAACAAAGCTTGCCAGAGGCCAGCGGGGTCACCTTCAAATCAGGCCCGGCATGGATATCATGGCAGGGGAAGCAGGAGACCTCATTGAGGGCGTGAAGTCCGGCGTTCCAGTTGTGCAGGTTGAAGGTGGCGTTGTGCGTATGGCATTTGAGGCAGATCAGGGACTGGGCGGTGGCCGGCAGATTTTTCAAGTCAATCAGCGTCTTGAAATCACAGGGGGTCTTGATGCCCTGCCGGGCATTTTCCTCCACCAGTTCCCTGGTCAGACCCTTGATGGCGAGACTGCCGGGGCCATGGCAGGATTCACAGTCCACCAGGGGCATGCCGGATTCCTTTTTCAGCTGGGCGCCCATGGTGCTGGCGTCAAAAAACAGCTTCAGCCGGTCATGCTCATGGCAGGCGGCCAGACAGTTCCGGGTGCCCACGTAATCGGCATTGAGATTGCCGACAATCATCTTCTCGTATTCGCGGACCGGCAGAATCGGCCGTGATTCCTTCAAATTGGTGCATCCGCCAAGCAGCGCAATCATTACCATCATGATCAGGCATGATGTGTTCAGATGGTGTTCCCTTGTTGACATAGCTGCCTCCTGATGCCTTGCTTGCTGAAAAGTAAGCGTGCAGAAATTCCTTGCCCGGCAAAGTCGGCCAGGCTGTGCCGGCGAGGGTGAAAAGAAACCGCTGTTCCAGGGTCGGCAATGCCAGGCAAGGCGACCGGATCTCGTGCCGTTTTGTTTTTTTACTTTATGTCCTCCCCTGCTTATTTTCCTATCATATGGACTTCCCTTTGTAAATATTTCTATGAAAGAAAAGGAGTTACCTGTCGGATCACCGCCCATGTCCGTCGGCCGTGCCGGCTGAACCTGGCGGCACAGAAAATTTTGACTTTTATCCTGACAAATATGTAGAATCAGACCAGCAAAGAAAAAACGTGCGCTGAAGCGCCGGCAGCAGGCCGAACCAGGTGTGGTGCCGCTGAAAAAGAGGACGGGCATGGCTGACAGAAAACGCAGAGAATCCCTGGGGCAATTTGTGCTGGCGGTACTCCTGGTCCTGCTCAGCCTGGCCACGGCGCAGGCGGAAACCGTGGAATACCGCCTGGAAATCGCCGCCCAGCCCGTCGACATCACAGGCAGGCCGGTCACGGCCATGACCATCAACGGCGTCATACCCGGCCCGGTCTTACGGTTCCGTGAGGGGGACCTGGCCCGCATTCATGTCAGCAACCGCATGGAGGTGGAAACCTCCATTCACTGGCACGGCATCCTGGTGCCGCCGGGCATGGACGGGGTACCGTATATCAGCTTTCCGCCCATCGCGCCCGGCGCTGTCTTCACCTACGAGTTTCCCATCCGGCAGTGCGGCACCTACTGGTACCATTCCCATACCGGCCTGCAGGAACAGCTGGGCGTATACGGCGCCATCGTCATCGAGCCGCCTGTCCCGCGTTTGCCGGTTGACCGTGATTATGTGGTCCTGCTGGCCGACTGGAGCGACGAGGACCCGCACCAGCTCATGCGCACCTTGAAACGCGGCAGCGAATGGTTTGCCCTGGAAAAGGGCAGCGCCCAGAGCATCTTCGGGGCCGCCCGTCTCGGCATGCTCGGCGATTATTTCATTCGTGAACTGCAGCGCATGCCGGCCATGGATATCGCCGATCTTGCCTATGACCGTTTTCTCGCCAACGGCAGCCCGGAAATACACCTTGAGGCCCGGGCTGGAGAGACCATCCGTCTGCGGATCATCGACGGCTCCTCCACCACCTTTTTCCACCTGGAATCCGCCACCGGCCCCCTGCGGATCATCGCGGCGGACGGCATCGATGTCGAGCCGGTGGAGGCGGAGCGTTTGCTGATCGGCGTGGCGGAAACCTATGACGTGCTGATCACGGTCCCGGCGCAGGGCGCTTATGAACTGCGGGCAACCGCCCACGATGGTTCGGGTTACGCCACGGTATGGCTGGGCAGCGGCAAGTTCCACCCCGCCCCCGACCTGCCCAAGCCCAATCTGTATCAGAGCATGGGCGGCCTCAGCCTGAGCACCCTGTTTGCCTTGACGCCAGGGGCCGGCATGGGCATGGGGGATGAGGCGGTGGCCGCCGGCAGCTTCGACCAGCCCGGCATGATGGCCATGCATGGCATGGAACATGATATGAGTCATGAGATGGGCCATGGCCCGGGTCATGACATGGAGACCATGGCGAGGCCGGATGCCCCGGCCAGGCAGCACGGCATGGACCATGGCCCGGCTTCCCGGCATATGGGCCACGAGATGGACGACCCGGCGGCCCCGATGACCCAAAGCATGGCGGCAAGCGATGAATTCCGGCCGGCCCCGGCCCACGCCGGCCACGCCATGGCGGACGCGGCCCGGGAGCAACCGCGGATGACAAGTTCCCCGCAGGCGCGCAACGGCAGAAAATTCGGCAGCGATTTCCGGCTGATGGCCGCCGATATCTCCTCTGCCGGCGATCTCGCCATGGACGGCATGGACCCACGCAGGCCCTGGCCTCCCTATGAAGAGCTGCGGGCCACCGGGTCAACCGCCTTTACCGGCGGCAGACCGGTGCGGGAAATCCGCCTCACTCTGGACGGCGACATGGAGCGCTATGTCTGGTTTCTCAACAACCGGGCGCTTTCCGAGACCGACGTCATTCCTATCCGCCAAGGCGAGGTTGTCCGTTTCATCATGATCAACCGCACCATGATGCATCATCCCATGCATCTGCACGGTCATTTTTTCCGGGTGATCAACGGCCAGGGTGACCATGCCCCGCTCAAACACACGGTGGATGTGGCGCCCATGTCCACCACGGTCATCGAATTCGACGCCGGCGAAGTCGGCGACTGGTTTTTCCACTGCCATCTCCTCTACCACATGGAAAGCGGCATGGCCCGCCTGATTCACTACGAAAATTTTGCCATGCCGGAGGACGTTGTTGCCATCCGGCCGCAGCTTTATCGCGACATGTGGCATGCCTGGGGTGAGGCGCAGGTGTCAAGCAACATGACCGAGGGCTTTCTCAAGGCCGCCGACACCCGCAATACCCTTGCAGCGGAATGGGAGTCCGGCTGGCAGCGGGTTGAGAAGAACGAGTGGGAGGGCATTTTCCTGTGGGACCGCTACCTCAACCGCTTTTTCACCGTGTTTGCCGGCCTTGACCTGCTGGGCGAAGGCAGCGAAACGGAACATGGCCGGGGGACAGGCGGCTTCACCTGGCTGCTGCCGCTGCTCATTGAGTCCCGCTGGTGGCTGGACACCGACGGCGGCGGCCGTTTCAGTTTCGCAAAGGAATTTACCCTCACTCCGCGACTGGCCCTGTTCGGTGAAGCCGAATACGATACCCACGACGAGCAATGGGAAAGCCAGGCGGGCGTCAGCTATATGCTGTCGCAAAGCCTTTCCCTGATCGGCCAGTGGCATGCCGACTTCGGCTGGGGAGCCGGCGTAATCATCCGTTTTTAGAAAACTCTCATACTGCAGCGGCAACACCATATATCTCCCCTGGCCATGAACCTGGGGCCGCGAATATTTTCAGTCAATGACCCGGGTATGCAATGTTCATTTCAGGTTTCATTCTCCGGCAACGGTGTTATAAGGAAAAACGAGCGCAGTTTTTTTTATTGATTCGCGATCTGTTACCAATACATTGCCGAGTCAAGCGACCAGTCCAGCAAACCAGTTGACGGAAAAGCACAGATGATTACGGAAAAAGAAAAAAAGAACCTCGAACAACTGCTCAGCCTGGCGGCAAACCAGGATTGCGATGACCTCTCCCTGACGGAGCTGCTGGGATTCTTCTATGGGGTGGCCATCACCCCGGAAGTGATCGTGCCAAGTGAATGGCTGGCGGCGATATTTGGTGAGGAAATGCCGGAATTCACCTCGGAAAAACTGACAAAGGCAAATATCGATACGCTGTTTCGGGTCTACAACCGCTTCTCCGACGCCTTTCATAACAACAAGCTGGTCTTTCCCTACAATCTGGCTGAGCCGGAAGGCTGGGAACTGGAGGAGGCCGAGGAGTGGACCTACGGTTTTTACAAAGCCCTCATGCTGCGGCCCGCCTGCTGGCTGCAGGAGGAGATACCTCTGCTGGTGGATGAGGAGGGGGAAGAAAGCATGACCGGCCTGGCAATCATCACCGCCATTGCCGAGCCGGCAAGCGCCAGCGAGCTTTTTGCCATGGCTCCGGGCCCTGGAGAAGAGGATATTCACTTCTGGGCCGTTCTTCTTTCCTTATTGCCGGATGCCGTCCAGTCCCTGCAGAACCAGGCGGTAAAACTGGAAAAGAAGCGGCAGGCCCGCCTGCAGGAGATCCAGCCCCGGGGCCGGTCGGTTCAGGGGGCGCAAATCAGCCGCAATGACCCCTGCCCGTGCGGCAGCGGCAAAAAGTACAAGAAATGCTGCCTGAAAGGCGAGAAGATTGTGCCGCTGCACTGAGGCCAGCCAGCGGGGCAATCCCTGCTTCATTTATGCCGGAAAACAACTCCCTATCATCTCTTTTCTCCTCTTCATGTCTTCATCCATGAAGCCAAGATTGCTGAGCAATTCAAGCTGAGGCAAGGATTGGCGCCGGGTAAAATAAGAAGAAAAGGCGTGTTTTACGATATATTGCTCTAAAATTGACGAAAACAACCATTCTTTTATCTTATGGCCGGGTTGAAATGAATCGTATCGCGAAGAGGCTGGCAAAACAGGTTCATTAATTTCAAAATCCATTTTCTGGCCGTGTTTGTTTATCAGGTAAGACAAGATCTTTACGCCCAGAGATCTTGCCCCCGCGGCAAAGGCAATCCTTGAAAAGGTAGCTAAACGCCCGATATTTTGTTCACCGTTTTCAAGCATCTTGAGCAGGCAATGTATTGCCGTCAGCAAATGTCCAACTTTTTCAGTTACACCCGTTGATTGAGATTGCGCCAGGATATATCTGGTAAGAATTTCTAAATAATCTTTTGAGATTTTACTGTAATCAATGAGATCCGCACCCAGAGATTTCCCGAAGGGGACTTCAGTCAGATAATCTTGAAGTATCGTGGTCTCAGGCGGACAATCCATTTTCTCCCAATGCCTTACCATCACCCCTTCTGACTCAAGAAGAGCGGCTTTGTCATCCTTACAGCAAAAAAGATTCAACAGATAGTCATCAAAAGGTTCGGCAGGGTTAAACGGCACCAGAGCATTCAGGCCCGGGATTAGCCGGTAACTTTCATAGCCCAACTTCTTGAAACTGTTGATAAGAAACAGGTTAACCTGCTCTCCGTGCTTAAGCTCAAACATGATTAAAGGAGATTGAGCAGAAAGAAACTTCCTGCCCTTCTTTACTATTCTGCTTTCCTCCCCTTCAGCATCAAGCTTGATAAAATCAATATCCCGCCAGTCATATTTCTTGGCACAGTGATCAAGCGTCAAGAGTAAAACCGTTTCATGCTGCTCACCTGATACCGACTCTTTAGACAGACTATTCAACTCGGAATTTGCGCCAGTAAAGAATTTTGCTTTTTTAATCTGATCGGAAAGGCCCGCCTGGATCAACTCAATATTGGTGAAATTATTATGAAAAATGCTCTGTTTCAGACAGGCGGCAGTCGCTTGGGTAGGCTCAAAAGCCCATATTTTCCCCTGATCATCTATAATTTTAGCGACAGTAAGTGTGTAAAGACCATAATTTGCCCCAATATCAATAACCCGCATACCAGGTTTAATGAAAGTGCGGAGAAATTTGATTTCATCTTCAAACCAATCATTTTGCTCGTGCAAAACGTATGGTGTCATGAGCTGGAGCGAGGCAGGAACAGTTACATCAATATCATTAATGATTTTTATACTGTCGTTCATATTTTCCCCATGAAAATCAATGAGCTGTTCATAAAAAGCAAACCCTGATCCACAAATTAAATTCTACACAATGAGACTCCGGGGGTCAGGCTTGACATGTTGACTGTTCCCCACCCCACAAAAAGCGAATAGCAAAATGTCAGGCGTGACCCCTGGCGCCCGCGAAGATCGCTCTCCCCGCCGACGCCCTCCAGATATATGAGTATTTTTCCCGAGCCCCTTATTTCTTCTTCCCGTCCTGATCCCCTTTTCGGCCGACGGCGGCTTCGTCCATCACATAGTAGACGCTGGTGTTGTCGATATAGGCGCCGTCAAAGCCCGCATCGTTTATCCCGTAAAGACTGCCCAGGCCGGCATCGGTGCCGATGAGGCGCCCCAGAAAGAGTTCGGCCCCCGCCCCCCTGGCGTAAAGCGGCACCAGGGCGTTGGTGTGGTCGCCTGAGTTGAACGTCGCACCAGGCAGGCGGCCGGCGCCGTGGTCCACCACATGGGCGTAATCCACCCCGGCATCATAAACCCCGTTGCGGTTGACGTCGAAAAAGGATCCGCTGCCGTCACCCCACAGATGGCCGGTTTCATGATCCGCGGTCACGATGAGCAGGGTGTTTTTCCAGTTATTGCCGTTGGTGCCGGCATCCAGATACGCGACCACCGCCTGGACCGAGGCGTTGAAATCCATCTGCTCCTCGATCATGCGGTCCAGCTGGTTGGCATGGTTGGCCCAGTCCACCGCGCCGCCTTCAATCATCACGGCAAAACCCCCGGGGGCATTGTCCAGGACATTGAGGGCCGCCCTGGTCATGGTCTCCAGGGTGGGAACCGTGGCATTGACCGGATCGAAATCACCTTCCGCGTCGGTCCGTGACTGCTGCAGGGTGGCGTTTACCCGGGCCACCCCCAGCACCTTGTCGGGATTGCTGGCGCCAGCGGCAATGGCCGCGAAGGCCGCCTTTTCTTCCACCAGGGTCCAGCCACTGGGTGCCGCGTCGTCCGTGATGTCGGTCCAGGCCGTGCTGCCGCCCACATAACGGTCGGGCATGTCAGGGTTCAGAACGCCGTCATTGTCGTAATCGCCGTGGCCTGCGCCCATGAGCACCTTGAGCTTGCCCTGGTAGTTCATGGCGTCATAGCGGTCGTTGCTGCCGGCCAGAGGATCATCGCCGCTGTCGGCCACCGAGCCGTCCAGCGGGTTGGCGCCATAGATCCCTTCCCAGGCAAGGGCCGCGTAGTTGTTGCGGCTGCTGTTGTGACCGTAAACCGCGGCCGGGGTGGCATGGGAGAACTGCACCGAGGAGACGGCGCCGATGCTGCGGCCGGCACGGGCCTGCTGTTCGAAAAAGGAAAGCATGGCGGTCGCCGTGGTGCTCCAGTTGATGGCGCCGTCATGGTTTTTCATGCCCGAGTACATGGCAGTGGCGGCTGAAGCAGAATCGGTGGCGCCGCTGGTTGAATAGGTGAAGTCGGCGGCCATCCGGGCAGGCTGGTAGCCTTCCGGGTTGTTGGCCGAATTGGTCTGCATGGCTACCTTGACAAAGTCCGCTCCCTCATATACCGCCTTGCTGCCGGTGTAGTACTGGGTGGCCCGCACGGTGTTGAAGCCCTGGCCATCACTGATCATGAGAATGATGTTTTTTGCCTTGCCGCCCATCGCACCGGCGTGGGCCTGCCCCGCCAGCAGCAGGGCGGTGATGCCGAGGGCCGCTGTACCAGAGATTTTCCATGCCTTTTTCATTGCTTTCCCCTCTATTCCTCTTTGATTTTTACCCCTTTTTACCGGCTGCCCGCCAGCAAAAAGGTGTTCACCTGCTTTCATTTTGTCATTCCCCCCTCAAGCGGCGCTCAGCATGCCTGCGGACTCCGGCTGCCGGTTGGGAAGGGAAGCCGTTATGCTATCAGGCCATCAACAGGAATTGATTAGAGAGTGGTCAGCAGTTCATTAAAATTTTCCCAGAAAACCTAACCAACACATCACTAATCAAAACCAAGCGGAATTTTAATCATCCCCTAAAGCAGTATTAAAATTCCGGCAATAGAGTATCGCCATCTGTGCTGGAAGAAGCAGTGCGGAGAGGCTCCTGGGAGGAGAAGACAACCGGGGCGCCCTGCCGTTTCGCCCCTGAACAGGCAGGGCGCATGCCCGGTTGCCTGCCCGGGTTTTTTCACCAACAGACAGGAAAAACAAATCGCTGACTAACGAAAGGAGAAAAGCATGAAGAAGATTATCAGTGTACCGCTCGTGTTGTGCCTCTGGGCCGGTCTGGCTAATGCGGAGACGATCGCCCGCTTCGGGGTGATTACCGACATCCACCACACCAACAAAGCGGACACCGGCTCGCGCACGTATTCGGCCGCCCTGGAAAAGACAGAGTACTTTGTGAAAACCATGAACCGGGGAAAAATCGATTTCATCATCGAACTGGGTGATTTCGTCGATACCCTGGTGGACGATAAGGACCCTGTACAGAACCTGGAGGAGATAGAATCCATCTTCACCAGCTTCAGAGGCCCGCAATACCATGTGCTGGGCAACCATGAATTCGACAACGTTGCCCGTGAAGATCTGCTTGCCGCGCTGGAAAACACCGGAATTCCCGCCGGGAAAACCTATTATTCCTATGACCACAACGGGATTCACTGCATTGTGCTGGATGCCGATTATACCGTGGCCGAACCCCATTCTCCCTTTGACCTGCAGGATCCGGCCGACCCCTTCTGGAACTGGAAGGATGCCTGGCTTCCCCAGGAGGAGCTTGACTGGCTCGCAGCTGATCTCGCTGCCAGCAAACTGCCCACCGTGGTGTTCAGCCACCAGCTGCTGCACCGGGACAACACGGAAGACCACACCATCAAGAACGCTGATGTGGTGCGGAGCATCCTGGAAAACGACGGACAGGTGCTGGCCGTGTTTTCCGGTCACGACCACCGCGGCGAGATCGCCTTTCGCAACGGCATTCACTACTGCATTCTGGAAGGAAACGTGGGAATGAGTCTTGATTGGGCCGTGGTAAGCCCGACCGCCGGCCTTGATCCCATCAAGGATAACCCCTTCACCCTGGTGGAGATCAGCGAAAAACCGCAGACAGACTTCAACGGCATGAAGACCTACCAGGTCACCCTGCAGGGCAACGCCCAGCAGTATACCTTCGAGGACCAGGTCCAGGCCGCCACCCCCTGACCAGGGCCATAACTGAAAGCGCCTCATAACCAGCCGGACCCGGGAGCAGCCGCAGGCGCCGGGGTCCGGTTGTGCACGTTCGTTTGCTTCCGCCAGGCGAACTCTGATCAGCCATGATTCATCCTCCTGGGCCCCGGACAGGTCTGAAAAAAGCTGGGGATGCAGACAAAAAAAGCCCGCAACCTTGGGAAAGAGTCGCGGGCCGGATTACTGAAACCGGTTGGACCGGATAATGTCGTGCTGAGGGGGATCGAATAAATATAATAATAATGCGTTTTTATTATATTTATATTTTTAAAATTTCGAATATACCGTAAATAATACCGACAAACATATAATATAATGTCCATAACAACCTATCTAATACTTTAATCTTTATTCCCAATTCTAATCCTTTCACTCTTTTTTGTTATATTTTATCTTAGATTCACTATTTCATGCCGTAACACACGTAATAACCGTACAAGCCAATAGTGACAAGGAGCCAAGATGTTACGGCATGATATTAAGCGCCGTAACAGCCGTAACATGCCTTTGCTGTCATGATCCGGATACGAAGGGGGGGGAACAGTTCCATATATACAATCCTCCTGAGGAACCGGCGCAAGGGAATCTTTACCGCTGGACCATCAAAAAAAGAAAGCCGTGAGTAAAAGATGACAGCCCTTGCAGGAAATTTTCGCCATACATGCGATCAATGAGAATGACGCTGTAGCC
>QZKJ01000117.1 GCA_003605035.1 Desulfurivibrio sp.
AAATGAACGTCGTAGCGAGATCGAGAGAAAAATATTCTGGGCAAGGATGAGTGGTGAAATCGCCCGGAAGCGTAGCAGTGCTACGTTGAGGACGATTTCCCCAGGAAGACGCCGCCCAGGATATTTTTAGCCGATCGGAGTAGATGTTCATTTTGCAAGAGGCTCCAATAACAACTTTAAGGAGACTTGTTCATGCGCAAGAAATTTCTGAAACTGGTGCCATGGTGCCTGCTGGTTGCCCTGATCAATCCCGCCTTTGCGGAAACCCAGGCGAAAAAACAAATCGCCACGCCGCCGACGCAGCAGGCGGAGCAAAAGGAAGAGAATGTTTACACAGGTGAAATAGTAGGAAAATCGGAAAAGGCGAAAAGCATTTCCATTGAAGTCGGCAAGGGCGATCAGGCCAAAACCATGATGCTCAAGTTTGACGAGCAGACCAAAGGCATTGAACATGCCGTCAAGGGGCATGCCACCATCATCAGATATGAAACGCGGGGAACCGACAAGTATGCCAGTGAAATCAAACCGAAACTGGCCAAATTGCCTGATGGGGTCACGGAAATCAAGACTGATGAGCTGCAGGACTTGATCAAAAACCATGCTGATATCTTTCTGGCGGACGCACGGCCGGAAAGCAGGTATGGCCAGTCCCACCTGCCCGGTGCGGTATCCATCCCGGTTCCGCTTCTGCAGGAAAAGCAGGCTACAGCGCTGCCCCTGGACAAAAACAAGCTGCTCGTCTTTTACTGCGGAGGGCCCACGTGAGGCATGTCCACTGCTAACGCCGGTCTGGCGAGAAAATTAGGCTATAACAATATCCGTGTCTATCTTGATGGCGAACCTGCCTGGTCCAAGGCCAATCTGCCTACGTATTCAACCAGCAATTTCATTAAAACCGGGAATGTGGTGCTTGTTGATATACGTCCAAGCGCAGTGGCGGTGCAGGGAAGGATCAAGGGAGCATACAGTGTGCCCTACGAGGAACTCGAAGACAAGCTGGATGATGTTCCCCGCAACGCCCCCATTGTCCTTTATGGTGATGAGGAGGTCATGGATGCGGTCATCGACGTGCGCGAAGAGGGTTTTAATTTCGTATCTCTGGTTGAGGGAGGTTTTACCGGCTGGCTCTCTGCCGGCGAGCCTGTCGAAACCGGGCCGATCTTCAACACGGAGATCAAATGGGTCCGTAAACTCGGCAAGGGCGAAGTGTCGGTGGCCGACTTCAGAAAGGCCGCCTCGGGAGAAGACAAAGACGCGATTATCGTTGATGCCCGGACCAAGGAAGAGGTTGCCGAACTGGGCATATTCAAGAACACCATCAACATCCCCCTGGATGAACTGACCAGCCGGATGAATGAGCTGCCCAAAGATAAGAAAATCTATGTCCACTGCTCCACCGGCGCCCGGGCGGATATGGCCTACAAAGAGCTGGTCAAGCACGGTTTCAATGTAAAATTCCTGCTGCTGAACATCAGTGACGCGGAATGCGACTGCGAAATCATCAGACCGTGATTTTTTGTGACCACCCTCTGAGGGCACGTTAAACGAGCCTGCAGAAAACAGAAGGGCCGACATCGCCAACCGGGATGCCGGCCCTTTTTCATGCCCTCAATGAGCCTGCCTCATTGAACGATCACGACACTTGCCGCATCTTCTCCAGTTCCTCTGCCAGCATGCCCTGAAAGAGAGGGATCTTGTAGCCGTTTTTGCCCAACGGCCTGGCCTTGGTCATAGCTGCGACGGCCGCCTCGTGAATCACTTCCGACTCAAGAGCGGAACCGGTGATAATCTTCTCCACCTCCACGGCCCGCCAGGGTATGGGAGCAGCGCCGGAGAGCACCACCCGGCTCCTGCGCACCCGGCCTCCTTCCAGCTCAAGGGCCAGGGCCACCCCGGCCAGGGCGAAATCCCAGGCCTGCCTGGCCCGCACCTTGCGGTAGGAGCTGCGCATGGCTGCGGAGGCCGGCGGCAGCAGAATCTCGGTGACGATCTCGCCGGCCTCCAGCACGGTTTCCCTGGTCACATCCCGCTCCGGCAAAACATGAAAATCCGCAAGGGTTACACTGCGGCTGCCCCGGGGGCCGGTAATGCGGAGGACCGCACCAAAGGCCAGCAGGGCCGGGGCGGTATCCGAGGGATGGACAATGAAACAATTCTTGCCGCCGAGAATGCAATGGTACTGGTTCTCGCCGTTTACCGCATAGCAGTAATTGCCCCCCTTGCGCAGGCAGTGGAACTCACCCCGGTAGTACCAGCAGCGCGGCTTCTGGCAGAGATTGCCGCCCAGGGTACCCTGGTTGCGGAGCTGCGGGCTGGCCACCGCAGCCGCCCCCTGGGCCAGGGCCGCGTAGCTCTCCCGGATCAGGGGATGGGCCGCCACTTCGGCAATGGTGGTGAGTGCGCCGATACGCAGGCCGTTATCCGTTGTTTTGCTGATGCCCCGCAACTCGGGCAGCCCGCTGATGCTGACAAGCTTTTCCGCCGGGAAAACCTCATCGCGCAGACAGCCCAGCAGGTCGGTGCCGCCGGCATGGATAAGGGCATTGTCACTGCCCAGCTGGCTGACGGCATCCTGCAGGGAAGCAGGCCTGACATAACTGAAATGTACGGTCATGATCTCACCTCCGGGGCCTCTTCAGCCAGTAAGCGCTTCATGGTCAGGGGATCGGCGGGCGACTGCCGCACCCGCACGCCCACCGCGTCATAGATGGCATTGGCAATGGCCGCCGCCGTGGGGATGGTCACCGGTTCTCCCAGCCCCTTGGCTCCGGTGCTGTTGGCCTCGCTATCCCGCAGCTCCACCGGCAGTGAGACCATGTCCGTGGGCACATCAAGAGCGGTGGGCAGCTTATAATCGTGCCAGTTGCAGTTGACCATCTTGCCGGTCCGGTTTTCATCGAGGATGCGCGTTTCGGTCATGGCCAGGCCGATGCCCATGGTGATGCCGCCGAAGACCTGGTTGTCAAAGGTGAGGCGGTCCATCACCCGGCCGCTTTCATGGGCACCGAGAAAACGCATGATGCGCACCTCGCCGGTCCTGGTGTTGACCTCCACCTCGCAGAACTGGGCGGCAAAGGGATTGACCACCTTGCCCTCCGGATTGGGTCCCCGGTAGCCGATGCCCACCACCACCCCCTGTTTTTTCAAGGCGGCGATCCCGGTGACCTTCACCTTTTTGCCGCTGTCCACGGCCTCGATATACTCGCCGCCATAGCGGAGATTCTCCACCGGGCTGCCCAGCTCGCCGGCCGCCATCTGCAGCAGCTGCTGCTTGACGGCAATGGCCGCCGAGCGTACGGCCGGCGACTCGGTGGGCACCGTCTTGCTGCCGCCGCTGGGGGTGGCGTACTGGGTGGAGCCGGTGTCGGCATGTTCAATCTGGATGCTCGCCGGCCTCACCCCCAGTTCCTCGGCCAGCACCATGGCCATGACGGTCTTGGTGCCGGTGCCGATGTCGCTGGCCCCCATGTTGAGGTTGACGCTGCCGTCGGCAAAAAGCTTGACGATCACCGTAGAGGGCGGCCCGCCGCCGCCGACCACCCACAGACAGCTGCCCATGCCCACCCCCCGCCGGAGATGGCCTTGCTCTTTTCTGCCCGCCGCCGTGCGCCGGCGCGCCTCGCGCCAGCCAAAGGCCTCGGCCCCCTGCCGGATACACTCCGCCAGCCCGGTGGTGGTATAGGGCGGCGCGCCCTCCCGGCCCTGGCTGACCAGGGGAATATTCTTGAGACGGAGATCAATGGGGTCGAGGCCTGCGGCCTCGGCCAGGGCGTCCATCATCTGCTCCAGAGCCCAGGCGCACTGGGGGTGCCCGGGCGCGCGGAAAGGCCGGGCCGGGCCGGCATTGATCGCCACATCCGTCAACTCGCTCTGCACATTGGCACAGAGATAGAGATCGCGGACCAGCCAGTCGAGCAGCGAGATGCCGCCGGCCGGATAGGCGCCGCTGCTGGCGAGTCCCGTAAACTGCAAAGCGGTCAGGGTGCCGTCCTTTTTCACCCCGGCCTTGATGGTCATGGTGGCCGGCGGCCGGTTGCCCGCGGCGAGCAGGGTCTCCTCCCGGCTGAGGAAAATTTTCACTGGCCGGCCGGTCTTTTTCGCCAGCAGGGCCGCGCAGACGGTATACTTGCCCGGCTGCAGCTTGCTGCCGAAGCCGCCGCCCATATAGTGGCCGATGACCCGCACCCTGGACAGCGGCAGCCCGAGAATATCCGCGATTTTCGCCTGCACGGCATAGACCCCCTGGGTCGACTCCCAGACGGTCAGGCTGTCCCCTTCCCAGTTGGCCACACAGCCGTGCAGTTCCATGGGGGCCTGGATCTCGCAGGCGGTGCGGTACTGCTCTTCCAGCACAATATCGGCCTCGGCAAAGCCCCGGGCCACATCGCCCCGTTTATAACTATCCGCCTTGAGCCGGTTGCCCGCCCCATGAATCCGGGCAGCCCCGGTTGCCAGGGATCTACGTTCATCCGCCACAAAGGGCAGCACCTCGTACTCCACTTTAATCTCCCGCAGGGCGTCCCGGGCCACATAGGGCGTTGCCGCGGCCACCGCGGCCACCGCCTCCCCTTCAAAGCGGCACCGGTCATCAAAGAGATCAGTGGCAACCTCCTCGTTATAGGGCCATTTCACCTGCCGGCCCAGGGAGGCGCCGGTCAGCACCGCCTGCACCCCTTCCATCCTTTCCGCCGCCGAGGCGTCCACCTTCTTCACCCGGGCATGGGCGTGGGGACAGCGGAGCAGGGCGCCGTAGAGCATATTGGGCAGCACCACATCCGAGGGATAGACTGCCGTGCCGCTCACCCGCTCATAGGCGTCAACCCGCGTCTGCCTCCGGCCGATGACCGCCGTTTTTCCCCAGTTGGCCGGTTCCTCGCCGGGCAGCGGCGTCTGGGGCACGGCAATTCCCTCGACAAAATAGAGATCCTGTTCATCATCTTTCATTATCTCACCTCTTTGCCTTCAGCTCGGCCGCCCTGAGCCCTGCCTTGACAATATGGGGATAGGCGCCGCAGCGGCAGAGATTGCCGCTCACCGCCTGTCTGATCTCCGCCTGGTCCGGTTGCGGCCGGGCCCGCAGCAGCCCCTCCACCGACATGATCTGGCCGGGGGTGCAGTAGCCGCACTGCATGGCATCCTCCTCCACAAAGGCCTGCTGCACCGGCCCCAGTTCCTCGCCGGCCATCAGCCCCTCCAGGGTGGTGATCCGCCGTCCTTCCGCCTCCACCGCCAGCGTCAGACAGGCATAACGGGGCAGGTCATCGATGAGCACCGTGCAGGCGCCGCATTCACCCCGCTCGCAGCCGACCTTGGCGCCGGTAAGTCCCAGCTGCTCCCGCAGCACATAGAGCAGCGACCAGCGCGGCTCCACCAGCAGCCGGTGCGACCGGTCATTGACCGTGAGGGTGATGACCACCGCCTTCTCGGCGGCACGTTCGGCTACTGCACCCTCTTGGGCAGCGGAAAGCCTGCCCGAGGTGGCCAGAGCAGCCATGGCCCCCACTCCCACCGAGGTCAGAAAGCCGCGCCGGGTAAAACCGTGCACGCACCGGCACTGACCTGTTTTCTCGCCATTCTCTTCATTGTTCATTTGTTCTCTCCCTGCAGGTTGCGTTTCCTGAAATTTGCCAAGCTGACCCATTTGCTCCTGGTATTTTTCGTATGACCAGAGTCCCTGGCGGGCTCCGCGGCCTTGGCCGGCCTGGAAAGCGCCTCTCGCCAGACTGAATAATCGCTGCTGAAAAAGCAAAACCCGTATTTGCCGTTTTGGCAAGAGAAAAACTGCTAGAAGGTGCCAGGAAAATGATTTTTTTAAGCTTCTTTTCCCGTCAGGCAGACAATTCTTGTTTTCCCCTTGACAAAAATGGACGCACATATAAATATATATTTATACGATGTGCACCAGCATGAATCTGGTCCGCAAAATTAACCAGCAAAACAAACCCGCATGGAGAAACCGTTGGATAACACCCTGATCAACAAGGAGACGACGACGGCCGGTCTGCAGGCTGCCGCCTTCGTGGCCAAAGCACTGGCTGACGAAAATCGGCTGCGCATCATCCTGAGCCTGACGCAGGAAAAAAAATCGGTTTCCCGCATTGTCGAGGAACTGGGCATTTCCCAACCCCTGGCATCGCACCATCTCAAGGAACTCAAGCGGGCGCTGCTGGTGAACGTGGAGCGTAGCGGCCCGTTCATCTATTATGAACTGGCCGACCGCCGCATCGCCTCAATTCTGGCGGACTTAACCGGCCTGGCAACAGACCTGCTGACCAACCGGACGGCATTTTAACGAAAAAAAGGTGAACGATGAAGGAACTACAGCAAATTCTGGACGCCATGGAGCCGGGGGAGGCACTGGCGGCTTTAACCCCGCAGCTCAGGGAAATTCTCGCGCAGCTTGATGAGGAGGCCGTGGTCGCTTTTGTGACCGGTCTGATGAATGGACCGGACGGGGACAAGGTTTCCAGCATGGTGAATCTCTGACTGGCCGAATGCATGGGCGAAGGTGTCGACCCGACGCATATGTGTCAGACCCTGGTGCACAAGGTGGCCCAATCCAAGCAGCTGATGGCGGTCACCGACCCTGATATCCTGGTGCTTTTCGAGAGCTGGCTTGACGAACTGGAGGACGAGGTGTCAGCTTACCTGCGGCAGCATCCCAAAGGCGACGCAGCAGAGCTGGCCGACAACCTGGGGCTCTCAAAAAGCGGCGCTGATTTCCTGCTGGCCAAACTCCGGCGGGAAAACAAACCTGCAGGAGGAAATCAATGAAAAGATTCTGGTGGTTCATCATCACCTTCATGCTTGCCATGAGCGGCGCCATGGGTCTGGGCGCGGCAGGCGCCGCCACCATGGCCGATGTGCAGAAAGAGGCGGAGCGGGGCGGCTATAAGCTGATCGCCACCGATGAGCTGTGGGGCATGATCAGCCGCGATCCTGCCGCCGTACTGCTGGTGGATACCCGGCAGGAATGGGAGTATGCGGCGGGCCACATTGCGGGCGCGGTGAACTTTCCCATGGAGCCCACCTGGCTTTCCCGCCTGACCAGGCGCGGTGAGCTGGAGCAGTTCCTCGGCCCGGACAAAGCGAAACATATCGTCTTTTACTGAGCTGGCCTGGCCTGAGTCCGCAGTGACTCGGCAGCCCGGGTGGCTGTCTCGCTTGGTTACACCAATATTTACCGTGATCCGTTGGGCTTTCCCGAGTGGCAGACCAAGGGCCTGCCCACGGCCGCCACCGCGGCAGCCGGGCAGGATGGGGTGATGCGCCCCTCACCCGCGGCAACACCGGGGACCATGCAGGGCTGGACCCTGGCGCTCACCCTGGCCGGCATCTTTCTGGGCGGCATGGCGCTCAATCTGACCCCCTGCGTCTATCCGCTCATCCCCATCACCGTTTCCTATTTCGGCGGCCGCAGCGGCCAGGGCCAGGGGAAACTGCTGGCTCACGGCTTCTTTTACATCATCGGCCTGGCCATGACCAATTCCATCCTCGGGGTGGTGGCCGCCACCACCGGCGGCCTCATGGGCGCCATGCTGCAGAACCCCTGGGTGCTGGCCACGGTTGCCGCGGTGCTGCTTGTTTTTGCCAGCAGCCTTTTCGGCTTCTGGGAGCTGCGCCTGCCCAGCGGCCTGACCCAGGCCGCCTCGAAAAATTATGCCGGCTATTTCGGCACCTTTTTCATGGGCATGACCCTCGGGGTGGTGGCGGCACCGTGCATCGGCCCCTTCGTGCTCGGCCTGCTTACCTGGGTGGCCAGCACGGCGGATCCTGTTTTCGGTTTCACCATCTTTTTCACCCTGAGTCTCGGACTCGGCCTGCCCCTGTTCATCCTTGCCATGTTCTCCGGCAAGCTGGAGAAAATGCCCCGCTCCGGCGAATGGATGAACTGGGTGAGGAAGGCGATGGGCTGGGTGCTGGTGGGCATGGCCGCCTATTTTATCCGGCCCCTGCTGCCCAAGGCAATCAGCGTCGCGCTCTATGTTCTGCTCGCCCTGGCCGCCGGTCTCCATCTCGGCTGGCTTGACAGGACCAAGGCCGCCTTCCGGTCCTTTGCCTGGATAAAAAAAGGTGTCGGCGCGGCCGGGGTCGCGCTGGCCGTTTTTCTGGCCGTTACCTGGCTGTTGCGGGGGCCCGGGGTTGCCTGGCAGTCCTACTCGCCGGAGCTTCTCGACCAGGCAAAAAGCGCGGGCCGGCCGGTGATCATGGATTTCTATGCCACCTGGTGCGCGCCCTGCCGGGAGCTGGACGAGATTACCTTTCACGACCCGGCGGTGGTCAAGAAATCCGTCGACTTCGTCATGGTGAAAATCGATCTCACCGCCGGCGACAACCCCGTCTACCAGCAGCTCGTCAGGGACTATGAGGTCAAGGGCGTGCCAACCGTTGTTTTCCTGGACCAAAACGGCAGCGAGCGGCATGACATGCGGCTGGTGGATTTCATGGCGCCGCCCGAGTTCATGCAGTGGCTGAAGAAAATTCAATAATGGAGGACACCATGCAGAAAGTTCGCTTTTTTCTAAACGACCCGAACGGCAGGAGCTGAACCCATTTCAAGGAAATGTTGCCCAGGTTGGGCGAAAAATTTGACATAGACTTCGAGGTTATCAAAAGGCCGCGCCATGAATACCAGAGCCTGGCCTACGTAGACCTCGGTCTGCCCAAGGCGCCGGCCATCATGATCGGCGGCGACGTCATTGTCGAGGGCCGGGATATTGACGAGCAGGAATTGGAAAAGATTCTCCGGCAACGCCTGGCGCAGAAATAAATCCCGGCGCTGCAGGGAAACCCGAAAAAAAATCAACAATGGAGGATACCATGCTGAAAGTACGATTTTTCTTAAACGAGCCCAACGGCGGCCCCTGAAAACATTTCAACAAGATGATGCCCAGGCTGGGCACGAAGTACGACATTGAAATTGAAGTGAATTCCAGACCCAAGGCCGAATATCTGACCGACGAATACTTCGCCCTCGATCTGCCGGTTGCCCCGGCCGTCATGGTGGGAGAGGAGATCATCACCGAAGGCAAGGACGTGGACGACCATACGCTTGAGATGGCCATCTGCCGCCAGCTCGGCCTTCCGGAACCTGCGCCGGAGGAAAAAAAAGGCGTCTTGGGCCGCCTGTTCGGCCGTTGATCAGTCGACAGGATGAGACAAATGAAAACAAACACCGGGCAAAGCGGGAAAACAAAAGGCCGAGGCGCGCTCAAGGCGGCGATTCTGGTGCTTTTTATCGGCGCCGCGATCGTCCTGGTGCGCTACACTCCGGCAAAAGAGTATCTGTCCCCGGCGCAGGTCAATGCCATACTGGAGACAACCGGCGTCTGGGCGCCGGCGGCATACATTTTCTTCTATGCGGCCGGCGTCTGCCTTTTTGTGCCGGGCACTCTGCTCACCGCGGTGGGCGCTGCCGTATTCGGACCCTATCAGGGTTTTGTCTATGTCTGGCTGGGAGCGATGCTGGGAGCGGCCGGCGCCTTTCTCATCGGCCGCTATCTGGGCCGGGATTTCGCCGCCTCGCTTGTCGGGCCTCGTTTGCAGAAATACGATGAGGCCATCGGGCGCAACGGCTTTGCCACCGTCCTGTACCTGCGGCTTGCTTATTTTCCCTTCACCCCGATGAATTTCGGCATGGGGCTCACCAGGGTAAAATTCGGCGATTATCTGCTGGGTACGGGGATCGGCATTCTGGCAGGCACTTTCATTCTCACCTTTTTTATCGGCACCCTCCGGCAGGTATGGGCCAGCGGCGACTGGAGCCGGCTCAACGGCTGGCAGACCTATCTCTCTGTTTCGCTCTTTGTTTTTTCGTTTTTTCTGCCAAAGATTGCCCGGAAAATGCGCCGGGAGAAAATAGAGGACTAATTCCAGGCAGCTGGCGAGCAGAAGCTGTGCCGTTGCAGCATTGCCCATTGCCGCCTGGCAATGGGTTTCATGCGGCTGTATGAAAAATCCCACGATATTGGTTCCTCCCTTCCGGCCCAACTTCCCTTAGACCTGCTGGTGGACGATACCCGCCCTTTCGGCGGCCCGTCCTCTTATCTTCTCTTCACCTCTGCCAATATACGACAAGGTATGCAGTTGGCGGGAGAAAACTCCCTGGGACATGCGGTATTCTTTAGCCGTGTTTTTTCATCTTGACATTCAGCAAAAACAACTTATTTATATATTAACATATAAACATTTATTTATTCATTCTCACCTACTGGAGCAAACTGCCATGAACGCCACGACATCAGCTCACGACAATGCTACTGCTGGTCTCACCATTAAACTGCCCGTCAAAATGATGGACACCCTGCATGACATGGTTACCGCCAAGGCTGTTGACATCAACACCCTGGTTGCCGGATACATCAGAAACGGGATTGATCAGGACATGCCGGCAGCGCGCCGGAAATGTTTTATCAACCACGTCAAGGATATCCTGATGAAACACAAAGTGCCGTCAGAGGCCATCGCCGAGATTAACGATAAGTTCGGCTATTAAGGGCCTGCGAATGCGATATCACATAATGACACGCATTGAGATCATAAAGGCGCAGGCCGCACTGCGGCAAAAGGAGGCAACGTTATGACAGGAAAGAAAAAGGTGTCGATCATGATCTTCCACGACGAGCTCTGCCAGGTCTTTAACGGCCTGATGACCGCCATCAGCCTGCAACGGGCCGGGGCCGAGGTCACGATCTTCTTTGGCTCGCGGGGAATCAACGCGGTGCACAAGGACAAGATCAGCCAGCTCAAATGCCTGCCGGACCAGCCGGAGGAGGAGCAGAAAAAGGTCAAGGCCCGCATGGAGGCAATGAACCTGCCGACGCCGGAGGATATGCTGCTCATGCTGCACATGGAAGGGGCCACCTTGCTCGCCTGCCCCTTAAACAAGGCGGTCTTTGAATTTAAGGAGGACGACTTCGTCGAAGGGGTGGCCCTGGCCGACCCGGAGACCTATTACACCGGAACCGTCATCCCGGCGGACATGAACCTGGTCTTCTGAGGAGAAAGTAATCATGGTGAAAATCGTTGTGCTGGGCGGTTCCTTCGGCGGGCTGACCGCGGCCCTGGAGCTGAAAAGGCTGCTGGGCCGCCAGGCCGAGGTGACGGCGGTGAGTGCCGAAGACCATTTTGTCTTTTTGCCGTCGTTGCCGTGGCTGATCATGGGCTGGCGCAAGCCTGGGGACATCACCCTGAAAGTCGCCGATATCCTTCAACCCCGGGGCATTAACTTCGTCCATGCCGCGGCCCTGGAGGTGGAGCCGGAGTCACGCCGGGTGCGGACCGGCCTTGGCGAACTCAGCTATGATTATCTCGTCGTCTCCACCGGTCCCCAACTCGCCTTTGATGAGATTCCCGGCCTGGGGCCGGACCAGGGCCACACCGACTGCACCTTTACCATCGATCATGCGGTGCGGACCGGCAGGAACTGGCAAGCGATTCTGGAGAATCCCGGACCGGTGGTGGTGGGCTCGGCCCAGATGGTGAGTTGTTTCGGTCCGTCCTACGAGCTGGCCTTTGAAATGGATGCCGAGCTGCGGCGCCGCCGGATGCGGCACAAGGTGCCGATTCTTTATCTCACCTCCGAACCCTATCTTGGCCACATGGGGGTGGGGGGCCTGGGCAATTCCAGACGGTTCATGGAAGATGAGTTCGCGGCAAAGGACATCAAACCCATTGTCAGCCAGGCCATCGACGAGGTGGCGCCAGGGGAGATCCGGCTCAAAGACGGCGCAAAAATTCCCTTCAAGCTGGCCATGCTGGCCCCGCCCTTCAAAGGCGTGCCCGCGGTGGCGCCGCTGGGCAACCCCCGGGGCTTTGTCCCGGTGGACCACCATTACCGTCACACCAAACACCCAAACATCTTCGTGATCGGCGTGGCCATGGCCATCGCCCCTCCTGAACCTACGCCGGTGCCGGTGGGTGTCCCCAAGACCGGCGCCATGACGGTGAAGATGGCCAAGATCGCCGCCGCCACCATTTCCGCCGAAATTCACGGCGCCCCGCTTCCCAGTCCGGAGGAGCTGGCGGTCATCTGCCTCATGGACATGGGCGACAGCGCCGCCCTGATGAAGGCCTGGCCGCTGCTGCCGCCCCGGCAGGAGTCATACACCCGCAAAGGGGTGTGGGCCAAGTGGCTCAAGCTCTCCTTCGAGCGCTACTTCCTGTTCAAGATGAAGCACGGCTACAGCCAATTGCCGTGAAAATGGAGGCGTTGATGGGCAAAAAATCCCTGGTAGGGCTGTCAGTCGAATATCCGAAAACCGTGGTCTTTCTGTCGGTGCTCCTGGCCATGCTCTTTCTGACCCAGTTTCCGAAGATGACCACGGACACCAATCCCAAGAACATGCTGCCGGCCACCTCGGCGGTGCGGGTGGGCAATGACGGGGTGGAAAAGACCTTTGGCCTGTACGAGGACATGATCGTTCTCGGCGTGACCCACGACCAGGGAGTGGTCAATCCGGGCACCTTGGCCAGGATCAAGCGGATCACCCAGGAGATCGTGCTGATTCCCGGCGTGGCGGCCCGAGATGTGGCAAGTTTCACCACCATCGATAACGTGACCATGGCGGAAGGCGCCCTGCGGGTGGCGCCGCTGATGACCGAGGTGCCGGATGATGAGGCGGGGCTCGCGCAGTTGCGCCGGGCCCTGGCGGAAAACCCCCTGTTCATCAATCGCATCATCTCGCCGGACGGCAAGACCACGGCCATCTACATCCCGTTGGAAAAGGGGGCGAGCGGCAAGGAGGTGGCCGACCGCCTCCGGGAGATCGTCCGCAATGAAGCGGGGGAGGAACGCTACGCCATCGCCGGCGATCCGGTGGCCCGCGACACCTTTGGCGCCGAGATGTTCAAGCTCATGGGGATGTTTGCACCCATGGCCGGCATGATCATGTTCGCAGTGGCCTTTTTCATGTTCAAGAGCCTCTTTCTCTCCATGGCCATCATGGCGCCGGCCATGATCATCATCATCTGCAGCATGGGACTCATTATCGGCCTGGGGTATCCGGTGCACATCATGAGTTCCATGAGTCCGGTCTTTCTCATGGCCATCGCCACCGACAGCATCCACATCTTCAATGAATTCTATTTCCGCTTCCATGAAAGCGGGGAAAAGAAGGCGGCCATCCTCGACACCATGCGAGCGGTGGGCAAGCCCCTCATCTACACCGACATCACCACCGCCGTTGGTTTCGCCTCGCTCATGCTCGCCAACATCATCCCGGTCAAGGTCTTCGGGTTCGGCGTGGCCTTCGGCACCATGCTCCTCCTGCTTTTAAGCTTCACCCTGGTGCCGGCGCTTCTCACCTTTATCCGGGTTGACAAGATCAAGCGCGTAACTGCAAGCGAGGACCACGGCACGAGTAAGACCACCTCTCTGCTGATGGGGTTGAGCCGGATCGGCAGTCGCCGGCCCCGGGCCACCCTGCTGCTGGGCGGCCTGCTGGTTCTCGTCGCCGTGTTCGGAGTGAGCCGGATTCATGTCAGCAACAACCTGGTGGAATGGTTCAAGACCGGCAGCGAGATCAGAATGGCGGACCGGGTGCTGAACCAGGCCTTGGGCGGCACTTCGCTTGCCTATGTGGTCGCCTCCGCCAAGGAAGACGATTTCATGAAAAACCCCGCCGCCCTGCGTTACATCGAAGGCTTGCAGCGTCACCTGGAGACCCTGCCCATGGTGGGCAAGACCTTTTCCGTGGTGGATTACGTGAAACGCATCAATCTGGTGCTGCACGACAACGACCCCAAGTTCGACGTGGTTCCCGAGACCAGGGAGGAGGTCGGCCAGTACCTCTTTCTGTTTGCCATGTCCGCCAAGCCTTCCGATCTCGATAACGTGGTGGACTACCCCTTCCGCCAGGCCAATATCTGGGTGCAGATGAAAACCTGGGACGCCCAGGCCATGCGCCGGGTGATTGCGGCCATGGATGAGTACGCCAAAGGCCATCCCATGCCCATCGAACTGAAACCGGCCGGTATCGCTTACTTCAACCTGGTCTGGAACGACGAGGTCCTCTGGGACATGGTGAAAGGCTTTCTGGCGGCCCTGGTCATAGTCTTCATCATCCTGATGGTCAATTTCCGTTCGTTCAAATGGGCCTTGATAAGTTATGTGCCCCTGCTGTTCACCATCCTGCTGCTCTACGGTGTCATCGGCTTCGCGGGCAAGGATTTTGACATGCCGATCTCCGTGCTCTCCTGCCTGTCGCTGGGCATGGCGGTGGATTTCGCCATCCACTTCGTGGGCCGCTTCCGTTTGCGCCGGGCAGAGGTTGCCTGCGGCGAATCCCTGGCCGACAGCCTGGCCTGGACCGCGGCCCGGCCCGGCAAGGGGATCATGCGCAACGCCCTGCTCTTTGCCGGCGCCTTTTCCGTGATGCTGTTTGCGCCGCTCACCCCGTATATCACCGTGGGCGCCTTTATCGTCAGCATGATGCTCTTGAGCGCACTGATGACCATCATCTATCTGCCGGCCCTCATCACCCTGATGCAGGGCTGGCTCTTAAAAGGAGAAAACTGCTCGGGTGATTAGGCAGTAAGGGTTTAGGCTGTTAGCGTGCCGGGGCATTCCCTGGTCCGTCTTCTGCCTGACATGCTACAGCCTGATAGACTGAATAACCTTGGCTGTTACCAAAGGAGAATGAGATGAAGCGACTTATTTTGTTGATGCTGTTCCTGGTTATCGGTCCCGTTGCCCGCGCCCTGGCGGCCTCACCCGATGAAATCATCCAAAAGTCACAGGCCGCCTTTTTCTATCCCGGCGCCGATTTCAAGGCCCGGGTCATGATGAAGTTGATCAGCCCCGGCGGTCAGGAACGGGTGCGGGAGATGACCATGCTGCGCTTAAATACCGGCGAGGCGGGCGGGGAGCAGAAATACTTCATGTACTTCTTTCAGCCGGCCGAGGTGAAGGACATGACCTTTATGGTTTTCAAGTATCCGGCCAAGGATGACGACCGCTGGCTGTTCGTCCCGGCCATCAACATGGTGCGACGCATCGCCATGCAGGACAAGCAGGCAAGTTTCGTCGGCTCGGACTTCACCTACGAGGATGTCTCCGGCCGCGACCTGGGCGATGATGTGCACGAACTGGCCAGGGAAGAGGTGTTGAACGGCAGGGAGTGTTTCGTGGTCAAGAGCACGCCGAAGGCGGACAGCGCGGGCTACGGCTCTAAGCTGTCCTGGATCGACAAGGCGAGCTTCCTGCCCCTGCAGGAGGAATACCATGACCGCGCAGGCAGCACGGTCCGGGTCTTCACCGCCGATGAGGTCAAGGAGGTCAAGGGCTTCCCCACCATCACCAAACGCACCATGAAGAATCTGCAGAGCGGCCACCGCACCGAGGTCTCCTATGTCAGCCAGGATTACAATGTCGGTCTGGAGGACAGCCTCTTTTCGGAACGGTTTCTCCGACAGCCGCCCAAGAAATGGATCGAATAAGGGAGAGTGTCATGCTGATCCCCCGGCCCTGGCGACTTGCCTGGCTTGCCGCCTCGTTGCTGCTGAACGCCGAAGTCTGTGAGGCGGCGCTTGACCTGCACGGCTTCGTGCAGGGGAATTACGGCCTGGACACGGCCTCAGCGAATCCCGACGGCCGGGACTCCAAGCTGGCCGAGGAACGAATCCAACTCAAGCTGGAGGCGGACCAGGGGCCATTGCGTCTCTTTGTCAAAACCGATCTGGCCTGGGACCATCTGGACGACCAGGAGGATCTGGAGCTGCGGGAAGGGACGATCGATTACACCGCCGCGGCCTGGGATTGTAAGATCGGCAGACAGATGGTCACCTGGGGGCTTGGCGACCTGGTATTCATCAACGATGTCTTTCCCAAGGATTATGAGGCATTTTTTCGCGGCCAACCGCTCGAATACATGAAAAAGGGAGTGGACGGCGTAAAAGTCGGCCTCTATCCAGACTTTGCCTCGTTTGAGATCATCGCCATCCCTCTGTTTACGGCCAACCATTTTCCGGACGCCAAACGTTTCTGGCTGTATGACCCCATGCCGGGAGTGAGTACCCGGCGAACCATCGAGCCGGGCGCAAGCCTTGATAATACCGAGGTCGCCGGGCGCATTTATCGTGATATCGCGGGCTTTGACGCCTCGCTCTATGGCTACCGGGGATTTTTCCGGCAGCCGGCCATGCAACCCGAACCCGCCGCTGCTCCTGCCAGACTGACCCTCTGGTATCCGGAACTTGCGGTCTATGGCGCCAGTCTTCAGGGCAGCGCCCTGCACGGGGTTATCAGCCTGGAGGCCGGCTACTATGACTCACGGGATGACGGGGATGGCGACGACCCCATGATTCCCAACAGGCAGGCCCGGTTTCTGGTCGGCTATCAGCGCCAATTCTGGGAAGATTTCACCGTCGGCCTGCAATATTACGGGGAAAGGATGCTGGACTATGGCAACTATGCCGCTACCCTGCCGCCGGGAATGCCCGCCGAGGACAGGCTGCACGACCTGATCAGCGTCCGTTTGACCCAGCTCCTCAGGCACCAGACCGTGAAGCTCTCTCTTTTCACCTTCCGGGGGCTCGCCAGTGGTGACTATCTGGTCAATCCCGAGGTCAAATACAATTTCACCGATCAGGTGTGGGGGGCGCTGGGGGCCAACATCTTCGGCGGCGGCGAGCCCTGGAGTCAGTTCGGCCAACTCGACCGCAACGACAGTATCTATCTGCAGGTCCGTTACGAGTTTTGAAGAAAATCAGGACGGAAAAGCCAAGGGATTCCGGGTCGCGCTCCGCTTGCCCGGCATGACCATGGCTGCATTGCGAATTATGACAGCTGGGACGGCCCATGCCGCATCATGAAAATTACCGTCCCAGCCCCCCGGCTAACCCATGGCCGCCATGGCCGCCATCATCTGCTGAAACAGCGGGTTGGCCTTCTCCAGCGGCGCCTCGCCTGGGGCGGAATTGGCCGCATAAATCGGCTCCTTCAGCACCAGGCTGGCATGGGGCACCCCTACGGCTGCCGGGATGCGGAAAAAGGCGAACTGATCTGGCAGGGAAACCTGCTGCAGGTCTTCGATGCCCGTGATATTTGCCGTGGCATCACTCTCGGAATGGGCGGCAAAGACCGGTTTGGCAAACGGTTTTTTCTTCGTGAACTGTTTGAGCAGTTCGTCCGTCTCCCTGATCAGCAAGGCCAGTTCCCTGGCGCCGTCCAGGTCCATGCGGGAGTAGCGGTAGGGATTGGCGCCGATCAGGGGCTGGTTATTGTCCAGCACATCGGCCAGGAAGGTGCGCAGCAGGCGCTCCTTGAGCTCGCCCACCAGGCCGCCGATGCCGCCCGCCAGATCCAGGGCGGCGGAAAACAGATACAGCGTACCATTGATTTTCCGGTTCTGCGTCGAGGAGTAAAAGCCCAGGGTGCCGCCGGTGGAAAATCCGCCGATGCTGACCCTGGCGGTTTTTGCCGCAGCGTAATCCACCGCGAAGTCCACATTGGCCTTCCACTCCTCCAGGCTGACCCCTTCCATCCCCTGCGGCTCCTTCAGGCCATGCCCGTGCAGGAGGGGCAGATAGACGTTACAGCCGAGATCATTAAAAAAATAATCCCCGATGGCGGTGAGGAAATAGGGCGAGTCAGTGAGGCCATGCACCAGCACAATGGACTTTGCCGCCGGCTCCTGATGTTCCATGCGGCGCGGATGACAGCCGTCCCGCACCGCTGCGGCAGAGAAATAGGGAAACTTCTCATAGTAATCCAGCCATTCATGATCACGCTTGCCTGTTGATCGGGGCATGATTCTTTCTCCTTTATGTTGAGAGGAAGGTTGCTCGCTGCATTTGCGCTCGGTAAAGCAAAACCCCCATCCGCCGATTTTGCAAGGGAAAACTACATGAACATGGCAGGGAAAAGGCGGGGCCGACCATGCCGTCAGCGGCAGGCCACCAGCACCGCCTCCCCTTCCAGGGGGGTGAGCCGGAAGGTGACGGGCAGGAAGAGACGGATGATCTCCATATTGGTGCTGCCATGCAGGTTGAGCCGGCTTACGGCAAAGCGGCCGTCCGCCCGGATGGCCAGGTAGAGCAGGAGCTGATCGGCCAGGTGCTCCTCCACCCCATAGCCGGAAGCCTGGTGGAAGGCTGCCGGCGCGAGGGCCTCCCGGGCCACCTGCTCCGCCGGCTTGCCCCGCTGGCCAAAGCCGGTGAACAGCGCGGTGCAGGGCCCCTGTTCAGCCGTCAGCCAGACGGTGTTCCCCGTCGGCCCTTGCGCAAGGACCATGGTGTCGATCTCCTCTTCCCCCAGCCCCCCTTCCGCCAGCAGGATCTGCCTTTCCCGCAGGGCAATGTGATCCGGCAGACCGGCAAGCAGAATGGCGGCCCGCCTGGACGTGACCGGCAGTCGGCCGGCAAGATCCAGGGGCGCGCCCGGGCTGCGCGGGGCAATCTCGCAGGTGATCTGGCCGCCGCCCTTGGGATAGAAGCCATAACGCATGAGGGTGACATTGGCATGAAATCCCATGTGGGAGAGCACGGGCAGGAAACTTGCCTGCAGAAAGGGAACCGGCGGGGCCATGGGATTATGGGTGCCGCCCGTAAGAGACACGGAGGAAGGGGCGGCCAGCGAGGCCAGCACCGGCAGCACGGTCTGCAGCACCAGGCTGGTGGAGCCGGCGGTGGCGATATCAAAGGCATACTTTCCCGCGACCGGGGCATGGCCTGGCCGGAACAGCAGCTCTCCCGAGCCGACCTTGCCGCCTTCGACCCGGGCCGCGCACAGCGCGGCGGCGGCCTGCACGCAGGTGAGATGCTGTTGCCTGAGCCCTGGCGTCCGGCGCCTGCCCCGGATTTTTTCGATGCCAAACGGCGTGCCGGTGAGGGCGGCCAGGGAGAGGGCGGTGCGCAGGACCTGCCCGCCGCCTTCCCCGCAGGTGCCGTCAATGGTGACCAGGCGCCTGACTTTCATGCCTGTCTCCTGCTCCCTGGTCCCCAGCGGGGGACCAGGGAGGGGCAATTGCCCGCCCGGCCGGGCACCGAGGCAAAATTCTACGCCGGACTGATGTTGATAGCGCCGGAAAAGAGATTCCCCGGATCACTTTCCTTTGCTTCCGGCAATGATTGATCTTCCGCGGATGCTGTCATGCCGGACCGGCGGCCGCCTTTTTCAGGGCGGCAATGTCGATTTTCGTCATCTGCAGCAAAGCCTGCATCACCCTGCCCGACTTTACCGGATCAGGGTCAGCCAGCAACCCGTCCAGTTCCCCGGGCACGATCTGCCAGGAAAGGCCGTATCTGTCTTTCAACCAGCCGCACTGCTGCGCCCCCGCGTCTCCGCCTGCCGAGAGCTTTTCCCAGTAATGGTCCACTTCCTCCTGTGACTGACAGTTGATCACAAAGGAGACGGCCTCGGTGAAGCGGAAAGGGGGCCCGCCGTTTAACGCGACAAAATCCTGACCGGCAAGCTGGAAGGCCACGGTCATTACCGACCCGGCCGGTCTGCCGGAGACCTCGGCCCCTTCTTTCCCGTAATGGGTAATGGTCAGTATCCTGGAATCCGCAAAGATCGAGATATAAAAGTTCACCGCCTCCTCAGCCTGATGGTCGAACCACAGGAAAGGGGTTATTTTCTGCATGCCGGACTCCATCACTAGGCTATGGCCAGTTTCAACAAATCGACAACGGAAACAAGGCCCACACGATCATCCTCGCCGGAAACCAGCAGATGATGGACGCCGGCCAGATTCAAGACGCCAAGGGCATTTTCCACGGTCTGGCTTGCATCAATCTGCACACAGGGCGATTTTGAACGTTTGGTGGTGATTATTTCACAGGGAGTCATGCATCTGGAAGCCTTGGTGGTATCGACATCTTCACCGCGGGAAACACACATCAGCAAATCCGTATCGGTCAGGACGCCAACCACTTCGTCCCCCATTTTCACCGCCAGGGCCGCGGACCTGCTGACGCTCATCTTTTCAATGGCAACCCGGACACTGTCATCCAGATCCACACTCACCGTACCCCAATTCACGGCACTCTTTATTTCATCGTTCATTCCCATGGTCAATACTCCTTTAGCTATTTTTTCGTAACCACCCGGCCTGGGACGAAGGTTCGATCCCCCGGCGCTGCTGGATAGTTGGTTTTTTCGAGGCATTACGTCTGCCAATGGCATGGGCGGCCATACCGTCAGGGGCTCCACCAAAGTCCGGCCCGGTCTGCCGCCATCAGCGCCCGACCCGGTCCGGAAGCCGCCAGCCCGCCATCCTGTCACTATTCATTTACAATGATTACAATTTTCAGGCCAAAGCAGCTGCCGGACAGGGAGATACATTCCTCAGCCGGCAACCCATGCCCAGTCTCGTTTTCCCTGACGGGAAGCCCCGGCGAGGAACGCCGGACCGGTCATGGACTGCCGTGGACAATCCACTCTCACAAGACAGTCCTGCCTCATCGGACACTTGATGGATCCGTGAAACCCGGTCACCGGACCGGGTCTTGCGCCGTGCTGCCAGTCTGACTGGGCCGAGCGGTAAATGTCCCGACCGGGGTGGCCGGTGCCATGCAAGCGATACGGGGGCAGGACTCTGCCCCCGTATCCCCCGGACCGTGCTTTTGCTCAGAAGGTGTAACGGACCGTCAGATAGCCGATGCTGGCTTCATAGTCATGGTCGGCATAGGCCCCGGTCAGGTAGGCGCCGTCGGATACCACAAAGGTCTGCGGCACCACGTACTGATAACCGTCATACTGGGTGTCATTATAGGTATACTTCTCGTAGACATAACCGAGAGCGATATCCAGCTGCCTGGCAAAGCTGTAGACCAGCTTGGCCTCCAGCAGCTTCTTGGTGTAGTCGTCGAAGCGGGTGATGTCGGCAAGCGGGTCAACCCCCTGGCTGGAGAAGGTGGTCTTGCCGTCGGATTTCTGGTATTCCCAGGAGACCACCAGCTTGAGGATGTCCTCCAGCAGCCCGACCTGGGTGGACAGGCCGTAGGTCCAGAAACTGTCGTCGATCTCCTGGCTCCACAGGTAGGAGTCGGGATTGCCGTCATCCAGCGTCGGGTCGGCCAGCTGGGGCGGGATGCCGGAATTGGCCGCGAAATTATAGAAGTCGGCATCCGCATCGGTGGTCTCGTAGCCGGCAAAGCCGCTCAGACTCAACATCTTGAAGCGGTGCCAGAGGAAATCCAGATAAACCTGGTGGCGGGTGTCCTCGGTCCGGCCCAGGGTGACATCATCGTAATCGTTGAGGATATAGCTGTAGTCCAGCCCGAGATCGAGGCTGTCCAGGGGATAGAATTCCAGGGAGAGCTTGATTTCGTCCTTGCCCTTGTCGGTGGCGTCATAGCGCTGGACAAACTGGACAATGTATTCGGCATCGGTGTCGGTTACGTCGGTCAGATCAAAGTCGCTGTCCGTGTCCCGCTCCAGATGCGAATAGCGCAGCTTAGCGGTGACCAGATCGGACAGGGAGTTCTTGAGCTGCAGGTAATAGGTGTGGTCCGTGGTCTGGTCGGCATCCGGCCGGTTGCGCCGGTCAACGTCCTGATACTCGTAGCCGAGCTCCCCCTTGGACCGCCAGGGCAGCCGGTAGCCGAGATCAACCCCCGCCTGGTTCCTGCTGTAATCAAAGAGTTCGGCGGCATTGCTGATGATCTCGCCGAAATCGTCATACTCGATGACATCCGAGTCATTTTCCTTGTCCGTGTAATTGTAGTAGAGGCGCGAGTCAAACTCCCGGGTGGGCCGGCTGGCCAGGGCCGCAGCAAGGGTGGTATAGGTGATCTCGCCGTCAAAGGTCGACTGGTTCAGGGCGGTGGGCGCGGTCAGGTTGATGTCGGTGATGGAAATATCGTTCTTCAGCCTGGCGTAGCTGCCGTTCAAGGAAAAAGTGGACATGAACGGCAGCTGCCGGACGGTCAGGTTGCCCCCCAGCTTACCGTAATCGTTTTCCGGGGGCAGGACGTTGAGTTCCGGGGTGCCGAAAAAGAAATAGGGGCTCTGCCAGTTCAGATAGAGGTTGTTGTTGTCAAAGGAGCTGAGCAGGCCGGACAGGGTCAGATTGAAGGCCCTGGAGCGGTAGCCGGCCGTCACCAGCAGATCGTCCGTATCGTAATCCACCGGCTCGGGCATCTCCACCACGTCGGCAAAGGAGCCGCTGGCCAGCGGCTTCACCCCCTCGCTCTCCAGTTTGCTGGCCCCGATTTTCACGAAAAAGGGTGAACCAAGCGATACCTCCAGCTCACCGCCATACTTTTTCCGCTCGATGGCGTAATCAAAGAAGCTCCAGTTTTCTTCGGGCGGCGGCGCCCCGCCGTCAAAGCTCAGGTTGTCGGTGCCGACCCCGGAGTAGAAGGTCTTGGCGTCAAAGGAGAGGTTGTGCTGCGTCTCGTCGTAGTTGAACAGGTATTTGAATTTCCCGTACCGGCCGCCCTTCAGCAGATAGTCCTGGTCGTCAAGGCCGATATTGTCTCCCTGCAGTTCAAAGTAATACGAGTCCTTATAGGCATCGAGCAGAAAATCACCAAAGAGTCCGTCATCCAGATCCCGGTATTCCTGGAATTTGGCACTGTCATCCTGGTCGTCCACTCCCCGGACCCCCAGTTCCACCGATCCGGTCACCACGGCCTCGTCGGCCGCCATGGCGTATCCCGGAGTGATCAGTAATGCTGCCACCAGCAGTGAAGTCGATCTGATTTTCATATCAAATTCCTCCTAGCGGGTCAGGCCATGATGTTCAAAATGAGCGCTGCCATGGATGGCGCCATGACAGTTCAGACAGGAGCGGGCGAAAAACCGGTCGTTGGGAACCGAACCGGTGAAGCCGCCGGTGGCGTCATAAGGGGCGCCGGGATGGCCGGACCAGTCGTGGCAGTCCTGGCAGATGTTGGGCACCTTCTCCACCAGCAGCTTGGCATGCCTGCTGCCGTGCGGGGTATGGCAGATGAGGCAGTTTTCCTCCACCGGCGGATGTTCCCATACGTAAGGCCCCCTTTTTTCCGCATGGCACTGGTAGCAGAGCTGGTTGACGCTGTCGTCCCTGATCATGGCCCGGGACAGGGCACCGTGGGTATTGTGGCAGTCGCTGCATTTGATCTTGTTTTCCATGATCGGATGATGCGACTGCTTGCTGACCTCCATCCGGCTTGAGCGGTGGCAGGTGAAACAGGTGGCCGGCTGATCCACCTCGGCCCGGGGGGCATGCATGACATGGCAGGAAAAACAGGAGACATCGTTTCTGCTGTGCTGGCCCAGGTCCCACATGGCCAGGTGGGTGTCGCCGCTGTGGCATTCAAGGCATTTGGCGCTCAGCTGCTCGGCCGGGCTGCCTTGCCTGGCCCGGTAGGTGAGCACATTCTGCATGGTGGGATCAGCCGTGTGTTCGGCGGTATCGCCATGGCAGGTCTGGCAGCCGTGCTGCTGGCCCATGCCCTCCCAGATCCGGGCATGAAAGGTGCCGGCAAAGGTGTCGGCCATTTTCTGATGGCAGTCGGCACAGCCCTCATCGAGTTGCGCCGCCAGCGCCGACGGAACCGCCAGCCCCCCCGCGGCCCCTCCCCCGCCGGCCGAGATGGCCAGACACCAGATCGATACGGTGAACCTCTTCAGATAACTCTTACTCATACTCCCTCCCCGGGGCAGACCGCAAAAGCAGCCGGGCAATACCACCGTCCTCTTCAGCTTAATCCTCACTGACAGAATTCCTGCATGACCGTTGCCGATCAAGCGGTTTTCACATAACAGGATCGAAAGGATAAGCCTGATGAAAACAACTGCCCGCCAGCCCTGTTGCGCACTCTGGTTCCTGACTGATTGGTATTGATCAATTAAAACCGCTTCCCTGGACCGGCCTGATCATCATTGCTTTTGGTAGTATGAATTAGTTAGGGAGAGGAAGTCAAGTGACTGCCTGTTTATGATAGGAAAAAAATGGGGGCGGCCCGTTTCGGGCGAGAAAGAATCCAGGACAGGGCGGCCGGCGGCCTAAACGATGAGGGGCGGACCCTGGCGATCAATCCGGCAAAGGCGGGATCCGCGCACTTTCTCTATCCGGTTGCGCCTTGTGTCCGGTTTCCTGGCGTCCAGAACCCAGGAGATCCACTCATGCGCGCAAGCGGCGTAATATCCTCCCACAGTGCCAGGGCAGCGCTGTCAGCAGTAAGGATATTACGCAAATCCGCCGGGACGTCGTGCACCACACCGGTTGCGATTTCTTTTTGGGCCATAAGCGAACATGCTGAATGCAGAAGGCAGGAGACAGAATTCAGAATAGGTGAACCGCAACTTTCTGCCTTGATCTATTTTTCTCTAAATAACGATATTTCCGAGCCTCTTGCAAAATGAACATCTACTCCGATCGGCTAAAAATAACCTGTGCGGCGTCTTCCTGGTGAAATCGTCCTCAACGTAGCACTGCTACGCTTCCGGGCGATGTCACCACTCATCCTTGCCCAGAATATTTTTCTCTCGATCTCGCTACGATGTTCATTTTGCAAGAGGCTCTTCCGTGACACATTTGCCGCTCTGATCCCCGTCATGGGATTCAGGAGACAGGAGACGCGCCAACGCATCACCGCGGCATCAGCGCAAACACGCCCCAGCCCAGGTATTCACGCGTGTAAGCGGCGTGGCGCTCTGGTTCCGAGCTCAGTTTGGCTCGAACCTCTTTGGCCAGCTCGTCGCCGGGATTGGCTTCAAGCCATCGGCGCATGGTGAGCCATTTGGCCGCCTCGTATCTGTCCCAGCCGTCCTGGTCAGCCAGAACCATTTCCACGACGTCG
>QZKJ01000059.1 GCA_003605035.1 Desulfurivibrio sp.
CTGGCTGGATGGTGCAAAATTGACCTTGCGGTTCAGTTGACATGGCAATGATAAATGTTAGCGGCTGTGTCGGTTATAGCCCGCGCGAAAATCGGTGTTGCAACGTATATTTTCGAAAATGACGCCACCGGACAGCGGATTGCGGACGCGCTGATACGGGCAGCCCGGCGCGGCGTAAAGGTCTATGTACTGATTGACGGCTACGGCTGCAAGGACCTGCCACGGAGTATGCTGGACGGGTTGCGGGCAGCCGGGGTGAAGACGCTCATCTTCCGGCCCAGAATATCCCCCTGGACGTTTCGGCGCAAGCGTCTGCGGCGAATGCACCGGAAAATCGTGGTGGTGGACCGGGAGATCGCCTTTGTAGGCGGAATCAACATTATTGAGGACAGGGAGGCAAAGGGCGGCATGGCTTCCCGCTATGACTATGCAGTCGCAGTGGAAGGGCCGCTGGTGGATGTGATCCGCCTTTCCGCCCAGCGTTTGTGGTCAATGGTGGCATGGAGTTCTTTTCGCAAAGGGATGGTCCGCACCGGGGCACTTCCGCTTTCGACCTCCACCGGTGGATCCATGAGCGCGGCATTCTTGATGAGAGACAATTTCCACCATCGCCGGGATATTGAAGCGGCGTACCTGCTGGCGATTAAGCAGGCGGAATCCGAAATCATTCTTGCCAATGCCTACTTTTTACCGGGGCTTGATTTTCGTCATGCCCTGATCAATGCGGTAAGGCGCGGGGTACGGGTGGTCTTGCTGCTGCAGGGGAAGGTGGAATATCTTCTCGAACATTTAGCATCACGGGCGCTTTACGGCAATCTTCTTGATGCGGGAGTTGAGATTTACGAATACCGCAAGGGCTTCCTCCACGCCAAAGTGGCGGTGATCGACGGGCATTGGGCAACGGTGGGGTCTTCGAATATCGATCCGTTCAGCCTGCTTCTTTCCCGTGAAGCGAATGTGGTCGTGGATGACGAAGCATTTGGCGCGACCCTGGCGCAAAGCCTGAAAAAGACCGTGGAAACGGATTGCCGGCGGATCTTGACGGACAAATGGAAACAGCAGCCAGCTGGTTTACGGTTCATAAGTTGGCTCAGTTACGGTTTGTTGCGATTCATGATGGGAATCAGCGGTTATGCCCCTGAAAACGGCCGGGCCAGGAACGAATGAGTGCCAGCGGAGGAGTCGTAAAGAAGAAATTATGAACAATTGGTGAATGCCCGGAGTCCTTCCAGGCAACTTTTATGAAAGTGGGGTGTGAAGAGTATGATGCGCAAAAGGATTATCAATAAAATTTCAAAGGTGCCCTCATCCACTGATCAGAACTGGCTCGACTTGGAACGTCTCGCGCAGGTCGAGTTTACGTCCGAGGAAGCAGGTCATCCCGTCGAGTCGGCGCTGACAGTCGACGAAGGGCCGGGCTGGCTGGCCGGCGAAACCGGGGAGCAGACTATCCGCCTGCTGTTTGACGAACCGCAGGCGCTCAGGGAAATTCAACTCGTATTTGAGGAAGAGAGCCGGGAGCGTACCCATGAGTTTGTGCTGCGATGGTCCGGGGACGGGGGGCTCTCTTACCGGGAGATTCTGCGCCAACAGTATACGTTCAGCCCGCCCGGCACGACCCGCGAGGTCGAAGACTACGTCGTCAACCTTCACGGGGTAACGGTATTGGAATTGCGGATCGTGCCCGACATAAGCAGGGGCGATGCCCAGGCGTCGTTGATCCTGCTGCGACTTGCATAACCTCGATCTTTAGGGCCTGTAAAAAAATAACATGATCATCTTGCATCTCATCTTCGGGACATCTTTGGTCGCAACTCAATCGCAAAATCCTCGACGTAGCTCTGCTACGCCTGCGGTTTTACTCAATCACTGCAACCAAATCTGGCCCAAATCTGAGCGCAATATTGGCCATCTTATTTTCCTACAGGTCCTTATCTGCTAAATCCGGGTATCAATGCCGTGGAAGTGATGCCCATCATGGAGTTCCCAGGCCCAGGCCTCCATATATTGAGTGCGCCACCATATATGGAGGCCAGGCGGATCCCGCCGGCCTTCTTCCTTTGTTCCCTCCTCTAAGTTAATTATCTGTTATTAAAGACTAATTTTATCTCTGCGCATACTATCGTCTGCGGGCATGTTTCTTGCCATTATCCTTAGTTATGATCCTGGTCATCATGCAAATGAGGGTGTCTTCTGAGAAACGCAAGGAGTTGTTTCAGGCGATTACCTCGCTGCTCAGTCCCATCAGGACTGCCGAGGGATGCCTGCGGTGCGATTTTTTTCACAGCATGGAGGATGAGCAGATCCTCTGTTTGATTGCAGAGTGGGATAACCGAAAGAACCTTGAAAAAAATCGCAACTCCGAGTGGTTCTCTGTGATGCGCGGGGCTATGCATCTGCTTGAAGAGCCATGTGAAATAATTTCCTACAGACGTCTTCCCCCTGGGTGGCACTTAAGGTAAGTCAGCCTTCACCCCTCCCAGGGATTTCAAGATAAAAGTTTGGGAAAACAACAACAAAATCAGAAAGGAGAAAGCACTTATGAAACCAATGTATCGTGTAGCTTTGCTGGTAGTTAGCGTTGCTCTGCTGGTGGCCGTCGGCCCTGTATTCGCGGCCGCGACCGGGACGGATGAGCGTATCGAATCAGCGGCCAAGCAGTCGTATGTTTTTAAGACATACCTCAAGGACGATGCGGTAACAATCGAATCCAGGGATGGTGTCGCCACCTTGACCGGGACAGTCGCCGAAGAGAGCCATAAATATCTGGCCCAGGATACCGTGGCAAACCTGCCCGGGGTCAAAAGCGTGGAGAATAAGCTGGAACTCAAAGGCGAACCCGCTGCCGAGAATTCGGATGCCTGGGTCAGCATGAAGGTGAAGGCCGCGCTCCTGTTCCATCGGCACGTGAGCGCCATGACTCAGGTTAACACCAACGCCGGCATCGTAACCCTGCAAGGCGAAGCAGATAGCCAGGCACAGAAGGATCTGACGTCTGAATACGTCAAGGATATCGAAGGTGTTAAAGGCGTACAAAATGAGATGACCCTGCCAGAGACAGCCGGCAAGCCGGACGAAAAAACCATGGGGCAAAAAATGGAGACCGTGGGCGAATCAATTGATGACGCATCCATCACCGCCCTGGTCAAGATGACGTTAATGTATCATCGCTCTACCAGCGCCCTTGACACCAGGGTCGAGACGAAAAATGGCATGGTAACCTTGGAGGGCAAGGCAAACAACACGGCTGAAAAGGACCTGGTCACCAAATACGTGCAGGATGTCCACGGCGTGAAAAATGTGACCAACAACATAGCAGTCGAGGAGTCCAAGGCGAAGAAAAAGATGGAGGGCTGTTAATAGCCTCCAATAATAGCCACCAAAGGAGGCACGTTATGATCTCAACAATTTTGCTTATCATCTTGATTCTGATGCTGTTGGGTGCATTACCCACCTGGCCTCACAGCCGCGGGTGGGGTTACTACCCGAGCAGCGGGCTGGGCCTGGTAGTGCTGATCCTGATCATCCTGCTGCTGTCAGGCCGGATATAAGAAGGCAACGTACGCTCCCTGAAAATCACGGTAGGGGGCTGGGAAGATAAAAATCAAAAAAAGTGACACACTAAGGAGGATTTTTATGAAACTATTCAATCGGTTCGCTAACCTTTTTCTCGTCATTCTGCTGGTTTCTCTGCTGGGCTGCGCATCAACGGCAAAACAGGAGGGAACCGGAGAGTATGTAGACGACTCGGTCATTACTGCCAAGGTAAAGGCGGAAATTTTCCAGGATGATTCACTGAAGTCGAGCGAAATCAACGTCGAAACGTTCAAGGGCGTGGTTCAGTTGAGCGGCTTCGTCAATTCCCAGGCGGACATCAACAGAGCGGTCGAGGTTGCAGGTAGCGTCAAGGGTGTGACCTCAGTCAAAAATGCCATGCGGGTTAAATAAGGGAATACGTTCCATGGGCTCGTCGTCAAGCCACTGTTGCTCTCCCCGGACATCAAATCCGGGGAGTAGCGGCAGTGGGTGGACCTCCCGCCTGTCCAGAGATTCAAGCCAGCGGGTTTGTTGGCAACTTTTATGCGGAGATGATTATGCGGAAGATTAGCATGCGGAAGAGCAGCATCCTGGCTCTTGCCCTCGCCGGGTTACTGGCCACCACCGGCACTGCCCTGGCGGAAAAGCCAGCCTGGGCCGGCAACGGCAATAAAGGCGACAAACACGAACAGAGTGAAAGGCAAGACAGACATGGGGATTCCGACCGGCAGCATGGCGACCGGCAGCATGGCGACCGGCAGCATGACGACAGGCACTCTGACGACCGGGACAGGCATGGAGATAGCGGGAGGAGGGCTTATTTCGGTGACCAGCACCGGAACGTGATCCGCGGCTACTATACCGAGCAGTACCACTCCGGCCACTGCCCGCCGGGCCTGGTCAGAAGGGACAACGGCTGCGTGCCCCGCGGTCATGCCAGAAAATGGCAGGTAGGGCGACAGCTGCCCCGGGACGTCATCTTCTATGATCTGCCGCCGCAGGTCGTTGTACAGCTTGGGCCGCCGCCGGAGCATCACCGCTTCGTGCGCGTGGCAAGCGATATTCTGTTGATTGCGGTAGGGACCGGGATGGTAGTGGATGCGGTTCAGGATTTGAGCCAATATTAGGATTTCTTTTAACTAAGCCGTTGGTAAAAAAATAACATGGCCGGAGAAATGCGCACCAACGGTACTTTTTTCAGTACCCCCTTGAGGGGTACTCTTTTCAGTACCCCCTTGAGGGGTATAAGGAGCCGTAACGAAATTGAAAAAATGGCCATGTTATTTCGTAGCGGCTCCTAAACAAAAGGAGGATCATATGTTGTGGACGATCGCCATAATACTGATAATTCTGTGGGCGCTTGGACTGGTCAGCAGCTACACGATGGGAGGCTTTATTCATATCCTGCTGGTAGTTGCCATTATTGTTGTGCTGCTTAACGTCATCCAGGGGCGGCGCAGCTTGTAGCCTGCGGGAAAGAGGGATTAAGTCCTGAGAGGTTATTTGCGGGCAGGCTCTTATTCAACCAGGTTGATGACAGAAAGGAACGAAATGAAAACATACACGGTGCTGGCCGTCATCCTCATCGCTTTAGGGATCGTGGTCTTTGCCTATCAGGGCATTAGCTACACGACAAGAGAGAAGGTCGTTGATCTCGGTCCCATCCAGATGACGGCTGAGAAGACACGAACACTTCCGTTGCCGCCGGTGGTGGGTGGAATTTGCCTTGTGGGCGGCATTGTGCTGCTGGTCTTGGGGAGAAAAAATGGCTGATGAGGTGGAATGTTTCAACCACTTCCCTCAACCCCTGCCTCCACATATTGAGGGATTCACCATATATGGAGGCCAAACAGCTTCCGCCAATCGCATCGTTTGTTCTCCCCCTCGGCTAACCAATTGTTATGAAAGTCTAAATAGCAATTGTTGCATCCTCTCATCCGTCGGCATGTGTTTTGCCAATACCTCTTGCTATGATCCTGCTCATCATGCAAATGAAGGTTCCGGCTGAGAAACGCCTGGAGCTTTCTCAGGCGATTACCGGGCTGCTCGGTCCCATCAGGACTGCAGAGGGATGCCTGCGGTGCGATTTTTTCCACAGCATAGAGGATGAACAGTTCCTCTGTCTGCTTGAAGAGTGGGATAACCGAAAGAACCTTGAAAAACATATGGATTCGAACTTTTTCCGGGTGCTGCGCGGGGCGATGCACCTTCTTGAAAAGCCCTGCGAAATAATTTCTTACCGAAGTCTTCAGCGGACGGGGATAGAGGAAATCTGCCATCCGGTTATGAGCAAATGTATAGAACCTTGTAATCACGAGGAGAGATGAAATGAAACCAGGTAATTTTTTGATGTTTACGCCTTTGCTGTCGGCCTTTGTTGTTTTTGTCTGGGGGGTTGAACAGAGCCATGCGCAAAATCTCTCGGCCCCGGGACAATTCAAAATTACACAAACAATAAACCCGGCCGATAGCCCGGCGGCAGCGAAGCAGGCCCTGGCCATCCGTGCAGCAGCGCCGCCATCGACCGGCCAGATGCCGCCAACTGCGCCAAAGGAAAGGAGCAAACCATGCCGTTGATGCAAATAATCATTGTTCTGGTTGCCGTTGGGGTGATTCTGTGGCTGATCAACACCTACATACCGATGGAACCGATCATAAAGAAAATCTTGAATGCCGTGGTGGTTATTGCGGTGATTCTCTGGCTGTTGAGCGCCTTCGGGGTCGTCAGTTCCCTGCAGGGGATTCGTATTGGCAGGTGAACCGTCTGAAATACCAAGCCGCTGTAACAAAATAATGTCGTCATCCGGATGGTCAAAACGGCACTCTTTTCAGTACCCCCTTGAGGGGTACTCTTTTCAGTACCCCCTTGAGGGGTACTCTTTTCAGTACCCCCTTGAGGGGTATAAAGAGCCGTAACGAAATGGCCAAGAAAGCAGAGGTTATTTCGTAACGGCCCCTAACAATAAACGAAAAAGGTGGATCATATGTTGTGGACGATTGCCGTAATACTGATAGTTTTGTGGGCTCTGGGACTGGTCAGCAGTTACACCATGGGCGGGTTCATCCATATCCTGCTGGTGATAGCTGTTATTGTGGTGCTGCTCAACATAATCCAGGGGCGCAGAGTTTTATAGCCCCGCCTGAGGCTGTCAACCCGCAAAATGACTCTTGGAAGGGGAAGAAAATGAAAACATACACCCTGCTGGCCATCGTTCTTCTCGCTTGTTGATGATCAATGGGGACGTAATGATCAACTATAATGTTCAACTGAAAGGAGGTTACTGTGAAGGACAAACAGAAAACGGTCGCGGAAAAGTTTGATACGCAACTGCATGAATGGAACGCGCAGATTGCTCTGCTCATAGCTGAAGCGGATAAAGCCAAGAAGATCGAAGAGAAGGCTGAATACTACACAAAAATCAAATCCTTACAGCACAAGCGGCATATGGCCGAGGCGCAGTTGCTGGAGGTTAAGGCTGCCGGCTATGGGGGGTGGGAGGATCTTCAAAATGAAGAGGAAAAAGCCTGGTCGCAAGTCAGGAGGCCTTTCACGTGGCGGTCCTGAAGTTTCAACGAGCCATGCCACTTGGATATTGAGGCAAATTTAACGGCAATGAGCAGGAGTGGACGGAAGGAGTAAATTCAACAGGAGTTTTATCATGAGCGAATATCAACGTATTCTGGTTGTGGTCAGAATGATCCAGTCAGGCCAGAAAAGCCATTCCATAGGGGGGGTCACTCTGCGGAAGATCGGTGACTTTGCTGCCCGCGCGCTGCGCCAGCGCTGGGGTTGCCGAAGGTGAACCGTATTGGTCGTAACGGAGGAACCATGGGAGATTTCATCGTTCAGGATTGTACGCTGCTTACCAAAACCAGCGGCATGTTCGCCGCCATCAATCTCCGCGAGTTACGTGATCGCCTCGCCACCTGCAGGCAGGACGTGCTTTACCACCACTTCTGCGAAACCCCGCTTGTTCCCTCCTTCGACAACCCCGACTACCACAACGATTTCGCGGCGTGGGCCCTCTTGCAATTGGGCGACCGGGTACTCGCCGAGCGGCTTGGCATCATCAATCCCTATATTTTTTTCGACCTGGAGAAGCTGCGGGAGCAGGTGCTCGACATCCTTGATGAGCGGCTGAGCGAAGGGCTCTTTGCAACGTCGTGCCAGCCAGGCGGGGAATTTTTTTTTACCGAGGCGGTCACCGTGGTCTTTGACACGGGCCTGCGGATTACGACCCCGGAAAAGTTGCCCGAGGCCATCGGCAGGATGACCAATGGCAGCATCTACTTTCATTTCCTCGAAGCCCGGCGCCGGCCTCCCGTGGGCCTCGACGATTTCTCAGCCTGGCTCTCCGGCTTTCCCAGCCATGAGGCCTGGTGCAGCGCCCTGCAGACGGTGGATTTTGTCTTCTATTCCCTGACCGACCTCCGGGAAGAGCTGGTGCGGGTCCTGGAAAAAGGAAGTGCGTCATGACCAGATTTCTTTCGTCGTACGAAGGAGTGGTGAGCGCCAACGTCATCAGCCAGCTCCGCCAGTTGGGCAGCCGGCTGGCCGGCAGGAGGGTGGTGCACGTCAACTCGACCCGGGAGGGCGGCGGGGTAGCGGAGATCCTCGACTGGATGGTCCCGCTCATGCGGGATGTGGGGCTCGCTGCCCAGTGGGAGGTGATAGAGGGAAACAGTGAGTTTTATTCCGTTACCAAAAAGTTCCATAACGGCCTCCAGGGGTTCCCGGTCACCATCAGCAGCCGGGAGTGGCAGACATACCGGGAGGTGAACGAGGTGAACGCCGCCCGGCTGCGGCCGGTTCTCGAAGAAGCCGATTTCGTGGTGATCCATGATCCCCAACCGGCGGCACTGCTGGGACTCTGCCCGGACCGGAAGGGAAAATGGATCTGGCGGGGGCATATCGACATCAGCCGCCCGACGCGCTCGGTCTGGCGCGGGTTGCGGCCCTTTGTCACAGGCTACGATGCGAGCATCTTCTCCATGTGCCAGTTTGCCCAGCCGCTGCCGCATCCCCAGTTTCTCATTCCGCCGAGCATCGACCCTTTAAGCCCGAAAAACATGGACCTCGATCCGGAAGAGTTGGCCAGTGTGCGCAACCAGTACAACCTTGATCCGGACAAACCGCTGCTGGTCCAGATATCCCGTTTCGATCGGTTCAAGGACCCTCTCGGCGTCCTTACCGCCTATCGGCTCGTCCAGAAGGTCCAGCCGCTGCAACTGGTACTTGCCGGAGGCGGGGCCACTGACGACCCCGAGGGGCAAGAGGTGCTCGATGAGGTTCTGGAAGCCGCGGCGGGGGACCCCGATATTCACGTCCTGCTGCTGCCTGCCGATGCCCACCGGATCATCAATGCGCTGCAGCGGCTGGCCGACATCGCGATCCAGAAGTCCACCCGTGAAGGGTTCGGCCTCACGGTCACCGAAGGTCTCTGGAAGGGCAAGCCGGTTATCGGCGGCGACACCGGCGGCATCCGGCTGCAGGTGGTGAACTATCACACGGGCTTTCTCGTCAACACCCCCGAAGGAGCGGCGCACCGCATCCGGTTCCTGCTCCACCACGAGGCCCTGCGGAGCAAGATGGGGATCAGGGCGAGGGAGTTCGTTCGCGAACATTTTCTCCTCACGCGTCAGCTCAGGGAGTATCTCACCCTGTTTCATATCCTTAGTTTCCGGGAAGATTCGTCCACCATCTATATTTGATAATAAACCCACAGGCGGCGACGATGCAGTTTTTCCAGAACCCCTATTTTGTCTTTCCCGCCATAAGCATTATTGCAACCGTGCTGCTCCTGGCGCTCCGCAGCTGGCTGCTGAAGATGGCGACTTCGTGGGCCTCGCGGACCAGCATGAGAATCGACGATGTCCTGCTCGGTACCATCAGGTACCCTTCCCTGTACTGGTGCATCGCCCTGGGCCTCCACCTCGGGATACTCTTCTCCGGCATTCCCTCCCGCTATGCGGAAAATTTCACCAAGGCCATCACTGTTCTCGTTATTTTCTCCATAACCTTCGCACTGGCAAATTTTTCAGGAACGGTCTTCGCGAATTTTCTGCGGAAAACCGACCTGCCGCTCACCAGGACCGGTCTCGCCCAGGGCATGGTGCGAAGCACCATCATTACCGTTGGTTTTCTCGTCATCATGAGTTCGCTGGGCATCTCCGTCGCCCCGCTGCTCACCGCCCTGGGGATCGGCGGACTTGCCCTGGCACTCGCCCTCCAGGACACCCTTGGGAATCTCTTTGCCGGCATCCTGATTCTCATGGAAAAAACGGTCCGGGTTGGAGACTTCATTCGCCTCGATTCCGAACAGGAAGGCTATGTGGCGGACATCTCCTGGCGGACGACCAGGGTCCGGATGTTGCCGAACAACATGGTAGTGATCCCGAACAGCAAACTGACCCAGAGCGTCATCATCAACTACCACCTGCCGGAGAAACAGATGGCGCTGCTGGTGCCGGTGGGAGTCTGTTACGGCACGGATCCCGATGCGGTGGAGCGGATTCTCATTGAGGAAACCCTTGCGGCCGCCGATGAGGCGCCGGGACTCCTGAAGGATCCCCCCCCGTTTGTCCGCTTCATCCCCGGGTTCGGCGAGAGTTCCATGGACTTCACGCTGATCTGCCAAGTCGCGGAATTCACCGATCAGTATCTGGCGCAGCACATCATCCGTAAACGGATCATCAATCGCTTCAAAGTCGAGAGCATAGAAATTCCCTTCCCACAACGCACCGTGCATCTCCGGGGGGACATGGCCGCGCCGCAGCCGGGGGGTGCGCCATGAAACAACGACGGTCTCGGTTCACTCTCCGCTGGCGCAGGACGGGAGACCCAGCGTCTCCCCCGGCTCTCGGCCCGACGCCGGTCCGGGACGGGGTTTTTTTCCGGGTCTGGGCGCCACGGGCGGCGGCGGTGGCGGTGCGGCAGGTCTCGGCTGACAGCCGGGCGGTGGAGCTGGTATCGGATTCAGCTCAATACCCCCTTGAGGGGTACGGGGACGGGTATTTCAGCGGCCTTGTCCCCAACATGGCAGCGGGGGCGCTCTACACCTATCTTCTTGATGGGACGCTGGAACGGCCTGATCCGGCCTCGCGCTGCCAGCCCCAGGGGGTCCACGGCCCTTCGCGGGTCGTGGACCCATCCTCCCATCGGTGGCAGGATGCCGACTGGCACGGAATGAGTCTGGCGGACTTTATTATCTACGAACTGCACGTCGGCGCCTTCTCCCCGGAAGGCACCTTCAGCGGCATGGAACAACGACTCGACTACCTTCGCGAACTGGGGATCACCGCGGTGGAGCTCATGCCCGTGGCCCAGTTTCCAGGCGAACGTAACTGGGGTTATGACGGCGTCTTTCCCTATGCGGTGCAGACGAGCTACGGCGGAGCAAACGGGCTCAAAAGCCTGGTGGATGCCTGTCACCAGCGGGGGCTCGCGGTCATCCTCGACGTGGTGTACAACCACTTAGGCCCCGAGGGCAACTATCTCCATGCCTTTGGCCCCTACTTCACCGACCGCTACCGGACCCCCTGGGGGGATGCGGTCAACTTCGACGGTCCGGGCAGCGACGGGGTGCGGGACTATTTCATCAACAACGCCCTCTGCTGGATCGAAGAGTACCATATCGACGCCCTGCGCCTCGATGCGGTGCACGGCATTTTCGACTGCAGCGCCCGGCACATCCTGGAGGAATTGAGGGAAGCGGTTCAGGATCTTGCCGCGACGCTCTCCCGGAAGGCGTACGTCATCGCGGAGAGCGACCTGAACGATTCCCGTCTCATCCGGCCCTGTTCCCAGGGGGGATACGCCCTCGACGCCCAGTGGACCGATGACTTTCACCACGCCCTCCACACCTGGCTTACCGGAGAACGGCAGGGGTACTACGAGGATTTCGGAGAATTCGAACAACTCCTCAGGGCCTTTCGTGAGGGATTCGTCTATGCCGGCGACTTCTCACGCTTCCGGCAACGGCGGCATGGCAATGATGCAAGCGACATCGACCCCGTGAGTTTTGTGGTCTGTTCCCAGAACCATGATCAGGTGGGCAACCGCAAGGAGGGCGACCGCCTGACCCGGCACCTTGACCTGGAACGGCTCAAGCTTGCCGCCGGGGCGGTGCTGCTCTCACCCTTTCTGCCGTTGCTCTTCATGGGCGAGGAGTATGGCGAGACCGCACCGTTTCATTATTTCGTGAGTCACGGCGATGCAGCGCTGATCGAGTCCGTGCGCCAGGGCCGAAAGGCAGAGTTCACCTCCTTCGGCTGGGCCGGCGAGGTGGCCGATCCCCAGGCTGAGGCCACCTTCCAGGCCAGCCGCATTGATATCGGGCTCCGCCGGCAGGGCCGGCATGCCCTGCTCCACGGCTTTTACCGGAGGCTCATTGCGCTCCGTAAAGAAAATCCCTGCCTGGGAGTTGTCAGCCGACAGGCCTGTACCGTGAGCCAAGCGGGCGGGGCGCCGGTGCTTCTGCTAGCCCGCCATGCCCACAGCCATTGTTCGCTCTGCATCCTGAACTTCGGGACCGCGCCGGTGGTGGTGGTGGATCTTCCCGGGCCGGGGGGCTGGGAGGTGCTCCTCGACTCTTCCGGGATCGAATGGGGCGGTCCCGGCGTTCTGCCGCAAGGAGAAGGGGGCGGAGCGGGAGGGATTTCACATGGAGCAAACCCCATGAGCTTGACCGTGCTCCTGGCTGGGAACCCGGAAAACGTGTCACCTGCGCTTGGATTAAAATAAATCTCCTTCGGGGATGATAAAAATGGAAAACAATCCCACCCGCACCACGCCGTCTCCTCGTATTCCTTCAGCCACCTACCGGCTGCAGTTTCACGCCGGCTTCGGTTTCCGGGATGCGTCCGTCATCCTGCCCTATCTCAGGGACCTCGGGGTGACGGACGTCTACGCCTCCCCGTATCTCAAGGCCCGTGCGGGCAGCACCAACGGCTACGACATCGTGTCCTATGATGGTCTGAGCCGGGAAGTCGGCACCGGGGAGGAGTACGAGGCCTTTACCCATCTGCTCCGTGACCTCGGCATGGGCCAGATTCTCGATATCGTCCCGAACCATATGTGCGTGGAGGGCGGGGAGAACCCCTGGTGGCAGGATCTCCTCGAAAACGGTCCCGGTTCGGTCCATGCCCGGACCTTCGATATCAACTGGGATCCGGTGAAAAAGGAACTTAAGAACAAGGTTCTCATCCCTGTTCTGGGGGATCAGTACGGCAATGTTCTGGAAAACGGCGAACTCATCCTCGTTTTTGACAACGGCGCCTTTACCATCCATTACTACGAGCATCGATTCCCCGTTATGCCCAAGAGCTACATACACATCCTCGGCCACCGGCTGGAGTCCCTGGAGCAGGAGTTGGGCCGCGACACGCTCCCTTTCCAGGAACTGCTCAGCATCATGACCGAGCTCCGGCATCTGCCCCTGTATACGGAAACCGATCCGGAGCGGGTGGCGGAACGCTATCGGGAAAAGGAGGTGGTCAAACTCCGGCTCCAGAGGTTGTGCAGCGACTGCGCTGGCGTTGCCGCTTTCATCGACGAAAACGTGCGTCTCATCAATGGTCAGCCGGGCGTGGCGGAAAGTTTCGACCTCCTCGATCGAATCCTGACCGAACAGGTCTATCGCATCTCCCACTGGCGGGTGGCGACGGAGGAGATCAACTACCGGCGCTTCTTTGACATCAATGCGTTGGGCGCCATCCGGGTGGAGAACGAGGCGGTTTTCGCCGAAACCCACGGTTTTGTCTTGCGCCTGGTGGGCGAAGGCAAGGTCACCGGTCTGCGGGTGGATCACGTCGACGGCCTCTACGACCCTGCCGCTTACCTTCGTCGTCTCCAGGAACAGTGCCTGCGCGCCCGCATCGACGAGAGTCAGGCAGGGGGACAAGCCGAGGAGCAAACGACACCTCCTGCCAAGCCTCCGGCCTGTCCGCCATTCTATATCATCGGGGAGAAGATACTCATGCAGGGGGAGCAGCTCCCCCGGGACTGGCCGGTGCACGGGGCCACCGGATACGCCTTTTTGAACAGCGTGGGCGGTCTTTTCGTGGACAGAGCCAACACCCGGAAATTTGATGCCATTTATGAACGTTTCATCCGCAGCCACCGCAAGTTCCCCGAGCTGGCCGTCGAGGCGAAGAGGCTGGTCATGCGGGTTTCCATGTCGAGCGAGATCAACAACCTCAGCTATTTTCTCAATACCATCTCCGAGAGGAACCGGCACACCCGGGACTTCACCTTGAACAGCCTCACCAAGGCGCTGGTGGAGGTCATCGCTTTCTTTCCGGTCTACCGGACGTATATCAGAAACGAGGTAATCGCGGAGCGGGACCGGCTCAACATCGAGCATGCCGTGGCGAATGCCAGACGGCACAACCCGTCCATGGGGCCCTTCATTTTCGACTATATCCATGATGTCCTGCTGTTGCGTTGCCCCGCAGGCTCGGACGAGGAGGATCTGCGCCTGCGCCTCGATTTTGTCCTGCGCTTTCAGCAGCTCACCGGCCCGGTGATGGCCAAAGGGGTGGAGGATACGGCCAGCTATGTCTATAACCGCCTCGTCTCCTTAAACGAAGTGGGCGGCTCTCCCGATCGTTTCGGCTGTCTGGTCGATTCCTTCCATCAACAGAACATGGAACGATGCAAAACCTACCCCCATGCCATGATCGCCACCGCCACCCATGACACCAAGCGCAGCGAGGATGTCCGCGCCCGCCTCAATGTGTTGTCGGAAATCCCCGATCTCTGGAGCAAGGCGCTCACCACCTGGAGCCAGTTCAACCGCAAGCGGCGCAAAGAGGTCGACGGCCAGCAGGTGCCCTCCCGCAACGAGGAGTATCTTCTCTACCAGACCCTGCTCGGCGTCTGGCCCCATGAACCATGCCCGGAGGAGAAATTCGGCGAATTCCGGCAACGGATCCGGGACTATATGCGCAAGGCGATGCGCGAGGCCAAAGTCAACAGCAGCTGGGTGCACCCCAACGCGTCCCACGAGGAGGCGGTGGATACATTCGTCGACGCCATCCTCGGGGACGGTGATACCCCCTTTGTCCGCTCCTTCCTGGGGCTTGCCGGCTATGTGAGCCGGCTCGGCAGGTTCAACTCCCTTTCTCAGGCACTACTGAAGATAACCTCCCCGGGCATGCCGGACTTCTATCAGGGCACCGAGCTCTGGGACCTGAGCCTCGTGGACCCGGACAACCGCAGACCGGTGGATTTCGTCAGACGCAGGGAGATGCTGCTGGACCTGCAGACCAGGGAGCGGCAGCTGGGGCTTGCCGTTCTGTGCGGTGAACTGCTGGGTCGCATGGAGGACGGCGGCATCAAGCTCTTCCTGACCTGGAAGGCCCTCACCTTCCGGCGGGAGAATCGGGAGATCTTCGAGCAGGGCGCCTACACTCCCCTGCCGGCAAGGGGGGAACGGGCGGAATCGGCGGTCGCCTTTGCGCGGACGTTCCAGGGGAAAATGGTGATCGTGGTCGTGCCCCGCTTCTTATCGCACCTTGTCCGGGATGACGTTCCCTATCCCCTGGGCGAGGCGGCCTGGGGAGATACCGTCATCGAACTTCCTGATGATTCCATTCAGTACCAGCTGGTGCCGGATTCAGTTCAATACCCCCTTGAGGGGTACGGGGGGGCCGCCGGCAGCTACCGCAATATCTTTACCGGCGACATCCATGCCGGAGAAGAAACAGCCGGCCGGGTCCTCCCCCTGGCCGCGATTTTCCGGCGATTCCCGGTGGCGCTTCTGGAGTGGAGGCCGGATCCCCAAAAAAAATAAAAGGAGGATTGTTATGGAACGATATCTTTGTGTTCATGCCCACTTCTACCAGCCCCCCCGGGAAAACCCCTGGCTGGGGGAGATCGAGATTCAGGACACTGCCCATCCCTATCATGACTGGAACGAGAGGATCGCCGCGGAATGCTATGTGCCCAATGTCGCGTCACGTCTCCTGGACGGAGAGGGCCGGATCCTCGACATCGTGAGCAACTTTGCCCACATCAGCTTCAACATCGGGCCGACGCTGCTTTCCTGGATGGAACATCGTGTTCCCGAGGCCTATGAACAAATTCTCGCCGCCGACCGGCAGAGCAGAGAGTGGCGGGGAGGGCACGGCAACGCGCTGGCGCAGGTGTACAACCACGTCATCATGCCCCTTGCCAATTCCAGGGACAAACAGACTCAAGTTCTCTGGGGGATCGAGGATTTCCGCCGCCGTTTCGGGCGCGACCCCGAAGGCATGTGGCTGGCCGAGACTGCGGTTGATCTTGAAACGCTTGATCTGCTCGCCCGGCACGGAATCCGTTTCACGATCCTCGCCCCCAGTCAGGCGGCCAGGAGCCGCAGGGTCAAGGGCGGCGGCCGGTGGCGCGACGTGAGCAATAGTCGTATCGACCCCTCGCAGCCCTACCTGTGCCGACTGCCATCGGGCGGCGCCATCAGCCTCTTTTTTTATGACGGCCCCATTTCCCAGGCAGTGGCCTTCGAGAAACTGCTCTCGAGCGGCGAGCACTTCGCGGACCGGCTGCTCGGCGGATTTTCGGAGGTCCGCACCGGGCCGCAACTCATGCACATCGCCACCGACGGAGAAAGCTACGGCCACCACCACCGGTTCGGCGACATGGCCCTGGCCTATGCCCTGCACTCCATTGAAGCACAAGGTCTTGCCAGCCTGACGAATTACGGGCAATACCTTGAACGTTACCCCCCGGTCCAGGAAGTGAAGATTTTCGAAAATTCCTCCTGGAGTTGCAGCCACGGTATCGAGCGCTGGAAAAGCGATTGCGGCTGCAACTCCGGAGGTCATCCCGGCTGGACCCAGGAATGGCGCTCTCCGCTCCGGGGGGCCTTGGACTGGCTCCGGGATGAAACCGCTGGCCTGTACCAAGACCGTCTCCGTTCTCTCGGCATCGATCCGTGGGCGGCCAGGGATGCCTATATCCAGGTCATCCTCGACCGCTCCGAGGAAATGGGGCATCGGTTTGCCGCCACCCACTCGCCGCGGGAGCTTGGGGACGAAGAGCGGACCATGTTTTTCCGTGGTCTGGAGATGCAGCGCCATGCGCTCCTCATGTACACCAGTTGCGGGTGGTTTTTTGATGAAATTTCCGGGATCGAGACGGTGCAGATTCTGCAATACGCAGGCCGGGTCATTCAGCTCGCCCGGGAAATGGGGCTGGAGCTTGAAACCCCTTTCCTGGAACGTCTTGCCGCCGCCAGGAGCAACATCCCGGAGCATCGGGACGGGGCGAACATCTACGAACAATTTGTGCGGCCGACCATGATCGATCTTGAAAAAGTTGCCGCCCATTATGCGATCAGTTCTCTTTTCGAGGACTATGGCGAGAGCACCGGCATCTACCACTTCGAACTCAACCGGGAGGATTTCTGGCAAGCCAGCGCCGACTCGGTCAAGGCAACGGTAGGCCGGATTGCCGTCCGGTCGAGGCTTTTCGGGGAGACCCGGAGGGCGAGCTTCTGTGTGTTGCACTTCGGCAACCATTCCATAAACGGCAAGGTCCGCGACCATCGAGACGACGATTCATACCTGGCGATGAAGGAGGAAGTCGTCGCCGGTTTTGAGCTCGGTGACTACACGCAGTTGGTCCGGATCATGGATACGCACTTCGGTCTGCACACCTATTCGCTTCTCGATCTCTTCCGCGACGAACAACGCAACGTCCTGGAGATCCTCACAGAACAGACGGTGAAGGGGTTCATCAATCGCTACCGGGAAATGTATGACCAGAGCCTGAGCTTGATGCAGTTTCTCCAGTACGCGGCCATGCCGATTCCCAGAGTTCTGGTGAATGCGGCGGAATATGTTGTCAATCATGACCTCTGGAACGCGATTCGCGCCGAGCCCCTGGACTGTCAAAAGGCTGCGGAATTGCTGGAGGAGGTTCGGCGTTGGGGGGTTACGGTGGATTCCTCAAAAATGGAGATGGTCGTCCGCTACAGACTGGAAAAGATGATGGAGCAGTTCGCCGGCAATCCCGCCGGACCCGGGCTGTTGGAACAGATCAGAACTGTTCTGAAACTGCTGGGCCGGATGGATACGGAGGTGAACTATTGGCAGATCCAAAACAGTTACCACCGCATGGCGCAGACCGTTACCCTGGATTTTTCCGCCGCGGCGCGGGCCGGAGACAGGGAGGCGCTTCGTTGGCTTGAGGGGTTCCGGGACTTGGGCATCGAGCTTTTTTTCAACATCGATTCCCTGTTCCAGAAGTTTGGGCTTGAGATCCCAGGGGAAGAGCCGGTAGCAGGTTGATCCCCTGCTGGTCTTCAGGACTCGAAAGGGCCAGGCGGTGGGGAAGAGCAGGATGGCCGGAACATCCCCTTGATTGCCCCGGCTTCCCACCCCTCAATACTTTGCGGGGCCACCATATGTTGAGGTTAGACAGGTCCTGTCCGCTTTCCTTGCTGTGTTCGTCGCTTTATCTAATCCTTTGTTAATAAAGGATTTTTCAATATGTCTCCGTCTGTTTTTTCTGCCGGCACCACTTTTGCTTATGTCAACATATAGCTGAGTTGAGCAGCTTGTCTGCTCAAACGAAACATACCCTTGCGGTATAAGATTCTGTAAATTTACTGAATTCGTCAAAGTCTGTTATCGATTCTTGCGGAATGACAAAGGTGATCCGCTGTTGGCAGTAATTCAAGGTAAAAACGGCTTACGGGAGTCAGCCTGATAGATTTTGCGTAAGCCGCTGTAACAAATAATTTCATCATCTGGATGGTCAAAACGGCACTCTTTTCAGTACCCCCTTGAGGGGTACTCTTTTCAGTACCCCCTTGAGGGGTATAAAGAGCCGTAACGAAATGGGCAAGAAAGCAGAGGATTTCGTAACGGCTCCTACGTGGAAATGACCAGTACCTCACCCTATTGACAGGAGAAAATTATGAAGAAAAACGTTTTCCTTCTTAGTCTGTTTCTGTTCATCTTTGCCTGGATGGACAGCAGCTTCGCCTTTGAAGATCTCAAGGTGGAAACACCCAGGTTGAAATCAAAACTGAACTTTCAGACCGTAAACGAGAACAAGGTGCTGGTCTCGGTGTTAAATGATGAAAACGAGGCCATCCTCGGTCTGCAGAGAGAGGATTTTCAGATCACCAGGGGGCCCAAGACCGCCGAGATCATCTCCGTGGAAGAAGTCAGGGAACAGCGGGACACGGGCCTCAATATCGTCCTGGTGGTGGACAACTCCTATTCCATGAAGCAGCGCAAGGCCATTGATCCGGTGCTTGCCGCCCTGGATCAATTTCTCTCCCTGGTCCGGCCCATTGACAATGTCCATATCGTCACCTTTGTCGATCCCGGCACCGAGCAGGCCGGCCGCCCCAGGGTGTCAACCAGGGTTACCCAGTCAGGCGATCCGGCCCTGCTCAGCCTGGCCTTGAAGGAAAGCTATGCCGACCCCACCGACGGCACGTATCTCTATGACGCCATGCAGGAAGGCCTGAAAATCATCCGCAGCATGCCGGAAAAGAGCCAGAAGTTCATGGTGGTCTTCTCCGACGGGGAAGACATCAACAGTGTTGTCAAAACCGGGGATCTGCAGCTGACCGCCGCGGGGCCGCGGAATTTTACCACCTATGCCGTGGACTACATGGACAAGCCCGGTCTGGACCCGTTTCTGCAGTCCTTTGCCGAGGGCACGGGCGGCAAGATCCGCAAGGCCAGATCAGCCGATGATTTTCTCCCCATCTTCAAACAGTTTTCCACCACCATCTTCCACCGCTATGCGGTAACCTTCCGCTTCCTCAACCCGCCGACCGGCACGCTCACCAGTGAACCATCGGCAGTCAACATCGAAGAGATCACCATAGTGGACAGCTCGCCGCTGTTGAACTACGTCTATTTCGACACCGGCAGAAGTGAAATATCCGACCGCTACGTCACCTTTGCCCGCCAGGACGAAACAGAGGCATTTGCCGAGGAAAAGCTGCGGGACACCATGGAGAAGTATCACCAGATTTTGAACGTTATCGGCAAACGTCTGGTGATGAACCCGGAGGCCCGGATCAGCATTGTGGGCTGTAATTCCAATACAGGCCAGGAAAAAGGCCAGATGGCCCTGTCCAGGAGCCGGGCCGATAAGGTATTTGCCTATTTCAGATATGTGTGGGGCATTGATCCTTCCCGTATGGATGTCACGGCCCAGAATCTTCCCAACGTACCCAGCACCAGCCGGGTGCCGGAAGGGGTCATTGAAAATCAGCGGGTTGAGATTTATTCCGATCATCCCGCCATCCTCGACACCATCAAAAGCACCTATATGCAGGAGAACTGCGACACCACGGAAATACGCATCGTACCGGCAATGGCAACCCAGACGGTTCTCGCCAAATGGCAGCTCAAACTGCTGAGCGGCGGCAGGGAACTCCTGACCAGGGATGGCACGGGCAATCTCCCGCAGTCTTTTGTCTTTGACATGGAATCCCTCGGCGGCGTGCACAATGTTGCCCTGATGGATCAGATCACCGCCGAGATCACAGGCGAGGACAATGAAGGCAACGTCTTCACCGTCTCGACCCCGGCACCGACCAAAATCAACTTCATCAGGCGCGAGGAGCGCATGGCCCAGAAAATTGCATCCAAGGTGATAGAAAAATACGGCCTGATCCTCTTTGAATTCGACCGGGAAGATCTGAAAGACCGCAATCAGATTATTGTCAACCGGGTCATCTCCAGAATGGGCGCGCTGCCGTCGGCCACGATGAATATCGCCGGCCATACCGACACCATCGGCAAGGAGGATTATAACATCAAATTGTCCGAACGCCGGGCCAGCGCCGTATACGCCGCCATGATCGAAACCGGCATCGCCGTAGTCTCCCAGATCACATATCAGGGCAACGGCCCCAATAACCCGCCCTATGACAACAACATTCCGGAGGGCCGGGCTTTGAACAGGACCGTTATCATCACCCTCATGTATACGGAGTAAACTGAATGTGCCGTGTGGCCACCCCAACGAACAAAGGCTTGGGAACGTTGGGGGGGCACGGCAGGGAACACAGCCGAAGGCAGGAACTCCTGAGTAGGGGTTTGGATGGGCAGAATGTTTCAAGCACGAGGAGATTGCGGTGACGGATAAACGAAAAGCGTACGAAGAAAAGTTTGATGCTCAACTGCGGGAATGGAACGCGCAAATCTCGATTGTCAAAAAACAAAGGATGAAGCGACCATGCTGATGCGTATCATGACCTGTTTCCGTATTGCCGGCCGCCTGTGCGCCGCCCCTCTCTGCCTCATGCTCCTTTTCCCATCTCCCCCCGCGCTGGCGGCGGACAGGGGCGGCGATGAATTTTTGACCGGTTATGTTGCCTCCATCCTTGAGAGGGACCTGCACTGGGAGAGAGACAGCTATATTTTGAAGATTGTCAACGGGGTTGCCACCATTACCGTGTTTCAGGAGGACCCGCTACGACAGGAAGCGGCCGCCAAGCAGCTGCGCGCTATCGACGGATTGCAGAGGGTAGCGATTGTGGTAAAGCCCGCGGACGCAGCCAAGCCGGGGGCGCTCAGCCGGTTTATCGGGATAACCGGCCAAGGGGAAGCCTTTCCAACCGGCGACCTGTTCCGGCCGCTCATCGCCGACCCGAAGCAGCCGCAGTTTTTTGTCAGCCTTAACGGCTTTAAATCACCGGAGGTGCGATACACCATGGCGTCAGTCGGCTTCGGAGAGACATTCGGCATGTACAGGTTCTTCGGGAGCCGTGAGGGAAACGGCCTGCAACTGAGCGTGGAAGGCGGCCTGTTCGCCCAATTCAACCTGGACAGCTCTTCCTCCGACCTCATCAACGCGGATTACACCATCGGCATTCCCGTCACCTACCGGTATGGCGACAATTCGCTCCGTTTGCGCCTTTATCACCAGAGCTCGCACCTGGGGGATGAATTACTCCTGAGTGCTGATCATCCGGAACGGGTCAACCTCAGCTACGAAGCCGTTGAGCTCATCTATTCCCGCGAATGGCGGGGCTGGCGAGGGTACGGCGGCGGTGAGTACCTGTTCCACAAGGAACCGGATGATCTCGAGCCGCTGAGCGCCCACTGGGGGATCGAGTATCGCGGCGCGAAGCCGCTTATGTGGACCGGCAGGCCGGTTGCAGGGGTGGACATGAAGAGCCTGGAGGAGAATGACTGGGCCATTGATATCAGCGTCAAGGCCGGCCTCGAGTTCGGTCACCCCAACCCGGGACAGCGTCGTCTGCGTCTCATGGCCCAGTGGTATAAGGGGTTTGATCCGTACGGCCAGTTTTACAACAATGATATTGAATACTATGGCCTGGGGCTGTCTCTGGGATTCTGACGGAGGGTGTCGAGGAGAGTTCCATGTGCTATAAGGATGATATTGCCGGACCAGCGCCTGCAGCGGTCTTCTTTTTCCCTCAATATGTTGAGGGTTCACCGCCTGTTGAGGTCGGGCAGGTTCTGTCAGGCTCTTCTTTTCTCTATTTTTCCTTGTCGGCATGTTTTTTTTGCTGATAATATTTGCTAAGATATCAACAAAGCAGGAGGTTGTCATGAGCGAATATAAACGCATTCTTGTCGTGGTCAGAATGATTCAGTCATGCAGAAAAGCCATTCAATACGGGGTTTCCCTTGCCCGGAAATATGACGCCGAACTGTATGTTATTCATTCCGTATATAATCCCATCGGGCTCAAGGGCTGGGGCCTGGGAACCAGAGAGCTTGCCTTGGAATATGAAAAGAGTCTGGTGGTTTCCAGGCAGAAGTTGTTGGCCCTTATCGAGGATGAGAAAACACAGGGCATGACCATCAAGGAACTGATCCGGGAAGGCGATCCCACCGAAGAGATCCTGAAAACCGTTGCGGAAGAAAAAATTGACCTGCTGGTCATGCTTGCCCACGAAGAGGGTCATGTGGAGAACTTGTTTTTCGGTCGCAGCAACGACGAACTGGTCAGGAAGATGCCCTGTTCGATCATGCTGGTGAAAAAGGAGCCCGAGGCCATTGCCGAAGGCAAGGAGGAAGAGTAGCAGTAATTTGAGAGGAACCGCCATGAAGATCCTGCTTGTTTATCCCGAATATCCGGACACATTCTGGAGTTTTAAGCATTCCCTCAAGTTTATTGCCAAAAAAGCCGCTTTCCCGCCCCTTGGCCTGTTGACCGTGGCCGCCATGCTGCCGGATGTCTGGCAAAAAAAACTGGTGGACCTTAATGTCGAACCGTTAACGGATGAGCAGCTGGCCTGGGCGGATCTGGTCTTTCTCAGCGCCATGATCGTCCAGAAAGAGAGCGCCCGGCAGATCATCGCGCGGTGCAAGGCCCAGGGGAAAAAAATTGTTGCCGGAGGACCGGTGTTCACCACCCAGCACGCACAATTTGTTGATGTTGATCATTTTGTCTTAAACGAGGCGGAAATAACCCTGCCCCTGTTTCTCCATGATCTGGCCGTTGGTCATGCAAAGCCTGTGTATTCCTCCAGGGAGAGACCTGATATCACCAAAACTCCGGTTCCTCTCTGGTCGCTCATTGACCTCGGAAATTACGCAACCATGGCCATTCAGTATTCCCGCGGTTGCCCGTTCAACTGCGAATTCTGCGATATCATCATCATGAATGGCCGGGTTCCCCGCCTAAAATCGCCGGAACAGATGCAAGTCGAATTCCAGGCCCTTTTTGACGCCGGCTGGCGGAAATCAGTCTTTATCGTTGATGACAATTTTATCGGCAATACCCAACAGGTGAAGCAACTGCTGCCTGTCCTGATCAGATGGCAGCAGGAGCATCAATTTCCGTTCACGCTGCTGACCGAGGTAAGTGTCAACCTGGCTCAGGATGAGGAGCTGATGCAACTGATGAGCGCCGCCAATTTCTTCAAAGTCTTTGTCGGTCTTGAAACGCCGAACCGGGACAGCCTGGTGGAATGCGGTAAAAAACAGAATACGGCGGGCAGCCTGGCCGAGGTGGTGGAAACGATTCACCGGCACGGGATGCAGGTCATGGGCGGATTCATCGTAGGTTTTGATCATGACCCCGAGAACATCTTTGACATGCAGGTGCGCTTTATCCAACAGATCGGCGTGGTCACGGCCATGGTGGGCATCTTGACCGCCCTGCCGCAGACCCGTCTCTGGCACCGCCTGAAAGCCGAAGGAAGGCTGCTCAGCGATGCCACCGGTGAAAATACCGATGGCCGCCTGAACTTTAAGCCGAAAATGGAAAAAAAGAAACTCATTGAAGGGTATCAAAAGCTCCTCACCACTCTGTATTCCCCCAAACAGTACTACCAGAGGATAAACACCTTTCTCAACAACTACACGCCCACCGCCAGAACCAGGGTAAACAGGGAAGATCTGCTCGCCTTCCTGCGAGCTGCCTGGCGACTCGGCATTGTGTCGAAAGCCCGGTTTCGCTATTGGAAATTAATTGTGAAAACATTTTTCGTGAAACGTAGAGCCCTGCCAATGGCCGTGGAGCTGGCCATCCATGGTTTTCATTTTGAAAAGATCCTGAAGCGGGTCTGCCGGCCGTAAAGCCTTGCAACCTTTGAGGGGTGCAGCTTTTATTCTGCGGACAGTCCCTCATCCATGCCGACAGTGCAAAACATCAATCTTGTCAACTAAGGAGGACATATGAAAAGAATATCAATTTTAATGCTTATGGCAGCGTCATTGCTGACGGCCTGTATGGTGGTGCCGGCAGGACGCGGCCACCGTTCCGACGGAGTAATGATCGCGCCTTTTTTGCCGCCGGTGGTGGTGCTGGAGGCGGAACCGTACTATTATTACAGTGACTATCACTATCATTACACAAGCGACCGGTGGTACTACTCGAAGTCAAGGAAGGGGCCCTGGGCCGAATTGCCGAGAGACCGCTACCCCAAGGAGGTCAGATACAAAGGAAAAGGCGGGAAGCACGACCGGGACCGGTACGATGATCACCGGGACCGAGACCGGGATCACGATTACCGATACTGATGACTCAACTTTCTGACTTGATCTATTTTGTCGAGATAACGATATTTTTTTGACATAGTGCTGCTCTGATTTCCGTCATGGGAATTCAGGAGACAGGAGACAGAATTCAGAATGGTTGATCTTGTTACGTTTTATTCTGGCTCCTGATTTCTGGCTGCTGAATTCTCTGGAAACAAGCTGCGGGGACCATGAGGATATCAATTTAATTTCAGCATGTTAC
>QZKJ01000082.1 GCA_003605035.1 Desulfurivibrio sp.
TTCATTGAAGGATTATGTATATAGTACGCAATTAGAATGAACGCACGTACTAAGTGGACTTCTTAAATAATTTTTTTTCCCGTCACTCTGAGCTGCAAGCAGCACTGAGAATTTCATGCGCTCGCCCTGGCCAGGATATCCATGATGACCTCCTTGCCGTACCCGTTGAGGCGCCAGATGCGGGCCAGGGCCAGGGCGTTTTCGGCGATCACCGGGATGTCAGCGGCGCTGATGCCGACCTGGCTGAGCGAGGTGGGGCTGTTGACCCTGGCAAACCATTCTTCCAGACACTTGATGCCGGCCATGGCGCAGCTCTCCTCGCTGCCGGCAAGATTGAAAACCCGCTGGCCGAACTGGCTGAATTTGCCGGGCCGCAGCCTGGCCTGCCGGCGCATCCAGGCTGGCATGACAATGGACAGCCCGGCGCCATGGGCGATGTTGTACAGGGCGGAGAGCGAGTGCTCGATCATGTGCATGGGAAAGCCGACCATGCCAAGCCCCGCGGCGGTCCAGCCGTTCAGGGCCAGGGTGGCGGCCCACATCAGGTCGGCTCGGCCCTGGTAGTCGGAGGGGTTTGCCAGCACCTGCTCGCAGCTGGCCATGATGTTGATCACCAGCCCCTCCATGAAGCGGTCCTGCACCGGGGTGGCCGGGTCCCGGGTGGTGAAGTAGAACTCCAGGATATGGGCGATGGCATCCACCGCACCATATGCGGTATAATCCGGGGGCACGGTAAAGGTGAGGGTGGGATCGAGGATGGAGACCCTGGGGCAGAGCAGCCGGTTGCCCACCCCGAATTTGTGGCGGGTCTCGTCGTTGGTGAGCACCATGCCGCCGTTCATCTCCGAGCCGGCGGCGGCCAGGGTGAGGACGCAGGTCAGCGGCAGGGTTTTTCGGATGCTCTTCTTGGCCTTGAAGAACTGCCAGACATCATGCTCCACCAGGGCGCCGGCGGCAATGGCCTTGGCGCTGTCGATGACGCTGCCGCCGCCCACGGCGACCACTGCCTCGACCTGCTTTTTCTTCGCCAGCTCGATGCCTGCCCGTACGTGGCTGAGCAGGGGATTGGAAACTACCCCGCCGTGTTCGCTGATTTCCAGGCCCGCCGCGGCAAGCGAGGCGAGCACCTGCTCATAAACGCCGTTTCGCCTGATGCTGCCCTGGCCGTAGACCAGCAGGATTTTGCGGCCCAAGGCCGCGGTTTCCGGGCCGATCTCACCCACCGTATCGGTGCCGAAGATAATTTTGGTCGGGTTATAGAGGACAAAGTTCTGCATGCTTTTTTCCGCTCAGGCGAGCTTGGCCAGTTCGCGGGTCAGGGCGACGAAATCCTCGATGGTCAGCCGCTCGGCCCGGGTGCTTGGCTCGATATGCGCCGCCAGCAGAGCTGAGCGGCAGCTTTCCTTGGCAAAGGTGATGAAGGGAGCGGCGGACAGGGAATTGAGCAGGGTTTTGCGGCGCTGTTGAAAGGCGCTGCGCACCACCTTGCGCAGCAGCCCGGGGTCATGGGCCGGCAGCAGCGCGGCGCGCTCGGGCGTGGGGTGGAAGGTGATCTTGACCACCACGGAATCCACCTTGGGCCGGGGATGGAACTGGCCGGGACCAACGTCAAGCAGGCGGGTGACAGTCGCGGCCCCCGCCATCAGCACCGAGATGATGCCGTATTCCTTGGTGCCGGGGACGGCGGTCAGCCGCATGGCCACCTCTTTCTGCAGCATCAGCACCGCCCACTCCATCACCTCCTGATTATCCAGCAGCTTGAAGAGCAGCGGGTTGGAGATGGAATAGGGGAGGTTGGCCACTATTTTCAGTCGGCCGCCGCATTGGCCGGCCAGGTCTGGGAAATCGGCCTTCAGCAGGTCCTGGTGGATGAGCTGCACGTTGGCCGCCAGATTGCCGTGGGTGGTCTGCCAGTCAATGATGCCCGAGTCGATCTCAAGCCCGATCACCCTGCTGACTTTTTCAGCCAGCGGACCGGTCAGGGTGCCGAGGCCGACCCCCAGTTCCACCACGGTGTCGTCGGCGCTGACCCCGGCCAGGGCGACAATGCTTGCCGCGGTCTGCCGGTGGATGAGAAAGTTCTGACCCCGTTTTTTCGAGGGGGCCAGTTTTTCACTTTTGAGAATGTCTTTGATTGACTGGAGGCTCATAGATGGCGTAGTTTTCTGCGCGCTGCCTGAAGCGTTTCTGGCGCAGTCTCCTGTAGAAGTAAAGGGAAAGAAAGTAGCCGGCCATGGCAAAGGGCAGGGCCAGCACCGCTCCGCCCACCAGCATGACGGCAATGGCCTCCCCGCCGAGCCTGCTCAGTTCGGCCATGGTCTGCTGAAAGCCGATATGGCCGGAAATGATGGCCATTAATTCATGGATGCGCTCCCAGGACAGCTCATAGGGAGTGAGCCAGGTGCCGAGCCGCCAGGAGAGATAATATTGCAGGAAAAAGGTCAGGGGGTTGCTGACCACGCAGCTGGCCAGCAGACCGGCGAGTTTGCTGGCCCGCAGGAAGAGGGCGAGCAGCAGGATCAGCAGGGTGTGCAGGGGAATGGTGGGGGTGATGCCGATAAAGATGCCCAGGGCGACGCCCCTGGCGATCTCCCTGGGGTCTCCCTGCAGGCGGATGAAGCGCAGGTAATAGTATCTGAAAAAACGCCGGTTCATGCGCCTTCCGTCAGCGGGCTGCGCGAATAGACATCCATGTCGAGAGTGGTGACGGCCTGCTGCCTGAAGAGATGATAGCCGGCCAGGGCGATCATCGCCGCGTTGTCCGTGCAGAACTGCTGCGGCGGCATAAACACGTTGAAGCCTTGCCGGTCGCCCTGCTGCCGGAATACCTCCCGCAACCTGGGGTTGGCGGCCACCCCGCCGGCCAGCACCACGTTTTGCACCTGGAAGCTGCGGGCCGCCTTGATGGTCTTGGTCGCCAGCACCTCGACCACCGCTTCCTGAAAGGAGGCGCAGATGTCCGCCGTCTCCCTGGCTGATCGCTTCTTGCCGGCGCCGCCAGGGGAGGATTGCTGATTTTGCTTGACGTAATTGGCAACGGACGTTTTGATACCGCTGAAACTGAAATCAAGACTGTCCGGTTCAAGCCAGGACCTGGGGAAACTGATCGCCGCCGGGTCGCCGTTTCTGGACAGCTCCGAGATGACCGGGCCGCCCGGATAGGGGAGATCAAGCAGTTTCGCCACCTTGTCAAAGGCCTCACCCGCCGCATCATCCCTGGTCCTGCCCACCAGCCGGTAATGCAGGTAATCGGTGACATAAAAGATGGAGGAGTGGCCGCCGGAGGCGATCAAAGCGATATAAGGGAAGGCGGGTTTGTTTTCCCCGAGAAAAACCGAAACAAGATGGCCGGCCATGTGGTCTACACCGACATAGGGTATTTTTTTGACCAGCGACAGGGCCTTGGCAAAGGAAAGCCCGACCAGCAGCGAGCCGATCAGGCCGGGTCCCTGGGTGATGGCCAGGCCGTCCACCTGATCAAGGGTGAGGCCGGCCTGGCGCAGGGCCTGCTCCACCACAGGATAGATATCCTCCAGATGCTTGCGGGAGGCCAGTTCCGGCACCACGCCGCCGTATATGCCATGGAGATCGATTTGCGAATTGACGATGTTGGCCAGCAGGCGCCGGTCGTCTTCCATCACTGCCGCGGCAGTTTCATCGCATGAGCTTTCTATTCCGAGGATAATCATCAGCAAGATTGTAAATGAGGCTGTCAAAACGCCACCGCACAGCAGATGGCGGGGCGGCTGGAAAACGGCATTGTGACATATTATGACAAAAATTACTCCTGAAATTACGCAAACTCAACAAGAAAAATCCCTGGAAAACCTGCTGGCAACCGGGCAGCTGGTCGATCTCTTTTCCCGCTCCATTTCCTACCTGCGGGTGTCGCTGACCGATCAGTGCAACCTGCGCTGCATCTACTGCACGCCCCGGGAAATCGGGGAGAAACTGCCCTGCGGCGAGCTGCTGAGTTACGAGGAACTGCTGCGGGTTATCAATCTTGCCGTGCAGCTTGGCATCCGCAAGGTGCGGCTCACCGGGGGGGAACCACTGGTGCGCAGGGATATCATCTCCTTTATCCGGCGGCTGGCCGCCATTCCCGGCCTGGACGACATCCGGCTGACCACCAACGGGGTGATGCTTACCCGCTACGCGGCGGATCTCTTTGCCGCCGGCATCAGAAAGCTCAATATCAGCCTGGATACCCTGAAAAAGGAACGTTTCGCCCGCATCACCGGTGTCGATCTCTTTGACCAGGTGTGGCAGGGCATCAGGCTCGTGCAGGAGATGGGGTTTTCCCCGGTGAAGCTCAACATGGTGGCCCTGCGCGGCATCAACGACGACGAACTCCTTGATTTTGCCAGGCTTTCCCGGACCCATGGGCTGCAGGTGCGCTTCATTGAGTTCATGCCCATCGGCGACGGCACCATCTGGGGTGAGGAACGCTATATTTCGTCTGAGGAAATCAGGGAGCGGATCAGCGTGCTGGGTGAACTGGTCGCCGCGCAGACGGCCCGCCTGGACGGCCCTGCCCGTATTTACCGGTTCAAGGAGGACGGGGAGGCCGGGGGATCGGTGGGGTTCATCAGCCCCATCAGCCACAAGTTCTGTGATCAGTGCAACCGTCTGCGGCTGACCTCGGAAGGCAGGCTGCGTTCCTGCCTGCTGTCCGACAAGGAAACGGACCTGAAAAGTATTCTCAGGGCCGGCGGCAGCGATGACGAGGTGAAAAAGGCCCTGGTGCAGACCATCCTGGATAAGCCGAAAAGCCACACCCTCTTTGAAAAAGAGGGCAGCTGCCACGGCCAGATGTCACGAATTGGCGGTTGATTGCCTGGCCTGGGGATAGGAGCCGAGCCATTCGAAATAGGAGCAGGTTTCCTGCAGCCGTTCAAATGCCTCGACCAGCACGCCGTCCATATGATGGCCGAGCATGTCGATGAAGAAGAGATACTTGCCGGGCTCGCCTTTGACCGGCCGGGATTCGATTCTGGTCAGATTGATGTTGCGGCGGGCCAGGATGGCCAGGGTGTCATTCAAGGCCCCCGGCCGGTCAAGCAGTCCCAGCAGCAGGGAGGTTTTGTCCCGGCCGCTTTTGGTGGGAGACTGTTTGCCGATCAGCACGAATCTGGTGGTGTTGCCCCGGTAGTCCTCGATCCCCTTGACCACGACCTGCAGCTGGTAGGTTTTGATGGCCAGCGAGCTGGCGATGGCGGCGATGCTGTGGTCGTCATGGGCCATCTGGGCCGCCTGGCCGGTGCTGAACACCGACTGGGTGGGCACATTGGGCAGCTGTTTGCGCAGCCACTGGCGGCATTGGGCCAGGGGCTGGGAGTGGGAGACGATGAGTTTGATATCGTTGATATCTCCCGAATAGTTGACCAGATTATGGGTGATGTTGAGATACTCCTCGCCGCAGATCTTAACCTTGCATTTCATGAAGGCGTCCAGGGTGGAGGTGACTGAGCCCTCGATGGAATTCTCCACCGGCACGATGCCGTACTGCACCCGACCGCGCTCCACCTCGAAGAAGATGTCCTCAATGGTTTCAATGGGCCGATAATCCGCCGAATGGCCGAAATACTTGACCGCGGCGAGATGGGAAAAGGTCGCCTGCGGCCCCAGGTAGGCCACCTCCACCGGCTTCTGGGAGAGCCGGCAGGTGGTGATGATCTCGTGGTAAATGCTGTGCAGGGCCTCTTCGGGAAACTCGCCGTTATTGTCGCGGACCAGCCTGTCGTATATCTGCCTCTCCCGCAAGGGGTCCCATTTCGCCCGGTTTTCCTTGGATTTCAGCTGGCCGATTTCCTGGGCGCATTTCAGTCTTTCCTTTAATAATTTCAATATGGTATCATCAATGGTGTCAATGCGGTTGCGCACATTGATGAGGGCTGCCTGGTTGTCTGTGGCCATGGTATGCATTTTTTTTCGAATTTATTCTCCGCACCCTGTTTTTTTATGCATAGGGGCTCAATTTTGATGATAGAATGTGCACTATTAATGCAATTTGGCGGATATGGAAAGAGAAAATGAAATATCCCGCAAAAATCGCCGGCCTTTTCCATGTTTCTTCTAACTTGAAAAAATATTAAAAGTATTCTAGGGTTAAAATCATTTCCCTTACAGCATCTGTTTGTTCCTTCTGCAGAGGAGAGAGAAGGAACCTAAGGGATGGGGGTTCAGACATGAGGCAGGGATCGCTATGAAAATTAAAAACTGGATGAAGCCCAACCCGAAGACCATCCACAGAACCGCACTGCTGCAGGAGGCATCGGATCTGATGAAGAAGCACTCCATCAGACATCTGCCGGTGGTTGAGGATGATCAGCTGGTTGGATTTATTACTGAAAGCGATTTGCGGCAGTTTTCTTTTCCGTCAATGGTGGAAGAGATCCCGGTTCATCAGGTGATGGTGTTGAATCCGATTACGGTCAATGCCAATGCCAGCATCGAAACAGCAGCGCGACTCATTCACGATTATAAAATCGGGGGGTTGCCGGTGCTTGACAAGAAGAAGCTGGTAGGCATCATCACGGCGTCCGACCTTCTTTCCGCCTTCATCGAGGTGCTCGGTCTGTTCAAGGCATCAACCCGCATCGATGTGGTGATTGATAAGAAAAGCGGCCTGGAGGACGTCACCCGGGTCATTAATGAACACGGCGGCGAGATTATCAGTGTGGCCATTGAAAGCCATGCCGCCAGACGGAAAGTGCATTATTTCAGACTGGAAAGATGTGATCCTGCCCCGATTGTCGAGGCGCTGGAAGAGGCCGGTCATAAAGTTGTCTCCGTGATGGAGTGAGGTTCGATTGTATGAGTGAATGGAAGGTCCAGAAAACCTATGATGAAATCAACGCCAGAATCAAGGCTGGCGAGGCGGTGGTGGTAACGGCCGAGGAGATGGTCGGCATTGTCCGTGAGCATGGCCCGGAAGAGGCGGCCAGGAAGGTGGATGTGGTCACCACCGGCACCTTTTCCCCCATGTGTTCCTCCGGGGCCTTTATCAACTTCGGCCATTCCCATCCGACCGTCAAGGCTTCCAAGGCGTGGCTGAACGGCGTGCCGGCCTATGCCGGCCTCGCCGCGGTGGATATCTACATCGGGGCCACGGAACTGGCGGAAGACGATCCGCTGAACAAGGTCTATCCGGGTGAATTCCGCTATGGCGGCGGCCATGTGCTGGAGGACCTGGTGGCCGGCAAGAAGGTGCATCTGAAGGTGACGGCCTATGGCACGGATTGTTATCCGAGCAAGGGCATTGAAAAGGAGATCACCCTGCAGGATCTGCCCTATGCCCTGCTGTTCAACCCCAGGAACTGCTACCAGAATTATAACTGCGCCGTCAATCTTTCCAGTAAGACGATCTATACCTACATGGGAACGTTGCGACCCTTTGGTAAGAATGCCAATTACTGCAGTGCCGGAGAACTGAGCCCGCTGCTCAATGATCCCTATTTCAAGACCATCGGCGTCGGCAGCCGGATTTTTCTGGGCGGCGGCGTCGGTTATGTCGGCTGGCACGGCACCCAGCATAATCCGGGCGTGCCCCGGCTGGAAAACGGCACGCCCTGCCGTCCGTCCGGCACCCTGATGGTCTATGGCGACATGAAGCAGATGAGCAACCGCTGGCTGAAGGGAATCAGCATGCAGGGCTATGGCTCCACCATGGCCGTGGGCATAGGCATTCCCATTCCCATCCTCAATGAGGACATGGCGCGCTACACCGGCGTCTCCGATGCCGAGCTGGTCACCCAGATAGTGGATTACGCCCACGATTATCCCCATGGCGTGAAACGCAATTATGGCGAGGTCACTTACGCCCAGCTGAAAAGCGGGCATATCGAGGTGAACGGCAAGGACGTGCCCACCGCCCCGCTGTCCAGTCTGGTCCGGGCCCGGGAGATTGCCCTTATCCTGAAAGCGTGGATCGAAAAGGGCGATTTTCTGATTGAAAAGCCGATACAGACCTTGCCTGACAAATAATCTGCATGGTTTCTGCTGAGGAACGTGCGGCTCTTCCCCCGGAATTATTGGGAAAATACCATTGCCTCGTGGCTGCGCTTCGCAAAGCGGGTCCCGGGGCAGTGGCGTTTTCCGGCGGCGTTGACAGCACCCTTCTGCTCAGGGCTGCCTGGGAGGCGTATGGCCCGGATGCGCAGGCGATGTATGTGCGCTCTCCCCTGCAGAAGCCTCGGGTGCTGGAAAGGGTCAGGCTGACCTGCCGGCAGCTGGAATGTCCGCTGCGGATTGTGGAGGTCGATCCCTTGTCCTGGCCCGAATTTGCCGCCAACAGCGACCTGCGCTGCTATCATTGTAAAAAGAAAATCTATACGTACTTGACGTCTCTGCTTGCTTCTGGGTATAAACTCTTAGATGGCACCAATCTGGATGATCTCGAACAGGATCGGCCAGGTCTGCGGGCTGTCCGGGAGCTTCACGTGCAAACCCCGCTGGTTGAGGCGGGTTTGACGAAAAGGGAGGTCCGCCTGCTCTGCAGAGCATGGCGACTTGACTGCTGGAATCTTCCTTCGGAATCCTGTCTGGCTACCCGTGTTGCCGCCGGGGTGGCTATAACGCCGGAACTGCTGCGGGATGTGGCTTGCGGGGAAAATTTTCTCGAGGACAAAGGGTTTTTCGGCTGCAGGGCAAGACTTGATGGCAGGTCTGTATTTATTTCGCTATCTCAAGGAGATATCGAGAGATTTCTTGAAAGAGGTCTACGGGAGGAGGTGAGAAATTTTTTCGCAAAGCTCAATTATACCAAAGTTTTTCTTGAACTTTCTGAGCGACCGGGTATTTTAAACTGATATTGAGTATTTTTTTTGGGAATTACAGTGGTTTTTTTTGTTTGACAATCTAATAGTGTTTGGTTAAATCGGCACTAACGTTCGTGTTAGATTCATCTATTAAGTTATTCGTGAGGAGGAAGGATTATGAATAAGAGTGAATTGGTTGAAAGCATGGCTTCTGCTGCGGGGATCAGCAAAGCCGCTGCGGAGAAGTCATTAACCGCTTTTCTTGATGCAGTGACTGATGCCCTGGCAAAGGGAGACAAAGTGACTCTGGTTGGGTTCGGTACTTTCTCTGTCTCCGCACGTGCCGCGCGCCAGGGTAGAAATCCCCAGACCGGCGCCACCATCAAGATTCCTTCAAGAAAGGTTGCGCGGTTTAAATCAGGAAGTAAGCTTGCTGATGCTGTCAAATAAGCTGTTGATGATGTAGGGCAGCGCCAATTCACATTCGATATATGCAACCGGCGATGGTTCGGTTCTATTTTTCAGCAGGTCGTCATATACAATACAAAGACGCGGAGAAATGACACAGTATTTCTCCGCGTCTTTTTCTGTCCACCCGGGTCGGGACGTGGCTCAGTCTGGTAGAGCATAGCGTTCGGGACGCTAGGGTCGGAGGTTCAAATCCTCTCGTCCCGACCATTTACAAGCAACCGTTTCGCCCTGTTTGCTTTCCCCGAAATGGAATTTTCTGGCCAACTCAATCAGCCAGGACCAGATTCCGTTGTCGCTCATCCACAATGTTTCCTTTTCCGCCAACGGTTCGGTTCTGCTTGTCTCACTGCGGTCTCAGGAGTATAATAGCCACACATTATTCATTATTTCATTCTGCGTGGAGGTGACAGGATGGCTTCCGGGTTACCTGATGTCAACTTGCCGCCGATGTCTTATTTGCTGCTAAGGATAAGGGTAGAGCATCATCATGAAAGGAGAGGACCGCATCAGGGCTCTGCAGCAGGTTGATCTTTTTTCCTCGTTTTCGGTCGCTGATCTGCGGTCTTTTGCCTTCAGCATTGACGAGGTTCATTGCCAGGCAGGCGAAATCCTGCTCTGCGAGGGAGCGGCGGGGGAGGATTTTTTCGTGCTGCTGCAGGGCAGACTGGTGGTGTCCAAGGGCAAAAGAATTCTGTCTGAAATCGTCCCGGTTGATTACGTGGGCGAAATGGCCATTATCGAGGCGAAACCCCGTTCCGCCACGGTGAAGGCGGCTGAGCAGAGTCTGCTGCTCAGGGTGCCGACCCCGCTTTTCAAGGGATGCCTGGTGAACAACCCGCAGGCCCTGCTGTCCATCATGAAGATTCTCAGTCACCGGCTCAGGCTGGACAACGAGATGATTTCCCGGGAGTTTGAACAGATCACCATCCTGGTGCATGATATGAAAAATCTGCTCTCCCTTTTTCTGTTTCTCGATAATTTCCCGGTGGAAAAGGGATCAAACCAGGAAAAATACGTCCGTTACATGAAGATGGCCCGCAACCATATCGCCGCCCTGGTGGAGCAGGCCCTGGCCAACGTGAAAAATCTGGTCGTCCCTGAAGGCTTTGTGTGCAACTCGCTGCCGGTGCTGATCAACGAGATGTGTGAATCCGATTTTATCACCCACCCCGATCTGCAGGATAAGCGCATACAGGTCAAACTGGCGGATGATCTGCCTGACTTCTGCTTTGCCAGACTGCAGCTCCGGCTGGTGCTGTTGAATCTGCTCATCAATGCCGCCCAGGCGAGCGACAGAGGCGCCCTGATCGAGCTGAGCGCCCAGGTCTCCGACAACCGGGTTGTCATCAAGGTGGAAGATCATGGCCACGGCATTACCGAGGATGTGGCGGGCAGGATATTTGATGCCCATTTCACCACCAAGGTCACCGGCAACGGCCTGGGGCTGCTTTCCTGCAAACAGATTGTCGAAAAAAAGCATGGCGGCACCATCTCCTTTGTCAGCAAGCCTGATATCGGCACGATCTTTACCGTTTCCCTGCCGCTGAGCGGGGCCGGTCCGGCAGTTCCTCTGCATCAGACGGCCCAGGTTAACTGATTTCTCAAGCTGCTGACATGGTTTTGGTGCTTGCCACTTTTTTTCAGCCAGTCCAGACTGCCGTTCCGCTGTCCTGGATGGGCACGGATCAGCAGAGAACTATTGGCGAAATGGCTGAAAAATGAGGGTTGACTAATGAGTATTACGGCATTAGTTGCCGACCTGCCTCTGAGCCGCTGGCAGACGGGGGCGGAATTTTGAACTCAATGGCTGCTCAGGAAGATCTGAGTATAGTGAAAAGGAGAGGAAGTATGCAAGCTGGTCAAAGGGGTTTTCCCATCATCCTCATGCTGTTTTTTCTGTTATTTCCTGTGGCGGTTTTCAGTGGGGCGGGCGAGGCGCTTGCCGCATCAGCCGAGGAGATCAACATCGGGGTGAACGGCACCCTGACGCGCTTTACCCAGGAGATAACCGGCGGGCAAGAATTCCTGCAGAAGGCGAACGGCGTGCTGGTTTTCCCGAACGTCATCAAGGCGGGGATCGGCGTTGGCGGCGAGTATGGGGAAGGGGCGCTGCGCATCGGCGGCAAGACGGTGGAATATTACAATACCGCTGCCGCCTCCATCGGTTTTCAACTGGGGGCCCAGTCCAAATCCGTGGTGGTGGTCTTTCTGACCCAGCAGTCCTTGGATGACTTCCGCAAGAGCGAGGGCTGGAAGGCGGGGGTTGACGGTTCGGTGGCCCTGGTGAAATGGGGCGTTGGCGAAGACATCAACAGCATTGATATCAAGGATCCCATTGTCGGCTTTGTTTTCAGCAATAAGGGTCTGATGTATAACCTGACCATCGAGGGTTCAAAATTCACCAGGATCGTACGGTAATCAAGTGCAGCAGGCGGCGCAGTATTTCAAACAGAAGGTTGAGGAGACCGTCTCCTTTTTGCGGGAGCGGTGTGCTGAGAAACCGGAGATCATCCTGGTGCTCGGCACCGGGCTGGGCGGGGTGGCGGAAAAAATTGAGAATGCCCTGTGCCTGCCCTATGAAACCATCCCGCATTTCCCCGGCTCCACGGTTACCAGCCATGCCGGCAATCTGATTTTCGGGTTGCTGGGCAATAAACGGGTGGCCGCCCTGCAGGGGCGTTTTCATTATTATGAAGGCTACTCCACCAGGGAGCTGACCTTCCCGGTCAGGGTGCTTTCCCTGCTGGGCGCCCGGCTGCTGTTGGTTTCCAATGCCTCGGGCGGCCTCAATCCCGCCTATGCCCCTGGTACGCTGATGATCATCAGCGATCATCTTAATTTTATCCCGGACAACCCGCTGCGGGGACCGAACGTGGATGAGTGGGGGCCGCGGTTTCCCGATTGCTCCCGGATTTACGACCCGGATCTGATCGATCTGACCATTGACTGCGCCAGCCGGCACAACATCAGCAATGTGGTGGCCGGCACCTATGTGGCCATTCCCGGCCCGAGCCTGGAGACCCCGGCTGAAACCAGATTTCTCCGCATGTGCGGGGCGGATGCGGTGGGCATGTCCACCGTGCCGGAGGTCATTGTGGCGGCCCATGCGGGTTTGCAGGTGCTCGGCATCTCCCTGGTAGCCAATGTCAACGACCCGGATAATTTCCAGCCCATCCGCCTTGAAGAGATTCTGGCGCAGGCCGGCAGGGCGGAAGGGAACTTCGTGCAGCTGGTGATGGCTGTGCTCCGCAACCTGTGAGAGGAAGTGAATGAGCGAGAAGCAACGCTGTGATGTGCTGTTGCTTGGCATTGTGGTGACCATGGACAGCAATGATGCCATTATCGAGGACGGGGCGGTGGCGGTCTGCGGCGCAACCATTGCCGCTGTGGGGCCGGCCAGCGAGCTGCGGCGGCAGTACCAGGCCACGGAGACGCTCACCCTGCCCAGGGCGCTGATCATGCCGGGGCTGATCAATGTGCACACCCATGCCGCCATGTCCTGCATGCGGGGGCTGGCCGATGACCTGCCGCTGATGACCTGGCTGCAGGAGCATATCTTTCCGGTGGAGGGGAGACTCACCGGCGAAATGGTTTATCACGCCTCGCTGCTCTCCATGGTGGAGATGATTAAATCCGGCACCACCAGTTTCTGCGACATGTATCTTTTTGCCGGTGATGTGGCCAGGGCCGCGGACAGGAGCGGCATGCGGGCCTGGCTCGGCGAGGTGCTCTATGATTTCCCGTCGCCCAATTACGGGGAACTTGCCGCGGGCTTTGCCTATGTGGAGGCGCTGGCGCAGCGCTATAAAGACCATCCCCTGCTCAACATCACCATGGACCCCCATTCCGTCTATACCTGCGCCCCTGACCTGCTGGTGGCGCTGAAGGACAAGGCGATGGCCCATGACTGCCCTTACGTTATCCATCTCTCCGAGACCGCGGACGAGGTGGAAACGGTGCGCAAGCGCTACGGCAAAACGCCGGTAAACCATCTGGAGGCCCTGGGGCTGCTTGATGGGCGCGTCATTGCCGATCACTGTGTCGTGCTCTCTGCCGGGGAGATCGACCTGCTCAGCAGGCGGCAGGTGAAGGTGGCCCATTGTCCGGAAAGCAACATGAAACTCGCCTCCGGCGTCGCCCCGGTGCCGGAGCTGCTGGCGGCCGGCGTGACGGTGGGGCTCGGTACGGACGGCAGCGCCAGCAACAACAATGTCGATCTCTTTGCCGAAATGGATATGGCGGCCAAGCTGCACAAGGTGCACCGCCTTGATCCCACGGTGATGACGGCCCGGCAGACCCTGCAGATGGCCACCATGGGCGGGGCCCGGGTGCTCGGCGCCGAGCGGGAGATCGGCAGCCTGGAGCCGGGCAAGAAGGCGGACCTGATTGTCCTTGATCTTGACCAGCCCCATCTTACCCCCATGTACAACATTGCCTCGCACCTGGTTTATGCGGCAAAGGGCAGTGATGTGGTCCATTCGCTGATCAACGGCAGGATCGTCATGCGTGACAGGCAGCTGACCGCCCTTGATGAGCGCGAGATCATGGCCAGGGCCAATGAGATGAGCCGCCGGCTGACCGGCATGGGCTGATTTTTTTCTTTGCGGTCCGCGGTGCTTTGGGTTATGTAATAAGAGGTAGGGAAATTGGCTTGCAATTAACAGGAGAGGTTCTATATGTTTGGACTCGGCATGCCGGAATTGATCATCATTCTGGTCATCATCGTCATCATTTTCGGGGCAGGCAAGCTGCCGGAAATCGGCTCAGGCATCGGCAAGGGCATCAAGAATTTCAAGAATGCCACCAAGGAAGATGATGAAAAGAAAAAACTGGACGAGGCCGACAAAAACAAGGATAAGGAAAGTTGAAGCACGTTTGCATCATCAAACTCCCCGGCAATATCCGGGGAGTTGATTTAATAGTCAGCAAGGAGGTTAACAATGTTTGGACTCGGAACGCCGGAACTTATTATCATTCTGGGGATAGCCTTTCTCGTTTTCGGCGGCAAGAAGCTGCCGGAGATCGGCGCCGGACTCGGCAAGGGGATCTCTTCCTTTAAAAGAGGCCTGAAGGACGCGGAAGAAAGTGTCCCTGGCGTCAAAGAGGTGACCGCTCTCAAGGAAGAGGTGGATAAGGTGAAAGATATCGGCAATGTCCTGAAAAAGGCGTGATGGGCATTTTCCCCGGCTGGGGAAAACGATTTTGCATGTCAAGGGGAACCGCTGGCCAACAGCCCGCGGTTCCCCTTTTTTTTGTCTTTGTTCAGTCAGGCAGTGCGTCTTCCGTTCCGCTCAGTTTTTCCCTCTCCCACACCTGCCGCTCCTGCTCAACCGGAAGCGGCGCCTTTTATCATCCCAGTGGCGGGCTCGTATTTCGCTGCATCTCCTAATTAACCGGAATATCAGCATTTGTGCCCAGGTGCGACAAATTGCCGCATTGGCAACATGTGTCAATCCTGTTAGATAATTCATTAATTTGACAGGGGTGGCCAATATATCATCCCGGAGTTTTTGAAAAATACCAACATGGGCGATTATGGCGGAATCAGCTGTCATAATTGCCTGCTGCTATTACAGGTGACGGTCGGCGCTGTTGCCGGCAGGGGAGGGAAACCATGCGACGTATTCTGTTAATTATTGTGATGGCTGCGGCATTATGTGCTGCGGGAACAGGGCAAGCCGCTGAAACGGCAGGCCGCCCTGGTTGCCGGGTGTGCGGCATGTATATTGATGAGTATCAGCACACGGCCAACGAGCTGACGTACAAGGACGGCCGCCATACCGAGGCCTGCGGCATGGCCTGTCTGCTGCGCATTGTCCAGGACGAGGGAGGTCCGGATGCCTTTTCCTCGATCATGGCGCGGGACTGGGAAAGCAGGGAACTGGTCCCGGCCGCGGAGGCCACCTATGTCATAGGCAGCAGGGTGATTCCCGACATGATGCCGGGCATCATCGCCTTCCGCAGCAGGGAGGCAGCGCAGAAATTTGTTGATGCCGAAGGAGGGGAGGTGCTGGATTTTCACCAGGCCTTAAGCGCCGTATCCCCCATGGGCATGACCATGCCTACCCGCATCAAGGCCGCGGTGCTGCCGTCGCAGGGGGCGTTCGGCGTCGGGCTGGGTTACATGTATATGGAAATGGACGAGATCATGGAGGGCTCAAGCAGCAGGGATCCGCACGATTTCGTGCGGCGGCCCGGCCAGATGATGGCCCCCAAGGAAATGACCACCAAGGCCGAGATGCTGATGCTCAACTATGGCCTCACCGACAGTCTGGCCCTCGGCATGAACATTTCCTATCTGGAAAAGGAAATGCAGATGTACAAGTTGGGCGGCAACCTGGTGCAGACCGACAACAACAGCGGGTTGGGGGATCTGGGCCTGTCGCTGCGCTATAATCTCTGGCGGGACAATTACTTCAGCAAGTTTTTCACCCTGCTGGCCGAAACCACTTTACCCACCGGCGATTTTGACACGGAATGGCTCGACATCCCCGGCCTGCAGCTTGGCTACGGCGATTACAGCTTTACCGGCGGCCTGCTCTATTCCCAGCGCTTCAGCAATTTCTGGTTCCATGGCCTGGCCAGTTACACCCATAAGATGGAAAACAACGACGACTACCAGTTCGGAAACGAGACCAGGCTCGGGCTGGCAATGCATTACACTCCCAATTATGACTGGCTGGTGGGGCTGGAGCTTGACACGCTGTTTCAGGGCAGAAACGAGAAAAACAGCATGGATGTCGGCAATACCGGCGGCTCCCGCACTAATCTGGCGGCGGTGGCTGACTGGCGGTTCCTGACCGCCCTGGGCGGCAACTTCTCCTTGCGGGTAACGGCAGGCATACCGATCTACGAGGACCTCAATCATTATACCATGGGTACCATGGAGAGGGTCCAGCTGGGCGGCGGCTATTTTGCCACTGTCTCCATCAATTTCAACAGGCGTTTCCAGACGGAATAGAGGCATTGCTTTTGCCGTAATCCCTCCGGGGCGGAGGGATTACGGCAATTACGGGACGAACTTTTTTTCTGTACGGATTTTCTTAATCGTCAAAATCACCTTGCGGGCCTTTATCGCTGCCAAGCGTAGCGGCCCTGGCCATGATTTTTTCCGGGGTCCAGTCGGCCGGGTCTTCAAGACGTTCGGCCTTGGGCCCCGGATCATAGGAGCCTTTCCGCAGGATGGCCTCGATGGCCGGCTCCGCCGTATCCTGGGCGTTAAAGACATTGACCAGCATGTTGTAGACAAAATCCTCCACCCGTTTGCACATCCGTTCGCGGATAGCGGCCGGCTGGCCGAGCAGCCTGTTTTCAAAGGGCAGATTGAGGCTTTTGTAGCCCCCGGCCTTCCAGCCTTTTTCCCTGGCATAGTTGACCATTTCCTGCCACATCTCTTCGGTCACACCTTCATTCTTGACCTTGACCAGGTTGCCGTCATTATCCAGGATGGCGTTGCCATAGTCATTGACCTCAACCCCCCAGGAGATCATCTGCAGGGCGGTGGCGACATTGGCCTTGGTGGTGCGGGTTTTCCGGGCGATTTCCCGCAGCCGCTCCGAGCTGTTGCCTGAGGTGCCGTGCTGGGCGCCGGAGGTCTTGTAGGGGGCCAGCACCTCGTGAATTTTCGCGGTGAGTTCCACCTGGATGCCCTGGCCGCTCGCCTCCAGGCCGTGGGTGGTGCCGTTGTTCAAGGCGATCCAGTTGGGAAAGATGTTATGGGCGTTGAGCCCCTGGATGAGGAACAGGGCCTCGGCCGGGGAGGAGAGCCCCTCGCTTCCTTTGATTTCGCCCACCTCGGTCTCCAGGCCGGCCCAGGCGGGAATATATTGATTGAGTTCCAGGTTGGCCAGCAGGTTCCTGTCGTCCGGCATGTGCGAGGCGTCAATGGCAATGGAGGTGATGCCGGCCTCGAAGATGGTGGGGATCTCCACCCTGGCGAAGGGGAGGTCTTTTTCGCTCTTGATGCCGTAGTGGTCTGCGTGGATGGCCACCGGAACGGTGATGGCCAGTTCGTTGCACACCTGATCGACCTGGCGGGCGATGTTCCAGTAGTTGGTGGGGCAATACGCCTTGGCCCCGCCTTCGGAGCGGGCAATCTCGATGATGATGGCGGCATTGGCCCTTTGCGCGGCCAGCAGGGCGCCGCGGATGATGAAGTAATTACGGCCGTTGGCGGCCATGGTCATGGCCCTGCCTTTCTGGGACAGGGCATGGTCAATAACCTTGCCGCTGACCAGCAGGCCGCGGGAATTGGGGAATATTTTGACGATATTGGGCGGCCGGCCGATGGCAAGTGCCTTGTTGAAATCTGCTGCGCTGACAGTCATAAACGTTCTCCATAATGTGAAAATTTTCCAGAAATATTCAGTTGAATGAATTCGTTAGAATTTTACAATATTTTTAACGGGATGAAGAGAGTTTTTTTTGTGAAAATCGCCGGCCCGGGCAATTTCCGCGGATTGCCGGCCGGAATATCGGTTGACTGTTCGGCAAAATAGGATAAGAAGTGTATCTCTCATGGTAACAGGCAGGAGCATGAATGAAGCAGGCCGCAGATGAACAGATGAAACAGGATCCCTTTCTGATCGAATTGAAAAAAAAACTGGCGGCCAAGGAGGAGCAGTATCTCGGCCCATATGCCGCCAGGAGCAGGGACGCCGTCCGCCGCAGGCCTGAGCTGCTGGAGGGGCACCGGCCGCCCTTTGCCGTGGACACGGACCGCATCCTGCATTCCCGGGCCTATACCCGCTATATCGATAAGACCCAGGTCTTCTACATGGTCAGAAATGACCATATCACCCACCGGGTCCTCCACGTGCAGCTGGTCTCGAAGATCGCCAGGACCATCGGCCGGGTGCTCTCGCTGAACGAGGATCTCATCGAGTCCATTGCCCTGGGCCATGATATCGGCCATCCGCCCTTTGGCCATGACGGTGAGAAGATCCTTGACGGCCTGTGCCGGGAGCATGGGCTGCCCTCTTTCCAGCATAACCTGCAGAGTGTCCGCTTTCTGGAGCATATCGAGCGCAAGGGCAGGGGGGTCAATCTCACCCTGCAGACCCTTGATGGCATTCTCTGCCACGACGGGGAGGTGCATGACCGCAGCCTGCGGCCTGAGCGCGCGGGTTCCTTTGCCGCCTTTGACGACAAGATGCGCCGCAAGGCGGTCAACCCCGCCGCCCCGCTGGCGCCCATGACCCTGGAAGGCTGCGTCGTCCGCTTTGCCGATACCATCAGCTATATCGGCCGCGACATTGAAGACGCCATTGAGCTCGCTCTGATCAGGCGCAGTGACATCCCGGCGGACTGCCGGGCGCTCCTGGGAGAGACCAACGGCACCATAGTCCATAATCTGGTCACCGATCTGCTGAAAAACAGCGGGCCGGATGCCATCGCCTTCAGCCCGGAGGTTTCCGAGACCTTGCGCACCTTGAAAGAATTCAATTATGAGCGGATTTATCTGAATCCCGCCATAAAAAAAGACGTGGGAAAAATAACCGTATGCTACCGCTGTCTTTTCCACGCCTACCTGGAGGCTGTGCAGGCGCCGCAGGAAAAGAGTTCCCTGTTCTCCGAATTTATCAATAAGATGGATCCCGGCTATGCAGGCGAGACCCCTCCCGCCGCCATCGTCTGTGATTTTCTGGCCGGCATGACGGATGATTATTTTCTGAATCAGGCCGCCTTGTTTGGCTGCGCCGTCCCGCAGAAACAGTAATGAAGCGTTTAAAAAAACTAATCCCGGGCGAAAACGCCCTGATGGTTATTATTGCCTCCGCCATCGGGCTGGCGGCAGGCTTTGCCAATATACTCTTCAGGTCGACCGAAGAACTCGTCCACCATTATATCTTTCAGACCGGACACGAACTGCTGATCGGTGACGGCGGACCGCGTCTGCTGCTGCTGCCGTTGATCCCCATGTTCGGCATGGTGCTGCTCATCCCGCTCAGTTATTTTTTCCCCGGCGAGGTGAATGGCTACGGTTTTACCAACTTTCTGCGCAAGGTGAACCTGGAGGGCGGCAGGATCAAGTTCCGCGCCATCCTGCTCAAGACCCTTTCCACCTCACTTACCATCGGCACCGGCGGCTCCGCCGGGGTGGAAGGCCCTATCGCCCAGGTGGGCGGCGCCCTGGGCTCCCAGGTCGGCCAGTTTTTCCGGGTGTCCGGCGACCGCATGAAGGTGTACATCGCCGCAGGCTGCGCCGGCGGTGTTGCCGCCATGTTCAATGCTCCCCTTGCCGGCGTCTTTTTTGCCTCGGAGATTGTCCTGCTCGGCACCTATGAGATGTCTTCCTTTTCCGCCCTGGTCATTTCCTCGGCCATGGCCACCGTGGTTTCCCGGGCCACATACGGCGAAACCCCGGCGTTTCCCGTGCCTGATTATCAGTTGATCAACGCCCCGGTGGAGATCCCCCTTTACATCCTGATGGGCGTGCTGGTGGGGATCGTGGCCGTGCTGCATATCCGGATTTTCTACTGGATCAGGGATCGGTTTGCCGCGGTTCCCATCAGTATCTTTGTCAAGCCGATCATCGGCGCCTTCATTGTCGGTTCCATCGGCATCCTCATGCCCCAGGTCATGGGCAACGGCTATGATTACATCGGCGATGTTCTGCACGGCCACGGCGTGGTCTGGGTCATGCTGCTGCTGGTTTTCCTGAAGATCTTTGCCACCGCCGTCACCCTCGGCTCCGGCGGGGCAGGAGGGGTCTTTGCCCCCTCGCTGTTTATCGGGGCGGTGCTGGGCGGTTCCTTCGGCGGCGCGGCCAACTACCTGCTGCCAACCGGCGCCATTGCCGCCAGCGGCGCCTATGCCGCGGTGGGCATCGGCGCCTTTCTGGCCGCGGCGACCCATGCCCCGCTGACCGCCATATTTCTGCTCTTTGAGATGACCGGCAATTATCTCATTATCATCCCGATCATGCTGACCAGCATCATCGGCACGGTTGTCTCGAAAAAGCTTTATCAGGATTCCATTGATACGGTTGATTTCACCCGCCAGGGCATTGATATCCATGACGGCCGCGAAACGGCGGTGATGAAATCCATCAAGGTCGGCAAGGCCATGACCGAGGACGTCGGTTTTGTCAGCGAGTCGGCCAACGTCAACCATCTGCTGAAGATCTTCAGCATGGCGGAAGGCAGCTTCTATTTCCCGGTGCTGGCTGACTCGGGCCGCAACGCCGGCCAGATGGTCGGCATCATCTCCCTGCAGGACGTGAAGACCATTCTCCACGACGAAGAGATGCGGGCCAGTGCCACGGTCGGCAATATCTGTGCCCGTGATGTCATCATCCTTACCCCGGACGACGATCTTTACACCGCCATGGAGCTGCTCAATAAGAAAGGCATTGAAGAGATCCCGGTGGTGGAAAGCGACAAGGAACGCTGGGTGGTGGGCATGCTCAAGCGGCGCAACGTGATCGCCGTCTACAACCGGGAGGTGCTGAAGAAGGGCATCAGCAGCAGGGGCATGACCCTGCCGCTGCCCTGATCTGCAAGGTCTCTCCCCGCCGCCTGCCCCTGTCTGGCCCGCTCTGCTGTGGTCCGCCTCCCTCTGCCGGAAATTTCAGAAAAGAAGATGAAAGAGTGGTTGTTTTAAATGGTAATGGTTATTGTTTAAAATAGATAAGAGAAGGTTGCCATTTAAAGAGTAACCAGTATGGATCCCTTCGGGTCATCAGAAGGGAGGAGGTGTAATATGACGACAACAGAACTTTTCCGTGAAGCACAGAATGAGTTCGTGGAAGGTCATCTGAAAGAGAGTATTGACCTGTTCACCCGGGCCCATGACGAGGGCTATGATCCGGTGCGAACCTACCTGAGCAGAGGCGTGGCTTTTCTTAAAAGCGAGGACTATGACAGGGCCATCGAAGATTTCAACGCGGTTGTTACCCTGGACCCCGACAATGAAAGGGGCTATTATTACAGAGGCATCGCGGAGATGGACAAGAGGGATTTTGAGCATGCCCTGGAGGATCTGGATCATGCCATTGCCCTGAATCCCGAGCGCGGAATCGCTTTTTTTGCCAGAGGCCTGACCAAGAGCGAGCTTGGCTGCGAGGAGGATGCGGTCAGCGATTTCAAGGCTGCCGTTGCCTACTCCGATGTGGAGAGCACAAGTTTTGCCCATACCTTCGGCAACACGAGGACCCTGTTCGATAAATCCATTGCCCTGATGGAAGGCGAGCGCGGACCGCTGCGCTATGTATTGAACGAGACCGAGATCAGGAAGCTCGAGAAGTTCATGGAAAACTAACCGGCATTGATGCCTGAATGCTGCGCAAGGTGGGCCGCAAGGCCCACCTTTTTTGTTGGCGGAAACAATCAGCGGCCATGCCGCTATTCCGAGAGGGAGATGTCCACCGAGGGCCGCAGGGTGGCGCAGGTTTTCACGGCATCATGGATCATGCTGTTCTTGAAGGCCGCCACTCTTGCCGTGTCGGTGGGCACGCCCTCGTCATAGGCCACCAGGCCGATCTGGTGCAGGATGTAGTCAAAGCGGGGCGCCCATTTGCGCGAACCCAGTCGCGCCGTGGTGGAGCAGTTGTCCACCATGAAGGCCACCCCCTTGAAATGCATGTAGGGATTGAGCGAATCCACCGCCTCGATCACCGACTCGTTGCACACCTCGCTCAGGCAGTGGCCTTTTTCCACCAGCAGGTCGATCTGGGCCATCATGGTGGCGCAGTAGACCCCGGCGGTAAAGGGGTTCAATGGTATGTCCTTTTCCACCCGGGCGGCCCGCACCTTTTTCCCCACCTGCCACATGCGGGTGCCGTCGATCTTGCCCATGGGGAAGCGCTTGAAGCGCTGGCCGGCCATGATCACGCTTCTGATCTCGTTGCCGCTGGCCACCTCGTCGTAGATCTCCAGCAGCATCTCAAAGGCCGGGGCGTAGCACAGCGAGTAGACCCGCTCGAAGATCTCTTTCCCTTTGGCGTCAAGTTTTTCATAGACCGCCAGGATGCCGTCATGGGAGATGGTCTTGCTGATCGGGCCGGTGACGCTCTCCACCGAGTGGCGGAAGGCCTCCTCCTCGCTCATCTTGTCCACCGTGATGAAGCGGCGGTAGAGCAGTTCCACGATGCCGTGCACCGCGCCGAGCAGGATGCCGCGCTCGCCGAAGATATCGCTGCGGTACTCGTGATCCAGGGTGGTCTTGAAGACAAAGGGGGCGCCCAGGGCCACGGCCCAGCCCAAGGCGTAATCCGTGGCCTTGCCGTTGATGTCCTGCTCCACCGCGAAACTGCAGTTGATGCCCGCTCCGTTGATGGTCTTGCCCTGCTCGTAAAGCCGGCGCACCGACGGCCCCATGCCCTTGGGGCAGACGCCGATGACGTTGATGTTTTTCGGGAAGCTCTGGCCGATGCTTTTGAGATAACCGAGCAGAAAGCCGTGGGACAGGCCCAGGGTGGCGCCGTCCTTCAGGTTGGCGAATACCTGCTGATAGTTCTCCGCCTGGGCCGCGTCGGAGATCAGCAGCATGACCAGATCGGATTCCCGGATGACCTGATACATCTCGCCCAGGGTGCCGTTTTCTCTGGTGAAACCGGCGGCTGCCGCGGCCTGCATGGAGGCGCTGCCCTCGCGCAGGCCGATTTTGACCCTGATGTCGGTGCCGGTGAGCGAGTCGCGGAAGTTCCTGGCCTGGGCCGGCCCCTGGGAGCCCCAGCCGATGACGCCGATCTGGCTGATGCCGTCCAGTGCCCTGGGCAGCAGCGGGAAAAGATCACGGCCGCCCTTGACAATGGTCTCCTCGGTGTTGGCCAGTTTGATGGTCTGCGTCTTGAAGACATTTGAGGTAAAGGTTGTTTGCATGGAAGCTCTCCTCCTTGATGTTGAAAGGTATGCGGGTAATTTTTTTTGCTATGGGATGAAATGGACGCATGCAAAGCGGTTCAGATCCTCCCTGCCGGGCAGGCGGGGAAAATCACGTTATAATAATCCCAAAGCCGGGAAAAAACAAGCGTTCGGCACGGACCTTCAGGCTGGTTGCCTGTATCGCTTGGCCACCTCTTTTTGCTGGCATTTGTTTTTGAAAGAAAAATAGAATAAAACAGCAGAAAAGTGTGGGGAGGAGTGACGGAACCGGCCGGCGCAAACCGGTAAAAAAATAACCGATATGACCATGAAAAATCTGTTCCAGTTTGGCCGGCTACCCCGGCGCCCGTTTGTTGCCCGCTTGTCGCTGCTTGTCCTGGCTTGGGCGCTGATGTGTCTGGCCGCCGCCTATCTGCCAACCTCTGGCCATGCCGGCCAGCAGGTCTGGACCCCGCCGCTTGGCAGCGGTGAGCGCCAGGCCATTATCCATGCCCTGCGCCGGGAGGTGAAGGCCCTGCACGGCCTGGACGTGCGGTTTGTCATCACCCATCTCAAAGTCAAGGATGACTGGGCCTGGCTCCAGACCAGGCCGCAGTCACCCGATGGGGAAAACAGCTATGAGGACATCGCCGCCCTGCTCCATAAGACAAACGGCGCCTGGCGTGTCCGTGAGATACCCTGCGCCGAGCCGGATAATCCAGACTGCCTGGACGGGCCTAACTTTTTCAGGCGGCTGCAAGGCCGTTTTCCTGAGGCGCCTGGGGAGATTTTCCCCGGGTTTTAAGTTTCTTTCCGGGGCAAGGGGCCGGGGTAATCATGAGGTGGGTAGTTGCGTAACTGAGGACATGGGCAAGTTTATTGTTTCCGCCGTGGTGTTGTTTTCTTCTGTTTGGCTTTTTCAATACTGTCGCTGGCTATTTTCGTATCAGGATGATCAAAATAAATAGAGACGGCCCACAGAGCAGTGACGATCACTCCAAGCCCACACCCTATCCAGGTGATGAGTTTGCGGTTTTCTTCGTTGAGTAGCCAGTTGAGGATGTTATTTGTGCCAAGGAAGGTAGAGGCGGCCCACATACCAAGGATGATCACCACCAGTCCCCATCCCAGCCAGGAGATGAGTTTGCGATTTTCTTTGCTGCGGAGCCAGTTGTTCATGATGTGAGTAGAGTTGGCGTTGGTTTACTGTAGTGTGACAATAGTGAGGATGATTATTACCTGACTTATTGTTTTCTGCAAAATTATATTTTGCCGCTGTCAAATGCAAGTTGTCACGGTTTGGGATAAAAAGGACAGACGGTGTTTCATTTATCTGCTGAATCCCCGTTCGGCAATCTGCCAGCACGCCTGCACTGTCGGGTTTTTCATGTTTTTCTCAAAGGTGCAGATGCTGACGGCAAAAATGGCCAGCGCAGGTCTGACCTACAGGGTGATGACCTGATCGAGCATGGGGCTCTTGTCCAGCACCAGCTGGGGCACCACGCCGATGCCGCAGCCAAGTCCCACCATGGTGATGATGGCCTCGTTGCCCGCCACCTGGGCGTAGATGTTGGGCGTGATGCCGCGCTCCTGAAACCACTTGTCAAGCCGCCGGCGGCCCAGGCCACGTTC
>QZKJ01000044.1 GCA_003605035.1 Desulfurivibrio sp.
CTGAGCCGCGCCACCAACCCTTGATACGGAAAGACCTACGTTGATGGCCGGACGGACACCGGAGAAGAACAGGTTCGGCTCCAGATAGACCTGACCGTCGGTGATCGAGATAACGTTGGTCGGAATAAAGGCGGATACGTCACCGGCCTGGGTCTCAATAATCGGCAGTGCGGTCAGTGAGCCGGCGCCAAGGGCGTCATTTACCTTGGAGGCGCGTTCCAGCAGACGTGAATGATTGAAGAAGATGTCGCCGGGGTAGGCTTCACGTCCCGGCGGTCGGCGAAGCAGCAGAGACAGCTCACGATAGGATACCGCCTGTTTGGAAAGATCATCGTAAATGATCAGGGCGTGCATGCCGTTGTCCCGGTAGTACTCACCCATGGCGCAACCGGTGAAGGCGGCCACGTACTGCATGGGCGCGGGGTCAGAGGCGCAGGCGGCGACGACCGTGGTGTAATCCATGGCGCCGTGTTTTCTCAGGGCCTCAACAACCAGGGCCACGGTGGATTTTTTCTGGCCGATGGCAACATAGATGCAGTGCACGTCGGTTTCTTTCTGAGCTATGATGGCGTCTACGCACAGAGCGGTTTTGCCGATCTGACGGTCGCCGATGATCAGCTCGCGCTGGCCGCGGCCAACCGGGGTCATGGCGTCAACCGCCTTGCTGCCGGTGTAGCAGGGTTCATGCACGCCTTTTCTGGCGATAACGCCGGGGGCCAGAACCTCCATTTTAGAGAAGCGTTTTGCATTGATCGGGCCCTGGCCGTCAATGGGTTTACCTACACCGTCAAGAACCCGGCCTTCAACTTCAGGGCCTACCGGAACCTCGGCGATTTTTCCGGTTCTCTTGACGATATCGCCTTCCTTGATGTGCTTGACCTCACCGAAGATGGCGCAACCGACGTTGTCCTGTTCCAGGTTGAGGGCGAGGCCTAGGATGCCGTTCGGGAACTCCAGGAGCTCCATGGCCATGCATTTTTCAACACCATGGACACGCGCAATACCATCACCAACTGAAATTACGGTTCCAGTTTCACTCAGATCAACCTTCGATTCATAGTCTTTGATCTGTCCCTTGATAATCTGACTGATTTCTTCAGCTTTAATTTGCATTGCCTATTCACTCCCTTTAATGGACTCTTTTAAACCCTCAAGCTGTGTTTTGATACTGCCATCCAAAATGATGTCACCTACCTTGGCGATCATGCCGCCAATTATGGATGCATCAATCTGGGTTTTCAAAACAACCTGCTTGCCTGTTATCTTTTCCAAAGTTTGCTTTGTCTTATCCAAGAGCGCCGGGTCCAGAGCCTTGGCGGTGATCACCAAACCCTGGCTGACGTTTCTTTCAACATCGACCATGGCCTGAAAGGCGTAAGCTATTTCAGGCAGGACATTCGCCCGGTTTTTCTGGGCCAGTAAATTGAGGAAATTTCCCATAATCTGGGGTACTCCCGTATTTTTTACGATTTCCGCCATGACCTTCTCGCGTACGTCGGCCGGGTACATCCTGTTGGTCAAACCATCACGAACCTCGGGTATTGTGGTATAGAGGTCAGCAAATGCCTTCAGCGTCTTGGCATAATCATCCAAGGCATTTTCCTCTTTACCCACAGCTAACAAGGCCTTGGCGTATCGTTTAGCCAGAATATCGTTTTTCATTTTTTCAAACCTCCCAACTTGGTCAGGTAATCCTCAACCAGTTTGTTCTGGTCTGCGTCCTGGAGATTCTTCTTGATGATTTCCGCAGCCATCACGGCTGCCTGTTCGGCAACCTCTGTCTTCAAGCGGCGTTTTGCCTCGGCAATTTCATTCTGCACGGCCATTTCGGCCTGGCGTTTAATGCCCTCGGCTGCCCGGTTTGCCTCGGCAATGATCCGTTCCTTTTCAACCTTGCCCTGGGCAATGGCCTTCTCCACCATGGCTTTCAGCTCGTCATCGATGCCGGCAAGCCTGGCTTCGTATTCTTTATAATTACGTTCCGCATCGGCCCGGCGAGCCTCCAGGTCTTCAAACTCGGCGGCAATGCCCTGCTGTCTGCCTTTCAAGGCATCAACCAAGGGTTTTTTCAGGAATTTGATCAGGATGACCAGCAGGGCGGCAAAGTTCATCACCCTCCAGGCGAAATCCTTCAGTTTCGCAGGCGACAGAGGGCCATGGGGGCCTGTCAGGGATGAGGCGCCATGTGCCTCGCCCGCCGCTTCCGCAGCATGCGGATCACCGCCTGATGCGTAAATGATTCCTGCTGTTCCGACAACAGCTGCAAGAGCCAAAGCGGTTAATGCAATCTTTGACCACCTCTTCTTGTTTTTCATCTTAGAGAGCCCTCCCGAGTACCTTTCCGGCCATTTCAGTCGCAAAGCTTTCAACCTGTCCCTTTAAAGTAGTCTCAGCAGCTTTGACATCTGCGGCAATGGCGCTCAGTTGCGCAGCCTTTGCCTTGTCAGATTCGCTTCTAATCTGCTGCAGTTTATCCGCACCCGCTGTCTGGGCTTCGCTTCTTGCCGCATCAAATTCAGCCTTGGCTTTCCGCCGCGCCTCCCTGAATTTCTGGTCAAACTGCTCGGCCCGTAATTTGGCGTTCTTGTTGAATGTGTCTACATCATTGTTTAAATCGGCAATTTTCTGTTTCCGCTCTGCCAGGATACGTCTCACAGGGCGGTAAAGAACTGCATTGAGGACCACAATCAGAAACAGGATGTTCAGGATGTGGATCGGCATGGTGATGTCAACTGTAATCATTTAGCGCCCCCTTACTATTGAATAACTTGATATTTATGGATTCTGCTTAAAAATGAATCGGCCTTCATTTAAACATGGAGTTGTCTACTACATTCTTTTTGGGCTGTCAACTTTTTTTAACCCAATATTTTTCTATTATATTTCCCGCAAAAACCTGAATAGTTACTATGTGAATGTGCAATAAATGAATTTTGTGTCACATTGTTACCCTGTTATTTGCAGGCCCCTGATGGTCATGGCAGTTGCTTTTCGATGATGCCGAATACGGCCTGCAACGCCTGGGGCAGTTTATCGGGCATGGTGCCGCCCGCCTGGGCCATATCCGGCCTGCCTCCGCCCCCGCCGCCGACCAGCTGGGCCACCTCTTTAATGATATTGCCGGCCTGGATGGTAGCGGTCAGATCCTTGCTGACCATGACCAGGAGCGAAACCTTGTCGTTGAGAATGCCGCCCAGCACGGCCACGCCGCTGCCCAGTCTGTCCCGCACCCGGTCGCCCACCTCGCGCATGGTTTTGGCCGAATCAAGTGGGATCTGGGCGGCAACCACCCTGATATCCTTTACCAGTCTGGCGCCGTCAATGAGCGCATCAAGGCTGGCCAGGGAGAGCCTGGCGTGCAGATTGCCCACCTCTTTTTCCAGCTCTTTGACCCTGCCCATGAGCCGGTCGATTCTGGCCGCCGCCTCATCCGGGGCGCAGCGGAGCTGTCCGGCAATGGCGTTGAGCTTTTCATCCTCCTGCTGGAATCTGGCAAAGGCCTCCCGGCCGCTGACCGCCTCGATGCGGCGCACGCCTGCGGCGATGCCTGTTTCCGAGACGATCTTCAGCAGACCGATTTCCCCGGTCGCCTGCACGTGGGTGCCGCCGCACAGTTCCCTGCTGAAGCGGTCAATGGTCACCACCCGCACCGTGTCCCCGTATTTTTCGCCGAACAGGGCGGTGGCCCCGGATTTGATGGCCTCCTCCTTGCTCAGATTGTCGATGCATAAGGGAGTGTTGGCCCGGATTGCCGTATTGGCGATGTCTTCAATTTTTCTGATCTCTGCCGGGGATAAGGGCGAGAAATGGGTGAAGTCAAAACGGAGCCTTTCCGGCTCAACCAGGGAGCCGGACTGCTTGACGTGATCGCCCAGCACCTGTTTCAGGGCCGCCTGCAGGACATGGGTGGCGGTGTGGTTGCAGGCGATCGCCTGTCTGCGGGCATCAAACACGGCTAACTCCACCGTCTCACCGCAGGCCATGGCGCCCTCCAGCATTTCCGCCTCGTGCAGGATAAGGCCGTCGCCGGCGCCCACCGTGTTGACCACCCTGGCCCTGCCCGCTGGCCCGCTGATTTCCCCCTGATCGCCGATCTGGCCGCCCGATTCGGCATAAAACGGTGTTTCAGCCGCCGCCAGCAGCACCTTCTCCCCCCTGGCGGCCCGGTCGGCGAGCTCTCCCTGTTCGTTGATGATGGCGAGCAGGGTAGACTGCTGCTGGCGGGTGGTGTAGCCGACAAAGCGGCTTTTCACGCCCCTGGCGCTGAGCTGGCGCAGGCCGGCGCTCAGTTCGGCCAATCCGCCGCCCTTCCAGGATTTGCGCGACTGTGCCTTCTGGGCCTCCATGGCGGCCTGGTAGCCGGCCTCGTCAAAATCATAGCCCTCCTCAATGGAGACGTCCCGGACAATATCCACCGGAAAGCCATAGGTGTCGTAGAGTTTGAAGATGAAATCACCATCAATGAGCTTTTTCTTTTGCTTTTTCAGGCGGTGGATCTCCTTGGCCAGCATCTCCAGGCCGTTGCCCAGGGTCTCCAGGAAGCGTTCCTCCTCCTTGTTGACCACCTGGGCAAGCAGCTCGACCGCGTCGCTTAGGTGTGGATAGCCCGGCGACATCTGCTGCACCACCCTGGCGGTGATGGTGCTCAGGAAAGGCCTGGTCAGGCCCAGGGTGCGGCCGAAGCGGATGGCCCGCCGCATGATGCGGCGCAGCACATAGCCCCGCCCTTCATTGGAGGGCAGAACCCCGTCCGCCACCAGAAAGGCGGTGGTGCGGCAGTGGTCGGCAATGACCCGCAGGGCGGTGTCGGAGCGGTCGTCCGCCCCGTAACGGGTGCCGGCTACGCCGGCGATGGCGGCAATGATCGGGGTGAACAGATCTGACTCGTAATTGCTGTGCATGCCCTGGGTAACCGCGGCAATGCGTTCCAGCCCCATGCCGGTGTCGATGCTCGGTTTGGGCAGCGGAGTCATGGTGCCGTCCTCGCTACGTTCAAACTGCATGAAAACGAGATTCCACACCTCCAGAAAACGGTCGCAGTCGCAGCCCACCGCGCAATCCGGCCGGCCGCAGCCCACGGCGCTGCCCTGATCGAAATGGATCTCCGAGCAGGGGCCGCAGGGGCCGGTGTCACCCATGGCCCAGAAATTGTCCTTTGCCCCTAAACGCATGATGCGGCCCCTGGGCAGATCCTCAATCTTTTCCCAGAGCTGGTATGCCTCGTCGTCATCCTCGAAAACGGAAACCCACAGTTTTTCGGGAGGCAGGCCGAGCACCCTGGTGAGAAAGTCCCAGGCGTAGAAAATGGCGTCTTTTTTGAAATAGTCGCCAAAGGAAAAATTGCCCAGCATCTCGAAAAAGGTGTGATGCCGGGCCGTATACCCCACATTGTCCAGGTCATTGTGCTTGCCGCCGGCCCTGACGCAGCGCTGGCAGGTGGCGGCCCGGGTGTAGGCGCGCTTCTCCTCGCCGGTGAACAGCCGCTTGAACTGCACCATGCCGGCATTGGTGAACAGCAGGGTGGGATCGTCATGGGGAACCAGGGCGGAGCTGTCAACGATGGTATGGCCCTTGTCCGCAAAGTAGGTCAGAAATTTCTGGCGAATGTCGTTTCCTGTCATATCAGTGTGGTGCTTTATTATATGGTTAAGGGTGTGCTGCGCAACGCAGCGGCGCGCCGCGCGGTGGGAGTCATCGTGCGGGCCGCGCCGCAGTTGCCTTCAGGCAATCAGGCTGTTTCAGGCTGAGGGGTTTCGGCCTTGGACTCTCCGGGCACGGGCAGCCCGAAGCCCTGGCGGACCTTGCGGTCTATTTCCGTCATCATCTCCGGGTGTTCCTTCAGATATTCCTTGGCGTTTTCCCGGCCCTGGCCGATCCGTTCGTTGCCGTATGAGTACCAGGCCCCGCTTTTTTCAATGATGTTGAGGTTGGCGGCCAGATCGAGCAGATCGCCGGCCTTGGAGATGCCTTCGCCGTAGACAATGTCAAACTCCGCCTCCTTGAAGGGCGGGGCGACCTTGTTTTTGACGATTTTCACCTTGGTGCGGGTGCCGATGACATCCTGGCCATCCTTGATGGTTGCCTGTTTGCGGATGTCAAAGCGCATGGTGGAATAGAATTTCAGGGCCGTGCCGCCGGTGGTGGTTTCCGGGTTGCCGAACATGACGCCGATCTTCATGCGGATCTGGTTGATAAAGACCAGAGCGGTGTTGCTTTTTTTCAGGATGCCGGTCAGTTTGCGCATGGTCTGGGACATGAGCCGGGCCTGCAGACCCATATGGGAATCGCCGATGTTGCCGTCTATCTCCGCCTTGGGCACCAGGGCGGCCACCGAGTCAATGACAATGAGGTCAACCGAGCCGCTGCGGATGAGGATCTCGGCAATCTCCAGGGCCTGTTCGCCATAGTCCGGCTGGGAGACCAGCAGGTCGTCGGTGTTGACCCCCAGGCGGTCGGCGTAATGGATGTCCAGGGCGTGCTCGGCGTCGATAAAGGCTGCGGTGCCCCCGGCCTTCTGGGCCTCGGCAATGAGATGCAGGGCCAGGGTGGTTTTTCCCGATGATTCCGGGCCGAAAATTTCCGCTATCCTGCCCCGGGGAAAGCCGCCCACGCCGGTGGCGATGTCCAGGCTGAGCGTGCCGGTGGAGATGACCGGGATGGCCTCGGTCTCAGCCGAGCCCAGCCGCATGATCGAGCCTTTGCCGAATTGTTTTTGGATCTGCAGAATCGCGGTATCCAGAGTTTTGCTTTTTCCCTCAGAGATGCTCATTGTCTGTGCTCCTGCTATAAAAGTGGCTGAAGTGCTGCCTAAAGTGCCTGATATGGAGAAAGTGTGGTGCTCAAAGTGTTCATCTGTTCATTGTGCCGTCGGCAATGCTTCCTTCCCATTACCATTACGTGGCATGCAAGCCGGCATGAAACGTTCATCACTACCAGCCGCTCTCGAGAAAGTCAAGACCATGCAGATGGCGGCGCAAGAGATCAAGCCCGGTCATGGCGGCTTTGGTCTGCACCATATTGCGGTTGCCGGTGAAGTGAAACTGGAAGGTCAGGGTCTTGTCCCGGCCGGCCAGGGCAAAGCAGACCGTGCCCGCCGGTTTTTCCGGGGTGCCGCCGCCGGGCCCGGCAATGCCGGTGATGGCGAGCGCCAGGTCGGCGCCGGTGAGCTGTTTTGCGCCAAGGGCCATTTCCCCGGCAATTTCCCGGCTGACGGCTCCGCATCTTGCCAGGGTCGCGGCGCTCACCCGCAGGATCTCTGTTTTCATGCTGTTGGCATAGGCGACGATGCCCCCGACAAAATAATCGGAGCTGCCGGCGATCATGGTGATATGATGGGCCAGCAGCCCGCCGGTGCACGATTCCGCCAGGGCCAGGGTCATCTGCCGCTCTTTCAGGGTTCGGCCGACGATGGCCTCCAGGGTGTCGCCGTCATCGGTGTAGATGCAGCAGCCGAGAATCTTTCTGATGGTGGACTCCCCCTGGCTGAACCGGGCCCCGGTTTCCTCGTGGGTCCTGCCGCGCACCGTCAGGCTGAGATGCACCTCGGCCGCATTGGGATAGTAGCCGATGCGCAGCTGCTGGTTGCTTTTTTCCAGATCGCCCAGCATCTCCTGCAGCATGGGCTCGGGCAGGCCGAAGACCTTGAACACCTTCTGCTTCACCAGGGAGATGTTGCCGCCGCCCCAGCTGGCCAGCCGGGGGATGACCCGGTCCAGCATCAGTTCCCGCATCTGGTGGGGCACGCCGGGCAGAAAAAAGATCGGCTTTTCATGGTAGACCAGCAGATAGCCGGCGATTTTGTCCCCAGGTTTGAGGATTTCCGCGCCGGACGGCAGCCAGGCCAGCTTCTCCAGGGAAGGCATCTCCTTGAAAGAGCGCGACTGTTTGATTTTGTCAAAGATCTCCGGATAGAGAATGGTGGGCAGATTCAAGGCGTCCGCCACCGCGGCGTTGGTCATGTCGTCATTGGTGGGGCCGAGACCGCCGGTGACCACGACAAAATCCGCCCGTTCGATGCTTTCCCGCAGGGCCTTGCCGATCATCTGCGGCTCGTCGCCGATGGTGGCCATGGCGGCGATCTCGTGGCCCGCGGCATAGAGATGGCTGGCCGCAAAATAGCTGGTTGAGTTGAGTATCCTGCCCGAGGTCAGTTCATTGCCGATTGCGATAATTTCTCCTATCATACTGTCCGCCCGAAAACAATGCCATCTTCCAACCGGTCAAGGAAGACATCAACAATCTGGTTGCTCATGTTCTCCTGTGCCGGAAAGAGAACGGGGATATAGTTATCCGTAAAGCCCCGCATGAGCCGGTAACGGTTATTTCTGTTTTCCGCCAGCACCGGCCGGCTGGTGCCGAGGTGCTGCCGGTAAAATTCTGTTTTTTTCCGGTCGCTGAGCAGGCGCAGCCGCGCCACCCTGTCATCCTTTGCAGGGCCGGGGACCTGATTGGCCAGGCCAGCCGCCGCGGTCCCCGTTCTTTTCGAGTAAGGAAAGACATGCAGATAGGTGATGGGCAGGCCGGCCAGCAGCGCATAGGTCTGGTCAAAAGCCGCCTCGTCTTCCCCGGGAAAGCCGACCAGCACATCCACCCCGATGGCCGCCTGGGGAATTTTCTCCCTGATCCGTTTGATCAGCCGGACGAAATCAGCGGCCCGGTAGCGGCGGTTCATCTCCTTCAGTATCCGGTCGTCGCCGCTCTGCAGGGGGATATGCAGATGGGGCATGAAGTTGCGCCGTGTGGCCATCAGCTCAAGCAGATCATCCTGCACCTCCCCCGGCTCCAGCGAGCTCAGCCGGAAACGGATGGCGGGAAAGCCTGCCGTGGCCTGCTTGATGAAATCAACCAGGCGGACCGGTGGCACGAGATCCAGGCCGTACATGCCCGCATGGATGCCGGTCAGCACGATTTCCCGGTAGCCGTTGTCGACAAAAATTTTGATCTGCGCGAGTGCCTCGGCAAGCGCCAGGCTGCGGCTGCGGCCCCTGGCATAGGGCACGATGCAGTAGGAGCAGAAGCTGTTGCAGCCGTCCTGGATTTTGAGAAAGGCCCGGGTGCGGTCGTCCGGGAAATGCTGGACGGGCAGGGGGCAGATCTCTTTTTCGCTGCCGATATCGCCCATGTGCATCTCCAGGTCGCAATGCCTGTCCGACAGGGCGATGTCAACCAGCCGGTGCTTGTAGCCGTTGCCGACAATGCAGAGCGACCAGTCGCCGATCTCCAGCACCTTCTGGGTGGCCACCTGGGCATAGCAGCCGGTAACCACCAGCCGCGCCCTGCTGTTGTTCTTCAGCGCCCTTCTGATCATCTGTCTGGACTGGGCCCCGGCCTTGCCGGTCACCGCGCAGGTGTTAATGATATAGACGTCCGCCTTGCCGGAAAAGGGCACGATTTCCGCGCCCCGCTCCTTGAGGCCGGAGAGAAAGGAGGCTGACTCAAACTGGTTCACCTTGCAGCCCAGAGTGGTCAGCGCCACCTTTATGGTCTTTTTTTTCGCCGTCATGCCCTGCGTAGAATCTCTCCGCCGCCGATAACCTCATCATTCTCGTAAAAAACGGCAAACTGGCCCGGGGTGATGGCCCGCTGGGGCTCTTCGAAAACCACCCGGACCAACTCGCCTTCCCGGCAAATTTCCGCCGGGGCCGCCTGATGGCGGTAGCGGATCTTCACCGCCAGGCCCACGGGCAGCCGCGGGGCCGCGCCGGCGAGCCAGTTGACGGACCGCACCAGCAGCTCCCGGTGCCACAGCTCCGCCTCCTTGCCCACGATGACCTGTTTTTTTTCCGCATCGAGTGCAATGACATAATAAGGGGTAGCGTCGCAGATGCCCAGCCCCCGGCGCTGGCCGATGGTGTAGTGAAAAATCCCGTCGTGGCCGCCGAGCTTTTTGCCGCCTGCGGTGACAATATCACCTTTTGCGCCATCTGTCTTTCTTTTCAGCAGATCGCCGGGGCCCTCTTTTTTCAGAAAACAGACATCCTGGCTTTCCGTGCTGGGCCGGTGGTCAAAACCAAGGCCTGCGGCCAGGCGGTAGACCTCCTCCTTGGTCAGCCCGCCCAGGGGAAAGACCAGGTGATTGAGCTGCTCCTGGCTGAGACCGCAGAGAAAATAGGACTGGTCCTTGCCGCGGTCCAGCCCGCGCAGCAGATGGCTGCCCTGCCGGTCATGGCTGAGGCGCGCGTAATGGCCGGTGGCCATCCGCTCGATGCCGCGGGCGCGAACCATGTCCAGCAGTCTGCCGAACTTGATGCGGGGATTGCAGACGATGCAGGGATTGGGCGTGATGCCCGCCAGATAGCTCCGGCAGAAATAGTCGATGATCTCCCTGGCAAAAACCTCGGACAGCTCAATCACCTCCAGACTGATGCCAAGCAGGCCGGCCAGACCGGCCACCCTGGCGATCTGTTCCTCCTGGTCCGGCAGACCGAGGTTCATGAAAAAACCGTGGACTTCATGGTCTTTCCCCAGCAGTGCGGCGCATACCGTGCTGTCGACCCCGCCGCTCATGGCCACGGCAATTTTTTCAGCCATTGAAGCATCAGAAGAAAAAGGTTAATCTGGACCGGAAAAGACTTCATTCAACCAGTTCCGGCTTGAACCAGTCAACATTTTTTTAACCGATCCGGTGCATTTGCCGGCCACTCCCCGTGCGGGACAACCTGACCATAGATAATCGTGAACCTGACCAGAGATAAGCATAACCAGCCCCGCTGCGAGCTGCTGGCCCCGGCCGGCAGCCTCGAAAAACTGCGGACGGTCATCCATTACGGGGCCGATGCCGTCTACCTGGGCGGCAGGGAGTTCAGCCTGCGGGCCCATGCCACCAATTTTTCCGAGGACGACCTGCGCCAGGCCGTCGATTTTGCCCACAGCCGCCAGGTGCGGGTCTTTGTCACGGTAAACATCTTTGCCCATAACCGGGACCTGGTGAGGCTCCCCGCCTATCTTGGGCGGCTGGCGGAAATCGGGGTGGACGGGCTGATCATCTCGGACCCCGGCGTGCTGCGGCTGGCGAAAGAGGTGGCGCCGGCCCTGTCCATCCATCTTTCCACCCAGGCCAATGTCACCAATGTGGCGAGCGCCATTTTCTGGCAGGAGCAGGGGGTAAGCCGGCTCAATCTCGCCCGGGAGCTGACCCTGGCCGAAATCCGGGAGATCAGGGAGGCGCTGGCGGCCAAGATCGAGGTCTTTGTCCACGGAGCCCTGTGCATTTCCTATTCCGGCCGCTGCCTGCTCAGCCTCTATCTCACCGGCCGCGACGCCAACCTGGGCAATTGCGCCCATCCCTGCCGCTATGATTACCGGCTGCAGGAGGAAAAAAGACCGGGCCAGTTTTTCCCGGTGGAAGAGGATGGCCGCGGCACCTATATCTTCAACAGCAAGGATCTCTGCCTGATCAAGCGCCTGCCGGAACTCGTCGCGGCCGGGGTGGATTCGATCAAGATCGAGGGCCGCATGAAGGGCATTTATTATGCCGGCGGCATTGTCCGCATCTACCGGGCCGCACTCGATCATGTGTATCGCTGCTTAGAAGATGCGCCCGGCGCGCCGCTGATCATACCGCCGGTCTTCATGGAGGAGATCGCCAAGCTCGGCACCCGGGGCTATACGGAGAATTTTTTTGACGGCGCGCCCCGGGAAGATGACATGTGCTACACGGGCGCGGTGGTGGATCAGACCTATGTGCCGGCCGGAATTGTCCTGGAAGCGGGCAGCCGGCCGCTCGTTGAGGTGCGCAACCGGATCAGGCCGGGCGAGCGGCTGGAATACATGGCGGAAGGCGTCAACAATGTACCCTTTGCCGTGCTGGCGGTGACCACACCGGACGGACGGCCGCTCCCGCAGGCCAATTCCGGCAGCAAAGTGCTGCTTGCCACCAGCCCGGAAATACCCTGGCAGGCCTATGGTCTGCTCAGGAGAATCCGGACCGGGGCAGGGGGCAATGGTGCCGGAAACGAATGAGAAGACAACGGGAGATGCTACAAGTGTCCGGCCTCCCGCAGCCCCTTGCGCCACAGCTCTGCCTCCCGGTCACGCCGCTCCCGCAGACCGCGGCTGCCTGGCCACAGGCGTTTCATGGCCTCGATCTCCCCAGCCACCCTGGAAAAATCGCGGCCGGCGAGGTGCGCCCCAATAGCCTGCATTTCCCTTCTGGCGTCGCCGTCCATGCCTGTCCCGCGGTTATAGACCAGGCTCACCAGCACACCCCGGCAGCCATCCGGGAGTTCGGCGAATTGGGGATAGGCTGATCGCGTCTGGGCGACATAGCGGGGGAGGGTGGATCTGGTGAACACCCGCCAGGCAATGGGGAAGGAGACTTTGATGGACCGGAGTTTTGCCACGGCTGCGGCGCTGCCCCGCCTGCCAAGGCAGGGCCGCAGTTTCTCCAGGTCTTCCACGCGCAGTTCATTTCCCCAGTCCGCCGTGAAATTGTCAGGACCCTGAAATCTCAGGTCATAGCCGATCCCGATCGTCACCCCGCTCTCTTCCCCGGGAAAATGAGGAAACGCCGCGGTCTTATCATAATAGTCGCGGCTGCTTACCTCTTCTTTAACGACGAATGTCACATCAGCAGTTGACAGATCAGGCGAGGGGAGGGGTTGCGCTGTCAGCCAGTCCCAGGTCTGCTGGTCGGCGACGCCGGTCACCGGCAGGCCGGCGAGCCTCTGGGCTTCCAGGACAGCCCGTTCGGTTGCCTGGCCAAAATCTCCGTCGAGGTCAAGCAGGGCGCCGATACGATTGAGTAAATCCTGGAGTTCCGGCACTGTCTCGTGCCTGCTCGGCCGTTGAAGCGTGGGATGAGTCATGGAGCTCTCTCCTTCAAATGGGAGTGAATTGTGGGCGGATCACAGGCAAAGAAGTGCTGCCCAGGGCCAACCTGCTGTAAACAAACAGGACTTCGAGACGCTGCATGAGCTCAGACAATAATATAGAGTTGTCCCGGAAGCGAATACATTCTGTAATCGCCTCATCATTTCAGACAAAGACCTCATCACCGGTCGGTTCCCGGTGGGGCGTTTTATTCATTTCCTGGCGGAAATTGGCTAACTCGTAATACATGCGCAGGCGGGCCCGGCTCTGATTGCCCAGGGGCCGATGCTCCGGCAGGCAATGCCAGGGATTCATCCTGAGTTGCCTGGCAAAGGCGAACTGGGCCTCGGAAGCGAATTCCTGCCGGGGAATGTGCACGGTGGCGGCCGGGATGAAGGGCGACAGCTTCTGCGGCCAGCGCACCGCGGCGTTTTCAATGGGCATGCGGTGGGGATCGGTTTGGATTTGCACCATGAGATCAAATTCCACATCCTTTTGACAGAGGGTTTTGACCATGTTGTCGCGTAGATAATTAATCGGGGGCGAGCCGAAGGGCAGCCCGGCTATGCTGGTGTCCACCCGGGTTTTCGGGACAAAGGAGTACATCATGGCCTGGCCTTCGCCGAGCAGATAGGGAACGCAGCTCCAGTAGCGCTGGCCCAGCGGGTTGTACTGGGTTTCGTTCCACAGGCCCTGCATGAGAAAATCGAGGATGTGCGGGTCCCTGGGATTGAGAAAGTAATAGAGGGGCATCTCCAGCAGGCTCCAGTGCTGGAGCTTGGCGTTTTCCCTGGTGTTGGGCGTGACAAAGGTGGGCGTGCAGACCGTGATGAAATCCTGGGTGAATTTTTCCTCGGCCATCATTTTCTCGCCGGGCACGCCCATGAGCTTGACCGCCATGCTGGCAAAGCCGACGTCGCGGATATCGGCCGGCACATCCGGACCCGGACCGGAGAAGCGCACATAGGCCGGATAGCTGCGGGCCACGGCGAAGATGCCCCTGCGGCAGTGGGCCGGCAGATCGTCGCGGATGGTGACCGTGGCCCGCACGATGCCGTGGGTTTTGGTGTTGCCGCCCCGCTCGTAGGCCCCTGGTTTGAAATGGCCGCGCATCTGGTCGGCCATGAGGTCGATGATTTCATCCAGGCTTTCCTTCTCGTCCGGGGCGGTTTTCTCCTCGGCCAGGCCCAGGTTTTCGTTGCTGCGCTGCAGGTTGATGCCATATTGGATGATTTCGGCCAGGGGTTCGCGAAATATGCGGTTCCACTGGGGGCGGAACCAGGGTTCGAGCCGGCGCTCGATGTGCAGCAGCTCAAGCAGAACCCGGTGAATGGCCAGCAGTATTCTGTGTTTGTTATGCATGGTCTTTCGTGCTTCCGGCAGCAGATGAAGTGGCAAGGTAGCGGAGGGCACGCAGGCCGGGCATGAAGAAATAGCCGCCGCCCCGCACCGTGACGAACTGCGGCAGCTGGCGGGTTTGCCGCACCGGGCCGCCGGGATCAGGGCGTCTGAAGCTGTCCGTTGCCTCACCATTGGCCAGAGGTTCCCGGGTGCCCAGCAGAGGGTCCCTTTCCTGCTGCACCCCGCCGAATTTACTGCTCATCACCCAGGCATTCTGGACAAATTCGAATTGCCGGGAGATGCTGGAGCCGAGCACGATGAACTGCAGGCCCCGTTCAGCGGCCGGCGCCTCCGGTTTGACGGCATCCTCGGGGGCCAGCAGGGGGCCGTAGCTGCGGCCGCGCCGCAGCAGACGATGGAAACGCGCGGAGGCGACCAGATCCTCATCCGGACGCTGCCGGCCGAAGCCTAAGATTTTCAGCAGCCGGGGAAAAAAGCCGGTGACGCCCGGCGGGAAATCGCCGCTGCGGGGGTTGGCCCGGCGGATATGGGCGCTGATCGGGCAATGATGTCCCTGCCCGTCGCGCTCGTAAGTGAAATGGTTGAATGCGGCCTCGGGCGGGATGCCGGGGATGTCGCCGGCCTCCCGCGGGGCAAGCGGCGCGCCGTCACGCTGCCGGCCCACCATCTTTGCCGCCAGCTCTTCGCGTTTTTCCGGCACCGAGCCGGCCTCCCTGTCCAGAAACTGCCAGAAGCCGGGCACATCCTGCTGCAGCTGCCGGATGACCAGATAGGAGCCGTTGCGCCCGAAATCCTTGAGCGAGGGCGTCTCCTCGGCCTCGGGCAGTACTTGCGCCGGCCCGTCCTCCCTCGGGTCGATGAGCGGCCGCGTGGTATACAGCCCGTACTCATTGGGGTAGCCGAGCACCACTTCGCCGGCGGCCAGCAGGTTGGAGTAGCGGTCGCGCTCATGCAGGTCCGTGCTTTGCCGGCGTTCCCAGTCAATCACCGGCTGGCTGATGCCGTCGGCAAAGCCGAAGGGCTCGATGGGGCCGATATTGTGGGTCGGCAGGATGGCGCGGACCCGGAAGGCCGCGGCAAAGAGGTTGTCCTCCACCCTCTGGCGCCAGGCCGCCATCCCTCCCGGCCGGGCATAGAGCAGGAGCAGGACAGCGGGCACCCGCTCCGGCTCCCCGCCCCACTGCCAGTGTGGCGGGGCATTGCCAAGGATGTCTCCCAGGCGGCGGGAGCGGCTTTCGTCACCCGCCATGCCGGTGAGGAACTCGTCGGAAAAACCGGCAAGCACCGCTTCCCTCAGCCCCAGGGTGCGCAGCCCTGGGGCCGAAAAGGCCAGCTGCAGTGCGGTTACCGGTGGCGGGCTGGCGGTTGCGGCGCTCGTGACCGGCGCTGCGGCCAGCCACTGTCTGGCCACGGCCGCATCGCTGATATCAAGCAGCATGAAACATGATTCGGTCAATTTGCCGAAGCCGAAGCGCAACAGCCCCTGCAGATCGTCATAGTCAAAGCCGTTTGATTTTTCCATCGCCACTCTCCCCTTCAGATCAGGCTCAGCCAGGCACGGACTGCCGCCTCATCAGCCGGGCGCACCTCCACACCCTGCCGGATCAGGCTGTTGCGCCACAGATCAAAGGCCGTGAGGCCCGGGTAGGCCTTGTACCAGACCTCGGAGGGCAGCTGATGCCGCCGCAGGACGTATTTGAAGTGCTGCTCCCGTTCGGCCCCCTTTTTCAGCAGCCAGCGGGTGGCGGGATAGCCCACGCCGTTGCTGAAGACGAGATTCAGCCCCCAGGCCACCTTGTTGATGAAATCGTCCATATAGCTCTCCAGGCTGCCGTCATAGTTGCTGGCGAAGAACAGACTGCGGTTGTTATCGACCAGTACCCAGCGGGCAAAGTGGATGGTCTTAACCCGGGTGAGATAGCCCCGCTTGTAGATATGCCTGGCGGAATAATCGAGCAGCAGCAGCCCGGTCCTCAGCAGCAGCAGACGGAACAGCCCCGGTTTCACATCCCCCAGCACGTTGAACTGGTTGGTCACGTCATGGTCCTCCAGTACGGAGAGCCGGCGGATATGTTCACGGTCCGGCCGGATGACGATGTCCGGGTCCGAGCGCTCCAGCATGCGCAGCCGCCAGGCCAGCAAGGGCGCGGCAACAAGCAGCAGGGGAGAGAGCAGCAGGAAGAACAGCGGCACGCCGAGCTTGTGCAGCCAGTTGTTGATCAGCCAGCCGAGCGGGGTTGGTTCCGGCGGGGTGAGGGTCAGCCGTTGCTCCGCCTTGGCAATTTCCACATGGGTGAGCAGCTTCTGGCGGATGGCCCGGTAATTGTCCCGGCCGACCTCTGCGACGATTTTCGGGAGACAGGCGGCCAGACTCTGATGCAGGGCCGCCTCCTCACGCACCTGCCTGACCGTGCGGCCCAGCCAGTTGACGTAATTCGCCTGGGGCCGGATGCTGTGGGCCTCCATCCAGGCCCGCAGGTCGTTTTCCCCGGTAAAGCCCTCGCAGCAGGAAAATATCTTTTTCAGCCCCGGCCCGGCATAGGCGGCGAGTTCGGCCAGAAAGCTTTCGCCGTCGCCGTCGCAATCGCCCAGAAAGGCCAGGGAGGGCGCCCACTCGTGGGGCGGCAGTCCGTACTTGCTGATATCGTCTGCGGTATGCAGCTCCAGGATGACAAAGCGGGCCACGTGCAGCCGCTCGAAACGGCCGAAGGGGACCAGGCTGTTGGCCGGATCGGCCTGGCCGGGGGCCTTGTTCATCGAGGCCAGCAGGGCGCGCAGCTCTGCCAGCTGTCCGGCCCGAATGGGAGCGAGAATGAGAAAGGTGGACTGGGGTGTCATGGCTTTGGTTCCACTCCTGGGGCATTGCCGGCGGCATATAGGAGACGAAATAACATGGCCATTTTTTCAGTTTCGTTACGGCTCCTTATACCCCTCAAGGGGGTACTGAAAAGAGTGCCCCTCAAGGGGGTACTGATAAAGAGTGCCGTTGCGCGCATTTCTCTGGCCATGATATTTATTTACCACGGCTTGCCTGGTCAATACATCTCCCTGGTCAGGGCGAAATCGAGGATGCGTTTTTTCCCCCACCACACCTTGCCCAGGTAGACGCCGGGTTCGACCTCGCGGATCTCGTCGCGGATAGCCCTGGCGACCAGCGAGGTGCGGGAATAATCGATGACAATGGTTTCCTTGCCGTCAAGCCAGCTTTTATCCAGATAGACCTTGGCCACGATGGAGCGCAGGCCGAAGGGGGATATCTTGTTGAGCAGAATGCCTGCCTGGTGATCCGGGCAGAACAGGTCGAACACCTTGCCCTTCCAGGCAAAAATCCGGGAAAAGGCGGCCACAAGGTGCGCAAAAGGTGAGCCCGCCAGAATGGCGGTGCCGTAAGTATTGCCGTCGGGAATCGAGCCGGCCTCTCTGTTGCGATAGATTTCATCGAGTTCTTTGCGGGACTTGTTCAGCCAGGTTCGGATGGTGGGATGCATGATGGTTACTCCTTGTTTCGCAGTTGGGCGGCATGGGCGTAAACCAGGCGCCGGACTTCGTTCATTCTGCCCAGCGGGGCATGGGCCGCCAGGCACTGCCAGGGATTGAAGCTGCTGCGCTCGCAGTCGGCCAGGGATGGCGGATCAGCAAAATTCTGCCTGGCAATGGTGATGGTGGCCACCGTCTCAAAGGGCGCCTGGCCCTCATCCCAGATGACCGAGGCGTCCTCAATGGGCATGGTGTCCGGGTCGGTCCGGCGCTGCACGCCGAAATGAAAAGAGGCCTCGCCCTGTTCGAGATGCGCCCTGATGGCGGCGCGCAGCTGGTTTTCTCCCGGCTCAACCGCCGTGGCGGTCGTGTAAGTCGAGCACGGGGTCACCGAGTATTTGACCGCCAGGCCGCCTGTTTCGCCCAGGCGGAAGGGGACGGTGCTCCAGTAACGGATATCCAGCGGACTCAGATGCTTTTGCTGGGCCTTGAGGACGATGGCAAGTGATTGCAGGTGCGGGTGGAAGGGATTGAGGAAAAACCCGAGTTCCCTGCCCGCCTTTCTGGCGCGGATAAAGGCCAGAAAGTCCTCGGGCGTGGCCACAAAAAGGGCGGGGTAACTGTTCAGCAGGAAATCCTGTAGGCCGGGCTCGCCCCAGAGAACCGGGCCCGGGACGTTCATTACCCGGATCGACAGGCCGCGGATGTCCTTTTGCGAGTCATCCCGTTTGCTGGCGCTGGCAAAGCGCAGCTGGGCGGGATAGCTGGCCGCTTGGGCGAACAGCCCGTGCCGCAGTTGGGCGGGGATATTGTCATGCACCCTGAATTCCGCGCGCAGACAGGCAATGGTTTTCGCCTGATTGAACCTGGGGATGACGCCATCCTTCTCTTCGGCCAGGGTGACGGCCTCGATCCCCTCAGTCATCTGGGCAACCAGTTCGTCAATGGCTTGCTGCTTCGCCGGCATGGTCATTCCCTCTATCTGTTTTCGCCAAAGGCCGGATCCGCCTCGGCGCCGGGCAATGGTTTCCATTGCAGCGAATAGTATTCGCCCCGGTCCCGGGCCCAGGGGTCGAAGACGTTGACCACCTGGGCCAGCTGGGGCGCCAGTTCGGGCATGGTGCGCAGCAGCACCCGCTTCAGGGGCGAGACCTCCACCTCGTGGCCGTTGAACTTTTCCTTTTCCATCATCCTGCCGTCCGGGCCGTTGTCGATCACCCACTGCAGACCCAGGGTGGTGTAGAACTCGGGCCGGAAGCTGGAGGTGAAGAAGCGGTCGCTGAAGAGCCGCCGGGAGGCGTTGAGGATGAAGACCTGAAACTGGGTCTCGGAGATGGCGAAGCCGTGGGGCCGGGTGAATTCCGCCAGCCAGCCGACCACGGTGTCGAGGTCCTCGATGTTGTCCACCATGCTGCCGTCCGGGTGGCCGAGGCAGTCATTGATGGGCGAGCCGTCGTCGCCCAGCTGGGCCGCGGTGATGACCTTGGCGGCGTCGCACTGATGCTGACCGTAGACCTGGCGCAGCAGTCCCGCCAGCCGCTGCTGTTCGGCCCGTTCCGGGGAATCGGCGGGCAGCCTCTGGTCGATGAAGTCATCAAAGCCGGTGAGGGTCTTGAGCCCGTACTGCCGGCGGAATTCGTTGAAGCGAGGCACGCCCCGTTCCCGGTCGCGGATCAGGTCCAGGGCCGGGACGTCGATCTTGCCCGTGGCCGACGGCAGGCGCGGCAGGGTCAGGTTCTGCAGGAACTGCGGCTGGTTCTGCAGGGTCAGCAGCCCCAGCCGCTGGCGCCCCATGGAGAGTGCCCAGTTGGCCAGCCCCCGCTCTTCCATGGCCTGGGTGGCTTTGCCGCGGAAGGTGTCCACCACCGGAATTTTATGGCGGATTACATTTGGGTCGGCGGTCCACTCCCGGTACTCGATGAGATCGGGCACCAGGGCGTGCAGCCGGTAGACGGTGACGAATTCTTCCGGGAAGTTGAAAGGCGAGCCGAAATGGTTGATGCCGCCGTTGACGTGCTCAGGGTTCTTGAGGTCCCAGATATCGGTTTTCTTCGAGTCATACGCTGCAAAGACGGCATCGTCCCGGTAGACCCGGCTCCCCAGGCCGATGATGCCGGGACCAGAGGCCAGCACGGAATACCATTGATTGCGCTTCTTGGCATCCTCGGACTTGCCGAAGTTGTTGACCACGATCTTTTCCAGGGCCGCCGAAACCAGGTCCTTGCCCTGGAAAAGCCCGTTCCAGTTGGCGTTCATCCCCAGGTGCAGGGGCTCGTCGTAGAGCAGCTGCGGGGTCCATTCGATGGTGTGGATCTTGGCGATTTCCGCCGAGACGACCAGGCGGGCCGCGGCAAACAACTCGTCGGCCGTGACGTCCTGGTAGCGGATCACCTGATCGGCCCGGGCGGGGTTGCGCAGGCCGGAGTCGGCGGCCGGGGTCAGGGACGCCTGTCTGCGGAAGGCGTCCACGAAAAGGTTATGCTCGCGGGCGAAGAGGTTGTGGTAGAAGCTCATGCCGATGGACCAGTTATCCGGGAAGGCCGTGGCCTCCTGGCCGGTCCATTGCGGGTTGATCGGGTCGCCGGGCTGGAACACCGGCAGATACCCAAGCTTTTCACCTTCCCCCGGCCGCTGGCCAAGCGGGGTGAGCAGCAGCCTGGCCGGGTCGGCCGGGTCGCGCTTGACCCGCTGGCGGGAAGTCTCATCGAAGCCGTAAAGCTGCGAGCCGTCCCACCAGGCGGTGACGTTGTTGCTGGTGGTCTTGTAGGCGCGGCTCAGGTGCTCTTTGCCGTTGGCCGTGAAGGTGGCCGGCTCCGTGTCCTGGGCGATGTAGGCCCTGTCCATCCGGTCGCCGGGGCGGCAGCCCAGCCGGTCGATCTCCTCCTGGCTCAGGGGGGATTCCGGCGTGCCGCAGCCCACGGGCATCATCTCGGGCCGGCTGTGCCCTTCCTCAAGATGGGAGAACCAGTCGTGGGTCATGAACTGGATCCAGAAGGCGGCCAGCACATTGAAGAAGGGCGCTTTCTGGTAATCACAGCTGGCCTCTGGCGAGTAGCCGGGCAGGCCATGCCCCTCATTGCACCTGTCTGGTTCGCTCTGCCGGCGGGTGAAGAGGACGCGGCTGATCACCTGGGGATCGGGTTTCAGCAGCCCGAGGCGGTCGCCGTGGCGGTTGCGGGCCAGTTCGTCCTTGCCCAGGTCGGGAAAGGTGGCCTCAAACTGGGCGTTGCGGGCAAAGGGTTGGCCGGTGGCGCCCATGAGGGGGTTTTTGATGTCATTGCAGATGCCGGTAAGCGTTCGGCCGCGGATCAGTTCCCCCTGGCAGAGCTGCGGCCCGTCGCCGCCCACCGCCTGATAATCGGGGTGGCCCTGCGGCAGGCGCATGGCGTCCCAGACGTTCAGCGCCGGCCCCTCCACCCCGTGGCGGCCCTCCACATACTCCTGGTAGGTGCCGCTGTTGTCGAACAGGTTGAACTTGATCAGCTCCATGCGCTGATACTCAAGATCGAGCAAGGCGCCGTCGATGCCCCGACCGTTGGGCCGCAGGTGACCCTCGACGGAGTGGGTGCCGGGATAAAAGCTGCCGGCGTCGGCCGTGGCCCAGTAATTGGCCCAGTCCACATAGGGCGTGTGGCGGAAGGCCAGGGCCCGCTCGCCGCCGCGGCACTCGGCGGTATCCGGCTGGACCTTGCCGAGGAACCTCTCGGTACGTTCTTCGGCAACCGGCCGGAAGCCGCTGTTCACCAGCTCGGCGCAGGCCTTCAGTTCTTTATGGGTGCTGGTGCAACCAGCCAGCAGAAGCAGCGCTCCCATTCCAACCCATAATGTTTTTCGTTTCATGAGGATCTCTCCTTTATAAAACATGATTAAATCAATCATGCCGGCTTCCGGGTAACGCCAATCGAAGCGGTAGGAACGGGCCATGCCCGCGACCTTTGGCATTGCGAAACGTTATCGCGGGCATGGCCCGCTCTTACCCCGCTGGCAAGGAGTTCACTCCTGAATTCCAATCTCGCGGACCCCTGCAGCAACGAAGTCATAAAATTTCGCCATTCCGGCAAAATAGCCAGGTTGGGACAAAGTGACGCTAGTTCCCAGGGCCTGCCGGAATCGAGCCTGACTACCCGTTTATTTTAATCGACATAACAATTGGATACCTTTTTATGGGATCACCTGTCAAATTATATCTGTTAGCATAAAGATATTTTGGTGCAGAGGTGTTCAGGGATTTAGACAAATTAACGCGTTGCTATTGTCAGGCCTTGCCTCGGGCGAAAATCCTGCCAATTTTTGCTGCCACGCCGGTATGGGAATTCGCGTTTCCGGCCATGATTGCCGTGAATCTGCCGCTCAGCAGCTTGTCTGTTTTGCATATCAGGTTGACCCTGAAGCGAATACCTCAGTAATCGCATCAGAATGTGAAGCGATTACTGGCAGTTTATGACATAGCGGGGGGGGTATGACCGGTAGGCCGAGGGCCCCGTTTCGCGGGGGGCCGGCTGCTGGGGCACGGGCATGCCTTGGGTTTTGCCGCGAGCGACGAGGTGCGGCAGCGGTTTCGCGTAAACGAAGAATATGGATTTTCTCCGGCAGAATCCCGGCGGCGGCCGCAGCGCCAGTTATGATCTGGCTTGGGAATGAGAATTATGAGGGCCAGGGACGTTTTTTGGCCCGAATCTGGTGCGCAAAATGTTATACACTTTCTTTGAGCATTTTAAGATTCCTTTAATTCATCAAGGGTTGCCCCTTGAGTTTTATAATGATGGGGATAATCATCCAACGGGAAGTTCACCGGGAAGCCCGTTTTTTGGGCGATCCGGTGGAACGCCTTGTCCGGCCGGTTGACTTCTCAGCCAGGCTGATCAGAGACCGAAGAGCCTCATTGACGGAATCTTCCGTAGGGAATACTCGTGCCACGTCAGGGCTAAGGAGTATGAGGTTTGTGCCTTTGCTGTATTCTTCAAAGTATTTGCCACGGACCCCAACGCCAAGGTCTTCCCTTTTATACTCCGGGCGGAGTTCGTCTGAAACTTTAGCCTTCTTCATAGATCACACTTTCATTGTGGTCCATAAGACGCGCACTTATGATTCTTAACCGGTCTCCACGCTTCGTATGGGAAACCAAGATAAGACGCTTTTGAAGAGACTGCCCAAAAGTTATTTGTCTTTCTTCATACTCGGAATGATCCGGGTCTTGAAATGTAATTGCCAAAGGGTCCCCGAAGACTGTGGCAGCCTCTTGAAACGCAACCCCGTGTTTTCCGAGGTTCGTTGCAGCCTTCTTTGGGCCCATTCAAATCTCATGGTAGCCTTCCATTCAGACTTTTATACTAACACATGGTCTACAATCATGACAAATCATCTTGAGCGGAACAGAAAGCTAAGCGGCACGGCGGCTTTTCGCTTACGTCTTCTTTGACGCGTAGGGCGCCACCGCCAGTTTCCCGCCATCCACAAGCGCCTGGTTCGGCGATTTTTATGATTTTATGGACGTCCCTTCTCTGTCCCTAGCGAAATGGCAAGAAAATTATTTATAGATAAGCACTAAATAAATCCGTCCCCTTTTCCCTTTTTCCCTACTTACAAGCGTCTGGTTGGCTTTGCCCATATCTTTTTTACCGGTACCAGAAAATTACTTGGCATTTCTGATATTGTCTCTTCACCGAATAATATTTTTTCTTCATTCTTACCGAATGGAACACAATAGGTGAACTCTTCACCACTTTTCGATAATGCAGCTACTTGAATGGCTTCTGTTTTTTCTGGGCAGTCAATAGCACGCCTGTATGGTGCATTTGGATCAAAAGGAGCAACCCATACTTCTCCCACAACAATTATCGCTGTTGCCCTACGTCTCTCAACTTCTTGAGCAACAATTTCCATCACTGCATATTTATGATCATTATCTGCAAAATGCAGGGGTAACATGTGTAAAATTTTGTCCTCACTCAAAAGCATTGCAATGGTTAGAAGTTCTCCATCTACAGCTAACATTATTTTCGCCTGCTCTTTAAACTGAGTTGCCAACCTGAATAATATTGATTTGTCACCATTATTTGGCTGCGGGCCAACTAGCTTCCCATATTTTTGTAAAAGTTCCTCCTTTGAGAACTGCTTTATTGGCATGTCTCGAATTGAGTAATATTCTATCTCAAGAGTAGGTAATTTAAGCCAAACAATTCTGTAGTGGGAGAAAGAAGACATACAGGCTGGAAATGAACCACGATCAATAATGTCCATTTTGTTATTAATTATCGCTGCAGGCGGAGGGCCATTTTGGGTACTTGAGTCTAATAGCAGTTTTGCTAGTGTTTAATTGCAAAAGTTTTTGATATTTGGCATAATGTATGGCAACAACAAAGGAGGTTGCCATGCCGCGAAAGACCCCAAAGCTTTATTGC
>QZKJ01000063.1 GCA_003605035.1 Desulfurivibrio sp.
ATAAGTCAGGGTTGCGGTCATGCAGTATTACATAACCGAAACCTCATGCGAACGCACGGATTTTTTCAGGGTAAAAAAACGCGGTGAACGGATACAAAAATTGCCAGGATAAGTTGCTATATATGTGGGACCTGTTTGGTGATTTGGTTGATTTTTGTAGGAATTATGTCTTTGTCTGGAAGCCAATCCCCATCACCTCCTGAATTTGGTATAATTGCAGCTTGCATAGCCGTCTTATCTTTTGCCTCAAGTTATCTCGGTGGGCATATTATCAAAGGTCACAGTGGAGCTTTCCGCCTTAGCCTGTTAGTTGGTTTTTCATGGGTTACTGGATGGTTAATTGGGTTGGAGCCATATAATCAAAGCCATGAAAAGACCCGTTTTGTTGGGATAGGCATCCTTCCGGTCATCAGTTACTTTGGTATCCTCTGGGTTATCTCTGGATTTTTGGCCACTAAAAAAAAAGTAATTGAAAAAGGCAATATAAAAAAATCTGGCTACAACTTAAAAAGAGTCCGTTATTCTTTCTCAAACTTATCAATTTGGAATAGATTATTCTTCCTTATTGCTGCCGCATGGATGTTCATTTCTCTGATTATAACTGATCCATGGACTCACGATAGCGCTTTGCCCAGTCTTCCAAAGTTGCCGGAACTGCCCGAGTTACCCGATTTTGCTCCTCTCAGGCATAGCACATATAGCAATTGGGATGATTTTTTCATTTTCGGTGTTTTACCAATTATTTTTTTTGGGGGAATCCTCTGGGTTTTTCAAGGATTCAAGAGAAAGAATAATAAAGCTTAGATAATTATAAATTTCAATTACGTGCTTAGGTGAAATAATTTTCAACCCGTAGGATGCGGTGAGAAACGTACCGCATTGATCGAGAAACCAGTAAGCACTGCGGGCAATGGTTGGATATCGGCGGCCAAGGATATCGGGAGGCACCTATTTTTTCACGGCAACTACGCGGAAAGCCGATTCACGGGTATGAATTGTTCGCCGGGAATAGCTGCCTCAAGGGAGGATATGGCGATGGATGGTGCAACTATTTTTGTTAGTCTTTGCAGTGGTATTGCTGGCGCTGTCCTTACTTTGGTGTATGACCACAACAAAGAAAAGATAAAAAAGAAGCAAGAGGTTGCGATAGAACTTATCAAATATATCGAAAGCCTCGAAGAGGCAAAAAATAAGATGTTGCAAGCCGATGGCGACGATATAGTTTGGTCTGCGGATACTGATGTAACTTTTTTACTCTGGAAGAAATCGCCACGGTTAATGGCGAAAATTTATTTCCCAAACAAGACCATCGTCGACTTCGAAAATGTAATAGAAAAATTTAATGAATACAAAAACAAATCGCTGGCTTTCTCCAGAATGCGCTTTGTTAAACCAACTGGCGATTTGACAAGTGATCACATTATGAATCAACAACGCTTGGTTAGAAATGAGGCCGACAAACTTTTTGAAGAGTTTGAAACCATGAGAGACATCCTTGTCTCAGAACTAACCTCTCAGTGCTCATTTGACTCACCAAAGCACTAGTCAGGAACCTCCCGCAGCCATCAGCGTGGTATGGGGTCAAGTCCACTTTTGACTTTTGTTGCGATCACAAACTCTAAAGTCAAGATATCTCCTAGAAATCGTGCCTTCGCATCACCTCTCTGAATTGACATTAGATTTGGATATCATAACTGTCCAATGTCCTGCCTAAACTAAACACTACTACTGTGTATCCTCATGAAGCCCATGGATTTTCTTGCGGGACGCGGATCAGGAGGGAAGCGGCAGCCGGCGGGCCGCGGCCGGTTGAGGTTCCCTCCGCCACAGTTTTACGGGGCCTGCTCCTGTTCGGCCGGCTCTTCGTATCTGCTCCAGGTGCCGTCCGGGTTGTAGGCGCTCATGGCCGCCGCGGTTGCCGCCGTGTCCTCGCCCAGGTCTTTTTCATAGATCACCCCTTCCTGGTTGACGATGAAGGTCATGATGCCCGAGGCCCCGTATCTGGCGGGATAGGCGACCAGGGCGAAGCCGAGCACCATTTTGCCGTCGGCCACGTAATCAAAGGGGCCGCCGGTGGCATGGCCGCCCTGGGCCTTGAGGATTTTGAAATAATAGCCGTGAAAGGGTTCAGGCGGCACATCATCCAGGCCGCCCCTGTACCCCTCCTCCGTGGCCCTGGCGATCAGCGGGCCGAACGGGCTCTCCTCCCCGCCCTCTTCCGCCTGCCAGTAAAGGCCGTCCTTCCCGCCCTCGCTGCTGGTGAATTTCTGGGCGAACTCCGCGCCGCCGCCGCTGCGTTTCATGCAGGCATATTCACGCTGGGCATCGGTATAGGCATGCATCACTTCGATGGTATGCAGCTCGTTTCTGCCGATCCGCCGGTTGAGGATCTCCTCCTTGCCGGCCCGGGTGTCGAAAATCCAGGCCTCCTGCAGCCTGACCAGGGGGATCGGGAAAGGGTAGTCCCTGGCGCCGACCAGCAGCACCGCGCGTCCTTCGTTTTCCTGCACGAGGCTGTTTTTCTCCTCAAAAACCTTGAGGAAGCGGGCCCTGCTGTTCTTGTCCGCGACCTGGTCGCCGGAGGAGATGAGGTCCTCCGAGCCGGGGCCCAGGATGGCCAGCAGCTCGGCATCGCTGTTGTCCCGCACCGCGGCGACCAGGGCGGCCACCGCCTGCTGCGGGGTGGCAAAAATCCTTGCGGCCGCCGGCTGCTGGGCCATGGCGGAGGCGGTCAGCAGCAGCATCGCCGTGAGCATTGCCAGGCTGCCGGAAAATGACCGCAACATCCTGCGGGTAAATGCTGTTCTTATCATTATTTTGGTTCCTCTTTGTAGGAATGAAATCATGGCTGCGGTCTCCGGTTCATCTTCTGAAGCGGTTCCGGTCGTCACCGCCCCGGTCGCCGCGCCCCCGGTACTGGCGGCCGCCCATATCCTCGTCCCAGCTGCCCCGGCCGCGGGAATAACCGCCCCGGCCCTGCCGGCTGGACTGGCCTCGCTCGCTTGACCGGCGTTCCGTTCGGCCGTTGTCGACCCGGTTGAAGACATCGTCGCGGCGCTGCTCAGGCGGCCGCTGGCGCTGGACGGCCCGGCCGCGTTCAGCCTGTTCCCGCGTCCGCTGTTCCTGCTCCACCCGCTGCCGCAGCTGCCGCTCCTGATCAGCCCGGTCCCGTTGCTGCCGGTCGCGGTCAATCCGTGGCGGCGGTTCCTGCCGTTCGGGCTGGACCCGTTCACGCAGCTGTCTTTCCTGTTCGGTCCGTTGCCGCAGCTGCCGCTCCCGCTCAGCCTGGTCCTGTCGCTGTCCGGGTCGCTCGATTCTCTGGCGCAGCTGCCGTTCAGCCTGTTCCCGCTGCTGCCGCTCACGTTCGATTCGCTGCTGCTGGCGCTCGGGAGCTGCCTGCTCCCGCCTTGGCTGTTCAGGTTCGATCCGTTGCCGCTCCCGCCGGTCCCGCTCGACTCTGGCGCGTTCATCTCCCGGCCGGTCCCGGTCAATCCGGTCCCTGCCGTCCCGGGCCGGCCCCCTCCCGGGAGGAAAACCGCGGGTGTCGGGCCGGTACTGCCTGGAGCGGTAGTGGTGCTGACCGTATTTGCGGGCGGTGTGTTTGTCGCGGTAGGCGACCCCCCGCCGGTGGTGGGGTGCGTGCCGCCAGGCGCCGGGCCTTTTTATCCAGCGCTCATGTCTGACGTAGCGCGGTCGCTTGTGCACATGGTAGTAAATGGAATGGCGGTGCCAGTCGAAATAGGCCCAGTTGCCGAAGGAAAAGCCGAAGTATAAACCGGGCCAGTATGAGATGCCGACCCCCAGGCTTATGCCCGGCGGTCCCCAGTAATAAGGCGGGTAAGCGGGATACCACCATGGCCCGTAGACGGAGTAGGGGTCGTAGTAGGGCACGTAGATGACCGTGGGGCTGGCCGGTTCGATGATGATCGTCTCCTTTTCGACAAGGACCTTCTGCTGGGCGGTGGTGTTGAGGTTGCCCTGTTCCCTGGCCCTGGCCCGCAGTTCCTGGATCATGCCGAGGACCTCGGTTTCCTGGGCGAGAAAGGCATTGCCGATGTTGGTGGTCTCGCTGATCCGCTCACTCATCATGGCCAGGGTGGTCGGAAAATGGCAGAGCGCCTTGACGCTGGGGTCCCAGCCCTGGTCAAGCAGCGCCTCATCCAGGGCCTTGTCCTTCAGTTGCGGATTGCGCTTGCGCCAGCGGTCCGCCTCGATCACCTCGATGGGATAGGTCGAGGCCATCAGGACCTGGGTCAGAAGAGTGTCAGGATAGAGGGCGATGGGCGCCAGCATCTGGGCCAGTTCCTCCCGGCTGTATTTTTCGGCTGGCTCCGACTCCGCGCTGTCCTGGGCCTGGGCCTGAGCCGGCGCCGGGGGCTGGGCGGTACAGAAAACCGGGGGGAAAATGATGCACAGGCCGAGGAGCAGTTGGATGATGGTGGCTGCCTTCATGATACCTCCTTCTAAGGGTCCGCCGGGGGGAACGTTTTTCTGCCTTCTGGGCGGGCAATCGCGCGGTGTCTGTCATGCGGCAATCAGCCCCGCGCCTTGCCGCAGCCAGGGCCGGGTGCACTCTGGTCGGCGGCCGGGGAATTGCTCAGATCATCTTAGCATGAAATGCCCTCGAAACCAAAAAAAATACTGCATCGAGAAATCAGGACAGGGCTGACAGGATACCTCTCACAGCGGGAAGGTCTTCCTGGGTGCGCGGGTTTTGCCCGGGTGAGAGGAGCGGGGTCACTGCTTAAAGGCGAGAGAAGAGGCAAAGCGCTGTCTGATGGAGGCGATATCATTTTTGCTGGCCAGGAAAAGATCCACCAGTTCCGGGTCAAACTGCGAGCCCCTGCCTTTTTCAACCTCGGCAAAGGCCTGCTCGGTATCCCAGGCCTGTTTGTAGGGACGCTGGGAGGTCAGCGCATCAAACACGTCGCAGATGGCGGCGATTCTGCCGGACAAGGGAATTTCATCACGGCTGAGGCCGGTCGGATAGCCGGTGCCGTCCCACCGTTCATGATGGGTGAGGGCAATGCCCCTGGCCATCTGCAGCAGCGGCGAGTCGTTGCCGGAGAGCAGTTTGGCGCCGATGATGCTGTGGCTTTTCATGATCGCGAATTCCTGTTCGGTAAGCCGGCCCGGCTTGTGGAGGATGGATTCGGCAATGCCCAGTTTGCCCACATCATGCATGGCCGTGGCATGAAAGATCAGCTGCCGCTCCTCTTCGCTCAGGCCCGCTGCCTGGCAAAGAATGTCGCAGTAATAGCTCATTTTGGTGATGTGCGGCCCGCTGCTGCTGTCACGGAACTGGGCGGCCTGGGCCAGCCGGTAGATCATTTCCAGCTGCATCCGCCACAGCTCCTTGTTCTGCTGCTCGATCTTACGTTCAAGTTCCCGATGCCGGCCGCGCAGCAGCTCCTTTTCCTGCAGCTCCTGCTCCTCGGCCTTCATCACCATGGTGACGTCTGTCAGGGAACCGAAGGAGAGGCAGACCTGGTCTACCGGAAAGGATTCCACCGCGGCCTGGTCCTTCAGCCAGATGGCCGGCCGGTCCTTTAACGAGATCTTGTAGACGGCTTCCATGGCGCCCCTGCTTTTCCCCTCATTGCGCAACTCCTCCTGGAAAAGCGCCAGATCATGGTGCTCAAGGGTCATACGGTTGATTTTTTCACTGTCACCACCGCAATGGTAGGAGAGGCGCTGCAGCACGCTGTCCCGGAAGATCTCGGCCACTTCGCAGGGCTGACAGCCGAGCAGCTGCAGCAGCCGGTTGCCGACAAATTCATACCAGATGGATTTGTCGGCGTTTTCGCGCCAGGCGGAAATATAGGGAATGGCGGGGTTGGCGGCGACATTGAAGCCGCGGAAGAGGCCGATGGCCTCGGCGACCCGTTTTTTGAGGTCGTCGCTGAACTGGCCTCTGAGAATGTGTCCACAGTAATCACCATCGAAAATCCAGTTGGAATCCTGTTGATTGCTCATCTGGCTCACCTCATCAGGGGCGGTTAGGAAATAACCATTACTTCGCCGACTATTTCATTACAGCCCCTTATGCCGTTTACAGCATTTCGCTGTTACAGTTATTTTTGCAACTGCTTAGCGGATTGTTACCTAAATTATATCAATCTGTTTTAGCCGAATGTCAAGAAAATATGCAGTTACAAGAAAATATGTTACAGCTCCACCTGCGTGCAAGTCTTTTTTGTCTTGTTTTAAGAGTGAATGTGATTTACTATATTAAATTTTTTGGCGGATTTTCCGGGGACAGTTTCGTCTCCGCAGGGATCGGCCATAAGGACATTTGAGTAAAAGCGGATATGGATCAGACAAAAATCAGGAATGTGGCAATCATCGCCCATGTAGACCATGGCAAGACAACTCTGGTGGATCAGCTGTTCAGGCAGAGCGGCATGTTCCGCTCAAACCAGGCGGTTACCGAACGTCTCATGGATTCCATGGATCTGGAGCGGGAAAGAGGCATCACCATCGCCTCCAAGAATGGATCATATAAGTACAAGGATTACTGGATCAATATTATCGACACCCCGGGCCATGCCGACTTCGGCGGTCAGGTTGAACGGGTGCTGCGCATGGCGGACGGCTGTCTGCTGCTGGTGGATGCCCAGGAAGGCCCCATGCCCCAGACCTATTTCGTGCTGAAAAAGGCGCTGGCCAACGCCCTGCCGATTATCGTGGTCATCAATAAGATCGACAAGCCGGCAGCCCGCTGCGAGTGGGCCGTTGATCAGGTTTTTGATCTCTTTGTCAAGCTCAATGCCCCGGATGAACTGCTGGAGTTCCCGGTGGTCTATGCTTCGGCCAAGCAGGGTTTTGCGCTGCGCGCCCTTGATGAAAAAAATACCGACATGGATCCCATTTCGGAAATGATCGTTGCCGCCATTCCGGCTCCCACCGGCAGCAGCGATGCCCCTCTGCAGATGCAGGTCAATACCATCGACTACTCGCCCTATCTGGGCAGGCTCGGCATCGGCAAGGTAGTAAACGGCACCCTGAAGATCAACAAGGATATTGCCGTGGCCCGCCGGGACGGCTCCATTTCCCCCATCCGCATTTCCAAGATTTTCCGTTTTGAGGCCAATGAAAAAATCCCCGTGTCCGAGGCAACTACCGGTGAAATCGTGGCCATGGCCGGCATGGATGATGTGACCGTGGGCGTCACCTTCACCGACCCGCTTAATCCCCAGCCGCTGCCGCTGATCGAAATCGATCCGCCCACCCTGTCCATGAATTTTGTGCCCAATGATTCTCCCTTTGCCGGACGGGAGGGCAAATACGTCACCTCCCGGCACATTGAGGAACGTCTGGCCCGTGAGACCCTGTCCGATGTGGCGCTGCACGTGCAGCCCCTGACCGAGGGCGTCGGTTACAAGGTGTCCGGCCGGGGCGAGCTGCATCTTTCCATCCTCATTGAAAAAATGCGGCGGGAGGGCTACGAGTTCCAGGTCACCAGGCCGCAGGTCATCATGAAGGAGGAAAACGGCCGGCAGCTCGAGCCCTATGAGGAGCTGACCATTGATGTGGATGAGCAGTACCAGGGCGTGGTGATTGAAAAGCTGGGCAAGCTGAAGGGTCAGATGCTGGAAATGCGCAACGAGAACAACATGGCCAAGCTGATTTACAAAATCCCCACCAGGGGACTGCTCGGCTTCCGTTCCCAGTTTATGACCGACACCAAGGGCATGGGCATCATGAACTATGTCTTTGCCGAATACGGCCCCTACGCCGGCGAGATCACCAACCGGGTCAACGGGGTTTTGATCGTCAAGGAGCCCTGCACCACGGTGGCCTATGCGCTCTTTAATCTGCAGGAGAGGGGGCGGCTTTTCCTCGGCCCCGGCATTGATGTCTATACCGGCCAGATCATCGGCGAAAATACCCGGCCGGCGGACATGGTGGTCAACCCGGCCAAGGGCAAGAAGCTGACCAATATGCGCGCCTCGGGCTCCGATGAGGCGGTCATTCTCACCCCGCCAAGACTGATGAGCCTGGAAGACTGCATCGCCTATATCAACGATGATGAACTGGTCGAGGTGACCCCTGCCTCCATCCGGCTGCGCAAACGCAAGAACGGCAACTGGAAGCCCTGAGGCAGGATCACGGAGTTTGGTCGTAGGGGCGGTTCGCGAACCGCCCCTGCACCCTTCTGCCGCAGCATTTTGTAGTGGCAACCCTTGTGGTTGGCCGGGGTTGGGTCGATGTCTGCCATATGGCCCGGAATTTGGGGTGCCCATGCTGGGCGGAGAGAGCGTCCGCGAGGGGTGCCCCGGCAGCGGCCTCTGGGCTCAGCGCGGATTGTTTATGCCGGCGGGCTCATGCCCCTGTTGGCGAAATTCGCCAACAGGGCCTGCTGGCGAACCTGGATGATGGCGGCAATGGTCCCATTGATTTCATCATCCTGGAACTCGAGCCGGTCGGCCTCTTCTCCTGCGATGTCCTTGAAAAAATCAGCGATTTTCAGTTCAGCCGCCGGTCTGGCCGGCACATAGCGATCATTTCCCTCACTGCTGACCGGCAGGATCCTGCCGATTTCCAGCAGCCGGGCCAGGGCGTTTCTGACAAAACTTTCAGACAGGCCCAGCCGTTCGCTGATGAGCGCCGGGCCGGACGGGCCGTCTCCTCTGTGAAAAGCCCGGCAGATGACCAGCAGCACGGCCAGACATATCTTTTCCCGGCTGGCGAAGCTGATGTTCTGTTCAAATTCCAGGGGGTGGAATCTGACCACGTTCTGGCAGGCGAAATTGATGACCCCGCCAAACAGCACGAGAATCCAGGAGGTCTGCAGCCAGATCATGAAAATCGGCACCGAGGCGAAGGTGCCGTAGATGGCGTTGTAATTGGCCACGCCGATCTGGAATTTGATGAAGATGATCTGGGTCAGCTGCCACAGGCAGCCGGAAATGGTTCCGGCCAGCAGGGCTGGCAGGAAACGCACGTTGGTGTTTGGCATGATGATATAGAGCAGGGTCAGAATGAGAATGCTTGTCACCCAGGGCAGGCTCAGGAAAAAAAGTTTCATGGCCCCGGCAAACAGGCCGATCTCCAGCAGCTTCTGGGTAAAGGCATGACTGTTCACCGTGGTGGAAAGACCCAGGGTGACCGCCAGCAGCAGCGGAGCGATGAGGAGGATGGCAAGATAGTCGCTGGCCTTTCTGATGAAGGTGCGCGGTTTTTTTATGGACCAGATCTGATTGAACGAGTCTTCAATCTTGCCGAGCATGGAAATAGCCGTATAGGCAATGAAAAAAAGGCCGATGGAGCCGAGGGCGGTCACATTGGTATTATTGACATATTCAACGATTCTGGGGAGCAGGCCCGAGGCGATTTCCCCGCCCACGGCCTTCTCCAGCAGCAACGGTTCGATCTTGTCCTGGATGCCGAAGCCCTTGGCAATGGAAAAGACCATGGCCAGCATGGGAATCAGCGAGAGCAGAAAGGTGAAGGAGAGGGAGCAGGCGTGGTTGACCAGCTGTCTGTTGAACGGGGAGCGGACGGCAATGAGGCAGACCTTGGTCAGCCGCCGCCTCAGCCGTTTGCCGGCGGGCAGCCCGGTTTCCCGCTGACTCCAGATCGAGCCGTGCTCAGGGTTTGTTTGCCAGAAGCGTTTCATTGCCGGTTTCATGGGAGGCCGCCTGCTCCTCGATATTCATGGAACAGTTACATGCTTTCTGGCCGAGTTTTTTGAGCAGATATTGAGAAACCTCGCTTTTGGAGGCATGGTCCATCTCCAGAAAGGCAACCCCGATTTCATACTGGTCCGGGCCTGCGAGTTCAATGCGTATCACGGTGCCGAGCAGCAGCACCGACACATTGTAATCCTCAAAGGGAATCTGCAGCTGAATTTTGTTGCCCACGGCAAAACAGGGGGAGTCGCTGCGGAAGAGGATGCCGGTCAGACTCAGGTTTTTCGCCTGGGCCGTGAACGATGCGGCCGGCTCGTCAATACTGATTTTCCGGACCAGGATTGTCGGGGGAAAATCAACCCTGATATAGCGGCGTTTATTGGGGGAATAAGCCTGGATATTATTTTTGCCCAGGGCTTTGGCCTTGAGCAGGGCCATGTCGGCAAACCTGACCAGTTCCATGGCGTCGCAGCTGTCAATGGGGAAATTGGCCAGGCCGCCGCTGATGGTCAGCGGAATATTTTTACCCTCATACTGCAGGCTGAGATTGGCAATGAGTTCTCTGATCCTTTCGGCCAGAATGAGCCCGGTCGCCTTTCTGGTTTCCGGCAGGATGATGACGATTTCCTCGCCGCCATAGCGGGAGGCGATGTCTTCGGCGCGGATTTCACCCATGATGGCCTGGGACATATCCTTTAAAACCGAGTCTCCGGCCAGATGGCCATGCTTGTCATTGACGGCCTTGAAGTTGTCGATATCCAGAAACAGGACGGACAGTTCCGTGTTATACCTCTTGGCCCGGGCAACTTCCCTGATCATGGACTCATCAAAATAGGCCCGGTTGTAAAGTCCGGTCAGCCTGTCGTATTTGGCGGTATTGATCGTATTTTCAAAAATATGAATTTCAACCACCTTGGGGTTTTCCAGCGATTTATGGATGGAGCAGAAATAATCACAGATGGCGGTGCGCAGATTGACATTGTGGCCCAGCTGGTTGCTCATCTCCAGGCGATGCAGGCAGACCTCCTGCCAGAATCCTTCAGCCTCCTGCTGGCTGAGGTCGAGATGGGTCAGCACATGAAAGATCACCGGGAAAGCCTGCTGACCGAACTCGACGACCAGTTCATCAAGCACGCTTATCAGCTTTTCGTCGTTGTTCGAGTAATTGTAAAGACACTCCAGTATTTTGTTGCGAATGACCTGCATAAGCGAAATTTTCCCTGTCTATTCAACAGCCTGGCTGAAAGCGGGCTGCGGTTTTTTTGGTGACGGCATGACAAGCTTGAAACTCATGGCAGAAATACTATAATATACCTGCGGTTTATCTCTAATTATAAAAAATCAATTTTTTACTTTAACACATGGAAAAGTTCGACACAATAGCCCGGATTGCGGAGTGGCTTGCCCTGCCGCTGACCTATCTGATTCTGCTCGTGCTGTTTCTTTTTTTTATGGTGCGCCCTTTTTTTTCCTATCTTTTCAACTGGAACAGGATTCATGCCCTCAAGACCCTGCAGGAGGCCCAGCAGAAAAAGGAAGAGGCGCAGCGGGCTGCCGCCGCCCGGGAAGAGCAGGCGGCGGCCGAGGAAGACGAATCCTTCGTCCCGCCCCCGCCTGACCGCGGCGATGAACGGCGGATCATGAACAAACTGGCTGAGAGTGATCCTGAAAAGGCCGGCGACCTTGTCAAGCAGTGGCTCAGGAAGGATCAGCGGGAATCCTGAAAAATTGCCCTCCGGCCCGCCTGAGTCAGTGACTTTGCCATTGACGTTCTTCAAGAAATAAATTTATTGTTTCCGGTAGAAGATTTCCCTTTCGGTAAAATGGCTTCCGGTATTTTGCCGTGTGCTCTATTCATCATCGGCGGACTCAGGTCAGTTGGCATGAAAACAACGTTCAAAAAAGAGCTTATCGGCCGCGAAGGGGTGGTGCTGCTTGATACCATCCGACGCTTGAACAGGCGCAATGCGGTTGACCGCCTGATGAAACTGTTGAACAAAACCCATCCCGCCGACATTGCCTGGGTTTTCCGGCATCTTACCCCGGACGAACGTTCCCATGTCTTTAACATCATCGCCCAGACCGGCATAGTGGGGGAGTTTCTCAGTGAGCTGGACCAGGCCATCATGCTGGAGCTGGTCGGCAATCTCACTCCCAAGTTCATCGCGGCGGTCATCAAGGAAATGGCCTCGGACGATGCCGCTGACCTGCTGGAGGCCCTGCCGGGGGAGGTGGCCGGTGAGATCCGTAAATACATGGGCAAGGCGGACCGGGATGAGGTGGAGGAACTCATGCAGTACCACCCGGAAACGGCCGGTGGTCTCATGTCGCCTGACTTCATGGCCCTGGATGGTGAGCTGAGCGTGGCCGATGCCATTGAAAAAGTCCAGCAGCGCAGTGAAGAGATGGAAATGGCCTTTTATCTCTATATCACCAATGGCGAGGAGGGCCAGCTTTCCGGAGTATTGTCCCTGCGGCAACTGCTCACCAATCCGCCTTACCGCCAGTTGAAAAATATCATGAATCCCAACGTGATAGCAGTTACCACGGATACCGATCAGGAGGAAACCGCCCATATCGTTTCCCAGTACAATATCCTGGCGGTGCCGGTGGTTGACGCCTCCTACCGGCTGGTCGGCATCGTCACGGTGGACGACATCATTGACGTCATCCGGGAAGAGGCCACCGAGGATTTCCTGCAGATGGCCGGCGCCGGTAAGGACCGGGAGATTCTGCTGAAATCAACCCTTTCCAACGCCATTACCCGCGCACCCTGGCTTTTTGCCAGCTGGATCGGCGGGATCATGGCGGCGGTGATTATTTCCCTGTTCGAGGCCGAGCTGCAGAAAGTGCTGGCCCTGGCCTCCTTTATCCCCATTGTCATCGGCATGGGCGGCAACATCGGCACCCAGTCCAGCACCATTGTGGTGCGCGGCATAGCCACCGGACGCATCAATATGAATGCCCTGGCCCAGGTCATCTTCAAGGAGATGCGGGTCGGGCTGCTGCTCGGCACCTTCTATGGCCTCATTCTCGGCGTCTTCGCCTTTTTTACCTATAATGACCCGCTGGAACTGGGGCTGGTGGTCGGTTTTTCCGTTCTTTTCGCCATGGCGCTGGCTGCCACCGTGGGCACCCTGGTGCCCCTGGTGCTGAAAAGAATGGATGTTGATGCCGCGGTGGCCACCGGCCCTTTTGTCACCACCTCCATTGATATTATTGGTGTTACTGCTTATTTTTCAATAGCCAAGCTGTTTCTGGAAATCTGAACCGGTAGATGAATGCGCATGTTTTTCCGAAAAATACCTCCCTTGCTCTATTTTCTGGCAGGTCTGGCCCTGTTCTGGTGGTTTTTTGTCAGAACGAACGCGCCTGTCATCAATCCCGCTACCGTGCCCCGCGCCATAACCGCCAGGGGGGACCTGGCTGCTGATGAGCGCAATACCATTGAGCTGTTCCAGGAAACGTCGCCGGCCGTGGTCTATATCACCAGCATCGAACTGCGGCGCAATCTGTTCAGCCTCAATGTCTATGAGATACCCAAGGGCACCGGCTCCGGCTTTATCTGGGACAATGAGGGCAGGATTGTCACCAATTATCATGTCATTGAGGATGCCAACCAGGTACAGGTCACCCTGGCCGATAACAGCACCTGGAAGGCGGTGCTGGTGGGGGCTTCGGCTGACAATGACATCGCGGTGCTGAAAATCTCCGCTCCCGGGAAAATTCTCAAGCCGATTCCGGTCGGGGAATCCGCCAGCCTGCTGGTGGGGCAGAAGGTTTTTGCCATCGGCAACCCCTTCGGTCTTGATCAGACCATCACCGCAGGTATCGTCAGCGCCCTCGGCCGCGAGATAAAATCGGCCAACGGCATGACCATCCATGGGGTCATCCAGACGGATGCCGCCATCAACCCCGGCAACTCCGGCGGGCCGCTGCTTGACAGCGCCGGCCGTCTCATCGGGGTCAACACCGCCATCTACAGCCCGGACGGGGTTAACGCCGGCATCGGTTTTGCCGTGCCGGCCGACGAAGTCAACCGGGTGGTCACCGAAATAATCAAGCATGGCCGCCTGATCAGGCCGGGGCTCGGCGTCTCCGTGGCCAATGAAAGACTCATGGAGCGGCTGGGCATTGAAGGGGTGCTGATTGTCCAGGTGGAGAGCGGCAGTTCGGCGGAAAAGGCCGGTATCCGCGGGGTAAGAAGGATCGGCGGAGAAGTTGTGCTGGGAGATATCATTGTCGGACTGAACGGCAAACCAATAAGTAATCTTGATGATCTGCGCCAGGAAATGGGGCGTTACCGGGTTGGCGACGAGGTGACCTTAAAGGTGATCCGTGATGGTCAGGAATTTCAGGTCAAGGTCGCCCTGGAGGCGGTAGGATAAGGGGTTCAATGGAAAACAGGACAAGACCGTGACCTGGTGGACAAGGGCGCTTAAAAGCATCATTTCCTTTGATGACGGGCAAAGACTGGATTTATTCAGGATTTTCCCGGCCTTCAGACGGTTTCTGGCCGCCAGGCACCATTACGCCCAGCTGCGCACGGTGTCCGATATCCTTTTTGTCCTGGTCATTATTTCCGGTTTTTTCGGTCCCCAGGAGGCGCGGCGCAATATTGCCGCGTTTCTGACCTGGGGCATACTCTGGCCCGCCATTGTGCTTTCCTGGTTCTTTGTCGGCCGCATGTGGTGCGGCATCTGTCCGTTTCCGGGGCTGGGGGTTTTTCTGCAGCGGAAGGGGTGGTCGTTTTCCCTGAAGGTGCCGCGTTTCCTGCAGAAATACGGGGTGTACATCTCGGTTTTCCTGCTGGCCCTCATCATCTGGTTTGAGACGGTCACCGGGTTGAATGAGTGGCCGGCCGGCACCTCCTATTTTGTTCTTTCCATCGTCACCGGCGCAACGCTGATGTCGGTCCTTTTTCAGGGACAGTCATGGTGCCGCCATCTCTGCCCGCTGGGCCGGATCAGCGGTGCGGCGGCAACCGTTTCCATTACCGAGTTCCGGGCTGACTATGATAAGTGCCGGGGCTGCAAGGGGGTTTACTGCAAGAAGGGATCGGATAACAGGCGCGGCTGTCCCGTCTATCTCGGCGCGGTTTCCGTGCAGAATAATCTGCACTGCCTGGTCTGCGGCCATTGTCTGCCGCTCTGCGATCGTGATTCCCCCCAGTTTCTGTTGCGCAATCCCTACAACGAGCTGATCCGCAACGCCGGTAAATACAAGACCTGCACCTTTACGGTGCCATTTCTGATCGGCTCCCAGATTGCCCGTTTTCTGCGGGAGAAACCGGTGTACAGCCAGGCGCTTGACTATTTTTCCGTCAATGATTCGCTGCTGTTCAGTCTGCTGCTGGGTGTCTGCATCTTTATTGTGCTGCTGGTGATCAGGCTCGGCACCAAGCTCTTCGGGGTGGTGGACGATGATCCCATTGTCGGCAGGCTGTCGCCCATGGTGCCCATCCTCATCCCCATGGCCTTTACCGGCGAGCTGGTTTACCGCATGGCCCATTTTGCCGAGGGGGTCGGTGATTTCATTCCGACCATCGGCCGCCAGTTCGGGCTGCCGATCCTGGAGAAGTTCTCCTTTGCCATCCCGGTTTTTCCGGTGCAGGTGCTGTCAGCCTTTTTCATGATGAACGGCGCCATTGCCGGCGGCTATATCCTGTGGCGCTATTGTCTCGGGCCTTTCGAGGGATTTGTTGATCTGAAGCATTTTGTCATTATCCATCTGCTGCTGGGCGGGGCATTGCTCAGCTATCTGCTGGTGATTTTCTAGGGAAAAGCTGCCTGTCTGTTTTTCTCGCGCTATCTGCCGGACAGAAATGTCTTGCCCTTGTCCCGCGCGATTTCCCGCATTGACTTGCTGGGGTCTGTCTCGTCGATGATTTCCTGACCGACGATCTCTTCAATGATATCCTCCAGGCTGATGACCCCGGTCATGCCGCCATATTCGTCCACCACGCAGAAAAGATGCTGCCTACGTTCAAAGAATTCCAGGAGAATGGTGTTGAGCCGGGCCGTTTCCGGGACAAAATGAACCGGTTTCATCAGGGGGGCGAGGGTCTGGTGTTCTTTTCTTTCCGCCACGCTCAGCAGGACATCCTTGCGCAGCACGATGCCGACGATATCATTGGGCTCCTTGTCATATACCGGCACCCGGCTGTGTCTGTTCCACTGGTCCTGCAGCAGCTGGGCCTCGGCCACCGACAGATTCTTATCCAGGGTAAAGGTGACGGTGCGGGGGGTCATGGCCTCTCTGACCGTCTTTTTTTTCAGGTCGATGATGTTTTTGATAAACTCCTCCTGCTGGGAGTCAATCACCCCTGATTTCCTGCTGAGCACGGCCATGGCGTGGATTTCTTCCGCTGAAATCTCGGTTTGTTTATTATAACCCGGGATAAGCATAGTGGCATGTTTGATAATCCAGACAATGGGGGAAAGAATCTTGACCAGACCATAGAGGGGGATGGCAATCCAGGGAGCGATTTCCCTGCTGTACACAACCCCGATGGTCTTGGGAAGGATCTCGGAAAAAATCAGGATGGTGAAGGTGAAGAGGGCGGAGAACAGACTGAGATATCTGTCACCGAAAACCGCCGCGGCAGACGCTCCGGCAATGGCTGCTCCCATGGTGTTGGCGATGGTGTTCAGCGTCAGAATGGCGGTAATGGGCTGCTGGATATTGTTTTTTAATCCTTTCAGCAACCGGCCGGAGAGTCTGTTTGATTTGGCGAGGATTTCGACCCGGCTGGCCGGCACGGAATAAAGCACCGCTTCTATGATACTGCAAAGGGCTGAAACAAGGATGGCAATACCGGCTGCCAGGCAAAGTTTTACTATCAAGTGGACCTGATTGAGCTGTGGTGAGAATATATACGTTTAATGGGAGATGATCTCCGGCGGTGAAACCTTCCTGGCGCTTTCTGCCAGAAATTCTTCTATTTTCTGCTGTTGCTCTGGGTCTAGCTCCCCGAACTGTACGCCGTTCCGCCGAATGATGGTGGAACCTGTCGGATGAATCGGGGCTGAGTCCGTGGAGGTTATGGTTTTGCACGGGATGTTTTCCAGATAAAAACCGCTTGAACTGTTTAAGATGCCTAGTTCAAAAAAAGTGTCCTGGGCGATGTCCTTGCTGGTGAGAAAACGAAAGGCCAAACCGCCTTTGCTGATGTTGATAATCTGTCCGAAGGTTGTTTCATTGAAGACAAGAATATCATCTGACAGCTGAAAACGCTGGTATTTCCTACGTTCAATAATCGGTTTGCTCTGCTCCATGGACATGTTGATACCTCCAGACTGTATCACGATAATACAGTGTCTGGAATATAAATTAAAAAACCTAACATGTATTACATAAAATAAAAAAATGATACTCGATTCATAATGTGTTTTGCAATATTTATTCCTTGATTTTTTTCATTATTTTTACCATCTTTTCGACATGATGCATTATCTGCTGGAAATCGGCATAGTTCATTTTCCCGGAAAACCGGCCGTTTTCATGGAAATCTATCTGTGCTGACCATGGGGCAGTATGGCGCACTGCTGGCCCGTTTGAATGGAGTAACCGGCCGGGGTGACACAGAAATCACCCTCCTGCCGGGTATGGCTTTTCTTGCTCGGGAAAAGTGGTGGGTCAGGGGGGAAGAAAGACGCCGGCCCCATGAGGGGGTGGATCTGGTCTGCTGGACGGATGACTCCGGGCAAAGACATTTTTTCGGGGCAGGGATAAGGGTTCCCTGTCTCATCTCCGGTGAAATCGTGGCCATCTGCACTGATTTCCTGGGAAAATCAGTTTTTGTCCGAGGTGCGGACACTTCGCGCGACGGACTTGTCGCCGTCCACGCCCATATTATGCCACAGGTCAGGCTGGGAGATCAAGTGGTCCTGGGCGAGGAGGTCGGCAGCATCGCGGAAGCCCATGGGCCGGTTCCCGCCCATCTCCATCTTTCCCTGCTCCGCTGCAACCCGGCATGGCCCTGGGCCGCGATGGACTGGCAGTTTCTTAATGGCTGCGATTTGCAGCTGTTTCTCAATCCCTTTGCCTAAGTTTACAGGAGTTCGTCATGGCAGTGGCTGTTGATAGAAAATTAATTCCCGCGCTCAGGGAAGGCATTGATATGGTCAGGATGATCTTTTTCAGGAATCTCAAAGGGCATCTGCGGGGAAAATACCCCGACCAGGGGGAGGCATACGCCGGCATGCTGGCCGGGGCAATGATGAACGATCTTTTCGCCACCCCGAATCCCCAGGAGCAATTCAGGGCCTTTGCCGAAGAAAACAGCGGACGCATCAGGGAGGAACTGGCAAACATTCCCGGGGAATTTGCCGATCTGTGCATCCTGCTTACCGATGCCTTGCGGATGCACTTCCTCTGCAATCATCAGGAGGGCGTGGCGGACAACAGTGAGGAATTTTTAAAAAAAGCAAAAGATTACGGGATATTGATTGAATCCAGGGAGGTGCCCTTGCCCAAAGGTTTTATGGAACTGGTCTACCGGGTCGGCAAGGCGCACGGCTTGCTTGTCGAGCAGAAAGGCTGATCCTGTTTGGCTTGCCCATGGAGAGACGTGGGCTGCTTTTGCTTGTCTGCTGAAAAAAACAAAAAAAGATGCTTGCAATCGTCTCTGATTTTGCTATGCTGCAATTTAATGCATGACAAATGATGAATGGTGATTCAGAAAAAAATATTTTTTGGCAATATGGTTCTAATCTGACGAACAAAGTGTTACAGAAATGAGCAAACGTGAAGCTGTCCGCATTCTGATGTTAAGTCCGATTTATTTCAGATTATCCCTTATCGAACGGCATGAGCTGGTCGAAGAGTTTCTGCAGATCCATATGCAATCCTCTTTGCAACCGTCCAGGGATACAAAGTAAATTCTGCTTAGTGTTGGTTTTTTCCCATTATTGATAAGCCCTGGGTTATGAATATTTCATAACTCGTAGAGGGTGTCATCTTCAACTGGCGGAGTACGGTAGCCGCCTCTGATTTTTCTTCGCATTGCCGCGAAGGGATCTTCATTTTCCAGCACCTCTCCCATCTCCGCTTCGATCTTGTCCGGGTCTTCTCCCGCTTCCATGCGGCTGATGGCCTCCTCCATGCCCGCCCCTAAAGACAGCCCGGTCTGTTGCGAGAATTTGCGCATGAGCTGCGCCATCTGCCGGGGATCGTCTTCATTGAGATTCGTCGCCTCCTGGGCCAGACCGGCGAGAACCCGTTCCATTTTCGTCTCATCAAAATCAGGGATAAAATCCTCCTCCTCCCCCTTTTTGGCCTTGCCTATGGTGGCAAAGGCGGAAATTTTCCGCTGCAGCTGACCCTGACATCTGGGGCAGGGGGGTTGGGCGGCGGTATTGACCCGCCGCGACAGGAAATTAAAGATCATATGGCAGTGCTTGCAGTAAAATTCATAGATCGGCATTGCTGTTGTCCTTTATATAAAGCGTGGGTTAGATTCGTGATTCAAGGTCCTGCCAGCGGGCGTAGAGCTGGTCCACTTTTTCCTGGGCCGGCTGCAGCAGGGCGCACCATCTGGCCAGTTCCCCGGCATTGCCGGCTACCGCCGGGTCTGCCAGCTGCTGCCGGCAGTGCTCAAGCTCCTCCTCCGCTGCGAGGATTTTTTCTTCAATGGCAGCCAGTTCAAGACGCTCGCCATAGGTCAACTTCGCTTCTCCCGCTTTCAGCGGCTTTTCCCTGGCGGCCGTCTTTTTTCTGGCCGGGGCGGTCTGCTGATTCTGATCCTGCAGCCACTGGTCGAAATCCTCATAGAGGGCCGTCGCGCCCTGGCCGTTAAACCCGAGAATTTTCGTGGTCACATTGTCCAGGAAATAGCGATCATGGCTGACCAGGACCACCGCCCCGGGAAAATCGATCAGGCTTTCCTCCAGCACGGCAAGAGAAGGGATATCCAGATCGTTGCCGGGCTCGTCGAGCAGCAGGATATCGGCCTGCTGCAGGATGAGCCGGGCAATGAGAATGCGGGCCTGTTCGCCGCCGGAGAGGCGGCTGACCGGCTGGTCAAGCTGATCCGGCTGGAAGAGGAAACGCTTGGCCCAGCCGACGATGTGGATGGGGCTGCCGCGGTAAACGACCGTATCGCCGGCAGGTGAAAGAGACTGGCGCAGGGTTTCCTCCTGGTTGATCTGTTCGCGTTTCTGGTCAAAGAGAACGATGCGCACGCCATCGGCCAGCACGATTTCCCCGCTGTCAGGCGGCAGGCTGCCGGCCAGGATATTGATCAGGGTGCTCTTGCCGCTGCCGTTTACTCCCATGAGGCCGAGGCGGCTGCCCGGCGTCAGGACAAAGCTGAGATCGGTGAACAGCGGGCGCCCTTCCATGGACTTGGCCAGACCACTGGCCTCGAGCAGTTTTCTGGTTTTGCGGCCAGTGGCGTCAAAATCAATCTTCACCTGCCGGTTGGCGGCATTCATCCCCCGCACGGCGTTCAGTTCACTTTGCAGTTCATAGGCCTTGTCGATGCGGAAGCGGGCCTTGGTGGTGCGGGCCTTGGGGCCGCGGCGCAGCCATTCCGTCTCCCTGCGCACCTTGTTGGACAGCACGGACTGGCGCTGGCTCTGGCTGTCGAGAAAGGACTCTCTTTCTTCCAGGAAGCGGCTGTACGTGCCGTTTACCCGGAAATAGCCCTCGGGATAGCAGCGGTTGAGTTCGACGATGCGGCTGGTGGTGTTCTCCAGAAAGGCCCGGTCATGGCTGATGAGGATAAAGGCAAAGGGGGGACTGGCCAGGATTTTTTCAAGCCAGAGGATGCCCTGGATGTCAAGATGGTTGGTGGGCTCATCCAGCAGCAGCAGGTCGGGCCGCCGGATCAGCGCCCTGGCAATGGCCAGTCTCTTGCGCCAGCCGCCGGAGAGATCGGCGACTTTCTGCCTGCCATCCGCAAGCTGGGTCTGGCCCAGGACGATGTTGATGCGGCCGTGGCGGGAGGCTTCGTCGGGATCGTCGGCGATCGCTTCCTGCAGGACCATCTCAACCGTCTGCCCGGGCTGGAAGGTGTCATCCTGGGCCAGGTAGACCACCTGCAAACCCTTGCGGCTGATTATTTTACCGCTGTCTGGCGTATCCTGGCCGGCCAGAATTTTCAGCAGGGTTGATTTGCCGGAACCGTTCGGCCCGATGAGGCCGAGCCGTTCATTGGTGTAAAAACTGATGGATATGTTGGTAAAGAGCTGGTGGGCGCCAAAGCTCTTGCTGATTGTCTGGCAATTAATAATCATAAATGAAGTATCTGTCTCGTAACTGCTCAGCCGGCGCGGACATGGCAGGGTGGTTGAGGGTGATCAGCAGAAATGTAATCTTTTTTGCTGAAAAATAAAGTGGGCGGAAGTTTTTTTATGTTGCCATGCGGTGGATGACCAACCGGCCCGTCCAAGGTCTTTCCGGAAAAGTATTTGACTTCGCCGGCGGATATCAGGCAGAATCAAGGGGTCGAGCAAAAATAACGTGAACATCGTGCATCTCATCTTCGGAGCAAATCCGCGCGCAATTTTGTCCAACTTATTTTTGCTCGACCCCTAAGTCAAGGTAAAACATCCTGTCCGCAGCGGCGGAAAAAATATTTCACAGATGAGGTTGTCCCATGGCAGATGAACCGGAAACCATTGATGTCATCGCTAATATTTTCAGCCAGGCCATCAAGAAAACCCTGGAGAAAAGTACCAGGAAGACCATCAAATATTCCCCGACATTTCAGGCCATTCCCCGGGTCAGCCTCAAGCCTGAGATAGGTTGTTTTGTCCTGTTCTCAGGTGATTATGCCGGGCTGGCCGTGCTGAATTTCACCGCCGATGCCGCCATGGATCTTTATCGCAGTTACATGGTCAACATGGGGCTGCCGGAAGGTGAGCTGGCCAGGGAGTATACTTCAAATGAGATCATTGACACCATGGGGGAGATGACCAATCAGATCCTGGGCCGGGCCATGAGCATGGTGGAAAGCAGATTTGAACTCAGCGCAAACTGCGGTCAGCCCAAGGCCCTGGCGTTGAACAACGCCATTACCCTCACCCCGGAGATGGATTATCAGACCAACCGCCGGGTTTCCTTTTCCGTGGGCACCAACAGGTTCCATATGGAGCTGGCCATGGAGCAGACCCGCTTTGTGGCCTTCAAGTAAAAGATTCAACTTTCTGAGTTCTTGTAACATGTTGAAATTAAATAAATATTCTTAGGTTCCCTGGAACTTGTTTCCAGAGAATTCAGAAGCCAGGAGTCAGGAGCCAGAATAAAACGTAATAAAATCAATTCTTCTGAATTCTGTCTCCTGTCTTCTGAATTCCCATGACGGGGTTCAGAGCAGAAAATAGTCGCAAAAATGACCTTATTTCAATAAAATAGATCAATTCAGAAAGTTGAGTAAAAGAGTAAGGGGCCGCTTTAGCGGATGCCGTGCTGGTTCAGAAACGGGCCATACTGTTTATCCTCAATCAGGATGTGCGTTTGCAGCCACTCTTTCAGGAAGGTGAGGACATCGATGAAGTTGACCTCCTTGCCCTCATTGATCTGGCTGATGATGCCTGACACCCTGCCCAGCAGTTTTTCGTGAATCGCCTTGTGTTTCTTTTCGTCCGGATAATTGAACCTGGCAAAATATCTTTCTTCATTGGCAAAGTGGTCCACCGTGAATGTTGCCAGATCCCCGAGAATTTTTTTGATCTCGCCGGCCGGCAGATCTTTTTTTACCGCGGCATGGATCTGATTGATATAGTCCATGATCTTCCTGTGCTGCTCGTCAATTTCCGCGATGCCGACGCTGAATTCACTGCTGAAGGAGATGAATTTCCGCTCAGCCGCTTTTCCCGCGGCCAGGTATTGCTGCGGCACCGTGAAAACCCGCAGCACGCGGTCAATATCCTTGCCCAGGCTTGCCACCTCCATGCCGCTGGCGTATACCCTGGTTGAATCGGTTCTGATCCTGGCGCTTTCGGCGGAGATTTCGTCCATTGATTCGGCCACTAGGTGGGCAAGCTGCGCTGAATCGGCGATGAGCCGGTTGACTTCTGTGACCGCTTCGCTGGTGGTGACCACGGCGGAAGTCATTTCCTTGATGCCGTCCGTCACCCTGGCCAGATTTTCCGCGATGTCCCTGGTGGTTACCGATTGCTCCTCCACCGCTGCCGCAATGGTCGCCACCACATTGTTCACCTCGTCGATGACCTCATGGATGGTGCCGATCTCCGTGATGGTTGATTTGGTGGCCGCCTGGATGGCGTTGACTTTGTTGCGGATACCCTCGGTCGCCTTGCTGGTCTGGGTGGCCAGGTCCTTGACCTCATTGGCGACCACGGCAAAGCCCTTGCCCGCTTCGCCGGCTCTGGCCGCTTCAATGGTGGCGTTTAGGGCGAGAAGTTTTGTCTGATCGGAGATCTCGGTGATCACGGATATCACATTGTTGATTTCCGTTGCCGCGCTGCCGAGGCTGTTTACCCGTTCAGAGGCGCTCCGCACGGATTGGACTGCCTTGTCGGCCACCAGGCGGGCCTGTTCGGAATTCTGCGCAATTTCGGTGATGGTGGCTGACATCTCTTCGGTTGAGGTGGACACCAGGCTCAGGCTGTCGGACGACTGCGAGGCCCTGGCGGAAACGGTATTCATGTTCAGCGCCAGCCTGGCGGCGACCACGGCGATGGTCTGCAGATTTTCTTCCATTTCCTTGGAGGTGGCGTCTACCTCCACCGCGTGGCGGGCCATGGTTTCGGCGATATTGCGCATGCCGGCGGACAGACTTTCCAGCTCCGTTGAGGCAAAGGCGAGATTGCCGGTGTTGCTGATCACGGTGCTGACGATCTTGGCGAGATTTCCCTGCATGTTGGCGATGGACCGCAGAACGCTTTTGCCGGTGGCCGGGTCCATGGAGGTCGTCAGATCACCCTGGGCGATTTTTTCAATGATTTTTTCAACTTCGGCAAGAGACGACCCGCCAGGGCAAAAAAGACCTTTTCCAAACATAAAATCCTCTTTAATGTGTGTGTTGCGGTAAAGCGCTGGAGAAAAAAGTGGACAATAAATAACTCTGATTTATCTTATGCTGATGTAATCCGCCGATCAAGGCGCTTTTCTTGATGGCGTCGCAAAAAGTCGCCAACTGCTTCGTTGCTGCAAATTATCTCGTCACTGCGGCGTACCCAAGTACGCCTCATTCCTCGAAATTTGCGCGC
>QZKJ01000033.1 GCA_003605035.1 Desulfurivibrio sp.
TACCTGGCGGGCCAGCAGGATGTGCTCACGGGTCTGCGGCATGGGGCCGTCATCGGCGCCTACCACCAGGATCGCGCCGTCCATCTGTGCCGCACCGGTAATCATATTCTTGATGTAGTCAGCATGGCCGGGGCAGTCCACATGGGCGTAATGACGTTTCTTCGACTCATACTCCACATGCGCGGTCGCAATGGTGATGCCACGTTCCTTTTCTTCCGGGGCCTTGTCTATCTCGCTGAAGTCTGTTTTCTTTGCCAATCCTTTGGTGGCCAGAACCTGGGTGATTGCTGCGGTCAGGGTGGTCTTGCCATGGTCAATGTGACCGATTGTTCCAATATTTACATGGGGTTTAGTACGTTCAAACTTTTCCTTTGCCATGTCCTAGCTCCTCAGACTGATTTTGGTTTTTATATGTGACAGGCCCGAATTGTATTCAAAGTAGCCGTTTATTAAATGGAGCTCACGACCAGGATCGAACTGGTGACCTCTTCCTTACCAAGGAAGTGCTCTACCTACTGAGCTACGTGAGCGTTACGAAATCGCTATTGTGTTTAACCGCTGTTTTCTTACTGCCCCCGGCAGATAATCGGCAGATAAATGGAGCGGGAAACGGGTCTCGAACCCGCAACCCTCAGCTTGGAAGGCTGATGCTCTACCAATTGAGCTATTCCCGCTGCAATCTAGCCGGATTCCACAGAGAGAAGCTCCCTGCAAGCAAGGCAGACTTAATCATCCGGAAAAATGGTGGAGGGGGGAGGATTCGAACCTCCGAAGGCGTCGCCGACAGATTTACAGTCTGTTCCCTTTGGCCGCTCGGGAACCCCTCCTATAGGGTAATTCCGATGATTAAGCTTGTTATAAATACCACTGCACATCAGCATGCGCAGCATTTCTTGTAGCATCACCTGGAGCTGGCGATGGGACTCGAACCCGCAACCTGCTGATTACAAATCAGCTGCTCTACCAATTGAGCTACGCCAGCGGTATTAAACCGAAACACCGTAATCGCTTCAAAGGCAAAAATCAACCTTTTTTTTGAGCAGAGACAAAATCATCACTGAAAAATGATCAGCCAACTCTTTCAATTTTCAGTATTTTTTATGATTCCCCCCTGGGGAAACCATAAAATTTTATCCCGGCAACGAAGCAATTACGGTGCGGTAATTCCGGCAACTTACAGCAGGCGATCCCAATCAGTCGGGCATCTCCTCCGCCTTACTTTTTCACATACTCGCTTTCCCGGTAAATCTGGAAGGCCATGGCAAAGGTCCGGTAAACCATATGGGCGAACTTTGTGTATGGCATATAGAGGAAAAGCATGAGCACGGAGACCAGATGCAGATAGTAAAAGAAATAGGCCAGCACAGGTACGCCGACCAGACGGCCAAGCTCGGCGCAGAGACCGGTGACGCCGACCGCCATGATCTCATAAATGAGAAACCAGTCATAGTAGGTTCCCGAAGCGCCTGATTCGGACTCCGCGACCGACCGGTTGGACCAGAGCACGCCGACCCCGAAGATCAGGGCGAGGGCGGCCACGTTGGCCAGCCACTTCACCGGATTCAGCATGCTGATCGGGCCATGCAGCTGGGGAAAGAAAATACCCAGTACGTCCTGGGTAAAGGCGCTGTAGGCGGTGACAATGAACAGGCCGATAAAGGACAGCAGCAGCGGCAGATGGCCGATGACCCGGCTCTTGTTGGTGCCGCATTCGTTAAACCGTTTATGGGTGAGGATCTCCTTTACCGCAGGCACAAGAAACTGCTGGATGAACTGGGGTATGGAAGGACGGTAATCAGCGTTGACATTATAGTTTTTTTCCATATCCTTCCACATGGTGGATACGCCGCGATAGGCGGAATAGCAGGCCAGGAAAAAGGCCGGCACCATGATGATATCGATAAAGGCAACATTTTTGGTCAACCAGCGCCAGTCCCAGTGACCGAAGAAATGGCCGAAGCCGTATCTGGCCAGATCCTCTGAGGACGGCACATGCATTCCTCCTGACAGTGCCCACATAACCAGCACGATCAAGGCCGGCAGACCTATGGTCAGCGGCAGATTTTTTGAACTGCTCACCATTTTGGCCAGCCCTGAAGGGAAGCCGTAATAGGTATACGCGTAGGCACGAATTGCGCCAAGCACGTCTCCAGGTTTCGCACCCCTGGGGCAGAAAGCGGTGCAATCACCACACTGATGACAGAGCATGACGTCAGGGTCGGCAACCAGCTTGTCCTTGAGACCCCACTGCGCCCAAATCATCTCCTTGCGAGGAAAAGGCTTTTTATCTGAGGAAAGCGGGCAAACCACAGAGCATGTAGCACATTGATAGCATTTCTTCAATGTATCGCCACCAGCACTTTTCATATACTTTATGAAGTCTAAATCAGGATTCACCTTCATCTCTCTTTCTCCTTTCTTGGTTATGCAGAGATAACCGACACCGAAAAAACCGGCACTGTGCTCATACCGGACAATTTATTAATATAAAAGTCGTTTGGCAGTAAATTCTTACCGCCAAACGACTGATAAACCCTGGGACTAGAAGCCTTTAAACGGACTCGGACCGAGATCAATGATTGACTGCACAAAGTCATTGAGGATCTGGGGCACCTTATCATAATCGGTGATGGCAATCTGCTCCATGGCGCACCGCTCCTTCTCAAGGCCCAGCGAACTCAGGGTCTCCCCGATATTAGCCATACGTTTATCGGCGATTTCACTGCCCTTGACAAAATGACACTGGTAATCATCGCCATATTTACAGCCAAGGAGAATCGCCCCGTCCATACCGGCTGACAGACCGTCCTTGATCCAGGCCATGTTGACCGAACCGAGACAGCGCACCGGGATGAAACGAACCAGGGCATTAAGCGGCTGCTTGCGCAGGGCGGCCATATCAAGAGCCGGATAGGCGTCATTCTCGCAGACCAGGCAAAGGATGCGCAGCTTATCCTCATCGTCATCAGGCACCTCGATGGCCTTGACCATGGAGCCGATCATATCGATATTGTAGTTCTTGAAGCCGATGATACGCTCAGGGCAGGCGCCCATGCAGGTACCGCAGCGACGGCAGCGGGTCGGGTTCGGTTTCGGCGTACCCTTCTCGTCGTCATCAAGTGCGCCGAAAGGACATTCCTCAGTGCAGCGCTTGCACTGCGTACATCTCTGGAAGAAAAACTCCGGATAGGTCTGGTCACCGGAACGGGGATGCACGGCCACCCCGCGGTCAGCGCATTCCATGGCCTGGATGGCCTTCAGTGCCGCGCCTGTGGCATCATCAATCGTCTCCTCCATGTTCATGGCCTTGCGCACGCCGCCGCAGGTGTAGATGCCGGTACGCCGGGTTTCATAGGGGAAGCAGATGAAGTGGGAGTCGGAATAGCCGTCAAACAGGTCAAGATCGAGGAAGGCGGGTCCCTGACGATAGGCCAGATTGATGGAGTTCTCATGCTTGGTGGTCGGCTCCATGCCGGCGGCCAGCACCACCAGATCCACATCAAGATCCAGGTCCTCGCCCAGCAGGGTATCCTTGGCATGCACCACGCAGCCGTTGCCGGAGGCCTCGACCTTGGTGACCGCGGCCTTGGTCAGGAAGATGCCGTCATCCTGCTGCATGCCCTTGTAGAACATCTCCGTATTGCCCGGGGTTCTCATGTGCTGATAAAGGATATAGGCCTTGGCGTCGCTGTTGGCGTCCCGCACATATTTGGCCTGCTTCAGGGTAACCATGCTGGTGACCGAGTTGCAGTAGGGGAAGTCCATATCATGTTCGGCGCCGCCGGGGCTCTGCACAAAGGCGACGGAATTGAGGCCTTTAATCCTGCCGTCTTTCACCATCTTCTCAAATTCGACGTTGGTGACAATCTTGTCACTGGTGCCGTAGCCAAGGTGCTCATAACCGCTCACATCCGCGGGCACCCAGCCGGTGGCCAGAATGACGGCCCCGTATTTCTCGGCATTGGGATCTTCAGCCATGTAGGGATTAAGACCGGCATTGGGATCTTCCATCTGGCCTTTGGCGATGCGGTCCTGATCATCAACCCCGACCTTGGCAGGGGCGTCCCATTCGCCCTTGGTGCCGGCAGCCTTGAAGGTCACGGCAAAATTACCCGGGGCGCCGCCGATACGGGCAACTTCGGTGGATTTTTTCACGCTGATTCTGGCATCAGCCTGCACCTCGGCCACCAGGGCGCCGATGCTCGGCTCCTCCAGGGTGGTGTAGGGGGCCTTACTGGGGAACTGCTTGGTCCAGCCCAGGGCCTTGCCGCCCAGCACGTCAGCTTTCTCGACAATAGTCACCTCATAGCCGGCTTTGGAGGCCTCTCTGGCGGCGGTAAGGCCGGCGATGCCGCCACCCATGACCAGAATCCTTCTGCTCATGGTGTCCAGCTTGAAAGGCTCCGGCATGTCGGTTTTCTTGGCCTGGACGCAGGCCATGCGCACATAGTCCTGGGCCAGTTCGGTGTAGTATTCCTTGATCGTGTCCGCGCTTTTTTTATCGGAAGGCTGTTCCTGACACCAGGCAGCCTGCTCGCGGATATTGCCGCGGATGGTGATCTTGTCATCACCGAAATTGAACTGTTCCTGCATCACCCGGGGCGAACAGGCGCAGACAACCATGACATTCACGCCGTTATTGGCGATATCATCTTCGATCAGCTTGCGGCCGGCTGCACCGCAAAAGGCCTCATGGGTCTTGGGCTCAATACCGCTGCCGCTGGCCGCACTGATCAAGGCATCAACATCAAGGGCCTCTCCTATACCACAACCTGTGCAGATATATGCACCATATTTTTTATCCATTGATCTTCCTCCTACTTGGCTGCTTGAATAGCTTTTAAGGCTGCAGCGGTGGCGCTTTGTGCGCTGGTGACAACATCAGCAGCTTTTTTGGCACATCCGGCTGAAATCATACCTGTATCAGGGTTGCTGACAACAAATCCATTGCTGTCAACCGCAAGACCGAGGGCAGAGGCCTGGGCCTTGATGGCCGGTTCCATACCGGTGGCCAGAACGCAAAGATCAACTTTCTGGTGCACTTTATCTCCGGTTACGGCGTTCTCGGCAACAAGCGTCACCCCGTCAGCTTCGGGAATGATGTCCGCCACTTTACCCTTGATAAAATGGTTGTTCTTATCCGTCATCAATTTTTCCCGGAATTTTTCGTACTTGCCCGGGGTGCGCAGATCAATGTAGAAGACATAAATGGGCGCCTCAGGATAGCGCTCGCGGATATAGGTAATCTGCTTCATGGTGGCCATGCAGCAGATGTAGGAACAGTATTCAAGATGATTTTCATCACGACTGCCCGCGCACTGTACAAAGGCAAAGGACTTCGGTTCCGCATTGTCACCGGGGCGGAGGATCTGGCCGCCGGTCGGTCCGTTGGGAGCCGCAAGCCTTTCCATCTGCATATTGGTGATGATGGCATTGCTCTGACCGTATTTGAGGTTGGTCATCTTGGTAGCATCATAGGGATTCCAGCCGGTGGCCCAGACAATGGAGGCAACATTGACGGTAAAGGTCTTGGCCTGCATTTCCAGATCAACGGCATCATACTTACAGGCGTCCTTGATCTTCTGCAGGGTATCCCGGCTGCAGGCGTTTTTGTCCAGCACGTATTTCATGGGGAAGGACATTTCATGGGGACGGTAAATAGCCTTGGTTTTGCCCATGCCGAAGTTAAAGTCATCAACCCGCTCGTCGCCGCAGGCCTCCGCACAGGCGCCACAGCCCGTACAGTTATTGTTGACATAGCGGGGCAGGGTCTCACAGGTTACTTCATAGCTGCCCGGGGAACCTGAAACACTTTTCACCTGGGTCATGGTGTACATGCGGATCTTGCGGTTGTTTTTGACGCGCTTGAAATTGATTTCCAGACCGCAGGACGGCGGACACAATTTGGGAAAATACTGATTGAGCTGGGCAACCCGGCCACCCATGTACGGATTCTTTTCAATCAGAAAGACATCTTTCCCAACCTCTGCGGCTTCCAGGGCAGCAGTTAATCCGCTGATGCCGCCACCAACGACCAGCACTGCTCCTGCTCCAGATGCACTCTGTTCTGTCATGCCACTCCTCCATTTGTAGGGGTTATGTTAGAAAGTTTTTTAAATGTTAAGTTTTCCGCTTTAATTGACATCGTAAAAAAAAAGGGAGGCCGGAAAGGGCCTTAAAACTGAAAACTTAGCACTCAAATAAATTGTGGTTTCATCATTTACCAGAAAGTCCTGGGCAAATCAACCTAACATGGGGCGCATTTGCTTTTTTCTTTGCTTTCCATCCCTCCATACTAAAATCTCCAGGCACCTGTGCAGGTACCTGGAGATTTAGAGTGTCAAGACTGAAAACTATAAACGAATATTAAATCCAGGGATCAGTCTCAATAATGTTGATGCAGTTTACCTTCTCGCAGGCCCACTCTTTGGTATCAGGATTAAAGGTGGAGTTGACGAATACCTTCCAGTTGGCGTCATCACAGGTCGGATAGTCTGATCTGTAGTAGAAGCCCGGGTAGCGGCTCTCTTTACGGAACTCGATGTGGCGGATATGGGCCTCTACACACCAGATGCGGTGGTAGTTCTCCCAGGCGCGCATCAGCTCATGGAGGTCGCCGGCTGCCATCAGTGCGGCATCTTCACGGAGCATTCTGAGAAGATCGAGGCAGATGTTGAGCAGCTTGCCGGAGGTCATGTAATAGGTAGCTACACCACCGCCGTACTCGTCGGTAGCCTTCATGAGTCTCATCATGATGCCGGCGGGTTTACAGTAGTTGGGGTTAACGTTGGCAGCGGTGGTGGCGCCCACATGCTGCAGATACAGTTTTACCGGAGCGTAGATCTCGTCAGCCAGTTCCTGAGCGGTCTGTTTCAGCTCGGGTTTGAAGCTGGCGTTGTCACGGCAGAATTTAACCATCTGTTTGGCGACGATACGACCCTCGGCATGGGAACCTGAGGAGAATTTGTGGCCGGAAGCGCCAACACCATCACCGGCGGTGAAGAGACCGTCAACCGTGGTCATCCTGTTGTAGCCCCATTTGTACTGATGTGAACGGGGACCGTCAACTTTCGGCACCCAGTCTTCTTCCGGACCGGAGGTCCAGATACCGCAGCAGCCGGAGTGTGAACCCAGCATGTAGGGTTCGGTCGGCATAATCTCGGAACCGGTTTTTTCCGGCTCGATGTTCATACCGGCCCACAGACCAGCCTGACCAACGGACATGTCAAGGAAGTCTTCCCAGGCCTCGGACTCGAGGTGTTTCCAGTATTTTTTAACTGCCTTCTCATCCATACCGGCTGCGCGCTTGGCATCAAGGAATGCGTTCAGAGCCACGTCGGTAGCCATGTAGATCGGGCCGCGACCGGCTTTCAGCTCGTTCAGCATCAGGTGGTTACGCAGACAGGTGGGGGTAACGGCAGACGCGCCGTAAGGCATGAATTTTTCGAGCTCTTCCTTAACTGCCGGGCTGTTGGCATAGAACTCGCCGAGGCCGTTCTGTACTTTGGCTTTGAAGAGCAGGAACCATGCGCCAACCGGGCCGTAACCGTCTTTGAAACGAGCCGGGGTGAAGCGGTTTTCCATCATGGTCAGGGTGGCGCCAACCTGTGCACACATGGTGTAGGTTGAACCGGCGTTCCATACGGGGTACCAGGCGCGGCCCTTACCTTCACCGGTTGACCGGGGACGGAAGATGTTTACAGCACCGCCGCATGCTACGAGAGCGGCTTTGCATTTGAAAACGTGAACAGTGTTTTCACGGGTAGAGAAACCGACCGCACCGGCGATCTGGTTCGCTTTGTTCTTGTCGAGCAGCATCTTGACGATGAAAATACGCTCAAGGCAGTTAGCCTCGCCAAGCGCGGACTTCGCAGGCTCAGCAACGATGCACTTGTAGGACTCACCGTTGATCATGATCTGCCATTTGCCGGTACGAACCGGCTCACCGCCTTCGCGCAGTGTTTTGGCAGGCTGGGCACCGTCAAGGGTCTCACCGGCCGCATCTTTCTTCCATACGGGCAGGCCCCACTCCTCAAACAGTTTTACGGACTCGTCAACGTGACGGCCGAGGTCATAGATCAGGTCTTCACGAACAACGCCCATCAGGTCGTTACGTACCATCTTTACGTAATTCTCGATCGGGTTGCTGCCGATATAGGTATTGATAGCGGACAGACCCTGAGCAACAGCACCGGAACGCTCCATGGAGGCCTTGTCAACCAGGATGATCTTCATGTCATCCGGCGCCCATTTTTTGATCTCGAAAGCTGCGCCGCAGGCGGCCATACCACCACCAACGATCAGAACATCACACTCATGCTCCTTGATTTCCGGATTTGCAACGGCAGCAAGTTCGCCAAGTGGTTTATTAGGTAATGCCATATTATATCTCCTTAAATATTCTCTTAAGTTAAGAATGAATCGTAAAAGACACTAACTACTTCGCGAGTTTTGTCGGTTTGGGCAGATCGGCTTCGAGGAGCAGGCACTCGTCATCCAGATTTGCGCCTTTCTGTCCAACATAGGCATTAGCTGCGCCTTCAGCGGTTGTCCGGATGGGGAATTTGAAGCGTTTCAGGTTGCCATTACGGAATTTAACGGTCCACATGATGGAATCGGAGCTTCTCATCGGATGAACCTGGCCGCCCATCGGTACGAAGTCATCATAACCGCGAACGAAGATCGCGCCCTGAGGACAGATCTTTACACATGAATAGCATTCCCAGCATGCATCAGGCTCCTGATTGTAGGCCCGCATTTCCTCTTTGTTGAGAACCATCAGGTCGTTGGGGCAGATGTACATACATGCTGTTTTGTCGCCACCCTTGCAACCGTCACATTTGGAAGGATCTACATAGCTTGGCATTAAATTACCTCCTCAATTGGGTTGAATAGTTTGATTCCACGAGATGCGAAATCGTTTTTCCTTAGTTTAATTACGCTTGATGAACTGTATCGAGCTGTTGACAAAAAAATGAGGGGTCACTCATTTTCTGACCATATGATCTATAAATTTTCAGCATGTAAATGTCAAGAAAAAAAGTTTGACGGAAAAATCACTTTTTATCGTACGTTGTCCCTCTTTTTTTTTAGGTTTGACAAGCATCCCCGTGATGATTAAGTTGCAGCAACGCAAATACGCTTTCCCCCTGCCTTTCGGCATAAAAAAAATAATGAGGAAATCTCATGGCAGAGAATGAAAAAAGTCTTTTCGGCTACGACAAAAATCCGAGCAACGTGCTTCCCCAGAAATACACCCTGGACAGCAAGATAAAATTCCGCTGTCACCCGGGTGTCTCCTGCTTCACCGCCTGCTGCGGCAATATAAATATCATCCTCACCCCCTTTGACATTCTGCGTCTGCGCAAATATCTCAACCTGCCGGCGTCTGAATTCCTGCTCAGATTTACCACGCCGATGTTTATTGAAAAAACCGATATGCCCGGCGTCAAGATCCATCTGGACGAAAACGGCCGCTGCCCCTTTGTCACCGCGGAAGGCTGCACCATTTACCCCGAACGGCCTTCCGCCTGCCGTTATTATCCGGTGGGCATGGCCAATTTCCATGAGGGCGGCCAGGAAGGGATTGATTCGGAGCAGTTCTTCTTTCTGGTCAAGGAACCGCACTGCAAGGGGCATGAAGAGGACAAGACATGGACCATCCGGGAGTGGCGGGCCGATCAGGGAGTGGACCTGTGCGATGAGATGAACCGGGAGTGGCTGGAACTGGTCATGCGCCGCAAATCCTTCGGTTTCCAGGCCACCCTGAGCGAGCAGGCGAAAAAAATCTTCTTCATGGTCAGCACCGACCTGGATAAATTCAAGGAATTTATTTTCACCAGTTCCTTCCTCGACACCTACGACATTGACCAGCAGACCCTGGATACCATCAGGGAAGACGATATCGCCCTGCTGCGCTTCTCCTATAAATACCTGCGATCCGCGCTCTTCGGCACCACCGACCTCAAGATCAGGGAGGAAAAGATCAAGGCCAAGGCCGCTGAGTTAAACGCAAAGCGCGGCACTAAAGAAGAGGAGGCCATCAAGGCTTACGAGGAACTGAAAGCGGAGCGCGACCGCATGCTGGAGGCCCGGCAGGCGAAAAAGTAAATACGGCGCGTAGGCCCGGAACAATCCATAAGCCGCGGCGTCTGACCGCGGCTTTTTTTATCTATCCTCACCATGGGGTCGACTGCGTGGCGGAAGTTGCTGCGGTCGCCTGCAGCCGCTCAAGCAGCGCTAAGTTTTCCACCATCCGCGCCACGGCGGAAGGGACCAGATCCTGCCACGGCTCCCCGCTCACCATCTTCCGCCTGATTGCCGTCGAGGAAAGACCTTTGCCGGAACGCGGCTTGCGCCACAGGATCTCCGTGGCCAGTCCCAGATCCTGGAACAGCCGCAGTTTCTTCTCCCCCCACTCGTCATAAATGCTCAGAAAGAAGGTGGCCCGCATGGGCAGGTAATAATGGTACAGCTCGGGGAAATTGACGGGAAAGGGCACGATGGAGATTTCTTCCCGTAATCCCTCGTCGGCCATGGCGTCCCGTACCATGCAGTAGCGCTCGAAGTAGGTGAAGGGATTGGCCGCCAGGCTGCTGCGCGCCGGATCGACGGCATCATGGCTGGTCAGGGTGGGGTCCGGATTGGTAATGCCGACCACCAGATGCCCGCAGCGCGCCTTACCGGCCAGCAGATATTTCAGATGGTCATTGTGCAGGAGCTGAAAACGGCCGTGAATCACCCCGAGTTCATGCATGGCAGAGACTCCTAGCCAAGCAGTAAAGGCCGACGGCTGCCGGGCCAGTAAGGCTGGTTGCGGGGGGTATCCATCAGCCCCTGCAGTTTTGCCCGGTCCAGCCAGTTGAGCACCAGATACATCAGATCAGCGCCCCGCAGCATGCCCAGCGCCCCGCCGGCGCAGCAGACCTCGTCAAAGAGAAAGACATTGTCGCGACGGATGCCCGGGCCCGCCACGGTAAAGGGAACCGGCTCGCCGGAGTGCACCAGGGGTCCGGCACTGGGGGTGGAGTGGTCGGCGGTGACCGCCAGAACGATCTCATCGTCCAGCAACTCTTCAATCACCCTGCCCAGGCCGCGGTCCAGGGATTCAATGGCCGCCACCTTGTTGAAGGGGTCCTTGCTGTGGCCGGCCACGTCCGGCGCCTTGGAATGAACGTGGATAAATTCATACGCAGCCGCCTGGCCCCGGGCCAGCCGCAGCCGCTGGGCCAGATCCCGGCCCGGGTCAGCGGAATCCGTCACCTGCTGCCAGTCCATGCCGATGAAGGCGGCAAGCCCCCAGTACATGAGGCCGGAGGAGATGGAAAGCCCCTGCAGGCCCCAGCGCTCCCGGAATGAATCCACCTGCCGCCACCGGCCCGCCCGCTGGGTGACGATGCCGTTGATTTCCGGCTTCCCTTTTTTTCTCCTCTGCGCATTAAGCGGATGGTCGGCGAGCCTGGCATGGCACCAGAGCAGATAGGCTTTCAGCGCTGCGGCCGTATCCCGGGCCTGCTGGTCCCCGGCCGCCTCCTGCCACGGCTCCACCTCCACCAGCGGGGAGTCCGTCTCCAGGGGATCGCTATCGGTGACGGCGGCGGAAACCGGCCCCTGCATGGTGACAATGCCGTCCAGGCCATGGGTGCGGTGATAGCCGACACTGATTTCCCCTTGCCGGTATGGGGCGACCAGTGCGGCCAGCATCTGCTGCTCATCGGCTGTGGCCCTGGGCCGGTGGCTGATGAGCCGCAGGGTATTCCCCTGTGGCGCGAGACTGACAAAATGGGCAAGCAGGGCCACGTCACGCGGCCCCGGGGCAAGACCTGCGCCGGCCGCCTCCAGATAGCCGCGGCCGGGAAACTCGGACTGCTCATAGCCGAACATGGCGAAATGGGCATTTTCACTGGGCAGGGCAAGCCCCGGCCGGAGCGCCTGGAACAGCCCGTTGCAGCCCATGGAGGCCAGCCGGTCCAGATGGGGGGTGCTTGCTGCCTGCAAGGGGGTCTTCCCCTGCAGGCTGGCATAGGCCCGGTCACCCAGGCCGTCAAGCAGAACCAGTATGCAGCAGCGTGCCATTGTTTTTTTCTGTCCTCAGGCCAGCAACGTTGTTCCGGCCGGGCGCGGTTTGTTTGTCATTAATTATCAATATAGTAAATGCCGATAGCCGCATCAGGAGATATCAAAACAAACAATTGGACACCCGTTCTGTTTCCCGGCATTATTACTTCTATGAAATTTGATCTCCATGTTCATACCAGCATCTCTCCCTGCAGTCAATTGCCTTTAGAGGATATCATCGCCCAGGCAAAAGAACGGGGCCTGTCCGGGGTCTGCATCACGGACCACGACACCATGGAGGTGCGTCACTTTCTGCAGGAAGGCCTGCAGGACAATGGTCTCTGTGTCATTTTCGGCATGGAGTACGCCACCGGCGAGGGCGACTTTCTCCTCTTCGGACCCTATGAACAGCTGCAACCGGGACTGGCCGCTCCTGAGCTGCTGCGTCATGTGGAAAAGACCGGCGGCATAGCCGTGGCAGCCCATCCCTTCCGCGGCAGCCGGCCCACCCGGGAATATCTGATTGACCATGGTTTATGCGGCATTGTTGAGGGGATCAACGGCCGCAACCGTCAGCACGAAAACGACAGTGTCAGCTCCTGGCGGGACCGGTACGGGGTCAAACAGGTCGGCGGCTCCGACGCCCACAGCCTGGAGGAACTCGGCCGGGTGACCACCCGTTTTCAGCAGCCGATCCGCAGCCGGGACGAGCTGATCAATGCCCTGAAAAACAGCAGCTACACCCCGGAAAGAAGCTGATTTCCCAGCCGTTCCCTCCTCTGCCCCGCTCCCCGAGTTGACATACCCGTGCCACTGGTATAAGGTAATGCAATCGCCTCACCCACCCCCTGACGACAAAGACCTTGTAAAAAACTAACGGCAAGATCGGAATGCCTTGCCCGGTATAAGGGGCCGTGTTCGCTATGTAATGACCATTCGCAACAACGGCCCCTGACTAAATTAATATGTCCCGAGCCCTTCGCTGCTCAACACCGTGTCGAGCTTGACGACATGGACTGCGCCGGCACGGTAAGTCCAACGGCTCCAGAGTTGTCCGCGAACCTTAATAACGAGAAAATGCTTGTCTCCATTGGTGAAATAGTCTGGGATATCATAGATGACAGGAAACTGCTGGGCGGCGCACCGCTCAATGTCGCCTACCACATCTCCTCGTTGGGCCTTGAGGTCCGCCTGATCAGCCGCATCGGCCATGATGACCTGGCGGCTCATACCCTGGAGCGGCTTGCCGAACTCGGTCTGCCGCTGGCCGACATCCAGCGGGACCAGAAACTGCCAACCGGCCGGGTGCTGGTCACCTTCGGCAAAAACAACGAACCCTCCTTTGATATTGTCGCGCCGGCCGCCTGGGACGCCATCGAGGCGGAGCCCTTTTTACGCGCCGCTCCCCGACCCTTTCATCTGGTTTTCGGCACCCTGGCCCAGCGCTCCGCCCCGAGCCGCCTGGCCATCCGTTCCCTGTGGGAGAAGGCCGAGCTGCTCTTTTACGATGTCAACCTGCGGCCTCCCTTTACCCCGGCGGAGGTGGTGCTTGACTCGCTTGCCGCAGCCGACGTGGTCAAACTCAACGAGGAGGAACTGCGGCAGGTGGCCGACTGGTCAGGTATGGCACCCGGCCCCGTGGCCCGGCGCGCCCAGGGACTTTGCCGCCGCTGGCAGTTTCTCTGCCTGGCCGTAACCCGCGGGCCGGACGGCGCCCTGCTGGTTACCAGGGACGATTTGTTCGAGCATGGCGGCTTCCCAGTCAAGGTGGCTGATAGTGTCGGCGCCGGCGACGCCTTTTTTGCCACCCTGATTGAAGGGATCATCCGGCAGCGGCCCTGGCCGGAATGTCTGGCCAGGGCCAACCGCAGAGGCTCCCATGTGGCGGGACGGGCCGGGGCCACGCCGCCCATGCAGGATTTCGTCTTTTAACCCGCATAGCGCGTAACACCCGGTAAGGGATGGACAGACTTATTCCTCTCTTTCCCGCTACTTATCAATTTCAGTTTGCAGAAAGCGCATGAACAAACCAGGACTTTATCTACAGCTCTTCAGCATCCACGGCCTCATCCGGGCCGAATCGCCCCAGCTGGGCTTTGACGCGGACACCGGCGGCCAGGTGAAATATGTACTGGAACTGGCCGGCGCCCTGGCCGCCCGGCCGGAGGTGGGCCAGGTCGATCTGGTCAGCCGGCTGATCGAGGACCGGCAACTCTCCCCCGACTATGCCAGGCCCGAGGAGCGCATCAGCGACAAGGCGCGCATCATCCGCGTCCAGTGCGGCGGCAGAAGATATATCCGCAAGGAACTGCTCTGGCCTCATCTGGACGAATTCATCGACAGGACCCTGAAACTGATCAAGGCCCGGGGCCGCATCCCGGACCTCTTCCACGGCCATTACGCGGACGCCGGCTACGTGGCCATGGAGCTGGCCGCCGCATTTGACGCCCCTTTCGTCTTCACCGGTCACTCCCTGGGCCGCAACAAGAAGGCCAAACTGCTGGCCGGCGGCCAGTCCGCCGCGGAGATCAACAAGCGCTACCGGATTGATCACCGCATCGGCGTGGAAGAGGACATCATCAAAAAGGCCAGCCTGATCATCACCAGCACCAGCCAGGAGATCGAAAAACAATACGGTCTTTATGACAATGCCGGTCTGCAGCAATACACGGTCATTCCGCCGGGCATCGACCTGGAAACCTTTTACCCTTACTACCACAGCAATCTGGCCCCGCACGACAGCAACGAGCAGGCCAAACAGATCCGGCTGACCCTGCAGCGGGAACTGCAGCGCTTCTGGGCCAACCCGGACAAGCCCTTCATTCTCGCCCTCTGCCGGCCGGACCAGCGCAAGAACATCGCCGGGCTGATCGAGGCCTACGGCACCGACCAGGATCTCCGCACCCTGGCCAACCTGGCCATCTTTGCCGGCATCCGCAAGGATATCAGCGAGATGGAAGACAACGAACGTAATGTGCTCACCGACATGCTGCTGAAGATGGACTATTACGACCTGTACGGCAAGCTGGCCATCCCCAAGAAACATGATTTCGCCACCGAGGTGCCGGAACTCTACCGCCTGTGCGCCGACAGCGGCGGGGTGTTTGTCAATCCCGCCCTGGTGGAGCCTTTCGGGCTGACCATCATCGAGGCCTCCGCCTGCGGCCTGCCCATCATCGCCACGGGTGACGGCGGTCCGGTGGATATCGTGGCCAATTGCCGCAACGGCATCCTGGTGGATGTGGCCAGCGCCGGGGAAATCGGGGCAGCCATCCGCCAGCTGCTGGTCGACCATAAAAAATGGGAATCATGCTCCCGCAACGGCATCAACGGGGTCCGCCGCCATTACTCCTGGGAATCCCACTGCCAGCGCACGGTGGACTGCATGAAAAAGCTGCTGCCGCGCAAACTGCTGACCAGACCGGCCCGGGCCGCCACGGCGGCCGACCGCTCCTCCTTCGGCGCCCGGCTGACCCCGCTGAAAAAAATGCTGATCACCGACATCGACAACACCCTGGTGGGTGACCGGGAACGGCTGGCCGACCTGCTCGACCTGCTGCACAACAACCGGGACAAAATCGGCTGGGGGGTGGCCACCGGCCGCAGCCTGGACATGACCCTGGACATCATGACCGAGCAGAACATCCCCATCCCCGATATCTTGATCTGCTCGGTGGGCACGGAAATCTATTACGGCCCGGACCTGCGCATCGACAAGGGCTGGCAGCAGCATCTCAACCACCGCTGGCGGCCGGAGGAGATCAAAAGGGAACTGGCCGGGCTTGACTTTCTCTCCTCCCAGGGAGCGGAAGGCCAGCGCCGCTTCAAGATCAGCTACTACATGCAGGATGACCGGGAACTGCTCAACCGGGTAATCCGCACCCTGCGGGAGGCCCGGCTGCGCTGCAAGGTCATCTATTCCCACGGCCAGTTTCTCGACATCCTCCCTTACCGGGCCGCCAAGGGCAAGGCCATCAGCTACATCAAGTACAAATGGGAAATCTCGCCGGAAAATGTCATGGTGGCGGGCGACTCGGGCAATGACGAGGACATGCTGCGCAGCAGATGCCGCGGTCTGGTGGTGGGCAACCACAGCCGGGAACTGGAACACCTGCGGGGCAAGCGGGGGATCTTCTTCAGCAGACACCGCTATGCCGGCGGCATTATCGACGGTTTGATTCACTATAAATTTCTCTGAGGAGAAACTTTCGACAAGTCCGATCAGCGGATGCCGGAAAGCTCGTCAACAGGAGGCGGGAATGGACGACTGCCAGGGATGCCCGGCATACTGCTGCTTTAAGGCGGATGGCGCCTACCTGCTGATCACCGCCTGCGACATCAACCGGCTGGCCCGCTTTTTCGGCATCACCGACGGGGAGGTGCGCCGGAAGTACATGGCAAACCGCCATTCGCTGCAGGTGCGCGACGACAGGTCATGTATCTTCTTTGTGCCGGGGGACGCCCCGGAGCGCTGCCTGGTCTACGAGGCCAGGCCCTACCAGTGCCGCAGCTTTCCCCATGGCGAGCCCTGTCCCTATCTGGTGCCCCCGGGAGATTTGATTTGATACTGAAACGGGCAGGCACACCGAAGCGGTCATTCCCCATGCAGTCAGCGGGAATCCATGTGTTTTCAATGCGTTGGTCCCCTGCTGCTGCATCAAAATTCTTCGCGGAAAAGCAGCACCGGCTATTTCATCGGTTAAAGGCATTTTCTATGTTCAACTCAGGTGGCGGATTTCCGGAAGCCGCAGAGGCGAAAAAGAGAAACCGGACCAGGAAGATATTTTATTTTATTAATCTTTTCAGCAATATATCTTCTACATTTTGCCGCGAGTCCAATACGGAAAGGACATAAACCTTTTTATCCGCAATTCGATAGATGATTCTCCAAGGAGAGACGATTAACTCCCGATAGAGTGAAATTCCCTGCTCTTGCAGTTCAGGAACGATCCGGCCTCTTTCCGGCAACCGGTTGAGGCTTGAGGCTTTTTCTCTAATTTTTTCGAATACCATTCTTGCGTTAGACGGACTGTCCTCCGCAATGTAAAGAAGCATATCCTTGAGATCCTGTTCTGCGACACCGGCCCAGTGAACTTGCAATAATTTGTTCATTTATCCGTATCAGCCAGCATTTTCTCAATGTCTTTAAAAACTCGATCCTGGGTTTTCGCGTTACCCTGCTTGATGTCTTCCTCTCCTTGAGAAATGAGCTTTAAAAGACCTATGGCTTTCCGCATATTATCATAGCTTTCCGGGTCTTGAAGTACCGCCTTTGGCTCACCATTCTGGGTAATGACAACGGGACGACGTGTTTCATTAATTTGCTTTAGAATATCAGCCGCATGGGACTTGAGAAATGAAACCGGCTTAATATCGGACGATATGTTCATAACGCCACCTCCTGTCTTAATAAGGTACCATATTCGGACTTGGTGTCAACAGGCAGATTTATGGCTCAACTTTCTGAGTTATGTTAACCTGTTGAAATTGAATAAATATTTCCAGGTTCCCCGAGCTTGTTTCCAGAGAATTCAGAAGCCAGAAGTCAGGAGCCAGAATAAAACGTAATAAAATCAGCCATTCTGAATTCTGTCTCCTGTCTCCTGAATTCCCATGCCCGAGATCAGCGCAGCAACTGTGTCACAGACAATATCGTTATTTCGAGAAAATAGATCAAGTCAGAAAGTTGAGTTATGAGTTTACGCGATAGACAGGAGGGGCCGCTCTATCACCCGCCATCCACTGCCCCGGCCAGCTTTTTGAACTGCAGGTTGTAGAACATTTCCAGATAGCGTCCCGTTTCCTGACGCTCCAGGTTGGTGGCGAACTTCCAGAAGCCGTAGATGCAGGACAGGGAAACCAGCCGGCTGGCGTAGAGTTTCCAGGTATACTTCTGCTGCACCCGGGTCAGCCCCCCCCGGGAAAGCCGGCGCCAGTATTCCGGCTCGGCTGCGCAGCGGGCAAAGAAATCGGCCATGATGGAAGCTGCCTGCGCGCCGTGGTTGGGATCAATGTGAAAGCCGGAGACGCCGTCCTCGATGATCTCCAGGGGGCCGCCATAGCGGGTGGCAAAGGTGGGCAGGCCGGAGCCCATGGCCTCGATCACCGTCAGCCCGAAGGCCTCGAAAAAGGCGGGCTGGGCAAAGGCGCCGCCCCGGTCGGCAATGCAGCGGTAAAGTTCGCCGGCGAGCCGCTTATCCAGCCGCAGCCCCAGCCAGCGCACCTGGCCATCCAGCCCGTGCCGGTCCAGCAGCCCATGCATGAGGCGGATCTGCTCCTGCTCCTCGCTGTCGGCGGACAAACCCGGATCCACCATGCCGCCGATCACCAGCAGATTCACCTGGCCGCGCAGCTCTTCACTGTTGCCGTACCAGTCTACCAGGCCGCTCAGGTTTTTGATCCTGTCCAGCCGGGCCATGGTGAACAGCAGCGGCCGATCCGGCTCGGCCAGCACCCCGCGCCGGTCCCCGCCGCTCGTGCCGCCGAAGATCAGCTCCTTGATCTCCCCCTGCAGCCCGGTCAGCCTTTTGCCGGTCTCGAAATAGGGAAAATAGATCTCCTCATCCGCCCCCGGGGAGACGATGTTGAATTTGGGATCAAAGACGTCGATGCCCTTGATCACCCGGTAGAGGCCGGGCATGGTGAAGGATTCGTAACTCTCGTACTGGCCGACGATGGAGTCGCTGCCGGCGATCTCCTGGTAGGTGCTGGTGATGATGAAATCGGCGGTGTTCATGGCGATGAGGTCGGCGGTGAACTGGCAGGAGAAATGGTACTTCTCCTCCATCTCGCGCCAGTAGAGGGCGGAGAAGAGATACTTGGTCTTTTCCAGGGCATGGGCGATGTTGCACTGGGTGACCCCCAGCTTCTGGGCGAGCAGATAGGCCACCAGGTTGCCGTCCGAATAGTTGCCGATGATCAGATCCGGCCGGCAGCCCAGTTCCTTTTTTATTTCCTCCTTCACCTCACCGGCGAAGCGCTCGAGATACGGCCAGACCTCGAAACGGGAGATCCAGTGGGGGATCACCCCGCCTTGCCGGTTGCGGAAGGGCACCCGCAGGATCTGCACGTTTTCCGTGGCATGCACCTTTTCCAGCCGCTGATTGCAGGTGGTCGCCCCGGCCTCGGGGATCAGCCGGGTGACGATGAGGATGCGCGGCACGATGTCCAGCCCCTGCTCATGGATGCGGCTGCGCATCTCCCGCTCCAGGGCGAGAACCTGGTCCAGGATATAGACCACCTGGCCGCCGGTGTCGGGCAGGCCGAGCACGTTCTCCTGGCCGAAGTAGCCGTGGGGGGAGAGGATGACGATGTTGAAGATCATGGGAATGCGGCCGAGAAACTCCTCCAGGGCCCGGTAATCCGGGGCCTCGAGGATATCGGCCAGCAGGCTGAAGTTCTCGACGATGCGCTGCACCGTCCGGCCCCAGCCCGGCTCGAAACCCAGCTCCTTCAGCCTGCCGGCCACCTCCGGCCACTCCACCTGGCCCCCAAAGCCGGCCAGGAGCTCCATGCCCCGGCGCAGGGATTTCTGCAGGGTATCCACGTTGCTGATCATCCGGTTGCTGATCATGAAGGGGATGCCGCGGTAGCTGTGCAGGCGGAGAAAGGAGAGCAGCAGTTCGTCCCCCTTGGCCAGGTCATGGGAGAGCCTGCCGCTCAGCCGGCGGTTGAGGTACTCGACCCCCCGGCCGATGGAGCGGGTCTGGGTCATCTTGGGAAAATGGCGCTCAAAGGGGCCGAGATCGATCTCCAGGTCCCAGTCGCCGCCCCGAATGCCGACAATGCTCTCTTTGATTTTCAGAAACTCGGTGATGGGGATTTCCTCCACCTCAAGGGTCTCCAGGTGGAAACGGTAATAATGCCAGTGGGCCACCCGGGGCCTGACCTCCAGGCAGAACCAGGGGTAGACCAGGGTAGCCTCCTGGCACTTGGAGATGGCCAGGGCCAGTGGGGTTTCGAGGAAACCGCCGCCCTCGCATTCCCGGCAGTAAATCTTGTATTCATCCCACAGGTCTGAACGGAGAAAGAGATTTTTCCCGCTGTCGCGATAACGCGCAAAAAGCGCGGCGACCTTGTCTCGGTTGCGGCCGACGAATTCAGCCAGTTCATGGACAGGCATCGGTCCTCCTTATGCAGTCTTGAGTTTACAGGGGGAACTCGATGATGAATTCAGCCCCCTCCCCCTCCTTGCTGGCCACGGTGATGACGCCGTGATGGCTGTCGATGATATTCTTGACGATGGCCAGCCCCAGGCCGGTTCCTTTGTTCTTGCTGGTGACAAAGGGCTGGAATATCTGGGCCAGCATCTCCTCGGAGATGCCGCTGCCGGTATCGGTAACGGAAAGAAACACCTTTTTCCGGTCAATGGCCAGCCCGGTGGTAACGAAAATGCTGCCGCCCTGCTCAATGGCCTGCATGGCATTGACCAGGATATTCATGCAGGCCTGGTACAGCTGGTCAAAATCGCCCTGGATGCCCGGCAGGGACGGATCAAGATTGCGTTTCACCACGATGTTGCGCCGGTCAAACTCCGGGACCATGAAATCAAGCACCTTGGTCAGCACGTCATTGATCCTGAGCGGCTGCAGCCTGGGCTGCTGGGGCCTGGCAAAATCGAGAAACTCACGGACAATGCCGTCCAGCCGGGTGGTCTCGTCAACAATGATTCTGGCCAGATGGCTGTTTTCCGGGGCGACTTTGGCCAGTCTTTTGCCCAGGATCTCCGCCGTGCTCCGGATGATCCCCAGGGGATTTTTTATCTCATGGGAGACCGAGGCCACCATCTTGCCCAGGGAAGCCAGTCGCTCGGACTGATTGAGCTTGACCTCGAGCTTGCGCCTCTCCTCGGTTCTGGCCTCGATGATGCGGTCCGCCCTGGCGACAATGAAGCGCAGGGCGAGGAAAAGGCCGCCCATGATGACCAGCGAGGTAAAAATAATCCACAACTGCAGTTGGATCAGGGCATCCAGGTCCTCGGTCAGGTCCTGGACGATCTCAATGACGCCCATGACGTCCCTGGTCGGGCTGAAGGGTTTTTCCTTGCGCAGCGGAATGAAGGTGCGCAGCTGGCAGGTGAGCTTTTCCCGGCCGGGCAGCAGGTTGAGCAGCGAGCCGTTGACGCGCAGCACCGACACGTTTTCACCCAGCAGCGCCCGTTCATACTCTTCCTTGCCCAGATTTTCCTTTCCGACCAGCTCATTGATGGTGCTGTAGGAGACCTGGTTTTCCTTCTTGGAAAAGATGGTGACCGAATGCACATTCATGCCGTGGGTGGCGGTGCGGACAATCTTATCGAGCTGGCGGAACTGCCGGGGGTCCTCCACCGCGATCTGCCGGTTCTGCAGGGCCAGGGGCAGGACAAACTGCTGGAAGATCTGATGGCTGACATTCTCCGCCAGCACCAGGTTGTAGGCCTCGCTGCGTTCCAGCAGCACATTCTTGGTATAGTTGGAAATAACCAGCGACAGCACCAGCGAGGCGGCCAGGATGACGGCCAGGCTGGTGAAGGAAAAGAACTTGACCAGCCTGAACGGCTTGATGTCGACCATGTCGGCGGCCGCCTTATTTTCCATCGCACACCCCGCAGCGCCTGCAGTTTGCCGTATCGCACACCGGCGTACTTTTGCCGGCCAGGGCCCGCCGGTATTCGGCCCACAGATAGGCGCGGCTGATGCCGTGCCCGATCACCTCCCAGACAAAGAGCTCATCGCGGCCCCGCTCCCTGGTGTAGTGCTCCGGCTGCACGTCATGCCGGCGGAACAGCTGACGCCAGTTGGCGGGCCCTGCCGCCAGATGAAAAAGCATTTCTCCCACCTTTCTGTCTCCCCTGGCAAGCACCGCCTGGAAAAAGGCATTATCCGGATTATCCACGTTCAAGCGGATATTGGCCTGCCCGGCAAACTGCCGGCGCAGAAATTGTATCTTGGCCTTCAACTCCGGCACCCCGGCAAAGGCGGCGAACTGAAAGGGCGTCCAGGCCTTGGGCACAAAGGAATTGAGGCTGACGGTAAGCCCCGCCAGCCTGCCCCGGGCCCGGCCCACTGCGCCGATGCGCTCCCTGATCCGCAAAGTCAGGCCGGCCAGCTCCTGCAGATCCTGTTCGGTTTCCGTGGGCAGCCCAATCATAAAATAGAGTTTCAGATTTGTCACCCCTGCCTTGACCAGTTCCTCGGCGGCCCACAGCAGCTCCGCCTCGGTGATGCCCTTATTGATCACCCGCCGCAGCCGCTCCGAGCCGCCGTCCGGGGCGATGGCCGCGGTTTTCAGGCCGCTTGCCCCGAGAAGCTTAAGCAGCTCCGGACTGATGGCATCGGCCCGCAGCGAGGAGAACGACAGCTGGCAGGATGAAGCGCCCAGCACCTCACTGATCCTGGCCAGATCGGCAGCCCTGGCCATCTCCATGCCAAGCAGGCCGACCCGGCTGGTTTGTTCACCCTTTTCCTCCAGGGCGCAGATGATCGAGGCAGCCGGCCAGAGCCGGGGCGGCCGGTAGACAAAGCCGGCGGCGCAGAAGCGGCAGCCCCGGCTGCAGCCCCGGCCGAGTTCGGTGAGAAAAAGATCACTAAATTCCGTGTCAGCGGTCAGCAGCAGGGAATGGCCGGCCACCGCCGGCTCCTGCAAAGTCGCCTTCCGCACCGGGCACGGCACCTTGCTGCGAGGATTTATCGCCGCCAGCTCCCCGTCCCGGTACTCCATCTCGTAAAAACGGGGCACGTAACAGCCGGGCTGGTGCAGGGCCAGCTCCAGCAGCAACTCGTCCCGGGAGGGAAAACCCCGGGCCGCGTGGGCCAGCAGCCGGTCCAGCAACCCCGGCAGGACCGGCTCGGCCTCGCCCGGCAGCAACAGGTCAAAATAGGGGGCCAGGGGTTCCGGATTGATGAAAGTCGCCACCCCGCCGCCAACCACCAGGGGGGCTCCGGGGGCAATCACATCCCTCTCGCCGCGTTTGGCCGCAAAGGGCTCGATACCGCCGCGGATCAGCAGGTCAACCAGGTTGACATAGTCCTGCTCGAAACTCACGGTGCAGAGCAGAATCGGGAAGTCGGTCAGGGGGCGGGAGGATTCAACGGAGCGGGGCGGAGACTTTGAGTCCGGCAGAAAAACCCGCTCGCAGACCAGGTCAGGATGGGCGTTGACCAGACCATAGACCAGCTGCATGCCGAGATTGGACATGCCGATATGGTAGACATTGGGAAACAGCAGGGCGACCGGCAGCTTTCCCGTCCATTTTTTCCTGATGGCCCCGGTTTCGTCCGGTCTGGCTGGTCGTGACTGTTTAATTGTTCGTATCGGTCCTTAAGGATTGCGGATTTGGGAATGCGGAATGCGGATTGGCCGCCCACCCCGTTGACGTGGCAATGCCGTTAAATGTACCACAGGCAACACGGAGTTCACAGCGAAATATTTATTTCCCCGCTGCCGGTTTGGCAGGATATTCAGGAAACATCTCTGCTTGCTGCATTCTTGTCAGGCATTTTCCTTGCCATGACAAATCTCAATTTCTGAAGGTCTCTAAAAGAAAAATTTTTATACAGCAAAATTTCTGGATAAAAACTCTCTGAGTGATAATATGCGTTAGAATAGCGGCATAAAATATTTGTATCCGTTCACCGCGTTTTTTTACCCTGAAAAAATCCGTGCGTTCGCATGAGGTTTCGGTTATGTAATACTGCATGACCGCAACCCTGACTTATC
>QZKJ01000114.1 GCA_003605035.1 Desulfurivibrio sp.
ACCAAGATGAGCATCAGGCAGAAACGGTTTAGAGCCGCCTGCGATAATGGCTTCCTCGCGAAGGTGCTGTTTGGCTGAGAATTTCATGCGCTCACCCTGATATCCTGGCCGCCTGCGCCTAGCCGTTATAAAAAAAATCAATTCACTTCTTTTCTTTTTTGCATTTTTTAGGTAAAGGAATTTTGACCTTTTGCAAAAGATCATTACTCTATTATTAAAAAACAAAACAACTTGTTTCAGATTCACCATCAGCAAAGCAGAAAACATGAAGCTAAAAGACGACGAATTCCTTTACGAACAGGCAGTACAGAAGATGCGCAAGGAAATCGCCAAGGGAAAAACCTTTGCCCAGGCCTGCGAGATACTGCAGGAACTCGAGGCGAATCTCCGCCCGCTCATCCAGGATGATTTTCTGAAGATCATTATTGCCGAACAGCATTTCGGCCAGGGCAGGGGCATCGATGACGTAGCCCTCTTTCTTGATCTCCCCTATGAGACGGTGGAAGCTTCCAGAGAGAGGATCATGACCGAATTCGACGAACTGATCGCCGGTCAACTCTCCCCGTATATCAGCAAAATGACTCACTGACATGCAGGCGCTGCATGGATGAGATCATCGTCTTTCAGCAGGCCGGCTCCGGCGCGGTAAAAATCAGCGGCATCCGGCACTACGGCTCCGGTCTCATCATCAGCAGGGTTTTTGACCTGCCCGCCCACCTGCCCGACTTCATTGACAGCCCGGAGGAGTATTTCAGGGAAGATTTCAGCGGCGATCTGGTGCTCAGCTTTCTCAGCCATCCTGATCTGCTTGACTATCTGGCCAGGCTCTGCCGGGAAAAGAATATCCCGCTCATCGCCTCGGGCAGAAAAAACGAGGGGGCCATTACCCCGTTCACCTGCTGCTCCCTGGGACGCCTGCCCGGGCTGGGGCTCTACGGTGAACAGTTCGGCATTCCCGAATACGAGGTGGAGCTCAGGGAGAAGACCATCTGCAGAGTGGAGGTCAGGCGGGGCGCCTCCTGCGGGGCAAGCTGGGAGCTGATCCCCGCGATTGTCGGTCTGACACCGGAAGCGGCACTCGCGTGCATCGCCAGGGAGGCGCAGTATCTCTGTGCCGCCGACCCGAGCAATTTTGATCCGCTCACCGGCAAAAGCGCCCTGCATGTGGCCGGCAAGGTCCACGAAAAGGCCCTCAGGCTGGCGCTGGAACGGCTGAAATAAGGGAAAAGTAAAAAGTGAGAAGGGAAAAGGAAGAAGGAAAGCAGCAGAGAGGTTGTTAATTTCCCGTCTCCCGCCAGATCTTTGCCCCGACTGCGCCGAGCTTGCCCACCAGATCATCGTATCCCCGGTCAAGATGATAGACCCGGGAGATCTCGGTAATGCCCCGGGCCGCCAGACCGGCAATCACCAGCGAGGCGCTGGCGCGCAGATCGGTGGCCATCACCTGGGCGCCGTCCAGTCTGCCCTGTCCCTTGACAATGGCCTTGCCCCCTTCCACCATGATATCCGCCCCCATCCTGCGCAGTTCAGCCACATGCATGAAGCGGTTTTCAAAGATGTTCTCATGGATGACGCTGAGGCCCTCGGTCAAGGTCATCAGCGCCATGATCTGGGCCTGCAGATCCGTGGGAAATCCCGGGTAAGGCATGGTTTTGATATCCACGTTTTTCAGAGGTCCGGAACGGATCACCCGGATGCTCCGCTCGCCCGCCTCCAGATAGATGCCGCTGCTGCGCAACTTTTCAAAAAGCGAGGGAAGATGGGCGGGATTGCAGTTGGTCAGGGTCACGTCTCCGCCGGCCGCGCCCACGGCAATGAGAAAGGTGCCGGTTTCGATGCGGTCAGGGATGATGGCGATTTCGGCGGGTTTCAGTTCCTTGACGCCATGGATGGTCAGGCGGTCGGTGTCGCGGCCTTCGATTTTCGCCCCCATGCCGGTCAGCATGTCGATCAGATTGGCAATCTCCGGCTCCTTGGCGGAATTCTTGATGATGGTGGTCCCTTCGGCCAGCACGGCGGCCATCAGGATATTCTCGGTGCCGGTGACCGAGGGAATATCAAAATAGACCGTGTTGCCCCGCAGCCGGCCGCACACCTTGGCGTCCACATAGCCCTGCTCCAGCTCAAGCTGGGCCCCCAGCTTCTGCAGGCCCTGCATATGAAAATCAATGGGCCGGGCGCCGATGGCGCAGCCGCCGGGCAGGGAAACCCTGGCCCGTCCCAGCCGCGCCAGCAGCGGCCCCAGCACCAGCACCGAGGCCCGCATGGTTTTCACCAGCTCGTAGGAGGCCTCAAACTCGGTGATCTGATCGGAGTTGATCTTCAGGGTATTTGTATCGATCCTCTCCCAGGTGGCGCCCAGGGTGCCGAGCAGCTGCAGAATGGTCCTGATGTCGCGCAGTTCCGGCACATTATAGAGGATATGGGTGCCCGGACAGAGCAGGGTGGCGGCAATGATGGGCAGCGCGCCGTTCTTGGCCCCGCTGATCTTGATCTCACCCTGCAGGGGCCTGCCGCCTTCGATTAAAATTTTATCCATTATGACCGCCTTGCGTGAAATATCCTGGGAAGCCCTGCATAATCCTCATATACAGTGAGTCCGTCAAATGCTGCAAATGAGGAAAAAAGATCCATGACGAATTGGGACTGGTCGGCGCCGATTTCCATGAAAAAACGGCCGCCCGGCTTGAGCACGGCGGCAACCTCCCCGGCAAACCGGGAAATTACGTCAGCGCCCCCCTGGCCGCCGTCCAGGGCAAGCCTGGGTTCAAACCGGCTCACCTCGGGCTGCAGGTCGGCAAAGCTCTCCCGGGCCACGTAAGGGGGATTGGTCACCACCAGATCAAAAAGGGGCGTCCGGCGGACAGCGGCCAGCCAGTCGGAAGAGATGAAGCTGACCCGCTCCAGCACTCCGTGCCGTTCGGCATTTTTCCTGGCCACCGCCTGGGCCGCATAAGAGATATCCAGGCTCGTCACCACCGCCCCGGGCAGCTCCAGGGCCAGCACGATGGCAATGACCCCGCTGCCGGTGCCCATATCGAGCACCCGGCCGGTCAGCATCTCCTGCTCCTCGCCTTTCAATACCTGCAGGATGATCTCCAGCAGCAGTTCGGTTTCCGGGCGGGGAATCAGGACATGGCTGTTGACATAAAACGGCAGGGACCAGAATTCCTGTTCGCCCAGGATATAGGCCAGGGGTTCGCGGGCCAGGCGACGGCCGAGAAAATTCTCAAAATCGGCGACAAGCGCCTCCGGCAGCGGTTCCTCATGGAGGAAAACCTGGGCCCGGGAAAGATTGAGCAGATGTCCCAGCAGCAGAGAGGCCTCGATCTCCGCATCCTCGATCTCCGCTGCTCTGAGGCGGCTGACCGCGCTCTGATAGAGGTCAAGCGCCTTCATGACAGCCTGCGCCGAACAGAGAAATAACAGCAGGGACAAGGTGCCGCCGGCCGCCTCGGGCGGCAGAAACGGCTTCATGGCAATGGACAAGGGAAGACGGCATTTGAATGGCTACTGCACGGTTTTCAGGGCCTCGGCCTGATAATGGGCGATCAGGGGTTCAATCACGCAGTTGAGCCTGCCGAGCATGATATCCTCAAGCCGGTACAGGGTCAGATTGATCCGGTGATCAGTCAGCCGTCCCTGGGGGAAATTGTAGGTGCGGATGCGCTCGCTGCGGTCGCCGCTGCCGACCTGGCTTTTGCGCTCTTCGGACATGCGGTCATGCTGCTCCTGCTCCATCTGGTCCAGCAGCCGGGCGCGCAGCACCTTGAGGGCCTTGGCCTTGTTCTTGTGCTGGGATTTTTCATCCTGACAGCTGACGACCAGCCCGGTGGGCAGATGGGTGACGCGGACCGCGGAATCGGTGGTGTTGACACTCTGGCCGCCGGGGCCGGAGGAACGGAACACATCAAAGCGGAGTTCGCCGGGGTCGATGTTCAGCTCCACCTCCTCGGCCTCGGGCAGCACGGCTACCGTCACCGCCGAGGTATGAATCCTGCCCTGGGCCTCGGTGGCCGGCACCCGCTGCACCCGGTGGGCCCCGGATTCATATTTCAGCTGACTGTACACCTGCTCCCCGCTGATCAGGGCAATGATCTCTTTAAAGCCGCCGATGCCGATGGGGTTGCTGCTCATCACCTCAACCTTCCAGCCCTGCATTTCGGCGTATTTGCAATACATGCGGAACAGGTCGCTGACAAAAAGGGCGGCCTCGTCGCCGCCGGTGCCTGCCCTGATCTCCAGCAGAATATTCTTCTCGTCGTTGGGGTCCTTGGGCAGCAGCATGATGCGGAGCGCTTTTTCCAGTTCCCTGGTCTTGCTGCTCAGTTCGGCGATGTCGCTGCGCGCCAGCTCCCGCATCTCCTCATCCTCTTCCTGATGCAGCAGCTCCTGGCTTGCCGCCAGCTCCCGCTGCACCCGCTTGAACTGCTCGTACAGCTCGTGGATCCTGGCCACCCGGGAATGCTCCCTGGCGACCTTGCCGTACTCGCTCTGGTTGGCGATGACAGCCGGGTCGGCAAGCTTCCCCTCCAGTTCGAGAAGCTTATCATGAATATTTTCAAACTTGGCGAACATGGGGGAACGGAAGTTGAAGAAAAAGGAAATTACTTATTGAGAGTCTTTCCGTATTTTTTCAGGAATTTTTCCACCCGGCCGGCGGTATCGATCAGTTTCTGCTTGCCGGTGAAAAACGGATGACAGGCGGAGCAGATCTCCACCTTCATTTCCTGATTGACGCTGCCGATGGGCACTTCGTTGCCGCAGGCGCAGACGGCATTGATCTTATGGTATTTGGGATGGATATCTTTTTTCATGGCAAAACCTCCGATACTTTAGCAAACTTATGGCAGCCGGCACCGCAGCACCGTCCGGCATATTATAAAGGGTAAGCAGGGTATTATATACCGCAAGCAATTTTTTGCAAGATTTTAATCAGCCGCGGACTGCCGGTTTCCGCCGGCAGGCTGTCAGCAGTTCATCATTTCAAAGAACTCCTGGTTGTTCTTAGTCCCCTTCATCTTATCCAGCAGGAACTCCATGGCATCCACTGATTTCATATTGGACAGCAGCTTGCGCAGGATCCAGGACCGGTTGATCACATCCGGAGCGAGGAGGAGTTCCTCCTTCCTGGTGCCGGAACGGTTGATGTCCATGGCCGGGAACAGACGCCGGTCCGCCATCTTGCGGTCAAGCACGATTTCCATGTTGCCGGTGCCCTTGAACTCCTCAAAGATGACCTCATCCATGCGGCTGCCGGTTTCCACCAGGGCCGAGGCGATGATCGACAGACTGCCGCCCTCCTCGATGTTGCGGGCCGCGCCGAAGAAGCGTTTCGGCCGGTGCAGGGCGTTGGAGTCCACCCCGCCGGAGAGGATCTTGCCGCTGGAGGGCATGACGGTGTTGTACGCCCTGGCCAGACGGGTGAGGCTGTCAAGCAGGATCACCACGTCAAACTTGTGCTCGACCAGACGCTTGGCCTTGTGCAGCACCATCTCGGCCACCTGGATGTGCCGCTGGGGCGGCTCGTCAAAGGTGGAGCTGATCACCTCGGCCTTGACGCTTCTGGCCATGTCGGTAACCTCTTCGGGCCGCTCGTCGATGAGCAGGACAATCAGGATGATCTCCTTGTGATTCTTGGTGATGCTGTTGGCGATGTCTTTGATCAGCACCGTCTTGCCGGTACGGGGCGGCGCCACGATCAGGCCGCGCTGGCCTTTGCCGATGGGCGACATGATATCCATCATGCGCATGGAGAAATTGTCAGGTTCACGCTCAAGCACAATCCGCTCTTCGGGATGCAGGGGGGTCAGGTTGGCGAAGATGGTCTTGTTCTTGGCGTTTTCCGGCGGCTGGAAGTTGACGCTGTCCACCTTCAGCAGGGCGAAATAGCGTTCTCCCTCCTTGGGAGAGCGGACCAACCCCTCGACGCTGTCGCCGGTGCGCAGGTTCAAACGACGGATCTGAGAGGGAGAAACGTAAATATCATCAGGACCGGGCAGATAATTAAAATCCGGTGAGCGGAGAAACCCGAAGCCGTCAGGCAGCACTTCAAGCACTCCGTTTCCTCTGACCACACCATTTTTTTCCATCTCTTTGGTTTTGGTCTGGATAATCGCAAAGATCAATTCCTGCTTGCGCATAGAGCTGAATCCCTCAACCCCAAGCTCTTTTGCAAGTTTGGTCAGTTCATTGATCTTCATTACTTTTAGATCACTTAAATTCATCTGCCTCTTTTTCTCCTCAACACAGGTTTATTATTAACAACAGTTTTACCACAAAGACATCCCTTCCCGGATGGACCTGGACTAAATGAAGAATGCGACACAGGGGAATATCACTTCTCTCAGCTAGCGGGACAACAGGAGAGCAATGCCAAACACAATATTTTCGAACAGCTTACGTAATCCGTTGGTTTCTCAAACAATAGTAATAGATGAATTGGGTAATTTCGGTATGCTTGATCTATCAGGATTTGCTTGATTTCAAATGAACTAATAACGTGATTCGGTTCCCATAATCGCAGGAAAACCGGATGATTTATGAGTTAAACGAATTATCTGCTGTCGATATTTGGAAGGATCAGGGAATTTTGTAAAAGTGATAATGATATGATGTATTTCTTGGATACTGTCAAGATTTTTTCATAAATATTCTCATTTTTTCCCCCATAAAATCTCCCCCAGATGCAGCAGCTGCAGGGATGTTTCCACCCAGCCGCCGCTGTTATCGACCACATGCCCGGCAAGCAGGGCCTTTTTCAGCAAAGGCCATTGCGCCGCCAGGGAATTTTCCGCCTCACCGGCGGAAATAGCATCGCGGGCCATGAGGCGGGTCAGGCATTTTTCCCGGGCCGCATAGACCACGATGACCTGGGCGAACATCTCCTGCCAGTCCGCCTCAAAAAGAAGCGGCACCTCAATGAGAAAAAATTTCCGGCCATGCTCCCGGACCTCATGCTCGATTTTTTCGCGCAGCTTATGGCGGACCAGGGGATGCACCATGTCATTGATCCGCTGGCGCAACGAGGCATCGCCAAACAGCGCCTCCCGCAGCAGACGCTTATCGATGGTCTGGTCCGGCCGGACAAAGGCGCGGTCCAGGGCGGCGATCTTCTGCCAGTATTCCCGGCCAGGCTCCAGCAGCTCATGCACCACGGCATCCGCACTCATACAGGTGACAGGAAACCTGCGGCACAGGAAGCGGGCAACCGAGCTTTTCCCGGAGCCCATGCCGCCGGTCAATCCGGTCAGGGCATACGTATCAGTCAAGCTCTTCTCCTTAAGCGACTCGGCAATTGTTGACGGACTCTTACCAAGTCCGGCAACCTTCGCCATTCCGGCATACGTTCAATGAAAGTCATTGCCTCTATGCAGCAGTTCCCATCACCAAGATGGGAGTTGCAGGGGTACCCCTTGGGGCGCCCGTGTACCCTTCGTTAAACGGTACAGTATAAAAAATCTGTTGTCACCGCCGCCGGGACAAAATTGGGCACAGTATGCAAACAATGGCGCCTTGCCGGCAACCGTGTTACTCTCAGCCGGGAAAGCCCGGCAACCTCATCAACAAAAAAAACCAGGAAACCCTTATGGACGAACCACCGGAACTGCTCCTGCAGTGTATTTACTGCCGCGGCAGGGCTGAACTCAAAGGCCGCTGAAGCAGGGCCACGGTAATCTGCACGGAGTGCGGCATGCAGACAGCGGCCGGTCTTTATGAGGACCAGCTCGAAGAGTGGCGCAGCAGGGCCTGCGATTTTCTCGGCACCCAGCCTGCCCGGCCCGGCTCAGCCGCCGAGAAGGGGAAAAAGCTGCTTTAGGCCGTTGGCGATGAATTCAACGCCGACAGCGGCCATAAACAGCCCCATGATCCTGGTGAAAACATTGATGCCGGTTTTCCCCAGCACCTTGGCCATGACAGGCGCCATGCGGAAACAGAGCCAGGTCAGCAGGGCCACCGCCAGGATGTCGGCCAGCAGAACAAGATAATGCAGGCCGGAGGAGTAACGCTGGGCATATAAAATAACCGTGCTGATGGCGCCGGGCCCAGCCAGCAGCGGCGTGCCCAGGGGCACCACCCCGCCGGTCTCCCGGTCGGCGAAATCGCTCACCTCCTCTTCGGTCTGCTTGACCTGGCTCACCCTGGCGTGCAGCATGGAAATCGCCATGAGCAGGATGAGAATGCCGCCGCCCACCCGGAACGAGCCGACGGTAATGCCGAAAAAATCCAGCACTGACTCGCCGGTGAAAAGCACCACAAGAAGAATAACCGCCACGGAAGCAGCAGCCATGGTCCCGGTCCGCCGGCGGTCGGGAGCGGACTGCTCCGCGGTCAGATTGATGAAGATCGGAATGGCCCCGACCGGATTGACAATGGCCAGCAGCGCGGCAAAAAATTTCAGATATTCGTTCCAGCTTCCGGTTTCCATCAGGTTTCCTTCTGCTTGTTGCCCTCGATAATGCCGGCGGTCATGACAAACTGCATGGCCGTTTCCAGCGGCACGTCCAGCGGTTCCACGGCGGACGGCGGCACCAGCGCCGTATACCCGCCTATCTGATAGCTCATCGGGAAATAGACCGCCAGCCGCTCATCTTTTTTGAAACCGGGGTCGAGAGAGGAGAGATCCTGGCGGGTCACAAAGCCGACCAGCTTGATCCCGGTCTGCCCTAATTCCATCGCCACCACCTGGCGAGGCCCGCTGTCTTTCCCCTGGGACAAAAAGGTGAGAAAGTCGCGCACCGCCCGGTAGATGCTTTTAATGAGAGGCACCCGGTAGATGAGGCCTTCAACCTTTTCAACCACCTTGCGGGCGAAAAAATTCTCCATCATCAGGCCGACCAAAAAGATAATCACCAGCCCGGCCACCACCCCCATGCCCGGCCAGTACAGCCCCGCCGGAAAAATAAACCCAAGCACCCCGCCCAGCACCTTTTCCGCCGTGGTCATCAGCCAGACAAGCAGATAAAGGGTGGCGACAATCGGCAGAACGGCAACCAGACCGGTCAGAATTATTTTATTGAATCTTCTGTAAACGCTCTTCATACTTCACTCAAACCCACTTTAAGGATAAGGCCGTGACAGGCTGCCCAGGCAATAACCTGCCATAATATAATCCTGCTGGCGCCTGTCGATAGAAATTACCTGATCAACTCATTTTATTCAACGATGGCGGTAAAAAAACAGTTGCGGCAAAATCCTGCCGCACGGGTCAGCCAGCCTGGGAAATATCGGCAATTGCTAATGAAAGAAGAGGGCAAATCCTTTGCAGGAAGATGGAAGAATACTTGCAGTGCCAGGGGAATTAGTGTAAAAAAGGCAGTAATTTTCCCCGGGAAATTGCTGACATTCCCTTTGCCAGCCGGCGGCAGGCAGCCACGGTCGGCACCCCAGCAAACGCCGACGGAAAAAAACAGAAAGAATTATCGCCAAAAGCCCTCGTAGCTCAGTGGATAGAGCACAGGATTCCTAATCCTGGTGCCGCAGGTTCGATTCCTGCCGGGGGCACCAAGCAAATACAGGCCGAAACCACTTGCCACAAGCGGTTTCGGCCTTTTTATTTTCCCTTGATCTTTATCCCTGTTTAGCATAAATTAACAGAAAAGAGCAGCATTTTACAGAAAATTACGCCTTAAATTACGCCCAAAAAAGTATGGCACGAATCTCACCTCTGAAAAGAAAAAAAGGGATTGTTTACAAGGCAGAGATACGCCTCAAGGGTCATCCATACCTCTGCCAGACCTTTGACCGCCTGTCAGAAGCCCAGCGATGGGCCGAGGATACCGAAGCAACTCTGCGTTCCGGAGGTTACATCGGCGACACTCCGCCGGATGACATGGCCTTCGGTAAGGCGCTTGACAGATATGAACTGGAAGTTTCGAGTCAGAAACGACCCAATACCCGATCCAGGGAAATAACCTCAGCCAACACCTTAAGAAAAAATTTTGCCGGCTTGAGCCTTAAAGAAATCACCCCGGCCAGGGTGGCGTCTTTCAGAGACCAACGGCTGAAAACCGTGGGGCCATCCACCATCCAGAAGGATCTCGCCCTGCTCTCCCATCTCTTCACCATCGCCAGAACGGAATGGGCGCTGGAAGTCAACAACCCGGTTGCCTCCATCAGAAAACCCGCCAAACCTGACGGCAGGTTGCGTCTGCTAAGCAAGGATGAGGCAAGACACCTCCTGGAAATCTGCAAAAAAAGCCGGAATGGAAAGCTCTACCCGTATGTTCAGCTTCTACTTCATACCGGCATGCGGCCATCCGAAGGTGCAGGTCTGACATGGGGCCAGGTGGACATCGACGCGCGGATTATCGACCTGACGATCACCAAAACCAAGCCCCGCCGCGTCCCCTTAACCATCATGGCCGTTGAAATATTTCTTCATGTCATGCCGGAAAAATGCGACAAATGTATGCCGATTTTCCTGCCACAAAACATTTCTTCCACTATCCGGCGGCGGCCAAACCTTTTTTTCCGTCGAGCCTTTGACAATGCCGTCAAAAGGGCAAAAATCGCAGACTTCCACATGCACGATCTGCGTCATACCGCCGCAAGCTATTTATTGATGGCCGGCGTAGACCTGCGGACACTGGCGGATATTCTGGGGCATTCCACCATGCAGATGGTGCAGCGGTACACTCATCTCCTTGACGATCACAAATTAAAAGCTGTGGATCGCATAGCCGGTCTTGGACTATAAACCTTCGATTACTTCAACGAATCAGAAAATTTGCTACCGGCCTTGAATTTCACTGCTTTCCTGGCGGCAATCTTGATTTTCTTGCCGGTCTGGGGATTGCGTCCTTCACGGGCCGCCCGTTCGGTAACTGAGAATGTACCGAAACCGATCAGGGTCACCTTGTCGCCTGCTACTACGGCATCGGTGATTGCCGCGAGGACGCTGTCCAAAGCCTTCTCGGCTGCTGCTTTGCTTACATCACAACCCTTGGCAACTTTTTCGACCAGTTCACCTTTGTTCATGCGCCCTCCTGTCTGAATTTGCGAGATGTTTTCATCTGAAAAACCGTACCATTGCTCAGATAGCAAAACCATTTCGCTCTTGCAAGATTATTCATCAACAGGGATAATATCTTTTTTCATGAATTCACTGATCTCGCGCGGAGTGTAGTAGCGGAATCTGATTCTTTTGCTCAGTTTGGCGGTGTAGTCGGAAAAGGCCATGACGATCTCCCGGCCCTCAGCCATCAGCGCCTCGCCCTCCTCATGGGAGATGCCATTCATCTCCCCCAGCCTGGCTTTGAAATGCGCATAGGCCATATCGAACTGGCGCAGAATATTGAAAAGCGTCGAGCCCAGCGGCGAATTTATTTTCAGGACCCGCGAGCCCCTCTCCTTGACCATGTTGATCTTTCTTTCCTGGATTTCCTGCCAGGTTGGCTTTTCCGGTTTGCTGTTGTTTTCTTCTGTCATGGTTGCGGTCCTCCTTTATCGAGCTGAAATAATTTTCGCGTTCCTCTTGATCCGAAGCCGATGCCACAGGTCCAGCAGATAAACCGACCCATACGGAAAAATCGCCGCCACCACCATGAGTATGGCACTTTCGGTAGCAACCGGCAGCAGATGAGGTTTGATCGCAAAGAACCCATAATATATTTTCTCAGCCCTGGACCCACAGTGAGCGGACAGCTTCCAGATATTTTCCGGCGTGCTTACCCGAAACAGGATGAGATACACCACATAAACCAGAAAGGCCTTGAGCAGCAGCGACATGACCCGGCCCATGAGCAGCGAATTGATACCCTTGCGGGTGATGTTGCCGACATAGTAGCGGCTGATGTAGCTGCACATTGCTGTGTTGATGATCAGGGCGAGATAAGGGATGCCGCCGAACAGGATATGACTCATGGTATCGAGTCGCTGGAAGACAAAGGGGAAGAGATAGAAATGGAAAACCGGAAAGAGCAGCACCAGGGCCAGCCCCTCGTGAAAGCCGCTTTTTACGCCGATTTTGAAAAAATCCAGGGTCCGTTCCAGGGTGAGGAATTCAGCCGGGATATTCTGGCCCTTGCTCTCGATCACATAAAATTGCTGGATTTCTGAGATGGCGCTGAGTAGATCCCGCGGCTTATAGATTCTGCCATTATCGGTTGTGATGATCTGGGCGTTTGTGTCGTTTATTCCCTTGCCGCTGTCCCGTCCCCGTGCCATGTATGTCTTATGTTATGCTTGTGGAAAGTGATCCATGAATAACCTAATAGCTCTTTCCAGCGGGGATGACATTTCAGAGAAGAAACATGTCGCTGATTTTTATTGGGAGGAGTCTTTCAGGTGCTATGCATAATCAGCAAGATTTCTCAGGATAGTCTTCAATTGTCGTATACGATTCCATATCAATGGTTGCCAGAGGATATCTTTTCCTTCTGAATTCTGGTCGCAGAGTGCAAATTTTTAATTGCCACATTAACAACGGATAATTTCGGGGTTCAATGACTGGCCTGCGATTTCCTTCCTGTCAACGTTTCGAGTACAGCTTCGCAGTTATCCTCGTATGACTCTGTGCCCTGATGATTCAGCTAATCCTTTAATATAGGGCTCTTTAATCTCCAACTCTATACCGGTTTATCCCGGCGCTTTCGACTTGCCCCCCTTTTCTTTGAGTTTTTCTTCATGCACTAAAACTGAGTGAAGGTGATTGTTTCTCGATTTTTTTCATGTGCAAAATCACCTCCAAAATTCACATCATTTTTTATGATTTGCCCTCTAGTAATAAAAGGCTGCCGCATGGTAATTAAAAAACTATATGTGGATAATAATGGCACTGGAGGAGAGTGGTATGGGCGATAAAAAAAAGGCAAATAATACGGCGGACCCAAACGCCTTGGTGGTTGCGGCTAATGGCAAAGCTCTCACCTCTCTGGGGGCAGTGGGTTTGAAAGTAAAGGTAAAGGACATCAGATATGATTTTTTCGAAGGGAGTTGGGGTCAAATTAAATCTATTTCTTGGTGCCCTGATAATCGTTTTCTTGTTACAGGGAGCGACGATTGTTATGTCCGCGTATTTGATGTCATTAGTGGACATTGTCACCGAATTTTTCGAGTATCATCCCAGGTCAGCGCTGTTCAAATTAGTCCTGATGGCCGTTTCCTCGCTATTGGTGGCACTAATCACCCCGTTTGTTTGCTGGAGCTCTCATCTGGACATTTTATACGTTTATTTGAAGGAGATAAGAGTAATCAAAATAAGTCTATCTCCTTCAGTCCTGATGGTAATTTTCTTGCTACTGCAACCTATCCTTGGGATGGGGCCCTCAGACTATGGGAAGTATCCACGGGACGCTGTATTCGTGTCTATAAGGACATAAGGGTTTCTAATGTCTCTTTCAGCCCTGGCGGGCGTTTTTTTGCTACAGGTAGTCAATATGTACGTCTATGGGATGTGACCACTGAACGTTTAATCAGGGATTTTGCAGTTAATATGTGGGGAGTTCAACACAAAGAGGTCTGTTTCAGCCCTGATGGGCAATTCCTGGCTTCGGCAGAAGGCGCACCTTGGCATGGAAATGACAACGCCCTGCTTTGGGAAGTATCCTCTGGTCGTTGCGTCAAAGTTTTTAATGGGCACACCCGTCCTATCCTCTCCATCAACCTTAATGGCCGGTTCCTAGCTACTGGAAGCATGGATCAGTCCGCCATGATATGGGATAGCTTAAGCGGACGATGTGTCAAAATCCTAGCAGGAAATGGTAGTTGGGTTTCTTCAGTTCGATTCAGCCCTGACGGACAATTTCTGGCTACAGCTCATGGTAACATTCTTCGGCTATGGGAGATGCCATCCGTTCGCTTTATTAGGGAGTTAGGTGGTTCAAGTTTAACTGCTGCTTTCTCCTTCAGTCCAAAAGATAGTATTTTCTACACCCTGAATGACAATGATACTGCCCAACTTTGGTCGTTATCAAGCGGCCGTCCTGTTCGTAGCTTTGCTGAGCCAACAACGTCCACATACAGTTCATTTAGGTTTGATAGTCACTTCAGTCCCAAAGGGCGTTTTTTTGTTACTTGTGGCTCTAACTACACCGCTCGACTGTATGAGGTCGCTAGTGGCAAATGCATAAATGTATTTGTTGGGCACGAGAAATTTATAACTGCCGTTGCTTTCAGTCCAGATGAAAGTTTTCTGGTTACAGGGGATGGGGGGGGGGCTATCCGACTTTGGCAAGTATCATCCACTGGTCGGTGTATCCGTGTTTTTACAATAAATGGAGGTTTCTCCTCGTTATGCTTTTGTCCTGATGGGCGTTTTGTTGCAATCCAGACAGGAAACTACATCCATTTTTGGGATATCTCCACGGGCCAGAGCATCAATGGCTTTCCTGGTTCCGGATATATAACTTCCGCTTCTTTCTCTCCTGACGGTCGTTTCATGGCAACTGGGAATAGTGAAAAGCTCGGGGCCGTCTGTTTGGTAGAAGTTTCATCTGGTCGCAGTGTCAAATTCTTTGAAGGGCATACCAAAAGTGTCAACTCTTTTTCCTTCAGCCCGTTGACTGGGCGTTTTCTTGCTACAGGCAGCGACGATTTCACCTCTCGCTTATTCGAGGTGGAAAGTGGTATCTGCCTTCACATTTTTGAAGGTCATAAAGACAAGATCATGGCAACTTATTTTAGCCCAAATGATGAACGTCTTCTTGTAACTACGAGCGCTGACATGACCAGTCGTTGGTGGAATGTATCAACTGGAAATCATCTTGCCACCCTACACCATCTAAAAAAAGGCTTCCTTTGGGCAACACCACCTGACAAGGGAGCGCCATCAGGCTGGCTGTGGACTGACCGGCCAGAATTGATCTGCGTTTATAAATGCTTCATTCATAACAATGGTGAGGAGTATGCTATCGAGGATCTGCCGGCCGGCCATTCCGACCGGAAAAAGCACTTGGATGTATACAATGACCAGCGTATGGTCATGAATAGGATCAATAATCCGGAAAAATACCAGGCCGACATAAGAAAAATTACAGGGAAAAGTGCTGAAGCGGCTATTAATAGCCGTCTACGCCATAATCCGATTCTTCTGCCGGAGGGAGGAGATCAACCTTGATCAAGCCTGTAGTAAAAATTGAGCGAAGCCGATTAACTATCATCTTTGGCATATGCAAATTTACAATCAAAATACCCATTAAATAAGGCTATTTCCCCCGAAATGCTACAGTGACTCATGTCCTCTTTTTTTGGTAAACAAAAAACAAAGAAAAGTAACTGTCTGACCTCCCGAATTTTTTGAAAGACAGAGGCAATGTCATGAATAACGGAAACGTGCTTTTGAGTGAAGAACTGAAATTTTACCTGAAAAACTGGAAAATTAATTCCGAAGCCACTGAGGCCCAGAAAGCTAAATGGTCACAAGACAGAAAACTACCGATCATTTTTTTTGGGCGCAACCATCCGAACACTCTCAGGCTTCTCACTGAGGATGGCTGGGATGGGAAATCCGTCAGTAAGCGGCCAACGGCAACTGTCAGACAATATTTTTACGACAACGCCGCTATTTGGCCCCCTGATCGAGACGTGATTCGTTTCGGCTGTTTTGTCCACCTTGATTTTTTCCGGATTCTGGTTTTGGTGCTGAAATCACAATGGGAACGGCATTTCGCAAAGAAGATGCATTGGTTGAATGATCTTGAAGGCCGTAATCTCAATGACATCTTAAAGAAAGACCATAGTTCGGCCCGGGAGCATAACGCCTCTTTTACGCCAGGACTACACAAGACCATGAATTCAAAGGAACTATTCGATTGCTTTGAAGAACACAAGAATTTAGCAACCAAGGCCGGCTACAACTTGGAACAATTTTCACTTCTTATCCAGCACATGATTTTATCCCATATCCATATGGTGGGTACTTGCAGTCCTGAGATGGAAATTTTTATCAAAGCCCAAAAAGACGAAGTGGTGAAGCGTCAGAGTGTTTCAAAAGAAGTGCAGGAGGAACACTGGGTGCAAAAGGGTATCTGGATAACCATAGAAAACGAAATGGAAAATGAGTTGTTGAAATGTGAGAACCTCCGTCTTAAAAACGCCAAAATCAAACATAAATGGTTGGCCCGGTATGGAAAGATCTACTTTGAATTATTTAAAACGGAAATTGCTTGCACTTCTCTAAAACAACTCATTGAGCTAAAAAATGCTGACAAAAAACTTAATCGGGAGGATTGCGAGCAACTTGCCAGGGAAAAAAGACGTGAAGAACAGAAAAAACTCGAGGATATGAAGGCAGATATCCATTTTGCTGAGCGATTTGAGAATTCTGGCGAATCAAAAGGTTGTGGCCAAGGTGCCACCGAGACGGTCAATTATGATAAGGAATGCAAAAAGATCTGCCGCAAAATTTATATGCTCACCCACCCAGATAAATTGACAGAGAGAGATTTTACAAGAAATCAGCTTAATAAGTTGGGTGAATACTATCGGCAGGCCATGAACATTGACAGGGATGAAGTTGTTTACGACCGGCGAAGCCTCTATCAGTTATTAGATATTTTGGGACTGGTGAAAAGTATCTGGGAGATCATGGGCGTTGATACGGATGAAGCTTTTATTATAAAGGGTGACAGTCTTGAGGAGCAGATAAGGTGGTTTAAAAATCGCATTCAGTATATCGAAACCCAGTTAAGTGATATCAAGGCGATAATGTTTATGCTTATCAACGATGTAGATATTCGGGAAAAGGAAGCGAGTCTTGCTTCCGAAAGTATCATCGAACAGACAAAAAGCGAGATGGAAAAGAAGCTTGCTGAAAAGAAGCAAGAACTTGACTCCCTCGGAAAAGAAGTAGACATGCTATTTAACTGAGAGAATACAGTATGCTCACCTTATCAGAATTGCGGAAAAGCACTACGGCCCGTTTCCCTGGGATGGAATTGAGCCTGGTTACTCTTCTTGTCACGTGGGCCAAGGAGGACCCTGGCGGAGAACTGGAAAGACTTCTCTGTAATTCAGGTATTTCTCTTATCGCTATGTCTGCAGTCCTGCAACCCTTTATTGAAATCCCCGATGGCGGTGATAAAGATTTATTGCTCTCCTGCATAGCCTCCACTGCTGGAGAGGTTAAGGCAATGCATATCCTGAAAGAATTATGCGAATCGGACCAGCATCGGCTGACCAAGATCCTGATCAGAGAAGGTCTACAAACCAAACAGGTGCTGGCTAATATTTCTGCGGAGCAGAAACCACTAGGCATATTGTCAAGTCTGGGAATCAGTACCGACATTGCCGCTGGAACTCTCATGATGTTCGGCCGAGAACTTACCGTTCTTGCCGCAAACGGTGAGTTTGATCACATCCTGCCAATGCCAGATCTGACTAATCAGATGAGTGATATTTTACTCAGGAAAATGAAGGGGAACATCGCCCTCGTTGGTCCTGCTGGTACTGGTAAAACAACGGCAGTGACATTGTTGAGCCGCGAAATAGCCAAAAATCCCAGTTCTCAACTTGCTAGTTTCCGGATTTTTGAGATATCCATGGGAAAACTGCAGGAGAACACTATGTACCGCGGGGAATTCGAAACCCGCTTCCAGTCTCTTATGGAAGCTGCGGAAAAGGCAACACCGGCCATACTTTTCTTTGACGAATTTCATCTGTTATGCGGGGCCGGTCGGGTAGAAGGTTCTGCAACCGATGCTGCCAATCTTATTAAGCCTTATCTAACAGGCAATAGTATTAGAGTTATCGGTGCCACAACCCACGAGGAATACAATCGGTATATTGCAGGTGATAAGGCCCTTTCTCGGCGGTTTCAAAAAATAGTTATAAAGGAGCCTTCCGGAGAAGATCTGCAGAGAATTATCGATCATCAGACTTTGGTTCTCTCGGAATTTCATAAAGTTGTTTTTCAAGATAATGATATAGGCAAAAAGGCCATTGAGTTGACCAACCGTTTTATGCCGAATCGGTGTCAACCGGACAAGACGATTGACCTTCTGGATACGGTTGCAAGCACAGCAAGGCGCAAGGGAATCAACATTATCGAAATTGATGACATTCTGGCCAGTCTGTCCAGCCTGACTGATCTGCCAGTAAGAAAGCTTACCGGTACTGATCGTGTAAGTCTCAAAAATTTGGCTAAAGCCCTCCAGGAGAGAATTGTAGGGCAGGATGAAGCAATAGCGAAAGTTGTGCCCCGCCTAGTGCACGGCCGACTCGACTTGGGCAACCCGGACCGGCCGCTGGGGATCTTTATGTTCGCAGGAGATACCGGCGTAGGTAAAACTGAATTTGCTCGTGCCATTGCAATTACATTCTTCGGTAGCGAAAAAAATCTCATCCGAATCGCAATGGAAGAATATACCAGTTCATCAAGTATCTATAAGCTTCTTGGGGCACCTCCAGGCTATGTTGGTTATGGAGAAGAAGGGAGTTTAACACGGGGACTGCAGGAGCACCCCTCCTGTGTGCTCCTTTTTGATGAGATAGAAAAAGCCGCTCCGGAGATTATCAAATCTCTTCTTGGGTTATGCGATACCGGTAAAATAACCAGTGGGGCAGGAAGATTACATGACGCCCGCCAATGCCTGATCATTATGACCACCAACGCCCTAACCCAAAAGGATTTGAGCAAGCACAAGATAGGGTTTGCCCATGATGATACGAATTCAGTTCCTGCTGCTTTGAGCCAATACTTTTCAAATGAGTTCCTCGGAAGGCTAGACGAGGTCATCGTATTTAACAAGTTAGGCGACAAAGAATTTGTTAATATTCTACAAATAAAACTGCATGAAGTAGTAACTAGGCTTGCTAAAAAGGGCATCCGGCTAGAATACAATGAGGAGCGTCTTTTGAAGCATCTCCTGAGTGGCCTGAAGGGAAAACAAGACGGAGCCAGGGCAATAGTCCGCCACATAGGTAATCTTCTCATCAACCCCTTGGGGATTGCGCTTCTTGAACTAGATGATCAACGTGAGGTCGTTATAAAAATTGACGATGAATATTATCTTACCGGTAATATTAAATTGCCCTATATGGAAGGAATGAACTTGCAAAAACATACAACTCCGTAAGCGGAAAAACATACTCGTTAACAGATTTCGAGAAAAACTGATCCACTGTCGAAAAAAGACAAACAAAAAAGTTCTCAGAAATTATTTCTAAGTCTGGAAATGTTTTAATCAGACAGCTGCAAATAAAATGAGTGGATTATAAAAAGGAGTATATCTGATGAGTTTTCTTTGTAAGCTTATTGGTCACTCTTGGGATGGTTGTACATGTAAACGGTGCGAAGAAGATAGACATGACTGGGATAGATGCAAATGCAATAAGTGCTGGAGGAAAAGGGATGAACTACATGACTGGGATGGGTGTATATGCAAATGGTGCGGGAAAAAAAGGGACGAGCAACACGACTGGGATGGGTGCACATGCAAACGGTGCGGGAAAATAAGAAATGAGCAACATGACTGGGATGGGTGTACATGCAAACGGTGCGGAAAAATAAGAAATGAGCAACATAACTGGGATGGGTGTACATGCAAACGGTGCGGTGCAGATAGACATGACTGGGAAAATTATGTATGCAAACGGTGTGGTGAAACAAATTTCCCCTTCGACTCTGGCCCAAGTCCAACTGGACAAGATTATGGAATGAACCCTTCGGGAACTGAAAGATATTAAAGAGTAGGTTAATCACCGGACATTGCCCCTAGAGAGTTCCGCCCTAGCCTAAGCAACCAGGACATTACAACTAACCAGCTGCAACGACAATACAAATATGTTCGGCAATTAACGACTGGATTAATAAAGGGAAGAAAAAGCAACGAGGATATTTATCAACAGCCCTCAAGAAGGAGGACAAATGACGAAGAAAATTTTTAGTGGGATTGAATTGAATACATTATTAATCATGTTTGGTTTATCTGGAAGTGCAAACGCAAGTTTAATCGAAAGATCAGTTCAGATTGATGTGTTTTCTGGAATACGCTCTCAAACACAGGGCTGAGGAGGTTTCACAAATGAAGGTTTTATACATCGCAGCAGAATGTAAACCATTCTCGAAGGTTGGGGGTGTTGGCGACGTTGCAGGTGAATTGCCCGTTGCCTTAAAGCAAGAGGGCGTTGAGGTTGAGATCGTGACCCCATGGTATGGGCGGACAAAGATCGATGATCGAAAGGTCGATTTCCATGGCAACAAGGAACCTGTCGGAATCGTCCATGCAGATTTGATGGGTGTTCCAGTTAACTTCGTCAAGAACCCCACTTACTTCGAAACTGACTATACGAAACTCCCCGATAATCAACCTCGTCCTTTCACAAACCCTTACCTGTTCAAGAAGGACTATTCTACACCCTACGTTAATAGTGACACCATTGCGTTCTATGACGATGCTTTACGGTTTTCTTTCTTCTCGGCGGCCTGTCTCAGCTTGATCGAGGACAAGAAGCCAGACATTGTCCATGTAAACGACTGGGGCCTGGGGTACTTACTCGGTAACATGGCCATCCGAAAAATGAGGCAAAAACGTGTTCTGACGATTCATAACATAGGCTACCAAGGAACGATTGGAAAGGAAGCAATTCGCGGTTGGGACATGGAGCGCATTCTCCAAGACGACAATGTCGGTCCTTTATTCGTGGACCCGCACACTGAATGGAATAGTGTAAATGCGTTACGTCTTGCCTTGGAGCTTGCTGACTACACTAATACAGTGAGTCCGAACTATAAGGATGAGATAACTCAGCCAGAAAATAAGAAGCGCTACTTCGAGGGTGGCAAGGGCCTCCATTCAGTTACGAGCCGTTTGGCCAACAAAGGGAGATTGCATGGCATCCTCAATGGGTTTGAATACCAAATCGAACCCACAGACAGGAGTTTTAAAGAAACTTTGACCCAGAAGGCCAAAATGAAGCAAGCTTTAGGTAAAGAATTCGAAAACCCAGGCGCCTTTTTGCTCGGTTTTGTTGGGCGGGCTGTCGAACAAAAATTCAAACTCTTAGCCGAAGAATTAGACGGGAAAAGTGTTTTGGAACATATCCTCGATATTCCCGGCGTCAATGTCGCTGTTGTTGCGACAGGCGAAGAAAGGTACGAATTGTTTCTGAGCCGATTTGTAGATAGGCCCAACTTATCCGTGACTATTGCATTTGACCGAGAGAAGGCGAGACAGATTAGCTTGGGCAGTGACGTTTTCCTTATGCCAAGCCTATTCGAGCCATGTGGTATTACCCAAATGGAATCATTAAGCTGTGCTACTCCCCCCCTGGTGAGATGGACAGGTGGACTTGTAGACACCGTCAAACCACACACAGCTGATGATGGCACAGGATTTGGTTTTGACGGTCAAACTTCCCGTGAAGTGTTAACCAATCTTGTAGCCTCTGTTCATGATGCCTTGAAGATGTATACTAAAGCCCAAGATGGATTCCGAAACCTTCAATGGAGAGGTTTTAGACAACGGTTCCTCTGGGCGACTGCCGCAAGACGTTATGTCAATGATATTTACGAACCAACTCTAAGGATGTGAGAAAAAAGAAATTCAATACCACATATGCAAATGGTGTACTGCATCGTAACTGTAATCAGCTGCATATTCCGACGGTATTCGGCACCTCGTTTTGATGTCAAAGAAGAGATCAATTCTCGACATCAGTCGAGAAGGCTCTTGTTGCGAAATCGAGATTGGTATAGTCTGCATCTAGTTCTTCCCTATTGATATTATTGAGTTTTGGGTCGAACCAACAACACCAAGAAGAGAAGGGCTTTTCAATTGTTAAATTCAAAAAATATCAATAGGTTATAGTTTTTTGCTCAGGCCAAAATGTTAACTCAGGGAGAATGAATGAAATGATGAGAAAAAGCAATATCTTGTTCATAGTGATCATGATGGCAGTACTGACAAATTTCAGGTGGCCAAGCTTTATCCTTCCAGTTCATTCTAATAGTACAGTCACCCGATAAAGGAGGAGATAATGCTCCGATCTCGAAGAAATCACCTGTTTATGAGCGCATGTTTTGTTTTTTTCATGTTGTGGTTTCCCGGGTTTTTATTGGCTACCCAATATCAAACAAATGATGCGACAAAAAAGCTGTCAGGATTAGCATTTTCTGCAAACATGGCTGATAGCGATCTATCGCAAATAAGCAGCTTGCTGAAAGCTGGGGCGGATGTAAATGTTAAAAACGAAGATGGTCTTACGCCGCTTAATTGGACGTCGCAGAATGGCCATGCAGAGGTAGTGAAGCTTCTGTTGGCGGCCGGGGCGGAGGTGAACGCTAGGGATAAAGACGGCGGAACGCCGCTTTTTTGGGCGTCGAAGAATGGGCATGCAGAGGTAGCGAAGCGTGTACTTCCGGCAAGCCTGTGTGACATAAGCGGCGCAGCATATTATAGTCGGTTATCTATTCATCAGACATGGAGGATAACCGATGCAGCAGCACAC
>QZKJ01000049.1 GCA_003605035.1 Desulfurivibrio sp.
CAAGATGAGCATCAGACAGAAACGGTTTAGAGCCGCCTGCGATAATGGCTTCCTCGCGAAGGTGCTGTTTGGCTGAGAATTTCATGCGCTCACCCTGATAGGTCGGCTGTTTCCTGCGATGGCTCATAATCCAGCTTGAATTTAAACTCATCTTCGTCATTGAGTGAGTCTGGTCCAGCACACCAAATAGATTTTTGAAGCACTATTTGGAGAAAATGAGAGTGCTTATCTTCTTCGGTCAGATCCTTGAATTTATAGATTTTCATTTTTCGGTTGGGTTAACCAAGTATCGACGTTCGAAAAGACGCCGAACTCTACGTCTTTATGGAAGTATAAAATTTCTTATGCCGCTATTCTAACGCATATTATCACTCAGAGAGTTTTTATCCAGCTTTTTTGCTGTCTAAAAATTTTGCTATTAAGGATCTCTTAAATTGAGATTTGCTATGACAAGAAAAAGCCTGACAAGAGTACAGCAAGTTGACCTTCTTCCTGAATACCATATCCCCGGGTTCAGGCCCTCTGGTTTAGACAACCTTTCTTTTTTTGACGCAAAAAAAACCGGGCATCCTTAATGGACACCCGGTTTTTGATTGAAAAAGGGAATCAGGTGATCGGTGCCGCTAAAAGGGCCGCATCAGCCAGACCCCGCAGGGGCAGGTGTTGGCGCAGAAGCCGCAGGCGATGCACTTGTCATCGTCGGAAACGTACTTGTAGTCCTTTTCACTGAGCTTCACCCGGCTGATGGCGCCGGTGGGACAGATGGTCTCGCACATATGGCAGTCACGGCAGGTGCCGCAGCTCATGCAGCGGTCCGCCTCATGGATGTCCGCATGGGCCATGTCCGTATGGGTGCCAGGGCAGATCTCCGGTTCATAGTGGGCCGGGGTCAGATTCTGCAGATTGATCACCTGCTTGGTGAACGGCTGCCACTCCTCGCCCTTGATCTCGGCGATGATGGCATGGGCGGCGTTTTTGCCATGACCCAGGGCATTGGTGGCCAGACCGGGGCGCTCCACGTCGCCTACCGCATAGATCCGCGCATCAGAGGTGCGGCAGGCCTCATTGGTCTTGATCCAGCCGGCGCCGCCCACGGTAAGCACCTCCACCGTATCCGGCAGGAAATTGAGCGCCGGCACATCACCGATGGAGATAATCACCGTCTGGGCCGGGATCAGCTCATCAGCCGCATCAATCAGTCCCTCCGCCGTCACTTCCTTGGTGGATACCGGCCATTTGAATTTGGCGCCCAGCGCCTCGGCCGCCTTTTTCTCCTTGCCAAAGGCCAGCGGTTTCTGGATGTCGACCAGGGTCACCTCCTGGGCGCCCAGCCGGTAACATTCGCAGGCCACGTCGCAGCCCACGTTGCCGGCGCCGATGATCACCACCTGCTTGCCCACCGCCGGCGGCTTGTCGCTCTTAGCCGCCTTGAGAAAATCCAGGGCCGTGGTAACCCGTTCATGGCCAGGGAAGGGGATGCGCCGCGGCTCGTGGGTGCCGACCGCCACAATCACATAATCATGGTCCTTCTGCAGGGCGGCGAACTTGTCCTTGGTCATGCTGACGCCGAAATGGACATGGATGTTGGGGGTATCCATGAAACGCTTGACCTCGGCATCCCAGATGGCCCGGGGCAGCCTTTCCCAGGGAATCACCTGGGCCAGCTTGCCGCCCAGTTTGTCGTCGCGCTCGAAGATATGGGCCTCGACGCCGCGCAGGGCCAGCTGCCAGGCGGCATTCATGCCGCCGGGGCCGCCGCCGATGATGGCAACTTTTTTGCCCAGCGGCGCAGCCACCGAGGGCGCGGGAAAATCCTTGACCGCCCGGCCGAGCATGGCCACATCAATACTCTGGTCTACCATCTGGCGGGAGCAGTTCTGCATGCAGAGATTCGGGCAGATGGAGCCGCAGACCGAAGCCGGGAAAGGCGTGTACTCCAGCACCAGCTCATAGGCATCCTTTTCCCGCCCTTCCCGCATCAGGCGCAGGCGGTCGATGGTCGGGATGTGCACCGGGCAGTAATAGGCGCAGGGCGCGGCGGATTCCTGGTTGGCCCAGAAAGGCTTGCGGCGGCGCAGATCGCCGGTCTCAATCAGGCCGATGGGCGAGCGGTCAAGACCCGGGGCCAGATCCCTGATGGGATCGCCGCCAAAGGCCCTGTCCCAGATATTCCTGCGGAACTCGTGCATGGGCATGGGACCGGAAAACATCAAGGCCCTGTCCTGGGGAGGAATGGCCTGCAGCATCTTCCACTCTTCGCGGACCGAGAGCTGGGGGAGCAGATCCATGCGCCTGATGGCCGCCAGAAAGCCTGGCAGCCGGTCAAGCAGCCACTGCCACTGCTCATCGTCGGGCAGTATGGCCATGACATTGGAGCGGGAATAGGACTGATCGGTCTGGCCCCGGTAATAAATGGAGCCGCCCACCATGCCGACGCAGGGCCGGTAGCCGAGCACATTTTCCGGGGTTTTCGGGTCGACGCCGCAGACCACGCCGATGCCGCCGCAGTTGAACTCGGCAAAGGTGTCGCCCACCGAACCGAGCACCCACAGCTGGGGCCGCCGGTACTCGGGGTTCCATTTGGTCATGGTGAGACCGCGGGCGCCGATGGAGCCGCCGATCATCACCCGGCCCTCGGCCATGGCGTTGCACACGCCATTGGTGGCATCGCCCAGGACAATGATGTCCGCGCCGATATTGAGATAGCCCACGTCATCCGAGGCGGAGCCGTGGCAGGTGATGGTGGTGCCGGGCATGCCCATGCAGCCGAGCCGCTGGCCGGCCGGGCCCTTGATCTCGATCTCCAGCTTATTGCCCTGGGGCTTGAGACGCCCGCCGACATTATGCTGGCCATATGTTTCCAGGATGAGGTTTGCTGATTTTTTAAAGGCCGCCTGAACCAGGTCCTCGAACTCCTTGGAACTGATCCGGTTGCCCTGCTCATCCACGCCTTTGATGGTAATTGCTTCAGTCACTTCTTTTCCTCCGGGAGGACCGGGAAAGGTCTCCCTGTTCCCGCATTCTTATCTGTTTCCGGCCCCGGGTTCTTGCGCCTGGTGCCTGATATCCGTGTTTTATGCCTTCTGCCTGATGCCTTCTGCCTGATTATCAACAGATGTATTTGATATTCAGCCGGTTGGCGGCAGACTCATCACCGATGCCGATGGCATCGGACATGCCGATGGGCAGGCTCTGGGAGCGGCCGAGCGGCGCCATGATCTTCTTCATCTCGGTGCGGATGGCCATAAAGGTCTCCGCCACCCGCTGGGCCACCTGATCCGGGTCCAGCCGCCGGTACAGCTTCGGATTCTGGCTGGTGATGCCCTTGGGGCAGATGCCGATGTTGCAGACGTTGCAGCGGTTCTGCTCGCTGCCCAGGCAGCCGGCGGCCGCCTGCATGATGTACTTGCCCATGTGCACGCCGCTGGCGCCCAGCATGATCAGCGCCATGCCGTTCTGGGTGACGTTGCCGGTCTTGCCGACGCCGCCCGCGGCAAAGATCGGGATCTCGTTCTGCTTGCCCTGGGCGCAGAGATCAAGGTAGCAGTCCCGCACATTGGCGGCAATGGGATGGCCCATGGTATCCATGCTGACGTTGTAGGCGGCGCCGGTGCCGCCGTCGATGCCGTCGATGAGCAGCCCCCCGGCATAGGGATTGCGCACCAGGTTGTTGAGCACCGATTTGGCGGAGTTGGAGCCGGAGATCTTCGGATAGACCGGCACCCGGAAATTCCAGGCCATGGACATGGTCTGGATCATCTTCATGACCGACTCCTCAATGGAGTAGAGGGTCTGGTGCACCGGCGGCGAGGGCAGGTCAACGCCTTCGGGCACGCCGCGCAGACGGGCGATGAGCTTGCTCACCTTGAACCACATGAGCAACCCGCCGTCGCCGGGTTTGGCGCCCTGGCCATACTTGATCTCGATGGCCGCCGGGTCGCACTGCATCTCCGGGATGGCGCGGATGATCTCGTCCCAGCCGAAATAGCCGGAGGCGATCTGCAGGACGATATATTTCAGGAAGGGGCTTTTGAGCACCCAGGGCGGACAGCCGCCCTCGCCGGTGGCCATGACCACCGGGATGCCGAGCACCTCGTTGCAGTAGGCCACGCCCTGCAGCAGACCGAGCCACATATTGGGCGACAGGGCGCCGAAGGACATGGAACCGATGATAAATGGGAAGATCTCCCGCACCGGCGGGATCCACTCGCCGGCCGTCTTGCGACGGATATACTCCTCGGGGGAGAGCACCCGGCCGAGCAGGGTATTAAGGAAAAACTCGTGACGGCCGGCATCCAGGGCCGGGTCGGTGAGCATGGAGATACGGGTGAAGATGATCTTGTCCAGCAGGCCGGGGGCCGGGTCGTTCCTGCGGCCGCCGCGCTTGATCGGCTCGCCGCCCACCGTGCTCTGGAAGCGGAAGCGGTCAAACATCGGGTTGGGCACCGGCTTGATGGCCGAGTTGGGGCAGACCATGGCGCAGGTGCCGCAGCCGATGCACTTGTTGGCGATCTCGGTCTTCTGGCGGATGCCGACAAAGGTGCGGTAGGAACTGCCCCGCTCGCTTGAGCTCAGCACCAGGCGCGGCATGCGCTGCCGCATGTAGGTCAGCCGGATGGCATAGACCGGGCATACGGCGGTGCAGCGTCCGCAGAGGGTGCAGCGGTCTTCCCTGTGCTCGATGATCCAGGGAAGATCCCCGGTGGTTAAGCTGCTTGGGGTAGAGGGAATTGATCGAATTGAGACCATATCTTAAACTCCTGTCGGTCTGGAGGAACGATAACTGTATGCTGACGCATCGGTTGAAAATCCAAGGATTGATCCCGGTCCGGAATCATGGCATCCACTCCGCACATCTCGGAGGCGATGGCCCATTCGCCGGGTTTGCCGCCGATGGTCGCCGGACGCATTTTTTTGGCATCCATGACCAATAGACAGGTTTCATCAGGCAAAGTTCCGATCACCGCATTGGGGCCGTCGATAATCAGACGACGGCAGGCATCCCGCAGGCCGAGGAGAAAATCTCCCTGGGGATGCGCCTTCAATTCTTCAGACTTCAACGGGGTGATGATATGTTTATAGGCCTGCAGGGGCAATTTCAGCTGTTTCACCACATAATGGAGGATGTGGGCGAAAACCTCGCTGTCGGACTGATAGCCGATATAGGCCGGGAAACCCTTGCCGGTCAGCCAGTCCTTGATCGGGATAAAGGCGGTGTTCTCGCCGTTGGTCATGGTGGCGATCCCCTGGATGAAGAAGGGATGACAGGCATAGAGGTTGATGCCCCAGTTGGTGTTCTGCCGGCCCTGGGCCATGCAGATCCGGGACTTGATGCGGTGGCTGTCAAGTTTCAGCGCCTCGCCCACGCCAAGGGGCCAGCCCACCTCCTTGATCATGGCCACATCGGGCCAGAAGGCAAAGATGGTCAGGTCGCCGCCGTGGTCTTCGCCGTCCTTGCGCAGGGCCAGCCGGGTCAGCATCATCTGATACTCGATCTCCTCCGGGCTCAGACTGGCCCAGGCAACCGGTTTATTGTAGACCCGCAGGATATACTTGTGCCGGTCCTTTGCCTCGATTTTACTGAAGTCAACCTCGAACTCATGGTCGTACTTCAGGCCAAAGCCCCGATCCTGCATAAAGGCATGCAGACGAAAGAGGGCGTCTTCCGTGTGGGCGATTCCGGACAGAATCGGGTCACTGGGCTTGTAGCTGTAATCGACAAACTGCAGCCCCCGCAAGAGAAGTCCCAAGCCGCTGCCGTCATACCCTTCCTGCATGGCCTCCATGGCCTGGAGCACGGTAAAGGGTGAGAATGGCTCACTGGCGGTTTTTAACGCTAACCGGCACATCAGTTACTCCTTAGGTATTGATAAAAAACGAAAAGATAGTGGTGAGATGCAGACAGGAATTGAAGCGCCTCGCAGCAAGCTGAGAGGAATCGTTGATTGTAGGAGGTAAGCTCTTAGGTCATCCACCCGCTTCCCCGGCAAACCGCCGGAGAATGCGACCGCATTTCAATCCGGAAAAATCATAATCTGATTTTTCTTCTGATTTTTCCACACTCGCAAACGTTTTTCGAATACAACGAAAGAGTCGGCTTGTCAAGAGGAATCGCGGCGCCGGGATGAGGGCATGAGCAGGCGGGAAAAACATGGCCGGCCGGCCCTTTAGGAGCCGTTACGAAATAACATGGCCATCTTTTCAATTTCGTTACGGCTCCTTACCCCTCAAGGGGATACTGAACAGAGTGCCGTTCCGCGCATTTATCTGACCATATTATTTTTTTTTACAACGGCTTACTTTAACGGACCTGCCTCGTGCCAGAAAAGGGGCAGACATATTTCAATGGACTGCAGGGCGCCGAGTCCCTCCTTGCCCTTGAAGTTCACCTCGCCCTGATGTTCCGCCATGATCTGGCTGGCCAGATTGAGGGTCAGATTGCGGTTCTCCTGCCGCCTGGTCTCGGAGGAAACGGTCTGGGTATACCAGACGGTGATGCAGGGCCGGTCCTCGGAGGTGGTCATTTTGACAATCACCTCCCCGCCCATGGCCGTTGCCGCGGCGGCATGGCGGAAAATCGTCAGCAGGGCGATGAGCAGGGTGCGCCGGTTGGCCTGCACCTGCACCTTTTTGTCCGGCAGGATCACCTTGGGCTGAATCTTTTTCCTGCTCAAGGTGACGCACAGCGAGAGCGCTTCATTCACCACCTCGATCAGGTCTTCGTCGCGGAACAGATTTTTCTTCCGGGCGGCCAGGGAATCGAAATCCTGCACGGCGGCCTCAAGCTTTTCCGCCTGGTCCTTCAAGGCCAGCAGCCTCTTTTTCTCCCTGTCGTCCCCTTTGCTTCTGCCTGCCAGCAGCCTGGCCAGGCCGCCGATCACGGTGGCCGGATTCCTGATGCGGTCGGCGATGCGCAGGGACATCTCCACCATGGTCCGCTCTTCAGCCATTTCCTCCAGGCTTCTGCTCAAAAAGAGCAGCTCGGCGTTGACCCGGTCCAGTTCCCTGGTTCTGGCCGACTTCTCCTTGAGCAGCTTGATCACCTCATCATGCTTGACCTTGAGATTCTCCACATAGGACTCTTCCGTATCGGCAAAAAGCTCCTTTCTGATCCGGTCCTCCACCTGCTGCAGCTCTTCCCAGGCCAGCCCCAATCCCCATTTCAGGCATTTGATGCGCACCGGCATGCCCCGCATGCCGCGCATGCCGCGGGCGAGAACGACCTGGTCCAGCACGCTGCGAGCTCCCTTGACCGCCGCCAGCCTGCCGAATTCCTCATAGATGTAATCAGCGGACAGGTAATCCGCACTTGAGCCGTCCTCCAGGTTGATAAAGGGCTTTCTTCCTTCTAAATCAAGCTCCAGGCCGGTCCGGCCATCCTTTTCCAGGGAATGAATAATGGCAAGATCCACCTTGCCGCCCCCGTATTTCTGCCACAGCAGGCGGGACATCTCCGAGCCCGCGGCGGCCAGCTGGGTGACCGCCAGCCGGGGGCAGCCGGCGGCAGCGGCCAGGATCTTGACCTTGGCGCGGATCAGCGGAATATCCTGCCGGCGGTTGATGACCAGACTGATTATATGTAGCGATTCGTAGATTTCTCCGGCCATTGCCAGGTCACCAGGGTTGCGTCGTCACGTTGCGGCGTAAGCGGCTCGAAAAGGATCTGGGCGATTACCGCCGGGGCCACGGTGAAGTCGGCGGACAGATCATGAATCCTCTTCTGCCCGTCGGTGTGCATGGACACCCGTACCCCGGCAGGGACACTGTACTCCTGCCCGGTTATCCTGCGCCATCTGGCGGTGCCGACTATGCCGGGCGGGTCCGTTTCCCGGACGAGCCGGCCGTCAAGGGCGATCAGGGTTGCGATGTTGCCGATGCCGGAGGAGAACAGCAGGCCTTTGACCTGGTCAAACAGCAGCACATGGACCGCGGCCCCGTTGGTTTCCGCCAGGGGGGCTTCCACCTCCTCCAGCAGGTGGGCCGGCGGCCAGAACAGGGGACGCCGGTCCAGTTCGGCAAAGACCATCTGGGTGATTTCCGCCGCCTTTTTTCCCAGCCCCAGGCTGTCAACCACGGCCAGGCGGGTAAAACGGCTGTCCTGCTGGAAATGCACGCCGTCCCCGCCGCTCCAGCCGGAGCCGTTTCTGGACTGGCTGAGCACCGCCAGCGAGCCGCCGATGTGGCTGATCTCCTCATTTGCCGCACGGTCCGTCCCCAGCAGGGCGATAATGATCGTTTCATAGGGCGACTGCACCCCCGGGCTGGCCGTGCGGGAAAAAATATCCAGCCGGTCCGACAGCCGCAGCACGGTGCCCAGGCCCGCGCCCAGCCCGCCGCCTCCGGAATTTTTCCTGGGCAGCAGCGCTTCCCCGGGATCAAGCCCCGGCCCCCGGTCAAGACTGGCGATGGACAGGCAGGGAATGGCCGAGGCGTAAAAGCCGGAGAGCCGGATCACCCCCTGCACGGTATGGTGCATGACGTGATTATGGGCCAGTTCGCTGGCCACCAGCACCGCCTCGGCCCGGCGGCTCTGAGGGAATCCCAGCATGGTGGCCAGTTCGCCGGCAACCCTTCTGGCCACCGTGGCGCTGGCCATGTCGATGATGGGTATATCGGCAAAGAGCGAGGCGGCAATCATGGTCAGCCATGCCTGTCGTGCTGCAGCAGCTCTTCCAGCTTGATCACCGCGTGCTCGACATCAAGGGCAAACTGCAGGCCGCTGAGCCGGATGCCGAAATCGGTCAGGGTCATCACCACGGGGACGGAAAGGCCGACCACCACCATCCGCGCGTGCAGCAGCCGCAGGGCCGCCTCCATACCCTGCAGATGGCCCGCCATATAGGAATCAACCACCTCGACGTTGTGCAGATCAACGATGACCCCGTGGATTTTTTTTTCACTCACCTGCCGGCACAGGCTGTCAAACATGCGTGACACCTCGACATCGCCGATGTCCTCCTGGATGGAGACCAGCAGCATGGTGCCGAGAGAAAAGAAGGAAAATGCTTGCATGGCGGCTTTCCCGGGGATTATTCACTGCCGAAACCGCTTGCGCGGACCAGCGCCCCGGCCCTGGCCAGCTGCTCCGATTTCCTGGCCAGCTGGCCGATGGCGAAATGCAGCGCGTCGGTCATTCTGCCGCGCACCGTCAGGTTCTCCAGCCCCACCCCGCCCTGGGCGATCACCTGGGCAATGTGCGGCCCCACTCCGGTGAGAATGGCCTCGCTGCCCATCAGGCGGGTGGCGTTGGCCGTCTGCAGGATGTGGCTTGCCACCTCGGAATCCACCATGGGCACGCCGGTGATGTCGATGATCACGTAAGAAGCCCGGTGCCGTTCAATGGCCTCCAGCACCCTTTCCATGGCGATCTTGGCCCGGTGGCTGTCCAGGGTGCCGATGAGCGGCAGGGTCAGGATGCCGTCCCAGATCTCGATCACCGGGGTGGAAAGCTCCATGATCTCATCCTGCAGGTGGCGGATGTCATCTTCGCGTTTTTTGAGGAGCTGCTCTTTCTGCTCCCAGATGATCTTGTCCTTTTCCAGCCGGTCGCTGATATCGATAAAATGCTCGACGCAGCCGATGATCTCGCCCTTGTAATTGCGCAGGGGACGGGCCGAATATTCCATGGGTATTTCCTGGTCGTTGTAAATGAGGACCGTCTGGCCCTGGATGATCGACTGGTTTTCCATGGCCAGCCTGCAGGTGCAGTTCGGGGTGTTGCAGAGCGGGGTTTTGAAGATCTCATAGCATTTGCGGTCAAAGCATTCCCCGCACCTTTTCCCCACCATCTTGGCGCCGGCCTTGTTGATCATCAGGATATTATGGTCGGGATCGGTCACAAAAATCCCCGAGGTGATGGCATTGAGTATTTCCGAGAGAAATCCTTCGTCCTGCGTGAGATCATCCAAATTTTTCATATTCCCTGCTCCCCTTTGCTTGTAAACCACCGCCAGTGCCTGCCGTGCCTTTGCACCCCTGCCGTCAGGATACCATCATTTCCGCCTAAAATATAATTTTAATTTCCAATACAAGGATTTACAAACAAAAAAACAGAATTTTTTCGGCCGGGATATTGCAAAACTTGGAGAAGCTGTTTATAAGAATAACAATTGTTGCTAGCTTTTTCTTGCATCACCCCCTCTTAATTTCTTACTTTTGCGGTATGTCATGACAGAAATTGACCTTTCTCCCCTGCGGGCCGAACTCAAGAAGCGCTTTCAGACCTCGCTGCCCAACTCCAACCTTGAGTATTGCCTCACCTGCGGAATGTGCGCCAGCGGCTGCCCGGCCAGCGACATCGAAGGCATGGACCCCCGCAAATTCATCCGCTATCTGGTGCTGGGCCAGGACGATCTGCTGAAAAACACCAACTGGCTCTATACCTGCTCCATCTGCCAGCGCTGTGAATACGCCTGCCCCATGGGCATTCACGTCGGCCGTTTCGTCTATGAGCTGAAGGGCATGAAGCCCAAGGAGCTGCGGCCGAAAAACCTGCAGAAATCATGCGAACTGCAGAAGGAAGGCAACTCCACCGGCATCCCCAATGCGGATTTTGTCTGGGTGGTGGGCGACATCCTCGAAGAGGTCCATGCCAACGAGCCGGAATGGGCGGACCTTACGGCCCCCATCGACAAGGCCGGCGCCGAGTTTTACCTCAACCAGAACGCCAAGGAGCCGACCGTTGAACCGGAAGAGATGGTCTTTCTCTGGAAGATCCTGCATGCCGCCGGCATTGACTGGACCTATTCCTCCAAGTGGTGGGACGGCGCCAACTACTGTCTCTTTTCCGGCGACCCCAAGGACTGGGAATTCGTCACCCGCATGCAGGCGGAGACGGTGGACGCCCTGGGGTGCCCGACCTACATCAACACCGAGTGAGGCCACATGCTTTTCTCAACCCTGGAAGGGTTGAAGAGATTCAAGATACCGCACAAATTCGAAGTGATGAGCATTATCAGCCTGTACGCCCAGTGGATCAGGGAAGGCAGGCTGAAACTCGATCCCTCCTGGAACACGGAAGGGCTGAAATTCACCGTGCAGGACCCCTGCAAGCTGGTGCGCCAGTCCCTGGGGGACCCGGTGGCCGATGATCTGCGTTTTGTCATCAAGCAGGTGTGCGGCGAGGAGAATTTCATCGAGGTGTGGCCCAACAAGTCCAACAATTACTGTTGCGGCGGCGGCGGCGGGGCGATCCAGGCCGGCTTCACCGAAAACCGCATGAAGCACGGCCGCATGAAATTCGAGCAGCTCCATGTCACCGGCGCGGATGTGGTAATTACCCCCTGCCATAACTGCCATACCCAGATCAAGGACATCTGCAGGTATTACGGCGGCAACTGGCAGACCACCCATCTGTGGAACTGGATTGTCAAGGCGCTGGTGAGGTAGCGCATGAGCTGTTGAGCTGTTGAGCTGTTGAGCTGTTGAGCTGTTGAGCTGTTGAGCTGAATAAAACATGAAAAAACAGCCTTGCAAGCTGAAAGTTACGGATAAAACATACGAGTTACGGTACAAAACATGCCCAAAGGATCGGTATTAGTTGTCGGCGGTGGTATTGCAGGCGTGCAGGCTGCCCTGGACCTGGCAAACAGCGGGTTTCTCGTGCATCTGGTGGAGAAAACCGCGGCAATCGGCGGCAAGATGTCCCAGCTGGACAAGACCTTCCCCACCAACGATTGCTCCGCCTGCATTCTCTCGCCCAAGCTGGTGGAATGCGGCAGGCATATGAACATCAACCTGCTCACCCTGGCGGATCTGGTTGCCCTGGATGGCGAACCGGGCAGCTTCAAGGCCGTGGTCCGCCAGCGGCCCCGCTATGTGGACCCGGCCAAGTGCATTGCCTGCGGGCTCTGCGCCCAGAAATGCCCGAAAAAGGTGGCCAATGATTTCAACATGGGCATCGGCAAGCGCAAGGCCGCTTACTTAAGCTATCCCCAGGCCGTGCCCCTCAAATACGCCATTGATCCCGTGCACTGTATCTGGATAAACAAACCGGGCCGCTGCGGCATCTGCGCCAAGGAATGCCCGGCCGGGGCCATCAGTTTTGACGACCAGGTGAAGGAACACGTGCTGGAGGTCGGCTCCGTGGTGCTGTCCCCCGGCTTTTCCCGTTTCAACCCGTCCGCTCTCGACTTCACCGGCTACGGCCGGTTGCCCAACGTGGTCACCTCCATGGAGTTCGAGCGGCTGCTCAGCCCCTCAGGCCCCTGCATGGGCCACCTGGAGCGGCCCTCCGACGGCAGGGAGCCGCAACGAATCGCCTGGCTGCAATGCGTGGGTTCCCGCGACATCCACCGGGCCGGCAACCCCTACTGCTCCTCGGTATGCTGCATGTTCGCCCTGAAGCAGGCGGTGATCGCCAAGGAACATGCCCACCCCGGGTTTGAGCCCTCCATCTTCTACATGGACATGCGCACCCACGGCAAAGGCTTTGAAAATTACTACAACCGGGCCAAAGAGCAGGGCGTGCGCTTTCACCGGGCCAGGGTGCACTCCATCATCCCGGCCGATGACCAGGGCAACCTGAAAATCCGCTATGTGGACCAGCAGGGCAAGGTCAACTTTGAGGTGTTCGACATGGTGGTGCTGTCCACCGGCCTGCAGCCTTACCGGCACATGAAGGAGATGGCCGAAATGCTCAAGCTGGAACTGGACGCCGACCACTTCATCAGGACCGACAGCTTCAATCCGGTGGCCTCCAGCCGGCCGGGCGTCTATGTCTGCGGCGCGGCCTCCGAGCCCAAGGACATCCCCCAGTCGGTGATGGAGGCCAGCGCCGCCGCGGCCGAGGCTGGCCGCATCCTGGCCCCGCTGCGCTGGACGGAAACCCGCCAGAAACAATACCCCGCCGAGCTGGATATCCATGCCCAGCCTCCCCGCATCGGCGTGTTCGTCTGCCACTGCGGCATCAATATCGCAAGCGTGGTGGATGTGGCGGCGGTCTCAAGCTATGCCGGCACCCTGCCTGACGTGGTCTTTTCCCATACCAACCTGTTCACCTGTTCCCAGGACACCATCAACCAGATAGTCAATATCATCAAGCAGGAGCAGCTCAACCGGGTGGTGGTGGCCTCCTGCTCACCCCGCACCCATGAGCCGCTTTTCCAGGAAACCCTGCGGGACGCCGGACTGAACCAGTTCCTCTTTGAGATGGCCAACATCCGCGACCAGGATTCCTGGGTCCACCAGCATGAACCGGCCAAGGCCACGGCCAAGGCCAAGGACCTGGTGCGCATGGCCGTGGCCAGGGTGCGCGGCGAAGGGGCGCTGCCCTACAACACCGTGCCGGTAACCAAGTCAGCCCTGGTCATCGGCGGCGGGGTCTCCGGCATGACCGCGGCCCTCACCTTTGCCGAGCAGAGTTACCCGGTCACTTTGATTGAGCAGAGCGACATGCTGGGCGGCAACGGCCGCAAGGTCTTCCGCAACTGGAAGGGGGATGCCATCCTGCCCTTTATCAAGGAGCTTACGGCCAAAGTCACCGGCCACCCGCAGATCAGCGTCAAGTTCAACTGCGAGATCAAGGAGGTGTCCGGTTCGGTAGGAAAATTCACCACCACCTTTTCCGACGGCCAGAGCTTTGAACACGGGGTGGCGGTGATGGCGGTGGGCGGCGAGCCCTACCAGCCGGAAGGCAAATGGCGGTTCCTGCACGGCAGCAACCCCGGCGTGCACACCCTGCTGGAACTGGACAAACGCTTTATTGAGGAGGATGCCTCCCTTAATCAGGTTAAACAGGCGGTTTTCATCCACTGCGTCGGCTCGCGCATCCCGGAGCGGCCTTACTGCAGCCGGGTCTGCTGCACCCATGCCGTTGATTCGGCCATCAAGCTGAAGGAACTGAACCCGGACATGGACATCTTCATGCTCTACCGGGACATCCGCACCTACGGCCAGCGGGAACGCCTCTACCAGGAGGCCCGGGGCAAGGGCATCATCTTCATCAACTACGATCTCGACCGCCTGCCCCAGGTGGAAGAGATTAACGGCCAGCTGGTGGTCAAGGCCCATGACCCGATCATCGACGCCCAGGTCACCATCCATCCGGATCTGCTGGTGCTGGCCACCGCTATCCAGCCCCGGCAGCAGAGCAGCACCAACCTGGCCAAGTTCTTCAAGTGCGCCATTGACAGCCAGGGCTTTCTGCTGGAGGCCCACATGAAGCTCAGGCCGGTGGATTTCGCCACCGAAGGCGTTTTTCTGGCCGGCCTCTGCCACTATCCGAAATCCATGGAAGAGTCCATTGCCCAGGCCAAGGCCGCGGCGGCCCGGGCCAGCATCATCCTGGCCCATGACGCGGTGCCGGCGGAGAGCATCACCGCCGAGGTCAACCGCGCCAAATGCACCGGCTGCGGCCTGTGCGTCGAGGTCTGCGCCTATAATGCGGTGAGCCTGGATGACAACGGCCTCTCCGTGGTCAACACCAGCATGTGCAAGGGCTGCGGCAACTGCGTGGCCGGCTGCCGCTCGGACGCCGTCACCCTGAAAAACGTGGGCAACGAGCAGATCATGGCGGCTGTTGAAGCGGCGTTTTGTGATGAGTAGTCTGACTGGTCTGACTGGTCCTACTGGTCCGACTGGTCTGACTGGTCTGACTGGTCCGACTGGTCTGACTGGTCCGACTGGTCTGGGTGGTCTGATTAGTCTGGGTGGTCTGAGGGGAAATGGGGAGAATTAAAGAATTTGCGGAGCTGACGAGCTGGCAGGAGGCAAGAAAGCTGGTCAACTCGATTTATGAAATTACCAATAAGGACAAATTCAGCAAAGACTTTGAAACTGAAGGGCCAGATTCGCAAGAGCGCCATTTCCGTCATGGCGAACATTGCCGAGGGTTTTCATAGGAATAGCGACAAAGATTTTTTACGATTTCTTGATTATGCGCGTGCTTCCCTGGCGGAAACAATTAGCCATTGCTACATTGCGCTGGATCAAAACTATATTGAACCTAAAGAGCTGAATGAGATAAAGGAGTTATCTGACTCTGTCGTGAAAAAAATCAATAAATTCATCAGATACTTGTCGGACTAGTCTGACTGAGACCAGTTAGACCAATGAGACAAACAAGATCAACGAGACCACTATGACAACCCAGACAACCCAGACCAGTTCGACCAGTCAGACTAGTCAGACTAGTCAGACCGCCCCTTGGGACCCGAAAATCATCGCCTTTCTGTGCAACTGGTGCAGTTATGCCGGTGCCGACCTGGCCGGGGTCAGCCGTTTCCAGTATCCCCCCAATATCCGCATCGTCAGGGTGCCCTGTTCCGGCCGGGTCAGCGAGAACATGATCATGTCGGCGCTGAAATCAGGGGCAGACGGCATCCTGGTGTCCGGTTGCCATCCGGGGGACTGCCACTATATCAGCGGCAACCTGTTTGCCAGAAGGCGTTTTGCCCTGCTCAGCAGCCTGCTCGACTTTGTCGGCATCGAACCGGGCCGGATCAGTTTTTCCTGGGTATCGGCCGCGGAAGGCGAACAGTTTGCCGAGATAGTGAAAACCGTGACGGAAAGGGTCAGGTCGCTTGGACCGGCAACCAGGCTGGTGAAAAACATCGACACCGTGCAGACTGCCTGAGGGCCGTCTATTTTTTTTTCACTGGGAGAGAACAGACAGAGAAAGTATTGCTCTTAACAACGAGGCGCTTGCAGAATTGGCGGCGTAGGAGCGGGCCATGCCCGCGATAAAGGCAGCCCGCTCTGCCGGAGGTCGCGGGCATGGCCCGCTCCTACCCCCCTGCGTCCTCCATGATAATTTTTTTTATCGAACCCGTACGGATTATATGCCAACCATCAATGAAAAATTAACCGAAGAAATCAGGGCGCAGGCCAGGACGCTGCTGGCCGACGGCACGGTGGCCGCGGTCATCGGCTTTGCCCGGGGCAGCCTGCCCATGACCGTCAAACCGGTGGTGGTCCGCGCTGCCGCGGATTGCGGCAGACTGGTGTGGAACAGCTTCTGTGTGCTGAACCTGGCCAACTACCTGCCGGAGGTGCTGAAATCCGTGGAGCCGCCGCGCGGACCCCGGGACCCCAAACCCGCAGGCCCGCTGCCCAAAGTGGCGGTGCTGGCCACCGGCTGCTGGTCCCGCAATATCGTGGTGCAGACCCAGGAGCACCAGGTGGACCGCGAACGGGTGGTGGTCATGGGCGTGGCCAGCCGCGGCATGGTCAGCCGGCGCAAGGTGGAGAGCCATTTCAGCGGCCGGGAGATCCTGGCGGTGGAGGAGCTGGACCATGACCTGCTGGTTACGGGCGCTGACTTTGCCGATAAGATCAACCGCTGGAGCGTGGTGCGCGACAACTGCCAGACCTGCATCCATCCTGATCCGGTGCTGGTCGACGTGCGCATCGGCGAGCCCGCCTCGGCAAGAAAGAACCCCAACCCCTTCAAACAGGTTGACGACCTTGAAGCACAAACCAGTGCGGAGCGCTGGGCCTGGTTCACCTCGGAATTTTCTACCTGCATCCGCTGCTATGCCTGCCGCAACGCCTGCCCACTCTGCTACTGCCCTACCTGTTTTGTCGATGACGCCAGACCCCAGTGGGTCGGCAAGAGCCTTGATCCGGTGGATACCGGGCTCTTTCATCTGCTGCGGGCCTATCACTGCGCCGGCCGCTGCACCGACTGCGGGGCCTGCGAGTCGGTGTGCCCCATGGGCATCAACATGCGGATGCTGACCAAAAAACTGAACAAGGACGTGCTGAATCTCTACGGCATGGAGGCCGGCATGCAGCCCGGCTCGCCGCTGCCGCTGACCACCTATGCAACCACTGACCCCCAGAAATTTATCGTAACCGAAGCCAAGGCTGTAAAGGAGGACGAGTAACTGTGAAGGTTTTCAGATTATCACAGGCTGAACTGGACGACATGGTGCAGCAGTGGAGCACAACCCGCAGGGTCTACCGTCCGGCCACGGGCAGGCAGCAGCCGGCCCAGGCAGACTGCGCCCCGGGCTGGGAGCGGGCTGGCGACGGCGCGCCGCTCACTGTGGCCGCCGGTCCATCCAAGGCATCGGTGAAGACCTTCCTCTTCCCCCAGCCGGAAACCATGCAGACCTACAGCTTAAAAAGCAGCGATCCGGACCGGGCCCTGCTGAAGGAGGCGGCAAAGGCCGCGGACAAACAGATCGTGGTCGGGCTAAGGCCCTGCGACGCCAGAAGCGTGCAGCTCAACAACCTGCCCTACCGGGATGACCCTTACTACCAGGCGGGTCTTGTCCGCACCGTCATGGTCGGCTTCACCTGCAAAGCCATGTGTTCCACCTGCTTCTGCGACCAGATGGGCGGCTCGCCCATGGCCACCGAGGGGCTGGACATCGCCGTCTCCCAGCTTGACGACTCCTTTGTCGCCGAGGCCCTGACCCCGGCCGGCGAGGAACTGACCGCCGGTCTCGATCTTACTCCGGCCGCTGACAGCGACCTCAAGGCCCTGGCCGCCCTCCGTAAGGATTGCCCGCAGCCCGACAATGCCAGACTCGACACCTTGAAGGGCCGGGATCTCAATACCCTCTATAAGGCGCCCCTGTGGCAGGGGCTGGGCGAATCGTGCATCAACTGCGGGGCCTGCACCTTCATCTGCCCAACCTGCTACTGTTTTGACGTGCAGGACGAGGTGGTGCGCGGGGCGGGACGGCGCATCCGCTACTGGGATTCCTGCATGTTCCCCCTGTACAGCCTGCACACCACCGGCCACAACCCCAGGGGCCTGAAGATGCAGCGCACCAGGAACCGCTTCATGCACAAACTGAAATATTTTCCGGACCGCTTCGGCCCCTTCTCCTGCGTGGGCTGCGGCCGCTGCGTCCAGGATTGTCCGGTTAACATTGATATCCGCGAGGTCATCAGCGACCTCCTGACCGTGGAGTAAGCTATGATTTCCTATTTGCCCTACCCTGTCCGCATCGACGACATCACCGTTGAAACGGAAGACGGCAACCTGAAAACCTTTAAACTCGTCTTTGAAAACGAGGCCCAGCAAAAGGCCTGGAAACATGTGCCCGGCCAGTTCGCCATGCTCTCCCTGGCCGGTCAGGGCGAGATCCCCATCGGCATCGCCTCCTCCCCCACCGAGCAGGGCCACCTGCTCTTTACCGTCAACCGGGCCGGCAAGGTGACCACCGCCCTGCACCAGATGCATCCGGGCGCGAGAATGGGGGTGCGCGGCCCCCTGGGCAACGGTTTCCCCATTGACACCGAGATGAAGGGCAAAAATATCGTCATCATTGCCGGCGGCTTCGCCGTCACCACCCTGCGCGCCACCCTGATCTACCTCATGGAGCACCGCCGGGATTACGGCAAAATCACCTTCATCTACGGCGCCCGAACACCCGGCATGCTGCTCTACCAGAAAGAACTGCAGGAGTGGGCCAAACGGGACGACGTTGAGCTGCATATCACCGTGGACCGCGAGGCGCCCGGCTGGAACGGCCTGGTCGGCTTCGTGCCCACCATTGCCGGCCAGGTGGCCCCTTCCCCGGAAAACAGCGTGGCGCTCATCTGCGGCCCGCCCATCATGATCAAGTTCACCATGCCGCCGCTCGAAAAGATCGGCTGGACTGACGACCAGGTCTACCTCTCCCTGGAAAACCGCATGAAATGCGGCGAAGGCCTCTGCTGCCACTGCAACGTCGGCCCCACCCTGGTCTGCAAGGACGGCCCGGTCTTCACCCGCAGCCAGGTACGGCAACTGCCGTTGGAGTATTGAGGGAAAAAGCCGCCCTTCTCCTTCAGCCATCGGCCCACTCCCTGACAGGGATCACGGGACCGATGGCTTTTTTTTTGCGCCCTGTCGTTTCGGGTATTGTTTTCACCTTGCGACAATCTGCCTCTTGGCAACGAACAAATTTCATTGTATGAGCTTGTCAGGATAAGTGAAAAATCCCTCTTTGATTTTGTTGAACTTTTTCGTCACAAAGGGGTCAAGTCTGCTTTTGACTTTTGTCAGCCTTTTCTGAATTAGAAAAGCCAAGGGCAGACTTGACCCCTTTCTGACCCCTTTCTGACCCCTTTCCGCCGCAAGACGCGTATATTGTCACGCTTTCCTATCGTGCGTTAATATAAAAAAGCCGGTGCTCCCGGGTTTGCGGGAGCACCGGCTGGCCATCAACCTTTTTTCCGTTTGAACCCGGCCAGGCCGATCAGACCGCTGCCAAGCAAGTACAGAGCGGCGGGCACCGGGACCGGGGCCGGGTCGAAGGTCAGGTCGTCCATGGCAATGGAGTTCCTGGCGCTGGTGGGCGAGTTGAAGACAACGTGGTCGACCAGCCCTCCGTAGTTCGTGGCCAGGAAGGTCGGTTCGGGCGTCGGGATGAGTGTATCGGTACTGTGGACCAGCGTTGAGCCGAGGTAGAGGTCGAGCTGGACGGTGTACATGTTGGAGGCGAACTCGCCAAAGCCTGAGAACCAGGCGCCATCGAACCTGACCGGATTTTCGAAGCGCAGCTGAACGGGTTCAGGATCGATGATATCCTGACCATAGTAGACTATCTCCGATCCGGAATGCGGCGTATAGGGCCATTGGAATGCATTATTGTGATCATAGTGACTCCAGTTACCCACCGTCCTCCAGTCGATACCCCCATAGAATTCAGGCATGGGCCCCGAGACTCCCAAGTCTTCAAAGGTCAGCACGGTGGTGCTGGCCCCGGCTGGTCCGGCAAAGTGCAGCAGCCCAAGGCACAGGGACAGAGTTACAACAATAATCTTTTTCATGGTTTCTCTTTCCTCTTTTTGGCTTTCAGGGTCAAAGGTGAAGGGTGATAGGAAATTGCATTTCGGGCGTACTCCGCACGTGGCTTTTGACTCCCTGACATGCCTCGGCAAGGTAGGCCCTCTGTTTCAGTCGATATGGTACGCAAAATGCGGGCCAGCGACGGCAACTTTAACTTATTATTTGATTCCAATATGTTAAGTTGATTCACGACTTGTCAGCAACCATCATAGCCCGCGCTTTTTCCAAGAATTCGGAAAAATTCGTCCATAAAACCAGAACTCAACTTTCTGGCTTGATCTATATTGTCGAAATAACGATATTTTTGTGACATAGTTGCTGCTTTGATCTCCGTCATGGGAATTCAGGAGACAGGAGACAGAATTCAGAATGGTTGATTTTATAACGTTTTATTCTGGCTCCTGACTTCTGGCTGCTGAATTCACTGTAAGCCCCCTTGTAATTTTTTTCCGTTTTTCAGGTGTTGAAGAGTAAGCGCACAGTACCACCTGCAGACACCGCCCGCCCCATTGTGACCACGTGCTGTCACAGCAAAAAAATACTATAATATCAATATATTGAGACAAACCATTTTCTGCTTTATTTTTTCGGGCGAAATATTTTCTGTAAGCCAGTTTTAAGAAGGGATCTGGCATACTGAGACATGACAAGGGAAGCGATCACGCCCCCTTTGCTCCCACCTTTTCCCGTGAATCCACTGGTGATGACCTATCACCTTAGCCTATTAAAAAAAATAAGGAGGAACCAGCATGATTGACCAGCACCGCAGAAACATCCCAAAACCGAACAGCTTCCCATGAGTTTGATAAATCCCTGACACTTACGAGAGAGGGTCAAGGCAGCATTCTGGATCATTGGAAGCAGGGGGAACCCTGCGCAAACTACGCTTTTGCGGGAGTAAAGACCGGCAAGAGCCAGATAAAACACCAGGAGGAACTACAATGAACAAAAGTTATGCGGGATTAGTTATTTTCGGGCTTACGGGACTTCTCATGGTGGCGCCGGCGTTTGCTGACGCCAGTGGCCAGCCGGAAATATTTGAGAAGACCTATGGTGAATGGTCGGCCAAGTGGTGGCAATGGCTGGAAGCACAGAATTTCACCCCGTTAACGGCGCAGGGTGAAGTTGACTGCAGCCAAGGGCAAACAGGCCCTGTCTGGTTTCTTGCCGGAACGGATGGCAGCGGTCCGGTGGAACGTGAGTGCACCGTACCCAAGGGAACGCTTCTTTTCTTTCCTCTGGTAAACGCAGAGTTCAATAACGTGCCTAACGAAACCACCTGCGAGGGAGGACCGTGCACTGAAGATGAGAAAAGAGTGATTCTGGATGGTCTCATGAGCGACAATACCCCCGGCCTTCTCAACAGTCGCGCATGCAATCTGGAGAGTACTGTTGACGGAATTCCGACTTTATTCTCCGGTTTTGCAATCGCGCGTACGCAATCGCCAGCCTTCTTGTATCTGGACGACCACGAGACTGTGTCAGACGGGTTCTGGGTAATGCTGAGCCTGCCAGAAGGGCAGCACACCCTCCATTTCAAGGGCGCGCTCTGCGACCTGGACTCCGGCAGCCAACTCTTTGAAGTTGATGTGACATACAACCTCAATGTAAGCCGTTAAGCAGAAACAACGGGCTTATGGGGTCAAATCTTTATTCTTGACATCCCCCTGAGGACGGCATAAAAGAAACCATGGCCAGACCACTGCGCATCAAAAAAAACAAATCCGTTCCCTTTTCTTTATTCATTTTGCCAGAATAATGACAGGAAATGGCTCCTCGCTGTTTCATGTGGGTAACCTGATTTTCTAGAGCCACCAGCAAGGGCTGGGCTAGCATGCCTCGGCAAAGTCTTCAAGGCCAAGCCCTTC
>QZKJ01000065.1 GCA_003605035.1 Desulfurivibrio sp.
AAGGGCTTGGCCTTGAAGACTTTGCCGAGGCATGCTAGCCCAGCCCTTGCTGGTGGCTCTAGAAAATCAGGTTACCCACATGAAACAGCGAGGAGCCTGAAAATGAGCGGCAATCACAAAAAAATTTAATATATCTTATCGCAAATTACGGTATCATGCTCACCAGAATTTCAGGTTTCCGCCGATTACCCGCTTGCCGCCTTCGGTTCCGGCAGGCTGAAAGGCTTGGAAAATCACTGGTTATTATTGCTGCTTGCCGCCCAGGGGGAAACGAGATGGGCACCATCGACCATGAACTGCAGGAATTAAAAATCAAGAATAAACTGTCAAGAGTTTTTCTTACCATGCCGGATGAAAAACTCTACCCGGAGGTCCTGAAGATCGTGCTTGCCTCCTGCAGGAGCCAGTTCGGCATCTTCGGTTATTTCGATGGGCAGGGGGCCTTCGTCATCCCGGCCATTACCACCACGGACTACTGGAACCAGTGCCGGATGGCTGACAAGGAGATAATCTTTGAAAAAGCGGATTTCTGCGGCGCCTGGAAAAAGGCCTTTGCCGGCAAAAAGAGTCTGTATGTCAACAATGGACCATTCCACGTGCCAGCAGGCCACATCTCCGTCGACAATACCATGGTTTCCCCCATCATCTTCAGGGGCAAGGTCATCAGCGCCATCCACGTTGCCAACAAGAGCGGGGGATACGATGAGGAAGACATGCGGCTGCTCGCCTCCCTGACGGATTATCTGGCGCCGGTGCTGGCCGCCCGGCTGGAGCGGGACAGGACCGAAAAGGAGCTGAAAGTCTCGGAGGAACTGCACCGCATCACCGTTGAAAACATTGCCGATCCGGTATTCATTACCGATGCCGAGGGCAATTTCATCCACGTCTACGGCAACGTTGGCCAGGTGCTGGGCTATTCGGCGGCGGAGATCCAGGCCATGGGCAACATCAGCGTGCTGGCGGGCAGCAACCTTTTCGATGCAAACCAGCTCAACCGCGAGAGAGAAATCCGCAACCTTGACAGCATCCTGCTCGACAAAAACGGCAACAGCCATTATTTCCTAACCAATATCAAGCAGGTAGCGATCGATAACGGCGCCATTCTTTTTACCTTTCATGAGATCACGGATAAAAAAATGGCCGAGGAGGCAAAAGCCAAACTTGAGCGGAAGCTGCGCCAGTCCCAGAAAATGGAAGCGATCGGCACCCTGGCCGGCGGCATTGCCCATGACTTCAACAACATCCTGGGGGTCATCATCGGCTACACCGACATGGCCATGGAGGATGCGCCGCCGGATTCCGGCTGCGCCAGGGATCTTGAGCATGTGCTGAAGGCCGGCTACAAGGCCAAGGATCTTGTCCAGCAGATTCTCGCCTTCAGCCGCCAGGCAAAGGTGAAACGTTTTCTGCTGCAGCCCCAGCCTATTATCAAGGAAACGCTGAAAATGCTCCGCTCCTCCATTCCGACCACCATTGACATCCAGCAGGATATCGATCCTGAATGCGGCGCCATCCATGCCGACCCGACCCAGATCCATCAGATTCTGCTCAATCTCTGTACCAACGCCTATCATGCCATGGAAGAACAGGGCGGCATCCTGCGGGTTGAACTGAAAAGGACGGCAGTAAACGCCGCCGATTTCCCCGAATATCCCGCCCTGAAAACAGGAGCGTATGTTGAGCTGGTGGTGCGTGATACAGGAACGGGCATTGATCCGGCCAGCAAAAACCGGATTTTCGATCCCTACTTCACCACCAAGGGGACCGGCAAGGGAACCGGCCTGGGACTTGCCATTGTCCATGGCATCATCAGGGATTACGGCGGGGCGATCCGCTTCAGCAGTAAGCCAGGCACGGGCACGGACTTTCACCTGTTCTTTCCCGCCCTGCCGGGACAGGTCCTGCCGTCTGATGAAGGAACGGAAGCCCTGCCCGCGGGCACCGAGCAGATACTCTTCGTCGATGACGAGGAAATGATTGCCGACATGGGCAGAAACATGCTGGCCAGACTGGGCTACAGTGTCACCACCCGGGACAACGGCTTTGCCGCCCTGGAGACCTTCAGCAACAATCCCGACCGGTTCGATCTGGTCATCACCGACCAGACCATGCCCGGCATGACCGGCGCCGAACTGGCCGGGGCAATGCTGCGGCTCCGGCCCGCCATCCCCATCATTCTCTGCACCGGCTACAGCAGCATCATCTCCGAGGAAAAGGCCAAGGCCATCGGCATCAGGGAGTTTCTCATGAAGCCGATTGTCAAAAAGGATATCGCCCGGCTGATCAGGAAGGTGCTGGACAGCTGAAAGCCCGGCGATCCTTGGCTACCGCTTCCGGCGCGGCTGCAGGGTGGGCATATCGGCCAATACCAGCTTCAGCCAGTCAAAACCGAAAGAGAGCAATGCCTCGTCATCCGTTTCTATGGACCGGAGGCGGGACTGGGGCAGCTTGAAGCGTGCCGGCAGATCGTGGTGGCGCACATAGTCCCGGAAACCGTCGATATTGTAACAGACCAGAAAGGCGAGCTTCTGCCGCGGACCGGCCGCCCCTTCACCGGCCCAGGGGTTGCGGGAAAAAAGGGTATCCATCTCCGCCCATTGATCGGCCATGGCATTATGAAAAAGCAGCTGCTGGCTCCGCAGCCACTCCTTCACCGTCCACTCCTGCTCCTCCCCGTGCCCTTTGCAGTAGTCATGTCTGGTCAGAAAATAAAACTCTTCCGCCCTGCCCTTCTCAGGGGTGCGGTCCACCCCGCGCTCCAGCGGGTACATGCGGCAGGAGAGCGGTCGATGCTCGTAAACCGTGCAGCCCGCCTCACCGAGAAAGGGGCAGGCATTGGCAGCGGTCATTTTCATCATCAGCGCGGGGAAAAAGGGATTTGCTCCCTGCACCACCTGCACATAGTGCTCCAGGAACAGATCGGAACGGATGCCGAGACAGTTCTTCAGCTCGATAAGATCATAGGGATAGAGGAGCATGTCAACGTTGCGGCAGCAGGACATGAAACAGGACACGCCCGGATGGCAGGAAAAGGAAAACTTGGCTTTTCCCAGCGGCACCATGCCCTCGGGAAAGGATTTTGCTGGTTTATTCATAACTTTCATCGTTGAATTTTAAACTGAAAAGAAAAAGGCGACAAAGCATTGAAAGTTACCATCCGGGCAACCGCAGGTCAAGCCCGTCTCTCGCTTTATTACGACAAACAGCCCGCCGGGCGGCGGTCAGCTCATGATAAAAACGTAATCATCCTCGTTGATACTGATCCTCAGCCGGCCGCCATGATTGCGGCCATAGATCTCCCAGCCGGGCGCCCCTTTGATCTCGCACTTAACGCAGCCTGGCGAGTGCCTGTCTCTGGCCCGGTCATGCCAGGCAATCAGCATGGGCTCCTCTTCGTCCTGCCCGGCCAGGGCCAGGGCAATCCTTCGGGCCGTCTCGAACTGCACCGTATAGCCTTTGATGTTCAGATCAATTTCCTGCATGATGGTCTTGCTTCCTCCCTGCGATCATGATTTTCCGGATAAAACTGGCCGATCATGCCTCGCGAAACGCTGCGGCAAAGCCTGGTTTGCCGAAGCCCCGCGCTTGCACAACTTCATCTTCGCCGACTCGAACTGTTTCCGGCAAGGGTCCTCCCTGCCGCAAGCATCCCTCAGTGCCACCCTGGCTGCTGTTGGGCAAACAGTTCGCGGATGGCCAGCAGCAGCTTATCCGTCCGGTAAGGTTTCTGGATAAAGGCAGCGGCCCCGTCTCGAAGCAATTGCCTGGCCTGATAATCCAGGCTGAAGCCACTCACGATAATGACTTTCACCTCTGGATTCATCTTTCTGAGTTCATAAAAAACTTCTGCCCCGTTTTTCTTCGGCATAATCATATCCAGGAGCACAAGATCGATGGTATCACGGTTGCTCCGGTAAACGGCTACGGCGTCCTCGCCGTCCTCTGCCAACAGAACATGGTACCCTTTTTCACCCAGCAGCACCTTGGTGAAATCTCTGACCTCAGCCTCATCATCGACCAGCAGGATGGTCTCGGTTCCGCCGGGTGTTTCCCCTGCATATTTTTTGTCTGGCCCGGCCGCCTTATCTCCTCGCCCTGCTTCCCCAGCCAGGGCGGCAGGCAGATATATGACAAAAGTGCTCCCCTTTCCCGGTTTGCTGATCACATCAATATATCCATCATGATTTCTGATGATGCCGTAAACCATGGAAAGCCCGAGACCGGTTCCCTGCCCTTTTCCTTTTGTACTGAAAAAAGGATCAAATATCTTGGATAAAAGGTCCTGACTCATGCCTGAACCGGTATCAGAGACTGAAATCCCCACGTATTCGCCGGGTTGACACACCTCACCCGTGGAAAAGTTCCTCTTTTGCAAATAGACGGAAAAAGTCTTGATGAGGAGCTCGCATCTGTCCCGACCTGTCATGGCATCCCTGGCATTGATGCAGAGGTTGAGCAGTACCTGGTTCATCTGCGAGGCATCGGCCCGCACATTCCGGAGGTCCGGGTCAAAATCCTTTAAGATAACGATCTTCTTTTCAATGGTGTGCGCCAGTATTTCCAGAACCTCTTCCGCTATTTCATTGAGATTGACATCCTCAATCAGATATTTCCCCCCCCGGGCAAAGGCCAGCAGCTTCCTGGTCAGATCGGAACCTCTGATCGCCGCCTTTTCGATAATCTTCGCATACTGGTGCACATCCTTATCTGCAGGAGTATGTAGCCTGATCAGACCCGCGTACCCCATCATGCCAGAGAGAATGTTGTTGAAGTCGTGCGCCACCCCGCCGGCAAGCAAGCCGATGCTTTGCAGTTTATGGGCCTGGGCAAGCTGTTTCTCCACCTCTTTCTTTTCGCTGATGTCACGTATGATGGTCTGCAACAGCACATTTTCGTTTTCCAGGAGACCATCCTCTTCTTTTAAGATGCGGCTGCTGAACAGCTTCATGGAAACCAGGGCGGGCAACTCCGAGCCATCTTTTTTCCTGAAAACAACCTCCATGTTTTTTACTTCCCCGACCTCAAAAAGCTCGGCTAAAAGCCGCTCTCTTGCCCGCGGATCAAAGTAAAAGTCCTTCGCGTTCCTGCTGCGGAAATCCTTCTCATCAATCTGGAACATCTCCCGGAAGGCGTGATTGCAGGAAAGTATCCTGCCGCTCGCGGTTGAAATGACGGTTCCGTCAGGGGCAAATTCAAAAAAGGTCCTGAATTTCTCTTCGGAGGTCTTCAGTTTTTGCTGCTCATCCAGCAGCTTCCGATGCGATCTGTTTATCTGTTCCTCGGCATCCTGAATCTTGAAGATGGGAAGCAGGAAAAGTGCAATTCCTTCAAACGTGCCGCAGGCCAGGGAAAACAGCAGCAGCATGAGGGTTTGATTCTGCAGTTTTTCAAGGGAAATGCCCACTTTTACCAGGGCATAGATGCTGCCGCCGTAAGTCACTTTCTGTTCCGATGCCACCATTGACCAGCGATGTGCGGGAAGGCTGCCGGAGGTCAACTCCGCAATCAGGTTGTTATTGCGGTCAAAAATTTCTATGCGGGTGATATTGGCAACAGCGAGCTGCGTATTAATTTCTTCCTTCCAGGCCAGGGGATGCTTTTCCAGAACCTCCCGAAAGATGGAAGCAATATAGTTGGCGTGCACCGCCGCCTGCCGGCCGGCATTGGCCCTGCCCAGATAATAGTAACTGGCGGGAATGGCAATGCATATGAAAATGCCGGCTAGGAAGGAAAGCGGCAGCATCCTGAGGGAAAAAGACCGGGTGATGAGGTACGGGGTGTCGGCCCGGAACAGGCTTTTAATCCTGGAGATAAATGATTTTTCCATCAATTATCCTGGTGAGATAGATCTTATCCAGTCCCTGGTGATCCATCCGGCTGAAATTGACCTTTTCCCCGATGCCGATATCGAATTCATGCATATCTTCAATGGTTTTGACAAGCGATTCCCTGTCAGGATCAACGCCGCTCCTTTGCAGGGCCTCGATAAAAAGCTTGGCGTTTAAAAAACCCTCAAGGGAAACCTGATCGGGCTGAGTTGCCGGGAAAAATGTCTGCATGAGCTGCCGGTATTCCCTGACAGCCGGCAGGGAGGTATCAGCTATGGAGGGAAACACCTGGGTAACGAACACCGTGGCTCTGCAGTCGGATAAACGTTTTGCCAGCTCATGAGCGCCCACAAAAGAGACATTGGAGAACAAAACATCCTGCATCCCCTGCCTGAGCGCCTCCAGGATAAATGCCGCGCAGGGATCGGCAGTGCCAATCATGACAACAACATCAGGATTGCTTTTTTTTATCTTCTGCACCTGGGTCTTTACATCCGACACCCCGCGAATATAGGAAGCCTCTGCCGCCAGCGCCAGGTCGTATTTGATCAGGCGGCGTTCAACCCCGTTACGCCCGTTAAGACCGTAGGCGTCATTCTGGTAAAACACGGCAATACGTCTCTTCCCCTGTTTGATGAAGTAATCCACGGCCGCGGCGCCCTCATCCCAGTAACTGGGGCGGAGATTCAAAACGTAATCCCTGACAGGCTGACGAAGTTCAATCGCGCCTGTAAAGGGGAACAGCAGGGGAATTTGCTGTTGCTGGCACTGCTCGACGATGGTCAGGGTGGTGGGTGTGCCGACCAGACCGATGAGGGCGAAAACCCGGTCTTTGTCAATCAGACGCCTCACGTTACTGATCATGAGAGGCGGGTTGTAGTCATCGTCGTAGGCCAGGCACCTGATGATGCGCCCATGAATGCCGCCCTGACTGTTGACATGTTTGAAATAGGCATTCATGCCGGTGACGATGCCGATGCCCAGGTAGGATGCGTGGCCCGTGAGCGGCACTGATGTTCCGATCAGTATTCCGCTGTCGGATACATCCTGTTCTGTTGCCTCAGCTGCTTGGGGTGCAATGCGGGAAAAGGGCTGAAACAAGCAGAAAACAAAAAATAGCATGACGAACCGGCGCATATCGGTATTTATACGCAAAACAAATCAGCTTGTCGAGTGATATTTCCAGCGCTCAGAGGGGCATGGTGTCTGAATTTGAATCTTGCCCCGAGGGCAAGATTTTCAACCCCGAATGAAGTCCATGAAATCTCCGGGCAAACAGTGCTGGAACTGCCGGTGGACCGGACAAAAACGGTTACGGCTGCTCAGTTGTCCACGAAATCAGGTACATGGCTGAAAGAAAGGGAGGAATGTATTTTCTGCTGGAACCCGGCGCAAAGTAACAAATGCCAAGAGCGAGTTCGCTTGGCAAAAACAGGCGGCTCCAGGGCATTTTCCTGAAAATTATTTTTCATGGTTTGTGGTTTTTCAGCAAAATTCTTTGATTTTCTTTCGTTTTTCACCATAAAATAAAAAGGGCTTGCTACGACAATGTCGCACAGTGATTGCGCTGGAATTTCCCCGCACTTCTTTTCACCCGCAACCAGCAAATGGAGGATACTTTATGCAAAAGCTTTGGATGCCGTGTCTGCTTACCCTAATGATCTTCTGTAATTTTTTTCTTCTGCGGGCGCCGGGGGTGTCGGCCGAGGAAAAATTCACGATAATCACCACCGCGGAGTTAAAACAGAAACTGGATGCCAGGGAGCCGCTCACCCTGATAGATGCCTTGAGTTCCATCGAGCATAATGAACTGGCGATCGCTGGTTCGATCAACATTCCCAGCAGCAAGGTCACCGCTGATAACCCGTTGATGCCGGCGGACAAGGCGGGTCTGCTGATTTTCTACTGCAAGGGACCTAAATGTTCCAAAAGCAAAGAGGCGGCCAACCGGGCCCTGGCCCTGGGCTACACCAATGTCATGGTTTACAATGACGGCCTGCCGGACTGGGCCAAAAACCGCTACCCGGTTGAAACCCATGTGGACTACCCGAAGGTTGAACTGCCCCGCCTGACTCCCCAGGATGTGCAGGCCCAGGCTGCCACCGCCGTGCTGCTTGACATCCGCGGGGATGAGGTAAAAGACGTGGGCAGAATCAAAAACGCCGTCAGCATCCCCTTAGACGACCTGGATGAGCAATACACCACGCTGCCCAGGGACAAGAAAATCATTCTCTTCGACCATGCCGGCAAACAGGTGAATATCTCCGGAAAATTTCTGGCCATGCAGGGCTACGCGGATCTGGCCGTGATGGATGGCGGGGTGCTGGCCTGGAAGCGGGCCGGGCTGCCCACCGAGTAGTTTACGGGCGAACACGTCGAGATGGCAAAACAGATGCAGCCGGAGATACAACGGTTTATCGGCAAATATCGCTGACACGGTTTGAGAAAAGCTTATGAAGATTGGCAGCAAAAGAAAACTCTACTTCTTCTTTCTCCTCCTTTTCACCATCTCCGGTGCGATCATCTTCTATGCCCTGCTGGCCACCAAGGAGTTCAACCGCGAGGTAAGAATGGTGAGCCGTCAGGTTTATCCTGAGACGAAAGTGGCCATCGAGATCAAAGGTCTGGTGACCAACGTCATTGAAAAATTCAATGTCTCCAGGGCTGCCGGCACGGAAAGCGAGTTGCCCAACATCCAGGCAATCGATCAGCAGATCAGCGCCCTGCTGGCCTCTCTGGAGAAACTCAGTCAAGAAAACCCGGCAGGAACCCGGCAGATCGAGGCGCTCCGGCAAACATACCAGGCTTCCTTTGAGGCCGGCAAGCGGATGATCGCGACCAGCATCGCCCAGGAATACGGCGAGGAGGCGGCCTGGACGAAAAAATTCGATGAGCAGAACAAAAATCTGCTGAAGTCCCTGAACAGCATCGTCAGTGCCAGCACCCAGAGCCACAACCGGGCCATGGACCAGATTCTGGCCGTCAGCCGGCAGCTCAACCGCGTGCTGGTTTTTTCCATCGCCTTCATGGTCGCCATCGGCGCCATCATCTTTTATATGATCGCGCTGATATCAAAACAGTTTGACAGAATGAGCCGGGAATCAACCCAGGCCACCGGCGGACTGCTGGAGGCCGTCGACATCATAACCGCCATGTCCAGCCATCTGGCCGCTGAAACCAGCTCATCGGCGGCGGCCCTGGAGGAAATATCCACGACCATGGACCAGATGGCCCTGCAGGCCAAGGGAAATCTCGACGCGGCCCGCACAGCGGATAATGCCGCCAACAGTCTCTTCAGCACGGCAACCCGGTCCAATAAATCCATCAATGACGTGGTGGAGGCAATGACCGCCATGGTGGAGGCGGACCGGGAAATCTCATCCCTGGTCAGGACCATTGAAGATATTGCCTTCCAGACCAATCTGCTTGCCTTGAACGCCGCGGTTGAAGCCGCCCGGGCAGGCGAAGCCGGCGCGGGATTCGCCGTGGTGGCCGACGAGGTGAGAAATCTCGCCACCCGGACCACGGAAACATCCAGCAAGGTTGCCAGCATCATTAAACGCCTCGACGAAAAGGTGACCTCAAGTGTGCAGATGGTGGACCATCTGAAAACCACCTTTGCGGAAATCAACACCGGCTCCGACGCGGTGGTCAGGGAGATGGCGAAAATCATGGAAACCGGCAGGCAGCAGTCCGAAACCGAAGGAAAAATCAAGGAAGCGGTTAACTCCATCGATGATATGGTGCAGTCCCATGCCTCCATGTCGGAGGAAGGTTCAGCCACCGTGCAGGATGTCAAGGAGCAGGTGGAGAGGCTCTATCTGATGATGGAGGAACTGATGACCTTCTGGGAAGGGAGCCGTAAAAAAACGCCAGCGCCTGAGCAGTGAAAAAAATCTTCCACCTGCTGGTCATTGCCGATTATTACCTGGCCGCACTCCTGCTGGTCTGGGCCGGGCTGAGCAAAATCAGCTCCCCCGGCGTGGGCGATCTCTTGGAAGCGCTGCTCGAGCAGCAGGTGATCAGTATCGGGCAGCTGGTTTTCATCTCCCGCTGGTTCCCTGCCCTGGAACTTTTTTTAGGCATTACCGCCCTCAGCGGCATCCAGGCAGCCTTGCTGGCCAGAGCCACCGGCCTGCTCTATCTTTTTTACCTCCTGCCGCTTGTCCTGGCTTCCGAGGGATACCTGCTGCTGCCCCTTGACTGCGGCTGTTTCGGCGCCGGCAACCCTGCCCCCGTTTATCTGCTCATCCTGCGCAACACCCTGATCGCCCTGCCGCTGTTCTTTTTCCCCGGGGACCGCGGCCGCTTCAACCGGCCGCATCTGCTCTTTACGCAGAATTAAATTGCCTGCTTGCCCCTATAAGTCTATATTAGCCTGTTGAGCATCAGCTCACCCTCATCACCACGGGAATCAATGAAAATAGAAACAGCGTATCATAACTGGCAGCAATTTCTGGACGGCAACCCCTTCATTTCTCCGGAAGTCATCGCCAGCGAATTAGGCGGCGCCGCCATGACAGGGCTTGCGGCCGGGGCAGGGCCGGATTTCCGCGCCATTGACCTGCTCTGCTGCATGGCCCTGTATGAGAAGGGTCTGCAGGTGCGCAAGGCGGCGGTGGCCGCCCTCTATAAAAATATCGTTGAACCGCTCTGTGATGACTTCACCACCAGGGGCGTCGAACTCTGCAATCTGGTGCTGCTGCGCATGATCGACTTCATCCGCCGGCAAAAGGAGGGGGAGAGCCTGGACCGCCTGCTCAACGAGCTGCATTACCCGGAGCAGCACCTGCTGCTGGCGCGCTACCGGAAGATCCATCAGGATATTACCCTGGAGCCTTCCCTCAAGGAAAAGATCCGAAAAATCCTGGTGCTGTCAAGGGTCACGGTCGGCGCCGACGTGGCCATTACCTCCATCATGGTGCACCGGCTGGCCCGCTCATTTCCCCAGGCGGAAATTATTGTCTACGGGCCAGGCCATCTGCCGGAAATCTTCTACGGACTGCCCGGGGTGCACTGGGCAAAGTTTCATTACCAGCGGGATGGCGGCCTGATCGGCCGCCTGACCAGCTATACCTCGCTTTACCAGCAGTTGAAAATGGAATGGGAGGGTCTGCCTGACCAGACCCTTCTCTTTGACCCGGACAGCAGACTGAGCCAGCTCGCCCTGCTGCCCCTGCTTGCCGACCGCTATACCCGGCATTTTCCTTCGCGCAGTGATCAGCTGGATGACTCCAGCCGCCTGAGCCAGCTGACCAACAGATGGCTCAACGAGGTGCTGGGCGAACAGATAAACATCCGGCCGCAGATTTCCATCCGGCCGGCCCATCTGGCGAATGTCCAGCGGTTCTTTGCCCAGTTCCCGCCGGGCGGCAAAAAAATCGTCATCAATCTCGGGGTCGGCAATGACAGCAGAAAACGACTGCCCGACCCCTTTGAGGAGCAGCTGCTGGCCGGGCTTTTACAGGACGACAGCGCCCTGGTGGTTCTTGACAGCGGCTGTCACCCGGATGAGCGGGAGCGGGCCCGCACCCTCATGGAGATGATGCGGATGAGGGCGTTTCAGGCCGCGGCGGTTTCGGAAAAAAATCTGACCGGCAGGCCGATCCCTTTCCAGCATGGACTGGTCTGCATCCAGGGCGGCATCGGCATGCTGTCCGCCCTGATCGATCAGGCCGATGTTTTTTTCGGCTACGATTCATGCTGCCAGCATCTGGCCACCGCCAGGGGAACGCAGTCGGTCATCTGTTTCGCCGGCGCCCCAAATGACCGTTTTTTCGACAGATGGCGACCCCTTGACAAGTGCGGGTCAACCAGCACCATCCGCATCAAGGACAGCTCCCGGCTCACCGGCGCCGACCTGGCGGAACTGGCTGAAACATTCTGCCGGATGATCCTGGCAGTTAAAAAAACTGATTAACTTTGCGGTAAATAAGACAAACACGGCATAAAACCTTCTATTGGAAGATTTCGCAAAAAGAGCAACAGGAGCAAGAAGTGCTGAATCAGATAAACCGGCTGAACCTGCAACAGGCCATAGCCAAATTCCCCTCCGCCAATGTGCTGGTTATCGGCGACATTATCGTTGACCATTTCATCTGGGGCAGTGTTTCGCGCATCTCGCCCGAGGCGCCGGTGCCGGTGGTCAATGTCACCGACGAAAGTCTGCTGCTCGGCGGTTCGGCCAACGTGCTGCACAACCTCTACGATCTCGGGGCCAGGGCGACCCTGTGCGGGGTGATCGGCGACGACCTGATGGGCCGGCATCTGCTGGAACTCTTGCAGCAGATCGATTCCCCCACCGCGGGCGTCATCAAAACCCAGGACCGGCCGACCACCAAGAAAACCAGAATCGTGGCCCAGAGCCAGCAGGTGGTCCGCTTTGACCGGGAAAAAACCGGCCCGCTGCCGCCTGCGGCCCTGGACGGTCTCTGCTCCTTTATCGAGGCCAATATCAGTTCCTTTGCCGCGGTCATCATCTCCGACTACTGCAAGGGAGTGATCTGCGCACCCCTGATGGATCATGTGCGCCGGCTGGCGGGCAGCCACCAGATCCCCCTGATCGTGGACCCGAAACCGGTGCATGCCGACCTCTTTAAAGGGGCGACAATCATCACCCCCAACCACCATGAGGCGGAGAAGATGTCCGGCGTGACCATTGACGATGACGAATCTCTTTTCCGGGCCGCTGCGACCCTGCTGCGGAAACTGGACAGCCGGGCGGTGCTCATCACCCGGGGCGAAGCGGGCATGACCCTGCTGGAAAAAGAAAAACCGCTTTTCACTATTCCAACGGTGGCCAAAGAGATTTATGATGTTACCGGAGCAGGCGACACGGTGATCGCCAGTCTCGCCCTGGGCCTGGCCAGCGGCCTCAGCTTTGCCGAGGCGGCCACCCTGGCCAATTTCGCCGCAGGCATCGTGGTCGCCAAGATCGGCACGGCCACCGCCTCAGCCAAAGAACTTATGGAGCTTGTTTCATGAAATTTCCGATCAGCATGACGGCCTTCGGCCGGGGCGAGCAGGCCTCCGGCAACATCGGCTGGACGGTGGAGATCAAATCCGTCAACCACCGCTTCTGCGATATCCGCATCAAAATTCCCAGACAGTACGCCGCCCTTGAAGAAAGAATAAAAAAAGAAATCACCCCCTTTTACAGCCGGGGCCATATCGAGGTGGTGGTGACGCCCGCCCCGAACCTGGCCGAGGCCAAGACCCTGGGCGTCAATTTTCCCCTGGCCAGGCAGTACCGCAACTGCCTGATGGAACTCAAGACCGATCTGGGCCTGCCCGGCTCAGGCACGGAACTGACCCTGGTGGCGAATTATCCCAATGTCATCTATGCCATGGATGAGGCCGAGGATCTGGAGGCCTTGTGGGAGGTACTCAGACAGGCCCTGCTGCAGGCCCTGGAACTGACCAGGGACATGCGGGAACGGGAAGGTCTGAGCCTGAAAAACGATCTCCTCGCCCGCCTGGAGTTTCTTGCCGGCACCAGGGAGCAGATCCACGACAGGGTGCCGGAACTCACCGGGCAGAAACTGGCCTTGCTGCAGGAACGTATCGCCAAGCTGACCAAGGACGTGGACGTGGACCCGACCCGCATTGCCCAGGAGATTGCCATCATTGCCGACAAGGCTGATGTGACTGAAGAGCTGGTTCGCCTGACCAGCCACATCGAGCAGTTCCGCCATTTCCTGGAACAGCAGGAACCGGTGGGCCGGCGCCTTGATTTTCTCCTCCAGGAATTCCTGCGGGAGATCAACACCATGGCCTCCAAGATTTCCGACGCCGGCATTGCCCACCAGGCGGTGGAACTGAAAAATGAACTGGAAAAAATGCGCGAACAGGTACAGAATCTGGAATGATTGGTCTGACTAGCCTTACTGGTCTTACTGGTCAAAGGCAACAGACCAGCCGGACCAGTCAGACCAGTCGGACCAGTCAGACCAATCAGACCAGCCAGACCAGCCAGACCAGCCAGACCAAAGGATTATAACCATGGACCAGAGAATGATCAATGTGGGGTTCGGCAACTCAGTGGTGGCCAGCCGCATCCTGGCCGTTGTCAAGCCGAAATCTTCCCCGATAAAAAAACTCAAGGATGAGGCCAGGGAGCAGAAAAAGCTCATCGACGTCACCGAGGGTCGCAAAACCCGCTCCATCATCATCCTGGACAGCAACCACGTCATCCTCTCCGCCGTCCAGCCGGAAACCATCACCCAGCGTTTCGCCCCTGCCGCCCAGCAGGACCCGGCCGCCCTGGCGGAGGACAGCCTGTGAGAGGAAATCTCATCATCATCTCCGCCCCGTCCGGCACCGGCAAAACCACCATCCTGAAAAGACTGTTTACCCTGGTCAAAGGGGTGACCTTTTCCGTTTCCCATACCACCAGAAGCCCCCGCAGCGGCGAACAGCATGGGGTTGACTACTATTTTGTCGATCAGCAGACCTTTCTAGGCATGCGAACCGGCAATGAGTTTCTCGAATGGGCCGAGGTGCACGGCAACTATTACGGGACCAGCAGGGCGGAGGTGAACCGGCATCTCGCCCGGGGGCTGGACGTCTTGCTTGATATTGACGTCCAGGGCGCCAGACAGGTCAGGCAGACGGCCGGCGGTGACTGCTTTTCCATCTTTATTGCGCCGCCGTCCTGGGAAGAACTCACGCTCCGGCTGACCGGCCGGGGCACCGATTCCCCGGAAACCATCCGGCTCCGCCTGGACAATGCCATCAAGGAAATGCAGGATGCCGGGCTCTATGATTACCTGATTGTCAATGACACCGTGGACCAGGCGGTGGACACCCTGCGGTCCATCATCATTGCCCAGCGCTGCCGCGCCAGGCGCAACAGCGACGGACTGCCCCTGCTCCTGCCCGACTGTGAGCACAGGCCGCTATGAACAACGATAACACCCCGCCAAACGAAGACCAGCTTGTCTGGGGCATCCATCCGGTCTATGAAATGCTGGCCGCGCGGCCCCGCGCCATCCACGAAATCCTGATCGAGAAGGGCAAAACCGGCAGGAAACTGCAGGACATCATTGAGCTGGCGCGCCGGCAGCAGGTCAAGGTGAAATTCACCCCCCAGTTACGGCTGGCCGGCAGCAGGCAGATGAACCATCAGGGCGTCATTGCCCGGATCATGCCTTTCGCCACCATGGCTGAAGAGGAATTTCTCAGCCTTCTCGCCCAGGCCGGCACCCCGTTCGTGCTGGCCCTTGACTCCATCCAGGACCCGCACAACCTGGGGGCCATCATCCGTTCCGCCTCCGCCGCCGGGGTAACGGGCCTCATTGTCCCCAAGGACCGCTCCGCCCCCTTAAGCGGCACGGTGGCGAAAATATCCGCCGGCGCCCTGGCCCACCTGCCCGTCTGCCAGAGCACCAATCTGGTCAGGATGCTGCAGAGATTAAAGGAGCAGGGAGTGTGGATTTACGGCACCATCAAGGAGGGCGGGGTTTCCATCTATCAGACTGATTTTTCCGGCCCCCTCTGCCTGGTGATCGGCGGCGAGGGAAAAGGCATCCGGCCCCTGGTGCAGGAGCAGTGCGATTTCAAGGTGACCATCCCCATGCAGCGGGAAATGGACTCCCTGAATGCCTCGGTGGCCGCCGGCATCATCATGTTTGAAATCGTCAGACAGAAAGGTCTCTGATTTTTTCCTGCCTGACTTTCCCAGCCAGCCCCTCCAGCTACCTTTTTCCTGTTTACTCCGCCGGAAATCTCCCCCACTGCTGACGGCGCCTGTTATTTTTAGAGAAAATATCGTGATAACAGCCAGTTGCCAGATACTATCCACGAGATAGGCAAAATGACTTGACGACGGGCCTTGTAATGGAAATCCCGATAGCAAGATGATAGAATACGATATCCGGGGACTTTTCTGAACGGGCCGGCAAATCCCGGCGGGGATATCCCCTGATGACAAATAATTCACCAGCCAAATCGACAAAGGCAGTTTTAACCGGCCCGCGGCAAGGGGGAAATATGCCGAAATACAGATTCAGTGACCTGGTCGACATCCAGCAACTCCAGGAGTCCATGGAGTATTTCCACCAGGCCACGGGGCTTGCCAATGCCGTGCTTGATGCCCAGGGAAATATCCTGGTAGCGGCCGGCTGGACCGATATCTGTACAAAATTTCACCGGGGCAATCCCCTCACCGGGTCCCGTTGCCGGGAAAGCGACGCCTATATCAAATCCCATCTGTTTGAGGGCGAATTCGCCGAGTATCGCTGCAAAAACGGTCTGCTGGATGTCGCCTTCCCCATTATTATCGAGGGCGAACATGCGGCAACCTTTTTCTTCGGTCAATGCTTCTATGAAGATGACCCGCCTGATCCCGCCTGGTTTCGCAGGCAGGCAGCCGAGGCCGGGTTTGACGAGGAAAAGTATCTGGCGGCATTAAGCAGGGTTGCCGTCATTCCCCGCAAGAGGGTAAACAGCATCATCGCCTACTATAAAAGTATTGCCCGCATGCTGACCGACATCGGCCTGACCCAGAAAAGGCAGCTGCAAATCAACCGGGAGCTTGAGATGTACCAGGACCATCTGGAGGAGCTGGTCCGCAAACGGACGGTTGAACTCGAAGAGCAGAAAGAAAAGGCCGAGGCAGCCAACCGGGCCAAAAGCATTTTCCTGGCCAACATGAGCCATGAGCTGCGCACGCCCATGAACTCCATCCTCGGCTTTTCCCAACTGCTGCTGAGAAACAGCGCCCTGCCGGCCGACCAGCGCCGCTACCTGCACACCATCAACCGCAGTGGTGAACATCTGCTGACCCTGATCAATGAAGTGCTGGAGATGTCCAAGATCGAGGCCCGCCAGATGTCCCTGAACGCCTCGGCCTTTGACCTGCACGCCCTGCTCGGCGAAGTGATGACCATGTTTGCTTCCAGCGCCGACGGCAAAGGGCTGCAGCTTGAACTCATCGGCATCCATGAGGTTCCCCGTTATGTGGTGACCGATGAGAACAAACTGCGCCAGGTGCTGATCAATCTGCTGGGCAACGCGGTGAAATTCACCGATCATGGCGGCATCGTGCTGCGGGTGGCAATGGCCCCTGATCCCCTGTCTGCTCACCATGACAGCCAGCTCAAGCTCTGCCTGGAGATTGAAGATACCGGCGTCGGCATAGCCGCGGACGAGCTGGACAAGATGTTCCAGTATTTCGAACAGACCGAAAGCGGCAGGAAACGCAAAAACGGCACCGGCCTGGGGCTCGCCATCAGCTGGAACTATGTCCGCCTGCTGGGCGGGGATATCATGGTCAGCAGCGCCGTGGGCAAAGGAAGCGTTTTCCGCTTTGTCATCACTATCCAGGAGGCCGCCGCGGAAGACATCCAGGCACTCGCCCCGCTGCGGCAGGTGATCGGCCTGGCGCCTGGACAGGCCATTCCCCGCGTTCTGGTGGCCGAGGATATGGAGGACAACCGCCTGCTGCTGGTGGAACTCCTCAAATCAGGCGGCTTTGACGTGCGCGAGGCGGTCAATGGCAGGCAGGCGGTGGAGCTGTTTGCCCAGTGGCGGCCGCACTTTATCTGGATGGATATCCGCATGCCGGAAATGGACGGGCTGGAGGCCACCCGCCGCATCAAGCAGAGCGAGGCCGGTCAGACCACCGTGGTGGCGGCCCTTACCGCCCATGCCCTGGAGGAGGAAAAACAACAGATCCTGGCCGCCGGCTGCGATGACTTCGTCCGCAAGCCATACCAGGCTGAGGAAATTTTCCAGGTCATGGCCAGACTCCTCAAGCTGCGCTACCGCTATGCTGATGATCTGCCCGCGGCAAGAGCGCGGCAGAGCGAAGCGGACTTTTCCGTCGACCACTACCGCGCCCTGCCGTTTGATCTGCGCCGCGAACTCCATGAGGCGGTGCTGCGGCTCGACACTGACCGCACCCGGTCGCTGATCAGCGAAATCGCCGCCAGCGATGCCGCCACTGCCGCCACTTTTGCCGACCTGGCTGACAGGCTTGATTACGACCGCCTGCTCACCCTGCTGGAAAGCTGCCCTGCCGGAGAAACATCATGATCCATGCGGCAAAGCTCGATAACAAACCGCGGGAAATCCTGGTGGTGGATGACACCCCGGCCAGCCTGCAGCTGCTCGCCGACATTCTCGGCAGCAACGGCTATCGGGTGCGGCCGGCCTCCAGCGGCCGGCTGGCCTTGCGCTCAGTGGCCGTTGCCAGGCCTGACCTGATCCTGCTCGATGTGAAAATGGCCGACCTGGACGGTTATGAGGTCTGCCGCCAGCTGAAAGCGGATGCAGCGAGCCGCGACATCCCGGTCATCTTCATCAGCGCCCTGGACGGCACCGCCGACAAAGTCAAGGGATTTGACGCCGGCGGCGTGGACTTCATCACCAAGCCGTTTCAACCCGAGGAGGTGCTGGCCCGGGTGAAAACCCACCTGGAACTGCGCCATCTGCAGGTGCAGTTGCAAAAGGCCTATGCGGACGTGGAACTGCAGGTGCGGCAGCGCACCGCCGAACTCTGCCAGGCCAATGCAGACCTGCGGGAAAGCGAGAGGAAGTTCAAAACCATTTTTGAGAATATCCAGGACGGCTACCTGCTGGCGAATATGGATGGCGCCATCCTGCTGGTCAACCAGGCTTCCGTCCAGATGCTGGGATATGACAACGCCGGGGAACTGATCGGCAGGAAGATGGGTGATGAAATCTATGGCCGCCCGGCGGACCGGGAAAAACTGAAAGCAATCCTGCGCGAAAAAGGCCGGGTGGACGACTATGAATTACCTTTCAGACGCAGGAATGGCGAGCATTTCATTGCTTCCTGCAGTGTTCATCTGGTCAAGGATGCCAACGGCCAGCCCATTGCCCTGGAAGGCCTGTTCCGGGATATCAGCGAACGTAAAAAGGCCTCGGAAGAACTCAAACAGTCGCAGCGCCTGCTGCAGAGTCTGTTTGACGCCATCCCCGGCCTGCTCAACGTGCTGGATAAAGACCTCAATATCATCTACAGCAACTGGCATGACCATGATTATATCAGCGCGGAGCAGCGGGCAGATAACCCCAAATGTTACCGGGTCTTTCTCCAGAAGGAAGAGCCCTGTCCGCACTGTCATGTGCAGGGGATATTCGCCACCGGCAAACCGTGTATTGCCGAGGTATTCAACAATGTCGACGGCGGCTATAAGGAGGTCAGCGCCTTTCCGGTGTTTGACGAGGCGGGCAAGGTGCGCTACGTCGTGGAGCATGCCACGGACATCAGCGAGCGCAAGCAGGCGGAACTGGCCCTCCGCGCCGAGAAGGAAAAACTGGAGACCGTGACCCGCAATATCGGGGTGGGCCTGACCGTTATTTCCAGAGACTTCCGGGTGCTCTGGGCTAACCGGGTCCTCAAGGAAACCTTCGGGGACATTGAAGGAAAGATCTGCCACCAAATCTTCAACAAGCGGGACCAGGTCTGCCCGGGATGTGGGGTCAGGCAGGTATTCAGCACCGGCCAGGGCCCTGTCACCAATGAACAGAAAGGAATCGACGCGGCAGGCAAGGAAATCTGGTCCGAGATCATCGTCACGCCGGTTACGGACGAACAGGGCAATATCACCTCCGCCCTGGAGGTTGTCGTGCCCATTAACGAACGTAAACGGGCCGAAGAAGAAAAAAGGGAAATCGAAAGGCAGCTCCGCCAGGCGCAGAAAATGGAATCCGTGGGCACCCTGGCCGGCGGCATCGCCCATGACTTCAACAATATCCTGACCGCGGTTCTCGGCTACGCCGACATGGTGCGGGAAGAGCTCATCCCGGGCAGCAGAACCCTGATGCTGCAGCAGGAGGTGATCAATGCCGGGCTGCGGGCCAAGGATCTGGTGAAACAGATCCTGACCTTCAGCCGCCAGACCGAGCATGACTTCAAGCCCCTGCAGCTCCACCTCATCATCAAGGAGACCCTGCAACTGCTGCGGGCCTCCATTCCCACCACCATTGAAATCCGCCAGGACATCCATACCTGCTGCGGGGCCGTGCTGGCCGACCCGACCCAGATCCATCAGGTGATGCTCAATCTCTGCACCAACGCCTCCTACGCCATGCAGGGAAAAGGCGGGGTCCTGAAGGTCTCCCTGCAGGAAATCCAGATCGGTCCGGAGGATCAGCTTGCCACCCTTGAGCTGCAGCCCGGCAGATATGTGCAACTTGCCGTCAGCGATACAGGCGCCGGCATCAGGCCCGAGGACATGGAAAAGATCTTTGAACCCTACTTCACCACCAAGCCTGCCAATGAGGGCACCGGCCTGGGTCTTTCCGTGGTGCACGGCATCGTCAAAAGCCACAAGGGGCGCATCACGGTCTACAGCGAACCCGGCAAAGGCACGGTTTTCAATCTCTATTTTCCCTGCCTCCCGGCGCTTGACGAGAAAGGCGAGGCTGCCGCCGCCGAACCGCTCCCCGGCGGCAATGAACATATCCTGGTGGTGGATGACGAGGAATTCGTCATCAAGATCGAGCGCTTTATCCTGGAAAATCTCGGCTACCGGATCACCGCCACCACCAGCAGCCTGGAAGCCCTGCGCCTCTTTGAACAGCAGCCGGCGGATTTTGATCTGGTCATCACCGACATGACCATGCCGCAGATGACGGGCGCCGACCTGGCCCGCAAACTGCTGGCCATCAGAGCGGACATGCCGATTATCCTCTGCACCGGCTTCAATGAACTGATCAACGAAGAAACGGCCAGGGACATCGGCATCCGCGTCTTTGCCTTAAAGCCGGTCAGCAAGAAAGACCTGGCGGAGATGGTGCGGAGCGCCCTGGATGACACGCGGAAAACAGGACGGCAAACAAGAGCGGACATCCCGTAATTCAGCAACTGAATTTCAACCGTTCTCTACCAGATAAGTAAAAATTTATCCCCGGGGCAAAAATCCGAATATCACCCTGTCAGTTTGGCCAAGATGTTCAGAAGTCTCAAAATCCTTATTTCTTTCAAGGCATTAGATTCCCAATTCATATCTCAATTATATTGCTTGCCAATCCAAGATACCAAACGTCATATTTCCCTTGCAAATTATTGAATCCAATAGAATAGTGTCAGTGAGTTGAAAACATCTTGACTGCGGAAAATATGGCTCCTCGCTATTCCGAGTGGGTAATGGTATGACAATGATTCATTCAACCATGGAGGTTTAATCGCTTGAATACTGAATCATTGTTCGCTGTGGCC
>QZKJ01000042.1 GCA_003605035.1 Desulfurivibrio sp.
ACCCTCAAAAAAAGAAAGCACGATAAACAGGGGAGGGAGAAAAAGCCTCAATATCGCTCTGTTCCCGTGCCCCCCAGTGTGGTTGATTTTTTTGATTTAGTGTTTGATCTTCGGCGCCGGCAGCACAAGAATAATGACCAGCCCTTTTGGACTATGAGCCGGACATCCGCCTGGCGAATGATAAAACAGGTTATGGCTCGTGCCGGGATCAGCGGCCCCCAGGCCACACCTAAAGGCCTGCGTCATGGCTTCGGGGTTGCCATGGTCACCAGCGAAAATCCTTTACCTCTCCACATTCTGGCCGATCTCATGGGCCACTCTTCTACAGCCACAACGGAAATTTATACGCGGGTACTTGCAGGCGAAAAGCAAAAGATGGTTTTGCAGGCTTGGAAAGGGTAGAGTGGTGAGTTTGTTTTAGAAGAAAAGAAGGCCAACGTTTTTGAGGCGATAAACGGTTTTGTACGACTGAGTGACATAACAAAGGTGCCCCCGACTTTTACCAGGAAACGCCTGGTTGATATAAATCCGCCAAGGGTTACAGGCTGGCAACAACAGGCTTTCAATTCTGCCGGTCGAGCAGTCAGGTGCGCCTCTCCCCGTTTCGTCACTCTGTTCTGCCCGGTCGGCTATACCCCTTGGCCAGTTCCCCCCGCCACTCTTGGTGGCTCTCAGTCATTGCCCTCAATATATGAAGGGTCGCAGGGTAACCGGTTTCGGGATCATTCCGCTGGGATTTTCGACGTGCTTTCGTCCACCCGCCGGGCCAGCGGTAAAGAAAAATCATAACAACTTATTTTTTGCGTAATAATTCTTGCTCCCTTGACAAAGACAAAAGGGGGAAATTATTATAAGTGAAATTTGCCGGCAAACTAGCCGGCGAAAAAAATGACATTTTGCGAGAAGTTCAATGTTCACATCTCTTTTGCGTTTAGAGACTCCTTCGTCACTCATCCGGTTGGGTTTTCGCTTTGGCGACAAAGGAACACACTCAAGCCGAACCATGATGTTCAGCGAGCTGCAATCGCTTCTTGATTTCGTTCCTGGGGATGTTGCCCGGGAGGATTATGAACAGGCCGTGCTAGAAGCTAACTGCCTGGGAAAGCAGACACTTTCGACGAGAAAACTTTCGTTGCAGCGGCTCAGTGAGCTGTATGCCCTTGACCCATCTGTCCCTTTATTCCGGGTTATGCGGAGCCTTTGGAAAAGCAATCCGGACAGCCAGCAGCAGCTTGCTCTTCTGGCAGCCCTATGCCGAGACCCGCTTCTCCGTCTCACCGCAGCGCCGGTACTTCAAACCCCGGCAGGGAAGGAATTTGCCCGCCAGGAGATGACCGATGCCCTTGAAGCTGGAACCGGCGGACGATTCAATGACTCGACCCTCGACAAGATCGTTCGCAACGCCTCATCAACCTGGACTCAGGCCGGCCACCTGCAAGGTCGGGCCAGGAAGTTTCGCCAACTGGTTCGCGCAACTCCTGCTTCCTCTGCCTATGCATTGCTGTTGGGATATTTACAAGGAGTCCGTGGCCAGAATCTTTTGGCCTGCGACTGGGTCAAGGTGCTCGATCTCGATGAACTGGAGGCGCGGGAGAGGGCCGACGATGCCAAGCGATTAGGTCTGTTGGATATTAAGCAGTCTGGTTCTCTCATTGATATTTCTTTCCCCAAATTACTCACCGAAGCGGATAAGGAGCTTTTGCATGGGGCGGATTGAAAAGCTGGCAGAACGTTATGAGCGTTATATTTCACTTCCCTGGCAAAAGGGCCTTGCCGGCGCTCAAAAAGCGATCTTCGTTGTGTACGATAAAACCGATGAACGCCGGCTGATCAACCGCAAGGAGCTTTTTGCGCTGGCAACTGCCAAGGCAAAACACCCCTGGAAAGAGGTCGATCTGTCCGGCGTCTTCTCACAATGGATGGCTGGTATTGACTACCGTGAGAGCTATTTTGAATCTCCCGAGGACCTGGAGCTGAAACTGGAGGATGATTTTCTTGATTATGTCGTGAACATCCTGCAGGAGGGCCTTGCCGGACAAGACATTGATAATAAGACCGTTGTGGGCGTGTTTGGCGTTGCCTCCCTGTTTGGTTTTGTGCGAATTTCCGAAATCATGTTTAGGATCGAGAACAGTATCAGAGGACGGCTGGTAGTGTTCTTTCCCGGTGAATTTGAAAATGCCAACTACCGGCTGCTGGACGCCCGGGACGGGTGGAACTACCATGCCGTCCCCATTACCCTGCACGAGGAGATTTCGATCACATAGCTTTAGTCCATTTCTGACAACATTGCTGGAGAAAGAGGCCCGATGAAAAACCGCGATATCTATCAGCGAGACCCCGACAAGATCACCCTGCTCAATAATGGCGTTGCCGCCATGACCGACGTTCTTACTGACGAAGATCGACGGACCCTGCGCTTTGAACTCGAACATTTTGTCTGCGAAGGCGAGTACAAGCGGGGCCTTTCCCGCATTCTCGACACCTATGTCAGTAATGCCGGCCAGCCTGAGCAGCCGGCGGCCTGGATCAGTGGTTTTTTTGGTAGCGGCAAGTCCCACCTGGCCAAAATGCTGCACTATCTCTGGATCGACTACACCTTCCCCGAAGACGGAGCCACCGCCCGTGGCCTGGCCCGTCTGCCGGATGAAGTCAAAGACCACCTTATAGAAATCTCCACTCTCGGCAAACGCTATGGCGGCCTGCACGCCGCTTCCGGCACTCTGGGCGCTGGTGCGGGTGACTCGGTGCGTCTGTCGCTTCTTGGCATCGTTTTTCGTTCCGCAAATCTTCCGGAAAGTTATCCCCAGGCCCGCTTCTGCATCTGGCTGCGAAAAAATGGTTTTTTTGACCAAGTCTGTGCCGAGGTCGAGGCGGCCGGCCGTGATTTTAGGAAGGAACTGAATGATCTTTATGTCAGCCCGGTCATTGCCAAGGCGCTGCTCAATGCCGATGCCAATTTCGCAGCCAATGAAAAAGAAGCCAAGGCGACCCTGCGAGCCCAGTTCCCGAAGCCAAAGGATATCAGCACCGAGGAGTTTGTCCAGGCCATGCAGGATGCCCTGGGAATAGACGGCAGGATGCCCTGCACCGTGATCATCCTTGACGAGGTGCAGCAGTACATTGGTGACGACACCGGCCGTTCCTATATCGTCCAGGAAGTGGTGGAGGCCTGCAGCAAGCGTTTTGGCTCCAGTCTTCTCTTTGTCGGTACCGGCCAGACAGCCCTTTCCGGAACCCCGGCGCTTCAGCGCCTGCAGGGGCGGTTCACGGTCAATGTCGAGCTATCCGATCATGACGTGGAAACCGTCACCCGGCGGGTGGTGCTAGCCAAGCGGGCCGATCGCATTGGTGATGTGGAGAAGTGCCTGGATGCTAATGGCGGCGAGATCGGCCGCCAGCTGAAGGAATCAAAAATCGGTTCCCGCTCCGAGGACCGAGCCATCCTGGTGGAGGACTACCCGCTGCTGCCCGTCCGCCGACGTTTCTGGGAGAACACCCTGCGGGCGGTGGACAAGGCGGGCACGGCAGGGCAACTCCGCACCCAGCTTCGCATCGTCTACGACGCCATCCGCAAAACTGCAGATGCGCCGGTTGGCACTGTGGTGGCCGCTGACTTCCTCTTTGACGAAATATCCCCAAACCTACTGCAGACCGGTGTTCTGCTCCGGGAGATCGACGAGATCATCCGTCGGCAGGATGACGGTAGTGATAACGGCCGGTTGAAATCCCGGCTCTGTGCCATGGTCTTTGTGATCAGGAAACTGCCCCGCGAAGCCGCGGTTGACATCGGGGTGCGGGCCACTCCGGAGATGCTGGCCGACCTCCTGGTGGAGAACCTGGCCAGCGACGGCGCTCGTTTGCGCAGCCTCATCCCGGCCCTGCTCGACGAGCTTGTCACCCAAGGCGCTCTCATGAAGGTGGATGACGAGTACAGCCTGCAGACCAAGGAATCCAGCGAATGGGAACTGGAGTTCCGCAATCGGGAAACCAAGCTCATCAATGACACAGCCCGCATGGCCAGCAAGCGCGGCCAGCTTTTGGCGGCAGCCTGCCAACAGGCCCTGGGCGCTGTCAAACCCATGCATGGCAAATGCAAGGTGCCGCGTAAACTGCTGCTCCATTTCGGGCAGGATGCGCCGGTTGAAAACAAGCAGGACATCCCGGTCTGGATACGGGACGAATGGGGCACCGACGAAAAAACCGTGCTTGCCGATGCCCGTGCAGCCGGCCCAGACAGCCCCATCATTCATATCTTCATCCCCAAGACCCAGGCTACGGCCATCAAGAATCGGATCGCTGAACAGGATGGTGCCCAGGGAACCCTTGATTTCAAGGGGGTGCCGACCACCAAGGAAGGCATCGAGGCCCGGGAGGCCATGCAGACCCGTCTGGCAGAATCCAGCCAGCGGTTGGCCAGCCTGATCAAGGAGATCATCGACAGCGCCAAGGTGTTTCAGGGCAGCGGTAATGAACGGCTGGAACTCTCCCTGGCTGACAAACTCAATGAAGCGGTCACAGCCTCCCTGGATCGCATGTTCCCGGATTTCAGGAATGCTGATGACGCCCGCTGGAACAAGGTCATCGCCCGTGCCCGGGGCGGCTCCGAAACCCCGCTTGAGGTCATTGACTTCAAGGACAAGGTGGAGAAGCACCCGGTCTGTGCCGCAGTGCTCACCCATGTCGGTTCAGGGAAAAAAGGCAAGGAGCTACGATCCAATTTCGAGGCCGCCCCTTATGGCTGGCCAAGGGACGCGATTGACGGGGCGTTGATCAGTCTTTTTGCCACCGGGCAGGTGACCGCTTCCCAGAACAGTATCCCCCTGAAGCCTAAAGAGCTGGACCAGAACAAGATCCCGGTTACAGATTTCCGTACCGAAACAACCACCATCGGCATCAAGGACCGCTTAAAACTTCGCGCCCTTTTCCAAACCGCCGGCATTTCCTGCAAGCCCAATGAAGAAGGGACAGCAGCCAGCCAGTTTCTGCAGAAGGTTCTGGACCTGGCAAAAAAGGCTGGCGGCGAACCGCCGCTACCGAAGAAGCCAAAAACAACGCACATTACCGACCTGCAATCAATGGCCGGCAATGAGCAGCTGGCCGGGATTCTGAAAGACCACGATCTCCTGAAAAAGAATGTCGAGGCGTGGACCGCCCTTGCCGCCCTTGCCGAACTCCGCCTGCCATCATGGCAGCAGCTCACGAACTTGCTCAAGCATGCAACCGGACTTACCTTTGCCGAGCCGATCCGCTCCCAGGCAGATGCCATTGCCGCTGATCGGCGGTTGCTGGATGCCACTGACCCGTTGCCTGATCTGATCAAAGAAACCGTGGATGGCCTGCGGACAGCGCTGACCGATGCGGAAAAAGCATATCACGCCGCTTACGATCGGGGCATGGATGATTTGTCCAAGGCCGAGAACTGGCAGAAACTGGGTGAAGAAAAACAGCAATCCATTTTTTCAGAAGTTGGCCTCACTCGGATTGAAAAAGGGCCGGTCGGCAATGGTGAGCAGGTTCTGGCCTCGCTTGGCAAAGTCTCGCTGGAATCCTGGAAGACCAGGACAGCGGCCCTGCCCCAGCGGTTTGCCGAGGCCCGGCGTAAGGCAGACAAGCTCTTTGAGCCGAAAATCCAGCATATCCCCTTGTCCAGCGGCACCCTGAAAACCCGGGAAGATGTCGAAGCATGGGTCGAGGAGACTCGTAACGATCTGCTGAATAGAATCGAAGATGGGCCGATTGTGATTACCTGACGCATTCTGTTTTCGGAGAAGAGGCGATGAAAATGCTTATTGCACAGGTAGCCAATTTTTTTGGTCAGGGAGTTGACCGAACAAACTATGAGGACGGCTCATGGTCCAGAAATGTTATTCCGCTCAAGCTTGGCCGCTACCGAGTGAAAATAACGCAGAATGATCTGGTTATGTCCAACAGGGCTAAAGCGGAAGGGTTCGTGCATACCTCCGAAATAAAAATTGAGAGGGTCAGATCTTTTGAGGAGGGTAAGAGAGTAATGGAGGACCTATGTCGCCTTCTTTCTTTAGCTGCGATTTCTCAGGTGCGGCCCTTTTCATATGAATATAGCAATAGACAAAATTCATATAGTGTGTCCGGGCAATCAATGTTCTGGCGACCACTGCTGGATATTCAAAACGGCGAGGCTGTGCAATCTTTTGTTGAACAGGTTTGGCCTCGATTCAGAAAGTTGAAAAGGTCGAGAAAACTTCCTGAAGTTATCGAGATGCTGACTGTAGCAGAGCTTCCTTTTCAACCACTGGAGGTTAAGTTGGCCCAAGTTTTCATCATACTTGAAAATCTGAAAGGCACATTCGCGCGTTCAAATAACATTCCTTTTGCGAAAGGATTTTTTCGAGGAATCAGCTTCCCGCCCAAGGCCAATCCGGCCAAAGAAAAACCTCTTGGATTTGAACAATTACTGAAAAACATGTTGGGTGAAGTAGGCATGAAACCCAGTTTGAGAAGGGTTGTTGGACTCAGAAATGAAATTATTCATTTTGGATTATCCCGGAAGACCTACGAGTCTTTATTTAAACATTACGAAACCTGCCAGGACCTGATCAGAGAGTATCTCTTACGGCTACTCGGTTACCATGGAAGGTACTGGATATACAGCAAGGCTTGCAGAGAACAAGGTTTGCTGTAAAGGGCCAATAACTATAAGGCAAAGAAATGGCGACACTTTCAACAACATTCCGAAACGCATTAAGAGACGCGGTCATCGCTGCCCGGGACATTGCCGAGGCCGGCAGTCGGGCGACACTGGAAGCTCTTGCTGTCCATCACCATGAAGCGTATGGCCACATGACGGGTGAAGAGCGTTCTCTGCGTAACAAGCTGCGCGCCCATGCCCGGCAGCTGGGTGACCGACAGACCAATGGTTCACAAGCCATTGACCGGCTGGTTTCGGAATGTGCCTATGAACTCTGGCACCGGATGCTCTTTGCCCGGTATCTGGCGGAGAACCATCTGCTCATCGAACCGGAAACCGGGGTGGCCATTTCCCTTGAAGAGTGCGAGGAACTGGCCCGGGAGGAGGGGCTGGATACATGGACCCTGGCCGGCCGCTATGCCGAGAAAATGCTGCCGCAGATCTTCCGGCCCGAAGATCCGCTCCTGCAGGTGAAACTGGCCAAAAACCACCAGCTCCCTCTGGAGGATATTCTTAAAAAACTCGCCCCTGAAACCTTCACCGCCTCTGACTCCCTAGGCTGGGTGTATCAGTTCTGGCAGACCAAGAAGAAGGAGGAGGTCAACCAGGCCGAGGTCAAGATCGGAGCCGATGAGTTGCCGGCCGTGACCCAGCTCTTCACGGAATCGTATATGGTCAGTTTCCTGATCCATAACACCCTGGGGGCGTGGGTGTATGGAAGGATGAAGGATGAAGGCGGAAGACTGAATGGGGAGTCTGAAGAAGAATTGCGGAAGGCGATGGCCCTGCCGGGAATAGACTGGGAGTACCTGCGCTTTGTAAAGAACGATGAAGGCGAATGGTCGCCGGCAGCCGGATTTTTTGAGCAATGGCCGGACAAGGCTGCCGACCTGAAAATCCTCGATCCCTGCTGTGGCTCCGGCCACTTCCTGGTGGCCCTGTTCAACCACCTGGTGCCATTGCGCATGGCAGAAGATGGGCTTTCCGCAAGAGAGGCCTGTAACGCTGTGCTGGCCGACAACCTGCATGGCCTGGAACTGGATGAGCGTTGTACCCAGATTGCCGCCTTTGCCCTGGCCCTGGCTGCCTGGCAATACCCGGACGCCGGCGGCTACCGAAAACTGCCGCAACTGCCGGTGGCCTGTTCCGGTCTTTCTGTCGGGGCGGCGCGGGAGGAGTGGCGGCAGCTTGGACTGAACAAAAAGAATCTGGGTTTGGCCCTGGCCTGGATGCATGATTTCTTTTCCCAGGCCCCGGTTCTGGGCAGTCTGCTTGATCCCACCGCCAGCGATGGCGCCAAGCTGATCGAATGGGAGGAACTCTCCCAGACTCTGGATGATGCGCTGAGTCGGGAACAGGGCGATGAGGCCCATGAGGTTGGGGTCGCGGCTCAGGGACTGGCCCGGTCGGCCCGGATGTTGGCTGGTCGATACCACTGGGTGGTCACCAATGTGCCCTATCTTGTACGAGGCAAACAGGGCGATGACCTGAAAAACTTCTGCGAGCGCAACTACAAGGAAGCCAAGAACGACATTGCCACTGTGTTTCTGGAACGATGCCTCGGCCTCTGCAAGGATGGCGGTGCAACCGGTATCGTTCTGCCCCAGAACTGGCTCTTTCTGACCACCTACAAGAAGTTCCGGGAAAAACTTCTGCGCCGGCATACCTGGCGGCTGATTGCGAGGTTGGGGGAAGGAGGTTTTGAGTCCCCGGCTGCTGCTGGTGCCTTTACGATACTGCTTGTGATGAGCAAGGGGAGGACCCTCACCCCTGCCCCCTCGCCCAAAGGGCGAGGGGAACTCCCTCTCCCTCTGGGAGAGGGTCGGGGTGAGGGAGTCATCCGCGGCCTCGATGCCTCTGAACCCCGCACCGCCCAGGAAAAGGCGGAATTGCTGCTTGCCGGCGAGATCAAGGAGGTGGAGCAGGGGAAACAGTTGGATAATCCTAATTCAGTTATCAGTTTGGAAGTACTTGAGGCTGAGAAATTACTTGAAGTCTATTGTAATAGCTTCTTGGGACTAGGAACTGGTGGTTTTGAACAATTTGGGCGCTGTTTTTGGGAATTTTCCAAAAAAACAAATGAATGGGCATGGCTACAATCTTCAGCACAAAATTTTCGACAATATGATGGGTTGTCTTTGCTCGTGGCATGGGATCACGAAATAAACAGAGCCCGAGGTATGGACAAACTCTATCGAGATCGAATTCACAATCAGGACCAAAGTGGGCAACAAGCGTGGAACAAAAAAGGTGTCGGCATCGCTTTAATGCGTGGTCTCCGAAGTTCAAGCTATCTAGGCTGCCAGTATGACAAATCAATGGCTGTGCTTGTGCCTGAAAATCAGAGTGATATACCAGCAATTTATTCTTTTTGTTCATCACCAGAATTTCATGATCGAGTAAGAGAGATTGATCAGAAAGTAATAGTTGCTAATGGTACCTTGGTTCAAGTCCATTTCGACCTTGACCACTGGTCCAAGGTCGCCAAAGAAAAATACCCCAACGGTCTCCCCCAGCCCTATTCCGACGACCCGACCCAATGGATCTTTCATGGCCACCCCTGCGGCTCGGTGGTGTGGAGCGAGGAGAGCAAACGACTGGAACATGGCCCCTATCGCACCGACGAGAACGTCCTGCAGGTGGCTGTCGCCCGGCTGCTCGGCTACCGCTGGCCAGCGGAACTTGACCCGGAGATGGAGCTGGCCGCTGAACAGCGTGAGTGGGTGAAGAAATGCGATGCCCTGCTGGACCTGGCCGACGAGGACGGCATCGTCCCCATCCCCTCCCTGCGAGGCGAAGAAGAAGCAGCCGAACGCCTCCAGCAGATGCTCACCGCCGCATACACCTCTGCCGGCACCCCTTCATCCTTCATCCTTCACCCTACATCCTTTTTAGACGACTGGCTAAGAAACACCTTCTTCGAATCCCACTGCAAACTCTTCCAGCACCGCCCCTTTATCTGGCATATCTGGGACGGACGCAAACGCGACGGCTTTCACGCCCTGGTCAATTACCACAAATTGGCTAAAGGTGGAGGTAAAGGCCGTCAGCTCCTGGAAAAACTCACCTACGGCTACCTGGGCGACTGGATCATCCTCCAGAAAGACGGGGTGAAACAGGGAACCGGCGGCGCCGAAGACCGCCTGGCCGCCGCCCTGGAACTGGAAAAACGCCTCAAAGCCATCCTCGCAGGCGAGCCGCCCTTTGACATCTTTGTCCGCTGGAAGCCACTCTCCCAGCAGCCCATCGGCTGGGAGCCGGACATCAACGACGGTGTCCGCCTCAACATCCGCCCCTTCATGGCCGACGACATCCCCGGCGGCAAGAAAGGCGCCGGCATCCTCCGGTGGAAGCCCAACATCAACTGGAGCAAGGACCGGGGCAAGGACGTCCCCACCGCACCCTGGTACCACCTCGGCCCCGAATACGGCGGCAACAAGGGCGACCGCATCAATGACCATCATCTGACCATTGCCGAAAAACGAGAAGCCCGAGAAAGGAGGAAGTCCGAAGGATAGAGATATGGATAGTCAACAGTTAAAAGAAAAGCTCGAATATCTGCTTTCCCTTCCAGCGGAAACGGAATGGCTGGAGCTCAAACAAGCCGCCCGGAATTATCCTTTTGACAAGCTGGGCCGATATTTTTCCGCGCTCAGCAATGAAGCCCGTTTGAAGGACCAGGCGGCCGGGTGGCTGGTATTCGGCATCCAAGACAAGACCCGTAAAATTTCCGGAACCAGGTTCCGCCCCAACCGGCAGGACCTGGACAGCCTGAAAAAAGAGATCGCCGACAAGACCTCGTACCACCTGACTTTTGTGGAAATCCACGAACTCCTGCTGCCGGAGGGCAGGGTGCTGATGTTTGAAATTCCGCCGGCCATACCCGGTGTGCCCACCGCCTGGGAAGGGCATTTTTACGGCCGGGACGGCGAGTCCATCGGCGCCCTCAATCTGCATGAAATGGACCAGATCCGCTTGCTGACCCGGCCGGACTGGTCGGGCGAAATCTGCAGGCAGGCCACCCTGGATGACTTGGACCCCGAGGCCGTGGCCCGCGCCCGCAAATTGTTCAAGGAAAAACATCCGAGACTTGCGGGGGAGGTTGACGGCTGGGACACCACGGCGACCTTTCTCAACAAGGCAAAGCTGCTTAAAAACGGCCGGATCACCAATGCCGCGATCCTTCTGCTTGGCAAGGAGAGCGCGGAGCACCATCTTACCCCGGCGATTGCCAAGATAAGCTGGATTCTGCGCGACCGGGACGGCCTGGAGAAAGACTACCATCACTTCGGGCCGCCCTTTCTGCTGAACACCGACCGCCTGTTTTCCAGGGTCCGCAATCTCACCTTCCGCTATCTGCGGGACAACACCCTGTTTCCCACGGAGATCACCCAGTATGATTCCTGGGTGATCCGTGAGCTTCTCCATAACTGTATCGCCCACCAGGATTATTCCCTGCGCGGTCGGATATCCGTGGTGGAGGAGGAAGAGTCCCTTCTCTTTTCCAATATGGGATCGTTTCTGCCCGTAAGCGTGGAAAATGTCATCCGGTTCGATGCTCCACCGGAATATTATCGGAACCAGTTCCTGGCCGACGCCATGGTCAATCTGCAGATGATTGACACCATCGGCAGCGGTATCAAGCGGGTTTTCAGCGTGCAGCGAAGCCGTTTTTTCCCCATGCCGGACTATGATCTGTCCGATTCCAGACGGGTGCAGGTACGGCTTTCCGGCAAGATTCTGGATGAAAATTACACAAAACTCCTTATCTCCAAGACCGATCTCAGCCTCATCGATGTCATTGCCCTGGACAAGGTGCAGAAAAAAAAGCCCCTTTCCGATGTCGAATTTAGCAGATTGAAACGGCTGAAACTCATTGAGGGACGGCGGCCCAATCTCTTTGTCGCCGCCCGGATCGCCGAGGCGACCCACGGCAAGGCGGACTACATCCGGCATCGTGCCTTTGACAAGGAACATTACAAGAAGCTGGTGCTTTCTCTTCTCAAGGAATTCGGCCCTGCAAGCCGGAAAGAGATTGACCGGCTGCTCCTGGAAAAACTACCCGATATTCTATCCCAACAGCAAAAAGAAAACAAAATCCGCAATTTATTGCAGGAGATGTCCAAGAAGGACAAGAGCATCAAACCAGTGGACGGTCCCGGCTGGCATACAAGATGGACTTTAGACGAAGATTAGATGGAGTTTAGACGAAGAGCTAGACGAAGAATGCAGATAACATATTGAAAACACGAAATAATATATTCAGCTAATGTTTGTTTTTTTTAGACGAAAATCAGGCTGGACAACATTTGCCAGACACTGTCTAGCAAATTCAAATTCCCGAGACGGTGTCTCGGAAATTATGAAATAGGTAATGTACACGATAAATAGATACTGAACCAGTTTCAGTACCTATATAGGCAATGGGAATATGAGCAACAAGACAATCATAGAAGCTCTCCGGGATTCACTGCTGGCAGCGGCCCGCTACAACCAAGACGATGTGGTGAGGCCCGCGGCTATCCTTTGGAATGATGCCGATCGGCAGTGGCAACCGGTGATCAGTCACTTGCAGGCATTGATGCCGGAGCTGTTCATCCTCGGGGAGTACCAGCCTGAAAAGAAAACCGGGCCGGCCATCTGGCTACGCTGTGTTATTGACCGCACCCTGCCGGAGGTGGAACTCCCGGCAGAGGCAGTGCCGGTGATCTATATGCCGGGGGTGAGCCGGCAGACCCTACGGGCTGTGCATGAATGCCCGGAAGAATTAAAGCCCTTGGTGGTGATGCAATATCGGGGAGTGTGCTGGACCCAGAAGAACGGCAAAGACTGGACCGTGGAGGCTTTTCTAGTCTCGAAAGATGGCGGCTTGGGGCTTGACCTTGCCAAGGATGCCAGCACCCGGGCCGCATTGGTCACGGCACTGCCTGAACTCATCGTCAAACCTGTTGCCCAGATGCAGGGCCGGCATCTGGAGGCCGAGGATTTCGAGAAGCTGATTATTGAAGATCCGGTCAAGGACCTCCTCACCTGGCTGAACAAACCGGCGGAGGCGCGTGAACAATGGCCGGCGGCAAAGTGGAAGACCTTCCGCTCCCGGTGCAAAAAGGAATACAAGTTTGATCCGGAAAAGGATGGCGAACTGGTGGCTGGGGAGCGGCTCGGGCGTAAATATGAAGGCTGGGAGCCTATCTGGAACCGGCTTGCCGAGGCGCCGGCCCTCTATAACGGGGTCGTTGATGTGCTGCGTAAATCACGGCCGATCAACCTGGGGATGTGGGAGGATAAATCCACCTGGCCGCAGGATAATGAAAGCGGGGAAGAACAGCTGCGGGCTGCTTTGCTGCAGTTTGATGGTCTGCCGGAGGATCAGGCCCGGGAAAAAATTCTGGGGCTTGAAAAAACGCATGGGGAACGACGTGAATGGATCTGGGCCAGACTTGGCAAAGCACCGCTGGCCAAGGCGTTGAAGCATCTGACCGTTGTTGCTCGGCGAACCGTGCAGAGCCTTGGGGGCACTACACCTTCGGCCATGGCCGACCTGTATATGGCTGAAGGCTGGCAGGTTGATGATGCTGTCCTTTCAGCCATGGCGGAGGTGGTAACCGGTGCCGACAGCCAGGCGGTGCAGGCAGCGCTCAGGAGTTGCTATCTTCCTTGGTTGGAAAAGAGTGCTCTGCACCTTCAGCAACTCATTGAAAAGGAACCGCTGCCAGATCACCAGGCAATGGAGAAATTGTCTGTGGCTCAAGGCTGCGTGATTGTTTTTGCCGATGGCCTGCGCTGGGATGCCGCTTGCCGGTTGCTCGAAAAAATACATTCGCAGGGGTGGACGGCACAGATGACAAGCCGCTGGGCCGCGCTTCCTACGGTTACTACGACCGCCAAACCGGCCGTTTCCCCAGTAAAGGGGGAGCTGAGCGGCAATACAGTAGAGGACACCTTTCTGCCAATCGTGACCAAGACAGGAAAACCTCTGTCCGTTGACCGATTTCGCAAGCTGCTTGCGGAGAGCAAGGTGCCGTATCTGACTGCGGACGAAACCGGAGACCCGGCCGGCATGGCCTGGACCGAACAGGGCGAGCTGGACAAATTGGGGCACTCACTTCAGGGTAAGCTTGCTTCCAGAGTGAATGAACAGCTTGATCTGCTCCTTGAACGACTTCAGGGTCTCGATGCGGCAGGCTGGAAGGAAATCCATATCATAACGGATCATGGCTGGCTTCTGGTTCCTGGCGGATTGCCGACTGTTGCCCTGCCGAAATATCTGACCGAAAGCCGGTGGGCACGATGCGCCGCAATCAAGGAGGGGGCCAAGGTGGATTGCCCTGTCGTTCCCTGGCATTGGAATCCCCACCATTACGTGGCGGTGGGGCCGGGAGTGGCCTGTTTCGGCAAAGGCAAAGAGTATGCCCACGGTGGGGTGAGCCCGCAGGAATGCCTGGTGCCTTTTATCGTCATGCAAGGCGGGAACACGGTCGGCGCCAGGCTGGCTGCTTTTACTGAAGTCAAATGGACAGGTCTACGTTGCCGGGTCAAGGTAGAAAATGGTGATCCGACCATGACCGTGGACATTCGTCTGAAAGTCAACGAGCCTGATCCAGCAAAAGTGCAAGGGAAAAACCTTGGCAAAGAAGGAGATGCCAGCCTGTTTGTCATCGACGACAGTCTTGAGGGCTCGCCGGCCGTTGTTGTTCTCATTGATGCTGCCGGAAATGTTATTGCCAAGCAGGCCACCATAATTGGCGGAGAATAAGAATATGGAACTCGACAAACTTGACAGATTGATGGCTGAGGCCTTTGAGGGGTATCTGGTGCGCAAGGATCTGGTGCGCAAATACAGCAGGCAGTATCCGGTGCCGACCTACGTGGTGGAGTTCATGCTGGGCCGCTACTGCGCGAGCATTGATGATGCTGAAATCAATGAAGGCCTCGCCATTGTTGAACGCCAGCTCTCCGAGAGAACGGTGCGCACTGGAACGGAAGAGCTTTTCAAGGCCAGGGCCAGGGATGAAGGCTCGGTGAAACTCATTGATATTGTCAAGGCGCGGCTTGATGCCAAAAATGACTGTTTTGTTGCCGAACTGCCTAGCCTGGCCCTGAAAGATGTGCGGGTTGATGACCACCTGGTGAAAAATCACGAGCGAATGCTGACAGACGGTTTTTATGCCGAAATCACTCTGAGCTATGACAGCGCCATTGCCCAGGAAAAGGGTGGCCGGCCTTTTGCCATCGACAATCTGCGGGCCATCCAGCTTTCCAAGGCTGATGCCCTGCAGGTACTCATCAAAGCTCGTAGCCAGTTCACCCTTGAAGAGTGGAAAAATCTCCTGCTGCGGAGTATCGGGCTTGAACCGGCAGCCCTTTCGGAAAGAGGACAGGCCGTGGCATTGCTGCGGATGGTTCCTTTTGTGGAACGTAATTACAACATGGTTGAGCTTGGCCCCAGGGGGACAGGGAAGAGTCACCTTTTCCAGCAGATTTCCCCCTATGCCCATCTGATTTCCGGCGGCAAGGCAACCGTGGCCAAAATGTTTGTCCACATGGGCACTGGGCAGCGAGGCTTGGTCTGCCAGTATGATGTAATCTGCTTTGATGAAATCTCCGGCGTTTCCTTTGATCAGAAGGATGGGGTGAACATCCTGAAAGGCTACATGGAGTCCGGTGAGTTTTCTCGGGGCAAGGAATCCATCCGGGCATCGGGCGGTATTGTCATGGTGGGCAATTTTGATGTGGATATTGAACAGCAGCAGCGTATTGGCCATCTACTTTCTCCCCTGCCTCAGGAGATGCGCAACGACACCGCCTTCATGGACAGGCTGCATGCCTTTCTACCTGGCTGGGATTTCCCCAAACTGAACCCCAACGAACACTTTACCGACCACTTCGGCCTGGTGAGCGATTTTCTATCAGAATGCTGGAATCAGTTGCGTAACGGCAGCCGGATAGCAGCGCTTCAGGGGCTGGTGAATTTCGGCGGTGCTCTATCGGGTCGAGACATCACCGCTGTAAACAAGACGGTAAGCGGATTGATCAAAATTCTCTATCCCGATCCTGAAATGCCTGTACCCGATGAAGAACTGGAAAGCATCGTCAGGCTGGCTCTTGAATGCCGGCGGCGGGTCAAGGAGCAGCAGAAGAAATGCCTCAAGACCGAGTTCAGGAATACCCATTTCAGTTATTCCATTGGTGAAAACGGGGTGGAACAGTTTGTGGCCACCCCGGAACTGCACAGTGAGGACCAGATCGATACCGATCCGTTGCCTCCCGGGCAAGTGTGGGCGATCAGCCCGGGAAGTGCCGAGGCCGGCGCCAGTCTATATCGTATCGAAGTAACGGTTGGGCCGGGTAGTGGTGTGAAAATCCTGAACCATCCCGCACCTCCCGCTTTCCGGGAAAGTGTCCGTTATGCCGAACAAAACTTGTACACGAGAGCAAAAGAGCTGGTCGGTGACCGCGACCCCAGGGGTCACGAGTTTTCAATTCAATTGCGGGCAATGGATAATGACAAGAGCGGCGCGGGGATCAGCTTGCCAGTCATGATCTCGCTTTGCAGCGGACTGCTGGAAAGAAGTCTGCGGGGTGGGTTGATTCTTATTGGAGCTATTAACCTGGGCGGTTCTATCGATTCCCTTAACAATGCCGTGGCCACCATTGAACTTGCTATTGAAAAAGGCGCCGAGACTGTTCTGATGCCTATATCGGCCCGTAAGCAGCTTTTTGAACTTTCGGATGATATGGCAACCAAAGTCAATATTCAATTCTATTCTGATGCGCCGGATTCCCTGATAAAGGCCCTGGTCGAATAGAGATAAGACAATAAACTTAAGGGAACTATGGGAAAAATTTCATTCCTGGATCGGATTTGTTTTCCCAGATTGCAAAAAGGTGGGGATGGGGAAGAGAGAAACGATTGCTTTTTCCCTGGACCAATGAAGGGGTCGCTTCAGAAAACGGATAGCAAAATACGGTAAGCTGACGGTATCGGACCTATTTGAGTGAACCTGATACCCAGAATAATTTATTCTTCATTCTCGGAGCAGAGGGAGAATATAGCGAGGCTGATCCGGCCTTATCTTTCTCAGGACAGTCTCAATTTGAGTACAAAATTTCAGTTCTAAGATTGCCCATTCAAACATTTACACTTTATAAATAGCCATAAATACCCGCGACAATTTGCCATATTTGCATATGGACAATCATTTTGTAAAGATTGTTAGGATAGGTAAAAATACTAAATCTGCTAGGAGTCTGTCGGACAATGATTTCTGTTTTTCGAGGATAATAATGGATAGCAGGAAAGTATTTCATTGGATATCCAATACATAGGCCAGAAGTGATGAATGAGTTATAAATAATTTTAGAATTGATAAACATATGCATTATGCATAATGGGGAGATCGCTTTTCTCATGCTATATAATTTACCTTTTATAACAGACGATGTAGCTTTCAAAGACATGGTGGGTTCGATAGGTAACGCATATTATCCTGAAGAGGATTATATAAATATGGCCCATGAGCTTCCGGGCTGGGAGGATCTTCCTGATGCGGATATTCGTCTTAAAGAAATTAATAAGAGTCTCGATACAATCAGAAATCTCTGCAACCACTATAGTGACCATCCCCATGGCCTCTATGAAGTATACGATGCCAGTGGTAAAAAATTAAACAACAATCTCCCACTTCCCTATCTAGAACGCTTTCATAGGTTTTTTATGGACCGGAAATGGACATACCCATATTTCCACCCACGACGTGAGGGGAAAAATCTTTTCCGCCTGTACCCGCCAGCACCTCAAGAGATAAAAATTTCTGATGGTATGGACTCTGCTTCGATAAATTACTCAAGAAACTGCGGCGATCATATTCACTTTAAAAACGTTGTAAATGCAGCCGCTCGATTGATCTATTTTTTTTCGGACAAAAATAATATTGCCGCCATCATGAAAAAACAAGGCAAAGATTATCTATCCCCCCAAGACTCTGACGTTAACACCTTAGCAGAACAACTGTCGTATAAAGGCGGGCCAAACAACCGCACCTTTAAATTAATGCTGGCAGCCTTTTATCATGACCTTGGTAAAACAGTTGATTTTCATCGCCATGGAATGGAAGGGGCGACCATTCTGGCCAATAATGTCATGGAAGCAGTTTTTGATTTACAACACATCGTTAAAGTTTATGGAGAGGAAAGCTTTGACCGCGATGATCTGCTTTACATTTCGCTTCTCATCTTCTATCACGACCAATTTGGAACCCTTAACACAGGAGAGGCCGGTTATTTACGCCTGGTGGATCTGATTCATCGCATACGTAGCTTTTCTGTAAAAACAAATATACAGGATCAGAAAAGCCAAGGGCGCTGTTCTCTTTTTGATCTGTGGGTTCTTAACCTTGCTGACATCATGGTGTCACTGGATGGAAGAAAATTTAAAAGCCAGATGGAATATGAACGTTTTGCAGGATCTCAAGAAGCCATTAAAAGGTTTCTTGGTCAGGAAAAGAGCCGTGGGCTCCGACATGATCTCCGAGTGGCACTGAATCTTTTTGACGAACATAACATCAAACACCATGAAGATGATTTAACAGCTCTTGAAAAAAGTGCCATGAAGTATGCTAAAAGGCATATTGTGGAACGAATCAAACGCCTTCTTCGTTGTCTTCTGGTTGATCGGGGCGAAGAACTGCAATATTTATTTGGGTATTCCTCAGATGTTTATGAAATAATAGAAAAAATTAGCGAATTTCCTGATTCAAAGTGGAATTCAACTATTTCCCGCTGTATCTATTCAGAAGGTGATTACACGGAATTTGCCAAACGTTTTTCTTGGATTGGCCAACTTGATTACGCATTTGTCTTTTTTAATAAAATTGTCGAGCGGGCTCTTTTTCTTATCAGTGAAGGGCCAAATCATACCAACTGGATCATTGACAATTCAAAATATGATAAAGAATATGACGAAAAATTTCTCGCCCGAACCAACGCTGAATTTTTTCTGGACAACTACGCCTCGACAGTGATGCAGATTTTGGTGCATCTCTTATTCAGAGAAAAGGAAATTGATAGAATGAGGAACATGGAATTTTGGGTAGCTGGCCAAAGGCTTACCAATGAAAAAATTGACCGAATTTTAACAATCGAAGGGCCGTTTCGTGCTAGGAGATCAGTACAATTGGCACTTGAAAGCATTTTTATTTGGTAAAGTACCTATCAAGGATTTCCTTAAAAAGCGTGCACATGCATATGTCGGTAAGTAGGGATTTGTAATGAAATAAGCAATTTCCATGTAAATGTATGATATTACGAAAAAAACATTTGCCTGAGCAAGTTCAACTATGGAACAACCTGACTGGAATAAAAACGATTTATTTGATGGCGCAAACAGTCTTTTCAAGTATGTGGAGCAAAAAACCCAGGAATCAATTCAATGGTACCTGATTAAGAAAAATCCCAAGAAAACTGTCTCTATTATTCTCAGGTGCTTAGCCATAATATTTACTTCTATTGGCGGGTTGATTCCCTTGATTGCATCAGCAAAGAGCGATTCAGTTTTATGGGGGATTCAATTCAACCAATTTGGCTATATATCCTTGCTTATAGCCGCTTCATGTGTGGGTTTTGATAAATTTTTCGGTCTTTCTTCAAGTTGGATGCGATTTATGTCCATTTCTCTTGTTCTAGAGAAACACCTGCAAGACCTTCAACTTGAATGGTCCCTGCTACATCTGAAATACATAAATCAGCAGAATCAGTCTGTTGAATTAATAGAACATATGGTTAACCGCTTGCGAGAATTCAGCTTCATGATCAATGCGCTAGTTGAAAAAGAAACGAAAGAGTGGATTGCAGAGTTTCAGACAAACCTTGCCCAGTTGGAAAACAACACAAAACAAAAACTCATTGCTGGACGGCCTGAACATATTGAGATAAAGGAACATAAAACAACTTAAATTAAGCAAAAATACTATAAAAAAAATGTAACGTAAAACACTAAAAATCTTTGATGGCGTATATTAATTATGAATGGAAGAGATTTAAAAGAATTCATCGAAATGGCAGAAATGGAGCCAAATAAATTAGCGGAGCTAGTTGACTTAAATCCAGACACCTTGGAAATTTGGATAAAGGAAGCTGAACAAAGAATAATCCCTTATGTTTATAAAAAACAATTTGGTTCCATATTAAGAAATGAAGTGCTTAAAAAGCCAATAAAAAATTTGTCTAACCTTATTTTTGCACAAGTAAAATCAGAAATGTTAGCTATATGGTTGGCAATAGAGAACAAAGTGATACTTCATCCTGAAACAGTCAGATACAAATGCTTTGTAAATTATAAGAGTGATTGCCTATGGATGAAGCCGTTTTTAAAAAATGGTAAAATTGATGATATCGTTGTAAAAAATAATAATATAGATTGCAAATTTGATAGTGATGGAATTTTTTCTCATTGTTTTAAAAGTGAAAATGTCACGAAAGATATTCACCAACTATCAATGACTACAACACTTTTTGACAATAAACATAAATCATATTTGTATCACAAAAACAATAATAGCCTGATTGAACAATATTCAAGTGATAGTAAGCATATTTTTTGTAGCCTTATCTTGCGTGGCGATGAAATTGATAATAGCCCAATGAAGCGCAAGCCTGGAAGGATAAATGATTTTTTTTATGGAACCATAGACCCAAAGGATAAACTCAAAACACTCCAAAAAGTCGTACATTCTTTGCTGCATGTAGCATTATCTATTGATGATAAGCCATGTATGGTGATTGCACTTGAAAATAAGCTTGATGAAAAAAGTAACGTCATAGAATGGTGGAGCAATGACGATAATGTAAAAAAATTTTATACAAAAAACGATACTGATTTAGTCATTAATATATTAAAGGGAGATGAAACATTAAAACTTATTAATTTGATAAATAGGCTCGGATATTAGTTTCCAAAAAAAGTATGTATGTGCACCCTTCACGTAAAACCTTTTGGCAGATCAATTTGTTCATTATTATGACGACAAATTCCCTGCGAGGGGAGGAGAAGGATGGCTTCAGAAGAAAGAAAACGCTTTGAAACAACTATAGAATTTAAATTTTGCATATGAATCCATATGTTTATAAATTCGAATGGAAAAACTTTTTCGACTCAAGCTTGTTTTTCTCCAATTCTTGATTTTTGTTCTCATTTCAAGGAATTAGCATCACTCCTCCTTTTGCCAGTGGTATCCGTTCACCGGGCAGTAGCCGGCAAAGATAAGTGGGGCACCGAGTCATTCGGTGCCGCATGAAGGGATGGTCAGTTGGGAAGGAGAAAAGGCA
>QZKJ01000064.1 GCA_003605035.1 Desulfurivibrio sp.
ACCAAGATGAGCATCAGGCAGAAACGGTTTAGAGCCGCCTGCGATAATGGCTTCCTCGCGAAGGTGCTGTTTGGCTGAGAATTTCATGCGCTCACCCTGGCCGGTAACGCCACCGACGTTCCCCGGGTCCGCTGAAGTGACTGGTTCTGTACCATTATTTGTTTTTTTGCTTGTTAACAGCCGCCTTCAACTGCTCAATTGGGATTGGTTCTTTCCCATTTCTGTGAAGAACGCGATGACAATTAGAACAAACGACAGCGACGTCATCCACTGTGTTAATTCTCTCTTCTTTTGACACCCCGAGTGGTACAAGGTGGTGCATTTCGATGTAGCCTTTTCCGAACTCGCCATAGACTTTCTCGAAATCAAATTCACATACTTGACACGATAGTCCATATTTCTCAATTGCGAGAGATTTCAATTTCGGATCTCTTTTCTGTAATTCCAGAACGATTTCTTGCGTACCCCCTTCGGAGAAGGTCGCTTTTCTTACCTGAACGTTGCTTTTTGGCCTGGAAATGGAAGTGCCATCGCGATAGGCTTTATATCCTGGAATTGCAGAAATTCCTTTTGGGATGTTGACGTCTTGACCAAACTGCAAGAAAACGCAGTTTTGATACTCCTCTTTGGAGTTAAAAATTACATATCCATTGCTATCCAGGAATGCAGATGGGAATTTTCTCAAATGGTGATACCATTTTCCATCCTCTCGATATCGACCATGTTGAACCGGAATGTTATGCTTGTTAATTAGTTCTTGAGCTATGTTGCGATTGCTTGCCATATGCCTTTTAAACACCCAACAAGTAATTCACCAGACCTGCATATCTCCCCAGACCGGATGATATACAGCGGCCGGCTAACAACTACATGACATCTGAACAACTACCATATTCAAAAAAATTTGCCAGAAGATATTTAAAATCAAGCAGGTTATCACCTGCCGGCGTTTCCGCCCCGGGCCATATCCGGTTGAGACATGCCAGTCATGCTGAGGATTCAAACTTGCTGACTTGATCTATTTTGCCTTCCACCCGTGACATCAGAATCTTGTCGACCCGCCTGCCGTCCATGTCCACCACCTCGAAGCGCAGCCCCCTCCAGGTGAAATGCTGCCCTTCCGCGGGCACGGCGCCGATCTTTTCCATGACGAAACCGCCCAGCGTGTGCATGGTGGTGCGCTCCTCCTCGCTCAGTTTCCCCGCTTCAATGTAATCGAGGAACTCATCCAGCGGCAGACTGCCGGATATCAGCCAGGAGCCGTCTTCGCGCTCCACGATTTCCCTTTCCCCTGCCGCCGCGTCCTCCACATCCTCGAAAATGGAATCCAGAATATCATTGAAGGTCACCAGACCATGAATCGCTCCGTACTCATCGACGACAAGCGCAATATGGATTCCCGATTTCTTGAACAATTCCATAACCTTTACCGTGGGGGTCGACTCCCAGACAAAAAGCGGCTCATGACAGATTTCCCGCAGATTAAACGGTTTGCCCTCCAGGATAAGGGCCAGCAGCTCCTTTGCCCTGATCACGCCGACAACCTTGTCGAGCGCCTCCCGGGCGACCGGGAAAAAAGAAAACCGGTGGCGGGCGATTTTTCTTTTTGTTTCCTCCTCGCTGTCGTTGAGATCGAGCCAGATGACGTTTGCCCTGGGCGTCATCAAAACCGCCACCCGGCGGTCGGCCAGACGGAATACCCGCTCAATGGTATCCTGTTCAAATTCCTGAAATATTCCCGCCTGGGTTCCCTGGTTGAGCAGCAGCTTGATCTCTTCTTCGGAGACGCCCGGCTCAGTGGATGGTTGAACGCGCAGAAGGCGGAGCAGCAGGTTGGTTGAACCGCCCAGCAGAAGCACCAGCGGGTGCGCCAGCCGGGCCAGCCGCTTGAGCGGGGGAGCGACAAGACGGGCCAGCCTTTCCGGATTATTGAGCGCCAGCCGTTTGGGGAGCAGTTCACCCAGGACGAGGGACAGATACGTTATGCCGACAACCACGAGCGTGACGCAGATCGCCTCGCTGTATGGGGCCAGCAGGGGGAAAACGCCGAGATAGGGGACGAGCAGCTCCGCCACTAGTGCGCCGCCGAAAGCGCCGGTCAGAATGCCGATAAAGGTAATGCCGATCTGGATGGTGGATAAAAAGCTGTTCGGCGACTCAGCGAGTTCCAGGGCAATGCGCGCCCTGGCATCTCCTTCTTCCGCCCACTGCGCCAGCCGCGCCTTCCTGGCTGAAACCAGCGCAAGCTCAGACAGGGCGAATATGCCGTTTACGATAATGAGCAGCAGGATGACCGATATCTCAAGCCAGAGTGCATGCATGGAAAGCTTTGCAATGGGTAGTGTATTTTTCTGTCAAGTTGTGCGGCAAGGAGCAGGAACGGGTGTAAACCTGCTCTCTTTTTCCACTCATATTTCATTTTCACGGTTTCCGCCAGATACTTTCATCCGCCATCGCTACAACTGCCTGAAAAATAACACTTGCAAGATGTACCACGGAGAGCGGATAATCTTAATTGTACTCCGTAAACTCTCTGCAGCCAGCAATCAGGTGGGGAATCCGCTTTTCCATGAGGAGTTTCACTTTCAACCAGCGCCATGAGGGGGGTTGCCATGAAAGTCGAGATCAAGGCAGGAATCTGCCCCGGCACAGCCCAAATTTTTTCTGCCCTCTTTTTATTCTGCTGCATCTTCATGCCCATTCCGGCTGCGGCCGGCCCTTACACCCAATCCATTCACGGCAACGGCGCCGGGGTGAACCGCAGCACGATAAGCGGCTATGCCGCCGGCAACTGCAGTCATTGCCACGACCAGCACGCCAGCATCGACGGCGAGGAGCCGGAGCCGACCTCCGGCAGCGCCTCGCCCTTTGCCCTGTTCAGTGACAATTTCAACGATGCTATCGAGATGGCCCCTTACGCCATGGCGGACAACTTCTGTTTTTACTGCCATATCGCGGCCGGCGGAGTGCAGAGCGGCGGCGGCATCACCAATTATCAGTTCCACGTCACCTTTGGCGGTTATACCACCAACGCCGTGACGGATATCCTGGGCGCCTTCAATCTGGATTCGTACCACAACCTCTACGATATCCAGAACTTTGCCCAGGATAAATTCTCCTTTTTCACGCCTGTTTCCAACCCCTGCGTGGCCTGCCACAACCCCCATCTGCTGAAAAACCACAAGGACCACCCGGCGGACCCGACCTATACCACCATCTCCAGGCCCACTGACCATGGCGAGCTGTGGGGGGATGAGGCCGATGAACGGATGAGCAACTATACCTCATACCGGCCGCCCTATTATTACAACTCCACCACCACCTACGAACCGGGCGGGGTGGCGCTGCATGACGGCTCGCTGACCACGGACTACAATGCCTTCTGCCTTGACTGCCATCAATTCGAGGTGCCGGTGACGACGGTGGGGCTGGCTTCCATGAATCCGAATACGTCCGCCGGGCATCTCACGGCCATTGACTGGAGCGCCGGGGGGGACATGCATGGGCAGAGGGCGAGGCTGTTCGATGTCGGCGGGGCGGGAAGCGGCTGCACCGGGACGATTATCGCCCCGTACAATGCCGCGCCGGTCAAGAGCAACTACGTCCTTTCCTGCCTGGACTGCCATGACCCGCACGCCAGCGTCCTGCACAGCGGCGCCAACAGACCTTCCACCTATCTTCTCCGCAAGGAGATCAACAACAACAAAGTGGACGGCTGCGGACCGAGCGTCGATAATTTCTGCGAGAGCGATCTCTGTTTCAGCTGCCATACCAACAGTCATGCCGGGGCACAGGGCTGTTTCAACTGCCACTATCATGGCGGGGTGAACATCAACTGTGCCGGGCCGTGGGTCGGCCCTAATTTTTAGAGGCTGAAGGGGGGCTTATTAAACAGGTCTTGCCCGGATCAGGCCAGCCGGGCCGGGGCATCACCGGCCTGGCGTTGATCAGAGGTTTACAGGAGCCGCGGACTTTCCTCTACCATCCCCAGAGCAGCTTGCGGGCCACCCAGCCCGTTTTGCCGCTTTCGTGCTGCACCTTGACCCAATACCTGGTACGTTCAAGGGTACGGAAAACCACGCCGTGCCGGGCCTGGCCCGTCAACTTGTATTTCTTCCCCGGCCCGCTGCGGATATTGGCCAGTTGTGCCTTCACAATCATATGCGGGGTGGAACTGGTCAGCGGGGCGTAAATCCAGCCCTCATCATTTTCAAAATCCCGGACCTTGAGCCAATCCCCCTGGGACTTGATCACCTGCAGGGGAAAGCCCTTGCTCAGCACCCATTTGACCTCATTCTGATCGGAAGGGCCTGAGCGCAGATGCACCTCACCACCGGCAACGCTGACCATTCTGGCGGCGCTGGCGACCGGCATAAGGGCAAACAACAAACAAAACAACAGGATACGATATCTTCCGGACATTTTTCCGCATTCAGTTGAAATTTCTTTTTAGATGGGGCGGGAAGAGATCCGCGCTTCTCTGAAGAGGATGCGCGGACTTCGGCAAACCGCCAGAAAAAGGTCCGGCAGCGGATCATTTTCATCATCCCCTCCCCCGGCCTCCGGCTGCATATGGTGCATGACTGCCATACTGTCATTTTCTCCCCGTCCCCGGACATGTTCAGCAACTGCATATTACCAATAGCATATTGAGCAAATATTGCAACCCGTCCGCGCCGATATAGGTCATCTTTGTTTGCCGCATACCAAACAGCCGTTTTTTTGCCATATCATGGTTGCCGTGAACATGGTAAGATAGGCGCCGATTTTCCGTCCCATGGGCAAAATGCGGGAAATCGCCTGGGGGGATGATAAAGCCCGCTTCCCGCCCGCCGGAATGACGAGCGGCGATATTGTAATATAATTCAGAATTTCAATTTGTTATGCCAACTACGAAAGTTGAGCAAAAAAGAAGACGGCACCAATTTTGCTTTATCCCCAAACCATTTTCACCATAATCACGTTTCATAATCGTATTCAGGAGCCGTTACGAAAATAACATAGCCATGTTATTTTTTTACAACGGCTTAGAGAAAGGGCTCAAGAAAACAACCCAGTCACTGCTGCCAAAACATTGCCGCCATTAACACCATGCCATCAAATCAGACAAAGGGCCATCGCCTGCCCGCTCGAGTTGCCATGCTGAAAAAAGCTGTATTCACTGTCCTGCTTGCTGGACTGTTGCTCTTTGCCAACGGTTTATCTGGTCAACCGGCCCGGGCCGCTGACCCCGCTGACCCGGAAAAAACCGCGGAAAGCGTCGCTGCCTTATCCCCCCGGAACAGCGAAGAAAAGCTGAAAAATATCCAGAAGCTGCTGGAGGAGAGCAGGACGGAAAAGCCAGAAAACCTCTCCCGGAAGCTCAATATCCCGGTGGAAAAGTTTCAGGAAAAAATCGCCCTTCTACAGGAAATCGAGGCCACCTACCAGCGGCAGCTCACCGCCCTGGCCAAACAGTCTTCCCTGGCTCAGGAGCAGAAGAACCTGAACGCCCAGATCGAGTCCAATCAGGGCGTCGTGGTTTCCCAGCTGCCGCCCTATTCCCTCACCACCTATGACCTGTATCTTGATCAGCTTGACAAGATGCGGCAAAGGGAGGATGCGGCATCCGCCGCCCAGCAGAACGACAAGAAAAATCTTGAACACGCCCATGTCAATGTGAGCGCAGCCTCCCAGCGCCTGCGGCAACTGCTGGAAAAAGTCGAGCAGGAAGCAACTGGTGATTCGCCTGAGCAGAACATGAAAATCACCATTGCCAGACTGGAAAATGAGCTGGCGGAAGCAACTTTGGACCTCAATCGTTTAATTGCGGAAAACAGTAAAATTGAACTGCAGATTGCTCAACAGCAGAAAAACATCACCCGGCAGCAGGTTGACTGGGTCAGATCCCGTCTCGCCTTTGACGAACAGGATCTGCAGGAAAGGCTGAAACTGCATGACGGCCTGAGACAGAAACTCAAGACGTACATTGCCTCCCTGGCCGCGGAGCAGCAGGAAGTGGAGGATGCCTGGCTCAAGGCCCAGCAGGAATACAGTGACACGGGCATTGCTGACGAACTCAAGAAAGAAAGAAGCAAATCCTGGCTGGACGCCCGTCAGTCCTGGCGCGACACCTATCAGCAGATCCTGGAGCAGACCGAAAATTCCCTGCGCCTCATCACCCGCAGCGAGCAGGCCTGGCAACGGCGCTATGCCATGATCAAGGGCGAGGTGAATTACGAGGAATTCGATCAGTGGGAGAAGGAAACCTCCGAGTCCATTGAAAACATCAACAGGCTCATCACCATGGCGCAGAACTCCCAGAACAGCCTGCAGCCGCAGATCGTCTCGGTGAAGATGCAGCTTGCCCTGCCCGGGGTCGATCCCGTTATCGCCAGAAACCAGCGCACCATGCTGGAGGCGCTGAACAAGCTGCTGGAACGTACGGTTGAACATCTCTCCCGGCTGCAGACCATGGCCCGTTTCGAAAACCGCTTCCTCGCGGAAATTCAGGAAAGGCAGCAAAGCATCAAGGTGATCGACATCCTGAGCAAGGTGGCCGGCAAATTCCTTCACACCCTCGATTATGAAGTGTGGGTCATTGATGAGCAATCGGTTACCGTGAAGAAGGTCATTGTCGCCCTGCTGATCCTCGCAGTCGGCCTGCTGCTCGCCAAATACATCTCCCATTTCACCACCGACCGCATCCTGCGGCAAACCAAGCTGAACGAAAGCGACCGGGCCATCTTTGACCGCATCCTCTATATCCTGATGCTGGTCCTGGTCGTTCTCTTCGCCCTGCATACGGTCAACATCCCGCTCACCGCACTGACCTTTTTCGGCGGCGCCTTTGCCATCGGCGTCGGTTTCGGCACCCAGAATCTGCTGAATAATTTCATCAGCGGCTTTATTCTCATGCTGGAGCGGCCCGTGAAAATCGGCGACACCATTGAATTTGAAAGCACGGTCGGCGCCATCGAGGAGATCGGCATCCGCTGCACCAAGATACGCACGCCGAGCAATGTACACATCCTGGTGCCAAACAGCAGCCTGCTGGAAAAAAACATCGTCAACTGGACCCTGTCGGACCAGGTGATCCGCTGCCAGGTCCGGGTCGGGGTGGCCTATGGATCAGAGGTGCGGCAGGTGGCCAGGCTGCTTAACCAGGCCGCTGCCGAACATGGGGAAATTCTGAAAAATCCGGAACCGATCGTCATCTTCACTGATTTCGGCGACAATGCCCTGATCTTTGACGTCTATTACTGGATACGGCTCGGCGACACCCGCATGGGAAAATTCATCATCGAGAGCGATGTGCGCTTTCTCATTGAAAAACATCTCCGCGAAAACGGCATCGGCATCCCCTTTCCCCAGCGGGATCTCCATCTTGACACCAGCAAGCCGCTCAACCTGCGGATTATTCAGGGCAGCGGCGATCCGCCAGGCCAAGATGCCGCCGGCAGCGATCACCAAGGTCCTGATGCTGCACAGCAAATGAAAAGCGCATCCGCCCGCGGGAACACGCCATGAAAAAAATCCTCGCCCTCACCTCCGCCGCCCTGCTGGCAGCAATGACCGCCCCTGCCGCCGCCGATCCGGCCGGAGATTTCGCCAGCTACGAGGAATGCCTGGCTGAAACCCTGAAAAGCGCGGCCGACTCCATGACCGCAAGCCAGGTGAAGCAGGCCTGCAGCAGTTATCAGCTGCCGGAAGCCGCGGCAGCCCTCCCTGAGCAAGAGACTCCTGTAGCGGAACGGCAACAGGAGGAACTGCCGGCAGTGACCCGCCGGGTCACCTATGAGTCCCAGAATCAGGGGAAACTATTCAGCATCATTCCGCACAAACCCAATTATCTCCTGCTGGCCAGCTACAACGACAACCTGAGCGGCGAGGGCCTGGAGCTTGAAGACAGCGAGCTTGACCACGCAGAGGTGAAGTTCCAGCTGAGCTTCAAGGTGCCCCTGGCCAGGAACCTGTTCGGCAAGGGCAACGGCAACCTGTACGGGGCCTACAGCATGAAATCACTCTGGCAGGCCTACAACGACGACATCTCCAGCCCCTTCCGCGAGACCAACCATGAGCCGGAAATCTTTCTTTCCCTGCGCAGCAACCGGGATATCTTCGGGTTCAACAACCCTTACATCCTGGCCGGCGTCTCCCACCAGTCAAACGGCCGGGGCGGCGACCGCTCCCGCAGCTGGAACCGCCTCTATCTGGACTTCATCTTCCAGCGGGGCGATTTCGCCCTGAGCATCAAACCCTGGTACCGGCTGCCCGAGGAAAGCAAATCCTACCTGGGTGATCCCGGGGGAGACGACAATCCGGACATCTCCTCCTACATGGGCTATGGCGAGCTGACCGGCGCCTGGTCGAAATACGGCCACACCCTGAGCATCATGCTCCGCAATAATCTGCGCAGCAGCAACAACCGCGGCGCAGTCGAACTCGGCTGGAGCTTTCCCCTGGGAGACGAAATGCCCCTGAAGGGCTATCTGCAGTATTTCAACGGCTACGGCGAATCACTCATCGACTACAACCACTCGGTCAACCGCATCGGCTTCGGCGTGCTGCTGACCGACTGGCTCTAGCTTCCCCGCCAAGAAAATTCATGCCGTCAGCCACTGTCATCATCTTCCTGGCCACCTACCTGGGGGTCGCCCTGGGCCGCATCCCCGGCCTGACCCTTGACCGGACCGGCATCGCCCTGCTCGGGGCCATCGGCATGATCATCAGCGGCGCGGTGCCCCTCGACTCCGCCCTGGCGGCCATCGACCTGCCGACCATCGTCCTGCTTTACGCCCTGATGATCCTCTCGGCCCAGCTCCGGCTGGGCGGCTTCTACACCTGGGTCGCCGGCAAAAGTACCGCCCTGCTGGACCGGCCGCGCCGCTTTCTGCTGATCAGCATGCTGCTGGCCGCCCTGCTTTCCGCCCTGCTGGCCAATGACATCATCTGCCTGGCCTTCACCCCGGTGCTGACCATGGCGCTGATCCGGGCTGGGATCAACCCCCTGCCCTTTCTGCTGGGACTTGCCACGGCCAGCAATATCGGCTCGGCCGCCACCATCATCGGCAATCCCCAGAACATGCTGATCGGTCAGCTCGGCCGCCTGCCCTTTGACCGCTTCCTCTTCTGGTGCGCCCCGCCATCGCTGCTCGCCCTGGCCGGCGCCTATCTGATCATCTGCGCGCTGTACCGCAACCGGTTTGCCACCGCCGCAGGCCCCCGGCCCGCAACCCCGCCACCTGACTGGCCGGTGTTCAACCTGTGGCAGACCGGCAAAGGACTCCTGGCCACCGCCGTGCTGCTTGTTCTCTTTTTTACGTCAATCCCCCGGGAACTCTCGGCCATCGCCGTGGCGGGCTTTCTGCTCTGCAGCAGGAAAATGCGCTCCCGGCAGATGCTGGAACTGGTGGACTGGCATCTCATCACCCTGTTCTGCGCCCTGTTCATCGTGGTGCAGGGCCTTGCCGTTGAGGATGTCCCGGGCCGGATCATCGGGCTCATCAACAGCAGAGGTTTTACGCTGACCAGCCCGGCCACCCTGGCAACGGTCTCCACCATCATGAGCAACCTGGTCAGCAACGTGCCGGCGGTCATGCTGCTCATCCATTTTCTCGACCCCGGCGTGCCCCAGCAGTGGTACGTGCTGGCCCTGTCCAGCACCTTTGCCGGCAACCTGCTCGTCATCGGCAGCATTGCCAATCTCATTGTCATCGAACAGGCGCGAAAACAGGGCGTCTACATCACCTTCCGGGAACACGCCCGCACCGGGGTGCCGGTCACCCTCTTTTCCCTGCTGGTGCTGGCCCTGTATGCCATAATGGTCAATGGCGGGTAAACTTGTTGATCTGTTCAGAGAAGCACCCGCCAGCCCGGTGACGGCCGCCTCCGCACCTCCCTTCAGACAATTTCGGGTTGACAAATTTCCAGAAAACAACTAACTGATTTTTTAAGGGTTTTCCCGGACCGTCCTGACTGCTCCGGAGATTTGCCGCGGGGCTGTCGATTCTGTTCCGGACTCCCGGCCATGCAGCCGGGAAGGTGAGAATTTTCTGGGCACGTTTTTGTGCGGCAGAGGTGCAGCGGCAATGCAAACAGCCTGGCAGGGCCGGTATACATGGAAGATGACGGCATGGCTGCTGCTGGGGGCATTTTTTCTCCTGTTGCCGGCCGCGGCATCCGCCCGTCTTCCTGGGGGACGCCTCGTGGTGCTCGGGGTCCGCAATGAAGTGAACCGGCCGGAATGGCATGACCAATTGATCGGCTATGGCCTTGCCCAGCTGCTTCTGCAGGAACTCTACAATACCGGCCTGTATGTCCCCATTGAGACCAATCCGGAAATTATCAATGAAATAAACAGATTAATCAAAGCGTACTGGCGAGCGGAGGCCAGGGAGTACACCGCGGCGGAAACCGACGCCCTGGCCAATAAATTCGCCGGCGACGTTACGGCCTATGCCACGGTAAAGAAAGTTGCCAGCGAGCGTAGCCGCACATCAGTGGGTCCTTTCTCCTCGGCGCAAACAGTGGTGATAATCGCCGTCGAAGTAACGTTGAAAAAAGTCGGGGAGGAGGAAATCCGCGTCACCGGCGAGGGCCGCTCGGCGACCAAGGCCAAGACCATCATGTTTACCATCCGGGATGACACATTACAACTGGATGAAACCGCTGTCGGCAGGGCTGCCGAAAAGGCGATCAAAAATGCTGTGGAGGAGCTGCGCCAATGACCAAAAACGGCTTGCTGCAAGGGAAAGCTGATTCTCCGCTTCTCCTGTCTCTGTTGTTATCCCTGCTGCTGCTCTCCGCCTGTGCCCAGAAAACCCTGGATATCGAGGCAGGCCAGACCATCCCGCAACATAAGACCGAAGCAGTTGTTTTTCCGCCTTATGAGGGGGAAAAAATTCCCATCGCCGTGTTTCCCATGGGGCTCTCGGAAAAAGCGGCCCAGCGTTATCCGCACCTGCTGGAAAAATCGGTGGGTCTGGGCCTGGATAATGTGCTGGCGGACACCATCTACCAGACCAGACGATATCGCCTGGTGGAGGCAAATGAGGCGGTGATCAATGAATCATTGAACAGGATCATGATGAGCGCCTCGGGCTTGATGGATGAACAGCATGCCCTGCGGATCGGCAAGATCCTGGGGGCGAAAAAAATTATTTACGGGGAGGTGTTTGATTACTCCGAGGGGACCGAGGAATCAGTGGCAGGACTCAAAGCCGTCACCACCCCGCGAATACGGGTGGGCATCCAGCTCCGCATGGTGGATACGGAAACACTGGAATACGTCCCGGCTTCCAGCGTGAAGTACGGTCGTGACTGGAGCGAGGCAAGTCAGGCCGCCATCGGCGAGGCCGTGTTGAAACTGATTACCAGCGGCCGGGATTAGGCTTGGGCGGCCAATCTCCGGCCGGTTTGACCAGCCAAGCATTGCAGTTAAAATATTCATAAATGAGGATGAGAGATGAAAAAACAGATTGCCAAGTACGCCATGCTGAGTGTTGTCCTGTGGCTGCCGGAAAGTGCCGCGGCCGAAGACTTTTTTGATATCATCCGCATCAATGTCAGCACCACCGGCACATCAAGCTCCCTGGATCTCCCCTATAACGGCGCCCAGGTGACCACCTCCTGGACCGATGCCGATCAGGATGGTGATCTGGATGTGGACGAGGTGCTTGCCGACCCGGTGCAGTTCTACGACCGGAGCGGCGCCCTCGCCCTGTCCTCGGCCACCTCTTCGTATCCGGTGCTGACCCGGGCTGACCTGGAAAGATGGGCCGAGGAACACGCGGACGAGATCTATCAGATCCTGTTCCCCGGCGGGGTCAGCCAGGGCATCACCGACCTGAGCATGATTACGCAGACCGGCGGGCAGCGGCTGTTCCAGAAAGCCCAGCTCAAAAAAACCGGGGATATCATCACCAACAATGAGTTCGCCGGGGCCGTGGAGTACGTCAACCTGGAGGTGAACGACGATTCCGGCGACGCCTATTCCGCGGTGATCAGTTACAGCCATGAAGCGGAAAGCGGCCTGGAGATGGGATTTGTCCTGCCGTACCGGTACACCGACATGGACGATGTTCTTGAGACGAAATCCCATTTTGTGGCGCTTGAACCCTATCTGAAAAAAAAGGTGTGGGAACGCGATGATCTCTCCCTCTTCCTCGGCGGCGCCCTGACCGGCGCGGTATTCTATATGAAATCCGATTCCATTGAGGATTCCGGCAATCTGCTTTACGGGGGCGGCCTGTTCACCAGTTTCCAGAAGCCCCTGGGTCCGGGAAATCTCAGCGGCGGCGTGGAGTACAGGATCACCAAGACACATCTGCCCAGCGGTTTGAACGACAGCGACAATGTCTTTGTCGAAGAGGCAATCGATTATATCAATGATCTGGACCCGGTACATACCGCCAGTTACGGCTTCAACTATGGCATTGCCGTGCATGACAATCTGGCCTTCAATCTGCAGGTGCTCCGCTCGCATTTCATCAGCAGCGACATCGACAACGACCGCGACACCCAGACCATGGTCGGTCTCAGCGCCGCCTACCTGCCGACCGACACCTTTGAAATCAACCTGGGGGTCCGTTCCATTTATGAGCTGGAGGACGTTGATTCCTATGGCGTCATGCTGAACGTCATCAACCGGTTTTAGACACCGGCGACCAATGAGGGATGACAGGGGTGACCGCTGCCGAGCCACCACCATTTACAGCACAACAGAGGGGGAATATTTATGCAAAGTCCTTTCCGGCTGCCGGCCTGGATATATTTACTGCTCTTCGTTACGCCTCTTGTCGCGGCATGCCTTCCAACTGTTCCCCCCGGCAGCCCGGAAACCGGCTATGCCATTACCGGTTTTATCGGTGAATCATCGCAAATCCCCGCCCCCAATGAGGCGGTCTTCCTCCTTGACGGCCAAACCGAAAAACCGCTGGCCACTACGGGAACCAACTTTTTCGGCAAATACACCTTTTCCGGTTTGCCGCCCGGCCTCTACATTCTCCAGGTGCGCCACATCAAATGGGGCGTGCTCATAAAAGAGCAAAGCGAGCGCCTTGATATTGACTTGAGCGCTCCGGACGGCAAGATGAATTATCTGGCCAACCATCAGCTCAAGCAAGCAACGGAAACAGCGCCGCTGCAACCGCAACCCGGGCAGGCAACCGCGGTCCAGCGTGAGGCGGGCCTGACCGGAGCAGGCGGGAGCTCAGACAATAATCTCCAGCAGCTTCTGCTCTCTTCCGCCTGGTGCAGCTTTTCCTTTAAAGGGGGGAGTCAATACAGCGGCACATCTACAAGCCGGGTCCGCTTCTTTGCCGACGGCACCTATTCCCTGGGCAGTCGGAGCGAAGGAAGTTACACCGGACAGACCATGGATGAATACGGCAACAGACGGCCGGACGGTTCGTTTTATGGCAGCCAGGCGGATTCCGGGGCGGACGGCCGGTGGGAAGTGGTGCGTGGTCAGCTTTTCATGGCAGAGGGAAACGGTGCCATGGAACCCGTGGACCTGCTCATTAAATACAACGCCAACGGGTCGCCTGTTCTGGTGGGAGAAGGCCAGGAATATTGCCGATGCGACTAGACCACCCGATGCAACAACTTTGTCCCCACCGGGCTGACGGCCACGCTTGAACAATCCCCGACAGTGCTGTTCCGCCACAACTCATCCTCCGGCTGGAAAAGGATCCATTTGCGTTTGCGCTAAGCGACCGCCCCTGGCATGATCATTACGGCATTCCTCCCGGCATCAGGGAAGTTTACATCGCATATTGATCCGTTCAAGGCGACTCCTTATCTTAATTAAACGAGCGTACCAGCAAGCCACTGGCAAATATGGGAGCAAGACCTATGACATATTTTTTGCGCGCAGCAGCAGTGCTGATTCTTTTTCTGACCTGCCTCCCGCCGCTGCAGGCAAGGGATCTGACCAGTTACGCCTTTGTTAATGAAGACGGCTCGCTGGAGGTAAGCAGAAAAAAAATCTGGCTGTACGGCATCTACATCCCGTCAACAGACCACACCTGCCGCACCTTTGAGAGCCCCATTGTCTGCGGCCCCAGGGCGACCCTGGCCCTTGATTTCAAGATCGGCTCCTTTTTTGTCGACTGTGAGAAAAAATGGGACCGGGAGGATGGCAGCATTGTCGCGCTGTGCAGGTTGAAGGGTGAGGATCTCAGCGCCTGGATGCTCCAGCAGGGCTGGGCCGTTGCCCTGCCGGATGCCCCGCTTGAATACCAGGTGATGGAAAAAATCGCCCGCAAAAGGGAACGGGGCATCTGGGGCAAGATAATCGGGCATTAGGCCCGGCCCAGGAAACGAACAGCAATGAAGAAAACAGGCAATCCGTCATGCCGGACCTGATCCGGCATCCCCATGTTTATATGGCTCCGGCGACAATCAATTCCCGGAGCGCCGTCTGCCGCTGACTGGTATCCTGATTGCGCACCGCCATGGCCAGGGCCTTGCGCGTGCCGACAAACACCGCCAGCTTCCTGGCCCTGGTCAGACCGGTGTAGATCAGATTCCTGAAGAGCATTTTGAAATGCTGGGAGAGGACCGGAATAATGACCGCGGCAAATTCACTGCCCTGCGACTTATGGATGGTGATGGCATAGGCCAGGTCGAGCTCGACGATATGCTCCTTCTGGTACAGAACCTCCCTGTTGTCGGGAAAAAAGGAAATCACGCAGGTCAGTTCTTCATTGTCAATTGCCCTGATGGTGCCGATATCGCCGTTAAAAACCCCCAGGTCGTAATTATTTCTGCGATGAATAACCCGGTCGCCGACCCGGAAAATCCTTTCGCCGACCTGCAGCTGACTCTTGCCTGCCGCAGGCGGATTGGCCGCTTCCTGAATCATGGCATTGAGACTGACCGTGCCGAGACTGCCCCTGGTCATGGGCGACAGGATCTGGATTTCACAATTTCCGCCGAAATATTTCGGGATCCATTCCAGGTAAAGCTTTCTGACAATATCCGAAGCGGCCAGGCCATAGTGCAGCGACGACCAGGGATGCACCTGGTGCAACACCGCGAGCAGTTCCTCGACCCTGGTCTGGGCCTGACAGACCTCTTCCAGGTTGACATGCTGAAATTTCCTGGGAATGACGAATTCGGTCTCATAGGGGATCAGCGGCTCACTGGTGCGGAATTCATAGAGATTGGCGGCATGGCCCGGATCAGCGCCGGGCTCGGCTGTCCTGTGGTCATGAAACCTCTTCACCCTGCCCACAAAGGAGAGCTGTTCCCTGGTGGCCTCCTCGGAATCAAGAAACAGGCAATCAACTTTGTTCCGCCACAGTTCGGGGTTTTTGAAGGGCGAATCGATGTAGGGCATTTCCCCGCGGTTGATCTGGTGGGCATATTGGATGATGAGCGATTCCCGGGCCTGCCGGAAGATTCTGGTCAGCCGGAAACAGGGCACCCTGCCCGAGGCAATCAGGTCTTTCAGCACGTTGCCGGCCCCCACCGAGGGCAGCTGATCCGCATCGCCGATAAAGAGCGCCTGGCTGTGCTCAGGCAAGGCCTTGAGCAGCGAGGCGGTCAGATTGATGTCCAGCATGGAGCATTCGTCAACGATGAGAAAGTCCACCGTCAGTGGATCTTCTTCGTTTTTCTTGAACCTGCCGAGCTGCCACTCCAGCAGACGATGAATGGTTTTCGCCTCCCGGCCGATGACCTCGGACATGCGCTGGGCCGCCCGGCCGGTGGGCGCGGCAAGCAGCACCTTGAGCTGCATCGCCTCCAGCAGTTTCACCAGCACCAGGGTGGTGGTGGTCTTGCCGCAGCCGGGGCCGCCGGTGAGAATGGAGAACTTTTCACAGGCGATATTCTTCACGGCGGCGGCCTGCTCATCGCTTAAGGCGATATTGTTTGCCGCGCAGTAACGGCTGACCCATTTGTCCACCCTGTCCTGGTCAACCCGGGGAGGCGGGCCAAAGCCCGCCACCCGCCCGGCCACATAGAGCTCATCGTAATAGAGAGACCTGGCGTAATAGCATGCCTCCGTCACCCCGTCAGGCGAGGTGAGCCGGCGGACCATCAGCTGCCCCTCCTGCTCCATCCGGTCAAGCAAACCGGCCAGTCGGTCGCCGAGATCCAGTTGCAGAAGCTCCTTCACCTGGGCTTCAATCTGCGACCGGGTCAGATAGCAGTGGCCGAAATCCCTGCTGGCCGCCAGCACATGTTTGATGCCCGCCATGATCCTCTCGGGGCTGTCAGTCGCCAGGCCGATGCTCAAGGCAACCCTGTCCGCGGAGAAAAACCCTATCCCGTAGAAATCATTGGCAAGCCGGTAGGGGTCTTCCGTCACATAGGCGATGGCCTTGTCGCCGTACTGCTTGTAGATGCGCACCGCAAAAAGGGTGCTGATGCCATGGGTCTGCAGAAACATCATCACCTCCCGGATGGCCCGATGCTCGGCCCAGGCAGCGCTGATCATTTCCAGCTTCTTCGTGGCAATGCCGGGGACCTCGGTAAGCCGGTGGATTTCCCCCTCAAAAACATCCAGGGTCTGCTTGCCGAAATGGCGGACAATGCGGCGGGCGGTCTTCGGGCCGACCCCTTTGATCAGCCCCGAGCCCAGATACTTTTCCAGGGCGGCCGAGGTGGCCGGTTTCTTTTCCACGGCTCTGGTCGCCTGAAACTGCCGGCCATACTGCGGGTGCATGGTCCAGGCCCCGGCAAACTCCATGGTGGCGCCGGCAAACACCTTGGTCTGGTGGACGACCACGGTTTCCAGCTGCTGGGGAGCATCAAAGGGGAAGACCCGCAGGATGGAAAAGCCGTTGTCGGCATTGTGGAAGGTGACCCGATCCACAATCCCCCGCAGGGTCTCTTCAATAACGCCGGTCTGTTTGATCAGTGGTTGTTGCACGGCACCAGCTATTTCCCATCCAACATACTTCGTACTATTCTTGCCAGACTTTTACTGTCCACAGGCTTTCTGAGATATTTTTTTATGCCAATCTCCATCGCCTTTTCTTCCGAGATTGTTGAACTGTAGCCGGTGCAAAGAATAACAGGCAGATCAGGACGGATACGCAGCACCTCTTCAGCAAGTTTCGCCCCGGACAAAGCGGGCATTGCCTGATCGGTCAAGAGCAGATCAAAACTCCGGGGATCAGCCTTAAATGCTGCGAGCGCCTCCTGGCTGCCGGTCCTGGCCGTAACAGCGTAACCGAGGCTGGAAAGTACAGCCTCATGGAGAGCAACAATTATTATTTCATCATCAACGATCAGAATCCTCTCCGTTCCGCCGGGCAAAGATTTTACATCTTCAGCTTCAACAGGCGTTTTGACATCTGCAATGATCGCCGGAAAGTAGACATGAAAGGTCGTGCCTTTGCCACGTTCGCTCTCAACGGTGATCATGCCTTCGTAGTCCTGAACGATGCCAAGCACCACGGACAGACCAAGACCGGTCCCTTTCCCTGTTTCTTTGGTGGTAAAGTAAGGTTCAAAGATCCGTCGTTGTGTTTGTTGATCCATACCGCAACCGGTATCACTCACGGAAAGTCCAATAAAGGGACCGGGTAAAACTCCTGGATGGCCCGACACATCCTCAGCAGTGAGTTCTCGGCGTGCCAATGTCACTTTTAAGGTACCGGTTTCTTCCTCCATGGCATGCAGGGCATTGGTGCAGAGGTTGATAATAATTTGATGAATCTGGGTCGGATCGGCCCAGATAGTGCCGCTTTCAGGATTTATACTCTCTACTATTTCTATGGTGGTCGGCAAGGATGCCCTTATGAGATCAAGAGAATCCTTGACTAGCAGATATGGCTGCAGAGCCCTGCGGCTATGAGCGCCTTTGCGGCTGAAGGTCAGTATCTGCCTGACAAGTCCCGCGGCCCTGTGTGATGCCTGCAGCACCTTGGCAAGATTGGCGGAAGCGCTGCTGCCCTCTTCCAGCTCAACTTTTGCAAGTTCAGTGAAGCCGATGATGGCCGAGAGAATGTTGTTGAAATCATGGGCGATACCACCGGCAAGGGTGCCGATGGCTTCCATCTTATGCGCCTGGGCAAGCTTATCTTCAAGCCGTTTCTGTTCGGTGATATCTATGGCAATCTGGATCTTGGCCAGGGAGCCATCCACCCACTGCAGAAGGCGATCATGTTTTAAATACCAACGGTCGTTAAACGCGTCAAAGTGCTCCCATACGTATGTTTTGCCGGCCAGAGCCTCATCATGGATAAGCTTTTCATTAGGGCAGAAATCGCAGGGGCCGCTCATCCCCTTTTGCAGAACCTGCCAGCAGGTTGAACGGGTCACAGCGCCATAAAGCTCCTGACAGGATCTGTTGACATATAAAACCTCATAGGTTTCGATATCGACAACATAGACAAAATTCTCAGTGCTATCAAGGATTGTCAGCATTCTTTTGTGGGCGTCCGCCAGGCGTAACAGGGCATTCTTCAGATCATTCTCCCGCTCTTTTAATTTCCTGTTGGCGCTCTTCAATGACATATGGGAGAGACAATTGGCAATAGCAGCGGAGATCAAGCCGGTGATGATTTCCAGTATCGTCAGATCCGCATCCGCAGCAAAATCGTCAGGGGGTTGAGCGGCTACGATGATCCCCGCCCTTTTTTCACCAGGCTCCGAAGTCCCTACTATCGGGACGGCGAGCAGGATATTTTCCCGGTCAACCATCGCCGCGGCAGCATTCATCTGTTGATCAGGAGCCGCCATGTCAAGGCATTGCGGGCTGCGAATTTGGTTCCACAGCTGCTCAATAGAAAAATTTTGCGCGGTCCAACCCATATCGCCAGCCGCCATACCGCCTATGCAGGCCAGCAACTCAGGCTGGCCACCATCATTTGCCCAAAATATGGCGACTTTTTTGTATCCCAGGATTGAAGATATCAACATCACCGCCGTTTTCCCGACATCACTGAGGGTAGTCAGGGGAATACGCGCAAAGGTATTGCTATAGTAATTGAGCATCTGGACCAGATGAGCGATACGGTCCTGGCGTGATGCTGATTTTGCTGTCGTTTGTATCGTATCAGCCATTATTTGGCCAGAGATTGCAAAAGCTTCATAGCCTCCTGCCTGTTTTGCTGAACACCGTAAACGGTGACATCCGGTGCAGCGATAAGACATGGGACCCCGGTGGCATGGATCGCTGCCTTTAACCTGGCGCCTTCATCGCTCTCAACCGAAACAATTACCAGATCAACGCCGACTTCTTCCGCAATTTCGCCCCAGAAACTTGTGGCGGTCAGTGAAAACGGTCACCATTCCCCGGTCAACAGGGTCGGATAATGGATGTCATCATGCACCTGCATAGCGGCAAAATGTTTCGGCTTGCCACCCAAAAGGGCAATAATTTCTTCAGCATGGGGATAAGGGCGGACTCCATCCGCCGTCAGGTAAGACCTTCAGTAAAAACCCGCCTGAGCAAAAGGCTGCTTTTGATATTCCTCACCATCAACCAGAATGGTTGGTGAGCCATGAAGGCCCATCTCTTCTGCTTTTTCAAGTGAAGGCACCACAATTGTCTCAATTTCTGCATCGAGATTTTCTGTCTGAATCAGCTCCGTCATCTGCCGGCCTAAATCAATCGCAGTCTGACAGCCCTTAAAAGTAATCAACTCAATTTTTTTCACTGTCTTTCCCTTTTTTTATATAAATTTACTCTACATAATACTCAGGCTGGAACGGTATTTGCTAAAAAAGAATATCATATATTAGGGCCTCGCGCAAAATGAACGTCGCAGCGAGATCGAGAGAAAAATATTCTGGGCAAGGATGAGTGGTGAAATCACCCGGAAGCCTGGCCGTGCTGCGTTGAGGACGATTTCACCAGGATGGCCGAGCAAGAGGCTCTAATTTTAACCATTTCAGGGTGGATCAGGAATTCGCTCATACCAGTTGAAGCCTCCCAGACAGCAGGACCACCTCATACTGCCGTATTTTATTTCAAATTCAGGGGGTGTATCGGAGATATGTTGACTTCGAATGAGCAGCAGGAAGGTTGACAGGCGAGATGGTTTGCTTTCTTTAGATGTATGCTGCGTCAATCATAATTTTTTCATTCAGGACGTGACTTCGTCCACGACCTCACCAAGGATAAATGTCAAGGATAAAGATTTCCATTCGCGGTTTTCTCTGCTCAGTCATGTGCCATGGCACTTCATAAACTACCTTATTTCAAAGTAAAATGCCGGCCAACCCATTCCATGATCCTAGAGGGCATCTCAAAAACAGAAGTCACTGTTCCGGGTTGTGCGCTTCGTCCGGCGCCAGCCAGCCTGAAGTCCGTGTAGAACTTTTGCCCGCATGTCGGGCAAGCCATGAGCATCCCGCCGATGTTGTCAGGGAATCTCAACTGTTGACCGCATTTCGGGCACTTCATTTCAGTATAATCGGTCATGGTTAAGGGAATTCCGCCTCCTGTCTCCTGCCTTCTTCTGTCTCCTGAATTCTGTCTCCTGCCCTGCTATCGTGTGCGCAACAGCTTGCCGATTCTGCCCAGGAAATAAATGACAATGCCGACCACGGCAGTGGTTTTGCCGAATTTCAGCAGAGTGAAATTATCGACCTTATCCCCCCAGAGTGTGCAGAGCGTGCCGAGGACAAGCAGTGCCGCCCCGATAATCCGCCGGGTTTTTTCTTTTTCTTCCAGTGCCATTATCACCGATTTTCGCGCGGGCTATAACCGACACAGCCGCTAACATTTATCATTGCCATGTCAACTGAACCGCAAGGTCAATTTTGCACCATCCAGCCAG
>QZKJ01000081.1 GCA_003605035.1 Desulfurivibrio sp.
ATAACAAAACATGATATTCCTCCTAAGTTGAATAGTGTTTATTGGCTGCTTTGCTTTTAAGAAGATCTTAGCAGAGTCGGCAGGGAGCATCCTTGACTTAGGTCAAGGAGTGAATTTTTTTATAAAAAATAATTAAGAGGCTGCCTGGGCGTTCAGGGTTGGCGGCAACAGGGCAGACGGGAACGGAGTTCGGAGTTATACGCTTAAGAGGCCGCCGGCTCCTCGGGGGGCAGTTCCGCCTCATCAAAGGGCAGTACGCCAAGCCGGGTGAGAAACTGCTGCATCAGGATCACGGCCCTTTCCTGCTCGCTGCTTACATCCTCTTCCATAAGGGCGCGATCCACGGTATCAAGGATGAATTGCAGATCAAAAGAGTTGTCCAGGATGGCGGCCCTGCGGAGCAGCGAGAAGACGAAGCGTTCGTTTTCGAGATTTTCCTCGGCATTGGCGCCGAGTTCCTGGCGCAGATTGGTGAGGATGTACCAGCGCATGGCGGAAAGCAGGGCGTCATAGAGGGTGGTAAGCCCGGCGGCCGCCTTGTCGCCCCGGACCCGTCTCACCCCGCAGCGCCAATGCAGCTTGCAGCGCATCAGCTGCGCCTCGACCTTGCTCATTTTGTTTTCATCCATCAGACCGAAATGGGGACTCATTCCAGTTCCTCCTGTTTTCCTCCAAGGGAACAAGCACCGCCCTGATTTTCGCGGCAAGAGTTGCAACTGTTTTCAGGCAATGGCGTGCAGCTGAGACGGCGGGAAGAGAAGAGCGCCGGGCGGGAAGAAGCACGCAGCTAATAGATGATTTTGCTCGCCAGCTTTTCCCATTGCCTGAAGACCAGCAGGGCATCATCGCGCATCCCTTGCTCCGTGGGGATCTTCCTGTCCTGCGGCTGGCGGAGGAGTTCCTCATAGAGAAAGTCATCGACAAATCCCAGTGCAGCGGCATCCTTTCTGCCGGCGGCGAAATAGATCTTGTCGATGCCGGCCCAGTAAAGGGCGGCAAGGCACATGGGGCAGGGCTCACAGTTGACGTAGATCGCGCAGCCGGCAAGATTATAATCCTTTAAACGGCGGCAGGCCTTGCGGATGGCGACCATCTCGGCATGGCAGGTGGGATCGTTTTGTTTCAGCACCTGATTCCAGCCGCGGGCGATAATCTTGCCGTTGCGCACAATGACCGCGCCGAAGGGGCCGCCTTCGCCCAGAAGGGATTTCTCCCGGGAAAGCCTGATGGCCTCATGCATGAAGTCCGGATTCACAATGATTCCTCCCATAAAGGACGGGTTGCGGGAACGGCACGGCTTGTCACCGGCAACCCATGCCGGGGGGACTGAAATGGGCGTCCCGCCGCCTGTTTTTCCATGTCCTGATAAAATATACAGCGAATGAGGATTGCGTAATAGGGAAATCTCGCTTAATTTATTGGCGGTATTTTTTCAGCAGGATCGGCCAACACCCGTTTGCCCCTGCTGGTACTGAAAATCATCACGAGACAAACACCCTTGGATTATCTCATTATCATCATCTCCTATCTGGTCGGTTCCATCCCGTTTGGTCTGCTGCTCGGCAAACTGGCCGGCATCGATGTGCGCCAGGACGGCAGCGGCAATATCGGCGCCACCAATGTCAGCCGGCTGCTGGGCAAAAAAGTGGGGGCAGTCACCCTGCTGCTTGATGCTGGCAAAGGTCTGCTGCCCATGGTGGCGGCCGATATGCTGGGATTTGCCCAGCATATCGTCATGCTCTGCGGGGCGGCGGCCTTCATCGGCCACCTGTTCCCCCTTTATCTCCGGTTCCGGGGCGGCAAGGGCGTGGCCACTGCCTTAGGCATATTTCTCTTTCTCTCCCCGGTGGCCCTGCTCATCTGCGCCGCCGCTTTTTTTGCCGCCGTCTATCTGTCGGGTTTTGTCTCCCTGGGTTCACTTCTTGCCGCGGGCCTGATGCCGGTGGTGGTTTTTTTTCAGCAGGGCAGCGGCGCCTGCTTTTATCTGGCCGTTTTTGTCGGTCTGCTCATCTGGATTAAACACCGCAGCAATATTATCCGGCTGCTGCGCGGCGAGGAAAAGAGCTGGAAGAAGAAAAAAGGGTCTGAGGCATGACCAGAAAAGACTGGGAAAAGATAGCGGCGGCCAGGGTTCTGCTCGGCCTTGAAGAAAAGGCCACGCTGGCGGACATCAAGAAGGCCTACCGCCGGATGTCGAAAAAACATCATCCCGACCTGGCGGAGAGCCGGGAAGGTAAACAGGCTGCGGTGGCCATGCATGAGATCACCGCAGCCTATCAGGTGCTGCTCCGTTATTGCCAGAATTACCGCTTCCCCCTGGTCATGCAGCAGGACACCCTGGACCCCGAAGACTGGTGGATGGACCGTTTCGGCCAGGACCCCTTATGGGGTAAGCGGGACGATGACAGTTAGGAGCCGTTACGAAATAACTTCAGAACTCCTTATGCCGTTCTGGGCATCAGATGGCCAGGTTATTTATTTACACCGGTTTAGCCATCAGTTCAGATACTTCTCATTAATGGTGATCTTGCCGCTTTTGGTGAGATAATCGATCCAGGCAGCCATCAGTTCCCGCTGTTTTTCCATGGCCAGCCGCGCTTCATAGGCCATACGCGCCTGGCCGTCGCTGTCCGCCGGCTCTTTCTTGTCCTTGAAACGGCAGATATAAAAGGCGTTTCCCGCAGCAATGACCTTATCCGGATAGGGGGAGCCGGCATGCAGGGTGAGCCCCGCTGTGATAACCTCGGCCGGCAGATCCTTGCTGGTTCGCATGGTGCGGGAAAAGTAGGCTGAAGTCTCTACAGCCAGCCCTTTTTCCTGCATTTTCTGCGGGAAATCAACGTCTTTTTCCTTGCGCAGGGCGGCCAGGGTTTCTTCGGCGTCCTTCCGGCTCAGCGCTGTGGCCTCAGCGGAGACAAAGTCTTTGGTCACCTGCTCCTTCACCTCGGCCAGGGCGGGGATGATCGGTTCCTTCCGGTCAGCAACAAATAAGATGGTATAGCCTGCCGGGCTGTCGATAATGGAGCTGAGTTCCCCTTTTTTCAGGGAGAAGGCCGCCTCAATGACCGCAGGATCACTGGCCAGGGCGGCAGGCGGGGCGGTCTGCGGGAAAAAATCGGTTTCCGCGAGCGTTACCTTGAAGTTTTCCGCGTATTTTGCCAGACTGCCGGCAAAAATAATTTTTTCATAGGCCTCATTGGCCTTTTCAAAGGCTTTGTTTAAGGCCTGTTGTTGTTTCAATTTGTTTTCAATGGAACTTTTGACGCTGGCCAGTGGTTGAATGCTGGCCGGCTGGATATCCTCAAGCTTGATGATGTGAAAGCCGAACTGGGTCTCAATGATGTCGCTGATCGCGCCTTTCTGCAGGCCGAAAACCGTATCCTCAAAGGACTGCACCATCTGGCCCCGGCCGAAGAAACCGAGATCTCCGCCCTGGGCCGCGGAGCCGTCTTCGGAATTCTGCCGGGCCAGGGCGCCGAAATCCTCGCCGGCCCTGGCCCGGGTCAGGATTTTTTCCATTTCCGCCCGGCGTGCCTGTTTGTCCTGTTCCGTGGTTTTCAGCAGGATATGGCGGGCGCGCCGTTTCTCCAGCTGGCCGAATTCTTCCTGATGGCTGCTGTAGTACTGCTCGACCTCCGCTGCCGGGACCGTGATCTTGTTCATCTCGTCCTTGAGCAGAAAGGAGAGGTATTTGATCTTCACCTGGGGCGGGGTCTTGTATTTTTCTTTATTTTTTTCAAAATACTGGCCCAGCAGCTCATCGGTTACGCTGACCTTGCCGGTGTAATTTTCCGGCTTGAAGACCGCATATTCCAGCCTCGTTTCACTGTTGTCAAAGCCAAAGCGGTCATCGAGCTCGGTTGGCGTGACCCTGGCGAATTCAGTGAGGCTTGAGCCGACCTTGGTCAACAGCAGATCGCTTTGCAGACCTGCTTCAAACTTGGTCGGGGTCAGATTGGAGCCCTTCAGCACCTCCCGGTAGCGGGTCACGTCAAAAACGCCGTTGTTCTGGAAAACGGTCATCTCTTTAATGGCGTTCTGGATTTCATTGCTGCTGACATAGATGCCCATCTCTTTGCCGCCCTGCTGCAGCAGCGTCTGCTGAATCAGCTCGTTAACCACCTGTTTTTTGAGGTTGAATGCTTCAATAAAATCCTTGGGCAGGTTCCCGCCGAACTGGTTGCGGAAATTATCCACGGTGCGCTGAAAGGCCTGGTCGAACTCCTGCAGGGTGATAGGTTTGCCGTTGACGGTGGCCACGGCGTTACGGGCGCCGCTGTCCTGGCCGCCAACGCCCCAGAAGATAAAAACAACAATTATGACAAGCACGGTAGCCTGCAGATAGGGTGACTGTGCTTTCCGGCGTAGAAGATCAAGCATGGATACGGCTCCCTCTGTCGAAAGGTGTGAAGAGCTTGTCCGCAAGCTCTAAGTTGAAGATTTCAGCTGTGCCGGCAGAGAGCCTAACTGAGCAGAGCACCTGCCGGTCACCAATAAATTAGCCATGAGCGCTGGTAAATGTCAATTATTTCGTTGCAGCCAGATTCGCTCCCCAGGAGAGATTCACCACCAGCGGCACGGCCAGCGCCATGACGTTTTCCATGGCTTTCTTCACCAGGGCGGAGGTCGTTTCCAGTTCAGCCAGGGGCACCTCAAAAATAAGTTCATCGTGAATCTGCAGCAGCAGTTCGCTCTGCAGGGCCTGCTCGCGCAGCTGCCGGTCCGCCTGGATGGTGGCGAGTTTGATGATATCTGCGGCAGTGCCCTGAATCGGGGTGTTCAAAGCCGCCCGTTCGGCAAATTCCCTGACGGTCTTGTTGCTGCTTTGCAGATCCGGCAGGATGCGGCGGCGATGGAAAAGGGTGGTGACATAACCGTCGCGCCTGGCCTGCTCGATGATTTCCTCCATGAACCGTTTGACGCCGCGGTACAGATCGAAATAACGGTTGATGAAGGTCTGGGCTTCCTTGCGGCTGATGTTGAGCTGACTGGCCAGCCCAAAGGCGCTCATGCCGTAAACGATGCCGAAATTGATGCTTTTGGCTACCCGCCGCATCTGGGGGGTGATCAGGGAGGGGTGGACCCGGAAGATTTCCGCCGCCGTCTGGCTGTGGACATCTTTACCAGCGACAAATGCCTCGACCAGCGCCTCGTCCCGGGAGTAATGGGCCAGCACCCTGAGATCGATTTGGGAATAGTCGGCCGCCAGCAGGGTATGGTTCGGGGCGGCGATAAAGGCCTCCCTGATTCTCTGGCCTTCACTGGTGCGGACGGGAATGTTCTGCAGGTTGGGATTGCTGCTGCTCAGCCGGCCGGTGGCGGTGACCGTCTGGTTAAACGAGGTGTGCACCCGGCCGGTTTGCGGCTGGATCAGGCCGGCCAGCTTATCGATATAGGTGGATTTCAGTTTGCTGATGGTGCGGTGTTCCAGCAGGGCGGCCGGCAGCTCGTGATAGGCCGAGAGTTTTTCCAGCACCTTGACGTCAGTGGAATAACCGGTCTTGGTCTTGCGGCCCATGGGCAGTTTCAATTTTTCAAAGAGCACGACGCCCAGCTGTTTCGGCGAATTGATATTGAACTCTTCGCCGGCCAGGGAAAAAATTTTCGCAGACAGGCTGGCAAGCTGGTGGGCAAATTCTGCCGACAGGGCCGCGAGCATCTCCGGGTTGACCAGGATGCCCACCTCTTCCATTCTGGCCAGGATGGGCACCAGCGGCATTTCCAGTTCGTTGAACAGGGTCCACAGCTCAAGTTCCCGCAGCTGCGGTTCGAAAAGCTGCCAGAGCTGATAAGCGGAGCAGGCGTCCTCGCAGGAATAAGCCCCGGCTGCCGCCAGGGAAACGAAACGGAAGGCATCGGGCCGTTTGTCACCCGCCGTGACCTGGGCAAAGGAGGTCATGCTGGTATTGAGATGCTCCATGGCCAGGTCGTCAAGCTTATGGCTGCGCCTGGTGGGATCGAGCAGGTACGAGGCGATCATGGTATCCCGCAGCGGTCCCGCAAGCTGCACCCCGTGCTGCTTGAGAACCTGGAGGTCATATTTGATGTTGTGGCCGATTTTGGTCAGTTGCCGGTCTTCGAGCAGGGGACGCAGGCAGGAAAAGGCTTCCTGCAGACTGAGCTGACCGGCAAGCTGATTGCCCTGCCCGTCCTGATGGCCGATGGGGACATACCACGCCTTTTTGTCGTCCGCGCAGAAGGAAATGCCCACCAGCTCCGCGGTCAGCGGATCAAGGGAGGTGGTTTCAGTGTCAATCGCCAGCAGCGCTCCCCGGTGCAGCATGGCACAGAGATCCTGCAGCTGCTGGCGGGACTGCACCAGGCTGAACCCCTTGCTATCCATGGGCGAGGTCGGGGCCTGGCTTTTCAGCAGCCTGGCAAACTCAAGTTCACTGTAAAGGGCGTAAAGGGCGTGCTGGTCCGGCTGGGGCAGCCGGTATGCTTCAATCTCCTGCGGCACCGGCAAGTCACTTTTCAGGGCGATCAGTTTTTTTGACAGCCAGGCCTGGTCGTGAAAGGCGAGGAGCTTTTCCTTGAGTTTTTGCTGGCCAAGCTGCTCAATATGCTGATAAAGGGCGTCCAGGCTGCCGAAGTCGTTAATGAGTTTTTCCGCCGTTTTCGGGCCCACGCCGGGGACACCCGGGACATTATCCGAACTGTCGCCGATCAGGGCAAAGAGATCATTAAGCTTTTCCGGGCCGACGTTGTATTTGGCGGTAACCGCTTCCCGGTTCATCATTTTGTCGGACATGGGGTCCCACAGCACAATGCCCGGCCGCACCAGCTGGAGAAGATCCTTGTCGCCGGAAACAATGATGACGTGGTGGCCCCTGGCCGCAAGCAGAACCGCCGCCGAGGCCAGCAGGTCGTCCGCCTCAAACCCTGCCATCTCCAGGGCGGGTATATTGAAGGCCCTGGCGATTTTTCTGATATAGGGAATCTGGCAGGCAAGGTCGTCAGGCATGGCGGGCCGGTTGGCCTTGTAGGCCGTATAGATGGCATGGCGGAAGGTCGGCCCCCTGAGGTCAAAGGCCATGGCCATATAGGCGGGATTTTTTTCGCGGATGACCCGGAGCAGGATGTTGGTAAACCCGTAAATCGCATGGGTCGGCAGCCCCTTGCTGTTTGACAGGGGGGCGATGGCGTGATAGGCTCGGTAAATATAGGCGCTGCCGTCAACAAGGTAAACAGTCTCGTGGTTTTTCATGGCCGCCACTCTAACAGGCGGGCATTTTTTTGGCAATAAGTTGACAAGAAAAGTGAGTAGTCAACTTTTTTTTAAAGTTTGTGGAAAGAAAGTCGATATGGTAATTAGAAGAGGGTGGGTAACTGACGAGCAAAAATTGTAATATCCCTATCAATAAGGGCGTAAGGCGGACAGGAGCTGATCATGAAGTTAACGGATGCCATTTCCCAGATCAGGACAGACACTAAGGTTGAGCTGAAAAAAACCCGTAAGCTGGAGGAGGGTCCCCAAGGCACTGGTGCGGCGGCGGATACGGTTGATCTTTCCAGCAGTTCCCGGGATGTGCAGAAGATGAAAGAAATACTGGATCAGACGCCGGCGATGCGCATGGAAATGATCGAGTCCCTGAAAAAACAGATTGACGAGGGGACCTATCAGGTTGATTCCCGTGATATCGCTGACAAAATGCTGGATGAACTTCTTTCTGAAAATAAGCTCCTCCATCAATAATCTTTCCCCTTCCCTGCAGGGTGATTGTCTGCAAAGCCGGCCGCTTGGCCGGCTTTTTTTATGCCCCTGCTGCTGATCCTGCATTGCCATGATGCTCATTGGGCGGGAAAGAGCCGCCAGCAGGGATCGTATTTCTGGGGGTCAAGGACCACCTGCACGGCAAGCCGCTTGCCGGGGTTCAGGACGAGGGGGCCCAGGAGATTGGCCGTCATCTCCTGGGGCTTGTTTTTCGGGATGGTGAGGATCAACAGAATATCCCTGTCACTGTCTGAAGTTATCAGCAGTTCCTTCAGGATCTGCCGCGGAATTTCCGGCCGGTAATCCAGGCCTGTAAGCCCTGCGGGAAGAACCACGAAGGCCAGCTGCGGGTTATCCAGCGACTGCAGCCACATGAAGGGAGATTTCGGGCTGTGGGCCTTCAGAATAAAGCGGGTGGATTCGGGAAAGCCGAGTATGGGGGAGAGCAGGGAAATGATCCGCTCTTTGTCCACGGTAATTTCCCCGAACCGGCTGGTCTGCACGGTGATGTTTTTGTCAGCGCCGGGCTGATCCATATGCTGTTTTAATGCATTCATTGTCGTTACTCTTTCTTTTGCAAAGGGAAAACTTCGGACAAGATTGATAAATCATCAGGGGAATCCATTGCCGCCTTTTTATTTTCTTCAAGAATGCGCAGATAAATTTCCTCACGATGGACAATGACCTGATCAGGGGCCTCGACACCCAGCTTGACGAAGCCGCCTTTGTTTTCCAGGACTCTGATTCTGATGTTATCGGCAATAATAATCGCCTCGCCAACCTTTCTGGAAAGGATAAGCATAGAGTGGTTCTCCTCAAGAAGTGTCCGAGTCTGCCGGGGGCAGGTATATGACGGAAATGCAAGGTTACTCTAACACTTCTTCCTACAAATAATCAACAAGGCTGAGCTGCATGGTTTTGGCGGCGGCGTTCAAGGCGGCCTGGTACGCAACTTCCTTGGCCTTCAGATTCAGCAGGGCTTCCGTCAGGTCAGTATCCTGTTTCTCTGACAGATTTTCCTGGTTGGCCAGTTTCAGGTTGGCATAGATCTGGCTCTGGATGGTGATGCGGTTCGCCCTGGCGCCGAAATCGGAAATCTGGGTGGAGAGCGAAGAGAGCACAGTGTCCAGATCATCCAGGGATTTGGTCAGTCCCTGGTTCTGCAGCTCATGGGCATTGATGCCGAAGGCATTGAGGGTATTGCTGGTATCCTCGGTGATGTTGAAGGTGTAGCGGCCGGCATCGCTGCTGTCAATATGCAGGTGGCCGGTGCTGTCCCAGCTGCTGGTCAGGCCCGGGATGCCGTTGATCTTCTCGGCGATGGTTGCCGGGGTGTCAAGGGTGATGTCCACCGGGATTCGCATCTCCGTCTCAAGGGGCGGATACGCATCATAATCCGTCACCGTAATGGTGAAATCACCGGTCTGAAATTTTTCCTCAAGCGGATCATTGGGATCATTGAGGGAATCCAGCGTCACCTGGATATCGTCCTGGGCGTGGATGCCGGTGACAGAGGTGTAGTTTCTGCCCCGCAGATAATCTTCCACTTCCTTGAGCGCCTTGAAAATTTCGGTATTGGCAATGGCCTCTTCGCCGTTTTTGGCAATTTCTATTTTGCTTTGCGTGCCGACCTTGATTTCCGCATCATTGTTCCGGTCGCCGGTATAGCGGACGTTATTGTCCAGCCGGGCAATGGACAGCACGGAAAGTTTGCCGTCGCCGGCTGTGTCGGCAGGCTCACCTGTCGACAGCGCACCGCCGCTAAGACCGATGGCCGCAAAACCCGGTTCTTCCCCGCCCGGCGGGTAAGGGGTGGAGAGAGAGCTTTCCAGCATGAAGGTGCGCTCGGACAAAAGCTGGATGGTGCCGGCATAAACGCGGTCCGCGGCGCCGGTGGGTGATGCGCCGTTCAGCCAGGTGATGGAGTTGCCGGTGGCCGTGGTCTGGATATGCAGATTGCGTCCGTCAATGGCCTTCAGGCCGATCTGGCCGTCGCTGTTGCGGGTGGCGACAATGCCGGTGCGGGCCTGCTGGGCGTTGATGGCGGTGAGCAGGACATTGTCGGGATCTTTGGCGGTAATTGCCGTGGGGCCTGCTGCGGCAAAGATGTCAATGCCGTTGATGATCAGATCGCCCGGCCCGATGGTGCCTGCCGAAACCGTCCCGTCTGCCTGCCGGAAAACCGGGGTTACTTCCGCCGTCACGCCGGTGCCGGCTACGGTCTCGCCGCTGGCGTTCACCCAGTCCTGGCTGATGCGGTTGATGGCCGCAGCCTTGGCCTCGGCTGAAGAGAAGGAAAAGACATCCGATACCCCGTCGGAGGTGATGGTCTCCACCGGTATGCCGTTGATGATCAGGTCGTTTGCCTCAAGCGGGTTGCCATAGACCAGGATGCCGTCACTGGCCGCATCGGCAGAGCCGACTCCGCCGCCGCCCAGGCCGAGAATATCAAGCACGGTATCATCCGTATAGTTGTCGCTGCTGAGCTCGAAGGCCTCGGTGGACTGCAGGGAGATCTGGCCGGTATTGCCGCCCGCGCCGACGCTATGCACACCAGCGGCAAGACCGGAGGTTGCCGCCGGCGGACCGGCGGGGTTGGCCGTCTCGGTCAGGGCGGTGATGGTGATGTCCGACTCGTCGCCGGTCATGGCGTTGGTCAGCACCACGGTGCCTGCGGCGCCGCCGTTGAGATTGTCGCCCAGTTCCGCGTGGACGCCGGTCCGATCCGTGTACTGATTGAGGGCGTCAACCGCATCAGCCGCCGGATTGGCTCCGCTGGTGGTGTAGTTGATGGTGACGCCGTTGATGGTGATGCTGACATCAGTCGGGTTGCTGTTGGCTGTTTCCGCCGCACCGGCATAGAGCGTGGTCAGGGTGGCGGTGACCGGGGTGGTGCCGGCCGGCCAGGCAATGCCGTTGATGGCGGTCTTCAGGTTGTCGGCCCCGCTCATATTGAGGCCTGCCGTGGTGCCGGCGCTCAGCACCACCGCCCCAGCATCTTCACCGTTGATGAGCAGATCCCCGGCGGCCAGATCAGTGGTGCCCAGGGTGCCGGAGAGCATGGTGTCGAGGGCGGCGAAGCTGTTGCCGTTGATCCGGTAGCCGTCAATATAGCCGAGCATGAAGGGCGTCGGCTCCGTTGCCGTATAGCCCGTGGTCCGGTAGCCGCCGAAGACATATTTGCCGTCCCAGCGGGTATTGGCCAGGGTAACGGCCTGCTCGAGATAAACATGGATCTCGTCGGCAATGTAGTTTCTGGTGGTGAAGGTCTGGCTGTCATTAATGCCTGCCAGAGTTTTTTCCTTGGTTTTGGTGACCAGTTCCTTGATGCCGGTGAGCGCCTCTTCCGAGGCGGCGATCATGGAACCGCCAAAGGTGATGTTTGACTGGTACTGGCTGATCTCGGCGAGCGTTGAGCGCATGCCGAGCGCGCTGACCATGTTGACCGGATTGTCGGAAATTTTCGACATCTGCAGGCCGGAGGAGATCTGGCTGTTGAGTTTCCACATGTCGGTGGTAATCTTGTTCAGATTATTGCCGATCATGCTGTAGATCGTGTTGAGTGTTGTCCGCATATTACACCGCCTGCAGCAGGGACTGCATCATTTCATCCGAGGAGGTTATCAGTTTGGCCGCTGCTGAGTAAGCCTGCTGAAATTTGATGAGGTCCGCCATCTCTTCATCAAGCGACACGCCGGAAGTGGCGTCCTTCATGGCGCTCATCTGATCAGTGATTAAGGTGTTGTAGTCATAATCCCGGGTAACCGTCCGCCCCTTGATGCCGATGTCGCCCACCAGGGTATTGTAAAATCCGTCCAGGGTGTCGCTGCTACCGCCAATAAACCGTACATTTTCGTTGCGCTGGATGTTGGTGATCAGCAGGGCATTGGACTGGTCGCCGCGGAAGATCTGGCCGTTGGCGTTGACGGTTCCCGCGGTGATGTTATCGAGGTTGTCGCCGATGACGCCGTTGACGCCGATGGAATCGGCGCTGGACCCGGTGAAGAAGGTGTTGAGCCCCGCAGTGGCAAGGAAATTGGAAGTGTCGCCGCCAAAGGCAAACTGGTGATTGCTGTCCGGCGTCAGCACCAGTCTGTTATCCTGAATCGTTGCCGCCACCCAGGGGGTTGACTGGCCGCTGGCATTGATGATGGAGATATTGATGGCGTCCGCCACGTCCTGCAGGGTGTAGGCCCGTTCCAGGGAGATTTCCACCGGCTGCGGCAGGGCCAGGGTGTCATCATTGTTGTAGATCCACATCTTGAAGCTGCCGCCGTCCGTCTGCAGCTCATTTGCATAGTCATACCCCATCATGGAGGCTAAAACCTGATTGTCCGAAGCAGCAAAGGTCAGCTGGCCGTCACCGCCTTCATCGGTGCTGCTGATGTTGCCGCCGCCCAGCCCCAGCTGTTCCAGGTAGCGGTCGTCCGTGCCGCCATCCATAACGATCTGGCTTTTATGGGAAAAGAGCGACAGTTCGCCGGTATTATGGGTGGCGTCGGCCTCGTAGGTGCCGATGGTCAGGCCGAGTTTGGCCTCCGTTGACAGGGGATCCGTGTCCAGCCCGGTGATAATGATGCGGGACTCGTCTCCGGCATTGGTGTTGCGGAGCATAATGGCATTGGCGGCGGCGCCGTTGGCGCCGTCGCCCACCAGCGCTTCAATGGTGATTTTCGGGATGTTTTCCGGCACGTTGGTGGGATCGTTGTAATCCAGGATGGCCTGATTGATGGCTGAGACGACGTTGGCGGCCAGGGTGGCCGGGTCCGTGTCATCCGGCGGGCCGGAGGTCGCGTCCACCGTGTAATTGACATCAACTCCGTTGATCTGGAAATTGATGACCGTGCCGTCCTCGCCTGCCGCCATGGCGGTCACCGCATCACCGGCCACCTGGGTGGTCAGTCTGGCCTGCACCCCGGTGATGGCGTCATTGATGGCCTGGGCGGCATTATACGCCTTGGTCTTGGCCAGCCCGAAGGAGGCGGTGCCCCCCTCGATTTTGCCGATGACCCGCTCATTGATGGTCAGGCTGCCGGCAGGAATGGTTTCCGTTGCCAGCGCGGGATCCAGGGTGCTGGTGAGCAGAGTGGTGTTGGCCGCCCGGTCGGCGCTGGTCAGCTGTTCGGTAAAAGAGGTCAGCCCCACCCCCTGGCTGTGCTGCTGGTTTACTTCCCGGATCAGGGCGTTGGCCAGGGCATCCAGGCGGCCGAGATAGTTTTCCGCCACCCCTGGCTTGACCTGATTGTAAATTTCCATCCAGCCGCCGATATTGCCTCCCACTTCGGCGCCGGTGGCGATGGCGGTTTTTGTCTGGGTGCCGTTGGCGCTGGTGCTGACCCACTGCAGTTTGTCTTCCATCCAGTCGATCTGCCAGGCCTCGTTGTTTTCCACCAGGGTATGGCCGTCGGCCATGAGAATGGTGTAGGCGCCGGTGCTGGTTTCGAAATAATTGACCTCCACATATTTTGACAGGTCATTAACCAGGATGTCCCGCTGGTCGCGCAGGTCGTTCTGTTTGGTCAGATCGGTCTCGGATGAGGCGATCTGGTCGTTGAGCCTGGCCAGCTGTCGGGTGAGGGCGTTGACATCATTGACCGCCGAGCTGAGACTGACATCAATGTCATATCTGGTTTGGGTCAGTTCGGTGGTCATGTTGCGAAACTGATCGATGAGGATGTTGGCCTTCTGCACCGTTGAATCACGGCTGGACTGATTTTCCGGATAGGAGGCCAGGGCCTGCCAGCTGGCCCAGAATTCGCTCAGCAATTCATTGATGGCCAGTCCCGGGACTTCATTAAAGGAGGTTTCCACCAGGCGCATGGATTGCTGCTGCGCCTCCAGGTTGCTCAGGGTGGAGTTCTGCGAGGCCAGTCTTTGCACCATGAACTGGTCATAATGGCGGTTGATCTCCATGCCCCGCACGCCGTTGCCGAAAAAACCGACCCCCTCGGGGGTAGGCAGGGCAGGGGTAAGGGTCAGGGTTTGCCTGGTGTAGCCGGGGGTATCAACATTGGCGATATTGTGGCCTGCCACGGAAATCGCCTGCTGATGGGCGAGAAGGGCCTCTTTGGCAGTGTTTAATATCTGGGATATGCCGACCATGGTCAGACCTCTCTGCTTACCAGGGAAGGGACAGAGGCTTTTCGCGGCTGCCGCCCCCGCATGCTGTAAACCTTTTCACCGGCAATCTCCCCGCAGATGAGCGAGATGGCATCATTGAGGTAGCCCAGGGTATCACTGGCAAAGCGCTTGTTGATGAGGTTGTTGCTGCTGATCTTTTCACGCAGGCCGGCCAGCTGGTCCCGATATTTCTTAACGGCCAGCGTCTGTTCGCGGGTCATGAAAGGGATCAGTTCGGCAAGCTTGATCGTCTTTTTCTGCGGCGCGCTGGAGGTGACAATCCGCCGGGCAACCTCCTGCAGGGAATGGTCGAGCTGGGCGATTTTGGCAAGCTCGCCCTCTTTTTTCCTGGTCAGGGAAATCAGCGAGGTGACATCCATGTTGATCAGGGCGTGCTTTTCCTCTTCCAGGATGGACAGAAAGCCGGAAGAAATGGCAATCTGCCGTTTCAGGATATCGAGAATCAGCGGCAACGGAAAGGCCCCGCCATGTTGCAGTGTACCTGTCAGTTCCTCGGGCTGGTCCATTTGTATCACGGTTTGCGCATTCATTTCTGTCCGTCCTCGCCTGCAGGGGGCTTGATTGACCGGCTTAACTGCTGGTAGAGAAGGTCGCCGATGCCTGTTCCCTTGCCGTGGGCCCATTGCTTGGTCATTTCTTCATCCAGCATGGACTGGTAGATCTTTTCTCCGAAACTTTTTTCAAAGAGGCCGCCCTCCGGCAGAGTTTCGCGCATGCCGGCCAGCAATTTGTTCAACAGGATGGCTTCGAAATCATTACAGGCATCCCGCAGCTTCTTTTTTTCAATTGAATCGGCAAACTGCTTCTCAGTTCTATTATCGACCGTCTGCAGGGATTTCTGTAATTGAATTGAGGTCGGGATGATACTTTCCATTTAAATAATCTCCAGATCAGCATCCAGGGCGCCTGCCGCCTTGATGGACTGCAGGATGGCAATGAGGTCCCGCGGGGTGACGCCGACGCTGTTCAAGGCGCTGACCAGATCACCCAGGGTGACTCCGGGAGTTAAGGCGACCAGTTTGTTTTCCTGATCCCGGGCCGTGACATTGGAATTTTCCACCTCAGAGGGGAGCGCCTGCTTGTTGGACACCTGAACGCTCAGGTTGCCGTGGGCCACGGCAAGTTCCTTGATGCGTACATCCCTGCCCATGACAATGGTGCCGGTCCGTTCATCAATGACCACCCGGGCCGCGGTATCAGGAATTACCTCCAGGTTTTCGATGGCCGCCATGAAGGCCACTTCGCTGCCCGCGAATTTTTCCGGCACCGTGATACTCACCGTGGCGCTGTCCCTGGCGCTGGCATATGGGCCTTCCAGCAGCGAATCAATGGCATTCACCGCCCTGGACATGGTGGTGAAGTCCGGGGAGTTGAGGTGCAGGACAATCTCCTGTTTGCCGGCAAAGGCTACCGGCACCTCCCGCTCCACGGTGGCGCCGTCCGGAACGCGGGCCACGGTGAGATGGTTTGCCTGGACCTGGTCATTGGCGCCGGTGTCAAGCTGAAAGCCGCCGATGCTGACCGGTCCCTGGCCGATGGCATATACTTTGCCGTCCAGGGCTTTCAAGGGGGTGGCAACCAGGGTTCCTCCCTGGAGGGATTTGGCGTCGCCCAGGGCGGACAGCGTGATGTCAATGGTCTGGCCGGTCTTGACAAAGGGTGGCAGGGTGGCGGTCACCATGACGCCGGCCACGTTTTTGACCTTCACATCGTCCCTGTTCACGTGGATGCCCATGTTTTCCAGCATATTGACCAGGGCCTGGGTGGTAAAGGGGGTCTTGTTGCCGTCGCCGGTGCCGTCCAGGCCGACCACCAGGCCGTAGCCGACCAGCTGATTGGCGCGGATGCCTTTGATCGAGGCTATATCCTTCAGCCTGACCGCCCCGGCCTCGTTCAGCGGGGCAAGCAGAACAGTGATGATGATCAGCAGCATGGAACAGTGTGTGAATTTCATAGGCACTCCTTGGCATCATTCAGTCTTGCAGAGTTCTCAGAGCAAACGGTGTGCCGCCATGGCAAAGAGGTGGCAGAAATTAAAAAATTCATGATTTCAAGATGATAACTGTGCCGCGCTGCGTCGGCGCCGGCGGAGGTTGCCGGGGCAGGGAAAAATTTGCCTACCCCCGCTCACCCGCCATGGCCGGCGGTTAAAAAGGCCAGATAATATCCAGGCCCCTGGCCAGCCAGCCTGGTTGCTGTTTGTCGTTGAGAACACCGACGCCGCTGTATTCGATGCGGGCATCGGCGATATTGGTGGATTGAATCGAGTTGTCGGGGCTGACATCCTGTGGCCGGACCAGGCCGGAGAGAATGATGTACTGTGTCTCATTGTTGACCCGGACCTCCCGGTAGCCCTGAATCACCAGATTGCCCTCAAGGGTGACGTCAATGACCCGGGCGGAAAGGGTGGCGGTCACCGTGCTGTTTCGCTCGGTCGTTCCTTTTCCTTCAAAGTCATTCTGCATGTCAACCTCCAGGCTTTTGTCTGAAGGGATGAAATTGGGGTTTTTGCCGCTGAGCCATTTTTCAAAGCCGAAAAACTGGGTGATACCGGCGGCTATGCTGGATTCTCTTTCGGTTTTGGTGCGGGCGTATTTGGAGCCGTTGGAGGTTTCCACGATTTCCACGGTGAGGATATCGCCCACCCGGCAGGCCCGGCTGTCCTTGTACAGATCCAGGGCCTGCTCGCTGTAAAGGGAACCCTCCTGCGGGGCAAGCTGTTTGGTGCGGACCTCCGGCAGGCTGTAGCGGTCCGGCATGGTGGTGCGGCCGGGGTCAGTGGTGGAGACGCAGCCGGCAAGCAGGAGCAGGCCGCCCAGGCCGGCTGCCCAGGCTTTCAGTAATGATTTTGTGTTGTGCATGGGATTCATCCTTCTTGAAAAAAACTGCAATGTTTCACGCCGTACGTGGCTGAAGTCCGTCGGGGCAGCCGGGGCTGGGGCAGCTTGCCGGATAGCGCCGGCTACAGCTCAACCTCCACCACTCCTTCATCAACAACTTTGGCCTGCAGGACCCGCCTGCTGGTCAGATTTTTTACCCGCACCGTGTCGCCGATGGCGCCGGCGTTTTTCACCTCTCCCGGCGCTGATACCTGCAAGCCGCCGTTTTTGGCGATGATGGTGACCTGATCACCTCTTTTTACCGCCGGCGGGTTTTTGAGCAGATGGGTGAAGACGAGATCGCCTGCCCGCAGGGACTTGTTCAGCTGCTTGCCGATGGCCTGGTCGGCACGGCTGATCAGACTGTTGCCCAGCATGGAGATGTCGCGGAAATCGGTTTCAATGTCTGCGGCGCTGATGATGCTGCGCCGGGACAGGTGGTGGGATGCCAGGATCACCGTTCCCCAGAAATGGAGATTGCCATGGAGTTTAACTTTGCCGCACTCCCTGCCGTCTACGGCGATTACGGCGGAGATAAATTTCTTGCCCGGCGAGGTGCAGAGGAACTCACCGGCGAGGTGGTAGCTCAGTTTGCCCATTGGCACGCTGAGGGTCGCCGGCTGACTCGAAAAGTCGGTGATGCGGAATTCCTCGATATGACCGGGAATATTGTTTTTGATGATTTCCGTAAAAATTTCCTGCAGATCGCTCTGGGCCAGCAGCTTTTCGGCAGCGGCGTCCTGGCCGGCGCTCAGCTGTACTGTGAGCTGCGGCAGGAAAAGAGCGCAAAGAATGATAAGAAACTGTACATGACGCATGGCCGGCTTACCTCACCAGATTGTTGGTAATTTCCAGGAGCTGGTCCGCTGTGGTAACCCCTTTTGAATTGGATTCAAAGGCGCGCTGGGTAATGATGAGATTGACCAGCTCTTCGGAAATGTTGACGTTGGAGGTCTCCAGCATGCTCTGGGCAATGGTTCCCATGCCATTTAAGCCGGGGTTTTCCTCCCTGGGATCTCCTGAGGCGTCAGAGGGCAGAAAGAGGTTGCTGCCCACTGCCTTGAGGCCGGCGGGATTGATAAAGTCATGCAGGGTAACCTGCACCGAAGCAATGGTCTGCTGGGATGCGTCAAGGGCGGAGAGCAGTCCGCCGGAGTCGATCTGGATGGCGACGGTCTCGGGGGGCACGGCAAATTCCGGCTGCAGGCGGTCGCCGTTGCTGGTGACGATGTAGCCGTCACTGTCCAGTTTGAAGGCCCCGGCCCGGGTGTAATATTCCACCCCGTCCCGGACGATCTGGAAAAAGCCCCGGCCCTCGATGGCCCAGTCAAGCTCGTTGCCGGTCTGGGAATAATCGCCCTGGGTGAAGATCTTGTAGACGGCGTTGGGGCGCACCCCCATGCCGACCTGCACGCCGGTGGGCACCTGGCCGCCGCCCACCGTCTCCGCCCCCACCGCCCGCAGGGAGGTGTAAAAGAGATCCTCAAACTGGGTCTGGCTCTTTTTATAACCGCCGGTATTGACGTTGGCCAGGTTGTTGGAAATGACGTTGAGCTGCAGCTCCTGGGCGTTCATGCCGGTGGTGGAAGTAAATAATGCTCTGATCATGGTTTTCTCCTGCTGTAGCGTTCATTTATTATCATGGGCCGACAGCGGTTGTTTTTCCCCGGGCGGGAAAGCGTTTTTTTTAAGCAAAGCGAGTCATAATCGGATTAACTCGATAATTTTCCGACAGTGCTGATCGCCTTGTCATCAATCTCGTCAAAGGTGCGGATCACCTTCTGCTGGGTCTCATAGGCCCGGTGCAGGTCGATCATGCTGGTCATCTCGGAGAGCAGGGAGACATTCGAGCTTTCGAGAAAACCCTGTCTGACATTGAAGTCGGTGGCCGGTTCCTCCTGGGCCTCCTCGGTTTTCAGCCGGAAAAGGTTGGCGCCTTCCTTTTCGATGTCAGTCAGGTTGGCAAAGGTGGCAATGTCCAGCCGGCCGGCATCAACGCCGTCAACCCGCAGGCTGCCGTCAGTGGCGACGGATACCTCGTTGCCGTTGATGACGATCGGCCCGCCTTCCCCTAAAACCAGATGGCCGTCCGGGTTCACCAACTGCCCTTCACTGTTGAGGAGGAAGTTGCCTGCCCTGGAATAACGGATGCCCTGGGGGGTCTGCAGCTTGAAGAAGCCGTTGCCGCTGATGGCAAAATCGAGCTGGTTGCCGGTGTTTTTGGCCGACCCTTCCAACTGGTTTGTCAGTACCTTAAGGGCCTTGCCGACCCGCGGGCGATTGTGGTTGGTGGTGTAGAGCATCTCCCAGAAGGTGACATCTTCCTTTTTGTAGCCGGGCGTATCGACATTGGCCAGATTATTGGTGATCTGGTTCAGACGCTGGCTCTGGGCAAGCATGGTTTCCGTGCCTTCAATGAGGCCTAAACGGTTTTTGATAAACATGAATCCTCCGGCAAGATGTGTTTTTTCCGGGTCTTTTGCAACTCATGTGCCAGATGGTTTGCCGTGGTTTTGCGGGCGGGGAAGAGCTTGGGGATTTGTTCGGGGAAATGCTTAATTTATTTTTAAAATTAATAAGTTAGAATGGACGGCCGGCAGCCGGGGCCTGGTGATGCTGCCCCAGGTCGGGATATTTGCGGGGCTGGCGGAAGGTGACGGGGGGAAGAATTTTCCCGGTAGAGGGGCTAAGCCTGGTATTTCTGGTTGGTCCGGTAGACAAAGGCCAGAATCTCGGCAACAATGAAGTAGGTTGATTCAGGGATTTCCTCGTTGAGATCGAGTCTGGCCAGCACCTCAACCAGGTCGGCGTCTTCGTGGATGGGGATATCGTGTTCTCTGGCAAGTTCCAGCAGTTTTTCGGCCAGCAAACCTACCCCCTTGCCGATGACCTTGGGGGAGGCGTCTTTTTCCTTGTCATAGCGCAGGGCAACCGCTTTTTTCTGCCGAACGCTTTTCCCGGAGGCTTTTCTGTTAATCATAATTGTTGAAATCCCGTCTGAAAGGTTGCAGTTCCATTGGACCTCAATTACTGTTAATTTTCAATGAAATTAAAAAATCTTCTTTCAGCCAGGTTGAAAAAACGCTACAAACGGTTTCTTGCGGATGTGGTGCTGGCCGACGGCACCGAATTGACGGCGCATTGCCCGAATACCGGCAGCATGCGGGGCTGTCTGGCGCCGGGCAACCCGGTCATGCTGTCCCGCTCCGACAGCCCTGCCCGCAAATATCCCTTTACTCTGGAGATGATTCAGGTGCAAGACTGCTGGGTGGGGATCAATACCGGCCGCACCAATCAGCTGGTGCGGGAGGCCATGGAAAACGGGGTGATCACTGATTTCGGCGAGATCAGCCGGATTGTGCCGGAGGTCAGGGTTTCCGCCGCCAGCAGACTCGATTTTCTGCTGCTGCGCGGCACGGAGAAGATCTATGTGGAGGTAAAAAACTGCACCCTGGTCGAGGGGGGGCGAGCCATGTTCCCGGATGCCATAACCAGCCGCGGCACAAAACATCTGCTGGAGCTGGCGGAACTTGCCCGGGGCGGCCATGGGGCGGCGATTTTCTTCTGCGTGCAGCGCATGGACGGAGAGGTTTTTGCGCCGGCGGCCCATATTGATCCCCTGTATGCCCGGACGCTTAGGGAAATTGTTAGCCAGGGGGTGCGGGTGCTGGCCTATCAGGCCCTGGTCGGGCCTGGGGAAATCCGTTTGACCCATGCCCTGCCGGTGCAACTTGCAGGGGGTATACTTTGCTAAAGGATCAACTTTCTGACTTGATCTATTTTGCCGAGATAACGATATTTTTTTGACATAGTTGCTGCTCTGATTTCCGTCATGGGAATTCAGGAGACAGGAGCCAGAATTCAGAATGGTTGATTTTGTTACGTTTTATTCTGGCTCCTGATTTCTGGCTGCTGAATTCTCTGGAAACAAGCTGCGGGGACCATGAGGATATCAATTTAATTTCAGCATGTTAC
>QZKJ01000110.1 GCA_003605035.1 Desulfurivibrio sp.
CAAGATGAGCATCAGACAGAAACGGTTTAGAGCCGCCTGCGATAATGGCTTCCTCGCGAAGGTGCTGTTTGGCTGAGAATTTCATGCGCTCACCCTGATGCTGAAATGAATGTTATTCAAGTTAATCCAATATTCGGTCCTGCATCCTATCAAGTAGATGAAAGGCTTGCGTTTGTTTTAATGCCATTTACTGATGAATTGACAGAAATTTATAAAACATTCATCAAGCCAACAGTGGAACTGCCAGAATTTCAGTTGGTATGCAAAAGGGCAGATGACATAAAATCGAATCGAGCCATTATCCAAGATATTTGGAAATCAATTTGTGAAGCAAGGATAATTATTGCCGACATGAGCAACCTAAATCCAAATGTAATGTATGAGCTAGGAATCACTCATACACTTGGAAAAGAAACAATTTTAATTTATCAAAAATCTGAGGAAGAGATAAAATTTCCTTTTGATTTGTCTCATATCAGAAGAATTGAATATGAAAATAGCGCAACAGGTGGAAGGAAATTAGAGCAAGAGCTGAAAGAGACATTAGAGCATATACTATCACCCAAAATTCACGCTTAACCAGGCACTTCAGCGGACTGGAAGAAGCGCGGCGGCCTTACGGGAAAGGCTCTTGGCCAGCCGCTGAGTTTATCGTTGAGCTAGAATGCAGGATTCTCATGGTTGAACAAGTTCCTCCCATTGTGCCCATTTTTTCTGAATCAGGGAGGGGCAATGGACGGCAGCGCAGTCGGCTACCAGTGCAGCCAGTACTTGAGCAGCTGCATGACGAGCAGGGTGTAGAAACCCGCTACCACATCGTCAAGCACGATGCCGAGCCCGCCGTGCAGATGGGCATCGGCCCAGCCGGCGGGAAAGGGTTTGAGGATGTCGAGAATGCGGAACAGCAAGAAGGCGATGATCAGGGGCAGCGCTTTGATCGGCGCCCCGATCAGGCCGATGAGCATGCCGATGATTTCATCGATGACCACAATGCCGGGATCGCCCCGGTCCAGGATCTTTTCCGCGCTGCCGGCAGCCAGCACGGCCACGACAAAGATGATGGCCAGGCCCGCATAATAGCCGGCCGGGGAAAGCCGGGTCAGCAGCAGGTGCAGGGGGAAGGCCACCAGGGTGCCCCAGGTGCCGGGCGCGATGGGCAGGTAGCCGGTGTAAAGCCCCGAGGCCAGGGCCATGATCAGTTTATCCATGCTGGTCCGCCCTGAAGTCTGCCAGGGACGCCCGGCCGACCTCCCGGTAAACCTGCTGCAGGGGGATGCCCTTTGCCAGCGCCAGCCGGCGGCAGTCTTCATATTCCGGGTAGAGGATGTCCCCGGCCGGGGTGGTGACCTTTTTTACGGCGACTTGCCCGAGGCTGGTGGCCACGGTGCCGGTTTGCCGGGGCAGGGTCCAGCGCTGCTCCCGGTGGAAGCGCAGGCCGATGGCCGAACTCTCGGACAGGATGCAGCGCTTGAGCTCCCAGGCCGTGGCCGGCTCGGCCACCACCCGCAGCAGAAAGCCGGGCCGGCCTTTTTTCATCTGCATGGGGATGACGGCAACGTCAAGGGCGCCTCTGGTAAACAGCTGCTCGCTGAGAAAGGGGAAACCTTCCGGCTGCCAGTCGTCCAGATGGGTCTCGATCACCTCCACCTCCTGGGCTTCCGTCACCTCTGCGGCAGTGCCGATGACCAGCCGCAGCAGGTTGGGGCGGCCGTCCGCCAGCTGGTGGCTGCCGGCCCCGTAGCCCACCCGGTCGATGGTCATGGGCGGCAGGGGGCCGAAGGTGCTGCCGCATCCTTTCAGGATGGCCGCCCCGGTGGGGGTGACCAGTTCCCGGTCGAGTTCCGTGCCATACACCGGCATGCCGCGGACCAGCTCGCAGACCGCCGGCGCCGGCAGGGGCAGCCTGCCGTGGGCGCATTCCACCCAGCCGCGGGACAGGGGCAGGGGGGAAGAGATGAGCTGTTCGACAGCGAAGTAATGCAGGCCGATGGCCGCCCCGACAATATCAATGATGGCATCCACCGCGCCCACCTCATGGAAGTGCACCTCATCAGGTGGGCAGCCGTGCACCCTGGCCTCGGCCTGGGCCAGGGCGCTGAAAATGGCCAGGGATTTTTCCTTGACCGCCGGCTGCAGGGCGCTGCTCTCAAGCAGTTCCCGGATAAGGCGGAAGGTGCGGTGCTGGTGCTGGTGGGTGATGGTGACGGTGATTCGGGTGGCGGCCAGGCTGTGCTGGCCGGTTCTGGCGATCTGCAGCTGAAAGCCGTGCACGGCAAGGCCGGCCAGCTCCCGGCGCAGGAACTCTTCGGGCAGCCCGGCATCAAGCAGGGCGCCGAGGAACATGTCGCCGCTGATGCCGGCAAAGGCGTCTGTGTAGGCAATAATCATTTGGCGCCGAACCGTATGCCGGTCTTCAGCGGCCTGCCCTGCAGAAAGGCCTGAACCGGCATGCGGTTGGCCCCCTCCCGCTGCACTTCCCGGATCAGCAGGTAATCGTGGCCGGTGGCGATCATCATGCCGTCCCGGTCAATGCGGCACAGGGTGCCTGGCGGTTCCATGGGCTCACCGGGGATGACGGTCGGGCCAAAGAGGCGCAGCCGCTGCCCCTCAACCTCGGTATGGGCCAGGGGCCACGGATCAAGACCGCGGATCTGGCAGCTGATGGCAAATGCCGCTCTGGTCCAGTCGATTTCACCCTCCTCCTTGCTGAGGGGCGGGGCCTCGGTGGCCAGATGATGGTCCTGCCTGACGGGTGAGAGCTCGTCTCTGCGCAGCAGTTCCAGGGCCTCGACCAGCAGCCGGCCGCCGAGCCTGGCCATTTTTGCCGCCAGGGTGGCCGAGGTGTCATCGGCCTTGATGGGCAGGCTCTTCTGCAGGAGAATATCGCCGGTGTCCATCCCCTCATCCATCTGCATGATGGTGATGCCGGTTTCCTTGTCGCCTGCCAGGATGGCCCGCTGGATGGGCGCGGCGCCGCGATATCCGGGGAGCAGGGAGCCATGCACGTTGATGGTGCCCAGCGGCGGCAGACGCAGCAGGGGGCCGGGCAGAATCCTGCCGTAGGCGGCGACGACGATCAGGTCAGGATCGAATTCACGGATGGTCTCCAGGTATTCCTCGGTTTTGATTTTGATGGGCTGCAGCACGGGAATGCCGGCATTTTCGGCCAGGACTTTGACCGGCGGGGGGGAGAGTTTTCTGCCTCTGCCCCTGGGCCGGTCCGGCTGGGTCACCGCGGCCACCACATTTTCCTTGCGGTCAAGCAGGGCCTGCAGGCTGGGGACGGCAAAGTCGGGCGTACCCATGAAAATGATGCGGTTGATTTTATTAATCATTTTTCGCAGCCCGTTCCTGTTCTTCCATAAGGAGCTGTTTCTTGCGTTTTTTCTTGTACAGGGCCCGCTTCAGCGAGCTGAGATGGTCGATAAAGAGTTTGCCGTCCAGATGATCGACCTCGTGCTGAATAACCCTGGCAAACCAGCCGTCCGCGGCAAATTCAACTTCCCTGCCGTCCAGGTCCCGGGCCCGCACCCTGATATGGGAAAAACGCTCCACATTGGCGGCATAATCCACCACGCTCAGGCAGCCCTCCTCGTCAATCACCGATCCTTCGCCTTCCAGGATTTCCGGGTTTATCAGGGGGATCAGCTTGTTTTTTTCCTCTCGGGGGCTGACATCAATCACCACAATCTGCAGCAGCACGCCTATCTGGTTTGCCGCCAGACCCACTCCCGGGGCAGCGTACATGGTTTCCGCCATGTCTGCCACCAGTTGCCTGAGTTCGGCATTGAATTCGGTTATGGGGCTGGCCTTTTTGCGCAGCAGCGGGTGGGGGTATTTTATAATCTCTCGTATAGCCATTTTTACCAGGAAGTTGCTGTTATTGATTGTAATTCAGGAGCCGTTACGAAATTACATGGCCATTTTTTCAATTCCGTTACAGTACCTTATACCCCTCAAGGGGGTACTGAAAAGAGTGCCGTTCCTCGCATTTCTCTGGCCATGTTTTTTTTACAGCGGCTCAGGGGTGGCACTATCGCAAATGTAACTTTTTTTTACCCTGAGAACTAGCAAAAAACAGAAGCCTACGAAAATGAAGGACAGCACGTGTTTCATTTCTGTTCCGCTCGTCTTGTTGTATTGTGCCGTTTCAACTAATTGTGCAATCGTGTGCCGATAATGGCAAAAAATACTTCCCCCGCCGGTGATTTCAGGGAAAAAATAAATGCGTTTGCCAAATTTGCCCTTGACGACATTGATCGGGTGCTCTATTATTAGGTACTTTTACCTATATGGTTAGTCAGGTAATCTGATAATGATTATTATCATATAACCACTGGTGCCATGGAGGTCAAGTTGCAGGTTCAACCACCGGGGTTGCCTGGTGGCAGGCAGGGGGAAAAAATTCTGTCGCAGCAGGGACAGTTTAGGGTGTTTTTGCAGTGACGGTTTGCCGCGGAGGGCTGCAGACCGGGCATTATCAACGCAGTAGAGAAAGGTGAAAGGTGAAACCATGATGAAAAGATTGACAGCAACAGCTTGCAGTGCAGGGACTCTGCTCCTGGCGGCGCTTTCCGTGCCGCAGATGGTGGCGGCAGCGGAGGATTTCGATCGCTTTCAGATGCCGGTGAGCAACCCGGTTTATAATGGCGATGCCCGCAATGTGACCATGGTGCGGCCCATTCTGCTGACCCAGTCGCTGCCGGACAAGATCAGTGTGAATATCGGCGGCGTCAAAACCAAGGTGGATCTGGGGGGCGATGTGCAGGGCGCGGCCCTGCAGCTCAGTTACGCCTTCAATGAGCGCTTCTCGCTGGTAGCGGTCAAGGACGGCTATGTGGACTGTGAGCCGGACGATACCTTGAAGGACCACAGCGGCTGGCTGGATGTTGCCGCCGGTCTCCAGTACTCCTTCATCTATAATCCCGCCCAGGATTTCATCATGAGCGCCCGTCTGGTGTATGAAAGCACCAGCGGCGACGACGAGGTTTATCAGAGCAACGGCAACGGCAATCTGGCCCCGGCCATTCTCTTTCTCAAGGGCTGGGACGCCCTGCAGTTTTCCGGCACCGTGGGTCTGGTCATTCCCTTTGACTCGGATGAGGAAAACACCATGCTCTATGATTCGTGGAATCTGAGCTATGCGGTGACCGACTGGTTCAGGCCCCTGGTGGAACTCAATCACTTCCATGTGGTGAGTGCCGGTGACCGCAATCTGGATGATGCTTTAGCCAGCGGTGATCCGGACGATCTGGTGGCGGCGATTGCCACCTTCAATCCCTGCGATATCATCAACCTCGGCGGCGAGAACACCGACGACAACAAGAATCTGGTCACCATGGCCCTTGGCGCCCGCTTCCGGATTACTTCCTGGCTGGACGTCGGCGCGGCCTACGAGTTCCCGTTGACCGATAATGAGGAGACCCTGCTCGATGACAGGATCCTGGTCGATGCCATGCTGAGCTTCAAGTTTTAACTAGCCGTTCCTCCAGGGAAAAAGCCCCGGCATCCTTTATGGGTGGCGGGGCTTTTTTTTGTCCGGGGGCTGAGAAGACGGCCTGCCGGCTCTTTTCAGTATTTCACCGGCAGCCCGGCTTCCTTCCAGGCAACCAGGCCGCCGCTGACATTATATACTTCCTTGTACCCGTATTTTACCAGCATCTGGCCCGCCGCAAAACTCCTGCCGCCCACGGCGCAGACCAGCATGATCGGCGTCTCTTTCGGCAGTTTGAGTTTGTTCTGCATGATTGCCCAGAACGGCACCAGGGTGGAGCCATCGATGGCGCCTTCCCTGAGTTCCTGGGGGGTGCGGATGTCCAGAATGACGATGTCCGGCCGGGTGGCGATCAGTTCCTTGGCCTGGTCAACGGAAATAGAGCGGAAGGGGGCGGCTGGTTCCTCGGCAAACAGGGATTTCGGCGCCGCCGCCGGGGCGGGTTGCCCGGCATCTATTTTGTCGTCCGAACAGCCGGCGAGGCAAAAAACAATAAGCAACAGGGGAAAGAGTACACGTCGTGAGAGAGCGGAAAAGGCATGCATGTTCATCGTGATCAGTAAGGGTTGAATAAAAAAAAAGTCTGTAGTTGACAGGAAAAGGTATTTAAGACGATGTTGTTTTATTGCAACGGTTTAGGAGCCGTTACGAAATAACCTCTTCATTTTGAGCATTAGTTGTAGGGTCTGTAACAAATTATTGACCGGCGGCATCATATGCCGGTTAGCAATTTCATGCCTTTATAGCATGCTTTCGGGGTCTACGTCCACTATCATTGTGACTTTTGTGGTATGAAGAGCCGGCTGGGCGGCAAGGCTGTCGCACAATGCATGCAGGGCGTTGCTGTCCGTACCTTTTACCAGCAGCTGCCAGCGGAATTTGTCTCGTATTCTGGCCAGAGGCGCCGCCGCCGGGCCCAGCAGAGTGAGATGCAGGGCCTCGGCCTGCTGCCGCGCCTGCCGGGCGGTAAGGGTTGCCGCGCTGCGGACCAGCTCCTCATTGTCGCCGGCAAAACGCAGGTTGATCAGCCGGGAAAATGGAGGGTATTGCAGGGTGCGCCGCAAGCGCAGCTCTTTTTCGTAAAAACCGCGGTAATCGTGATTTTCCGCATTGGTGATCGAGTAGTGGTCAGGCTGGTGGGTCTGGATGATGACCCGGCCTGGCCTGTCTCCCCGTCCCGCTCGGCCCGTCACCTGGGAGATGAGTTGGAAGGTGCGCTCACCTGCCTTGAAGTCGGGCATGCCCAGGCCGGCATCGGCCCAGATGACCCCTACCAGGGTAACATGGGGGAAATGATGGCCTTTGGCGATCATCTGGGTGCCCACCAGGATGTCTATCTCCCTTTGATGAACCGACTTGAGGATCTGCAGAAATTCTTTGCGGTTCGTCGTGGTGTCGCGATCGAGCCGGGCTATCCTGGCCCGGGGGAAGAGATCCCGAAGCGACTCCTCCACCCGTTCCGTGCCGAAGCCGATCTCTTTCACCCTGGCTGAGCCGCAGTCAGGGCAGATGATGGGGCTTCTGGCCTGAAAGCCGCAGTAATGGCAGGAGAGAATTTTTTCGCTCTTGTGCAGGGTAAGGGAGATGTCGCAGTGCCGGCATTTGACCGGATTGCCGCAATCATCGCAGATAAGCAGATTGGCGTAACCCCGCCGGTTCAGAAAGATAATGCTCTGATCGCCCTGCTCCAGGGTGTCCTTGATGGCCGTCAGCAGCAGCGGGGAGAAAAAAGGGGGGCTGTCGGCATGCTGGCGGGTCAGGCGCAGATCGACGAGGGAAACCTCCGGCATCGGCCTGTTCTCGATACGCTCGGGCAGGGTGAGCAGCTGATATTTGCCGGAGCAGGCGTGGTGGAAGGTGGTCAGCGAAGGGGTGGCTGAACCGAGCAGCACCGGGCACTGCTGCAGTTTTCCCCGCAGCACGGCCAGGTCGCGCGCCTGGTAGCGCAGGCTGTCTTCCTGTTTGTAGGCGCTGTCATGCTCCTCATCGACAATGATCAGCCCCGGGTCGGTGAGCGGGGCAAAGATGGCGGAGCGGGCGCCGATGACAATCTGCGCCTGGCCGGCCATGATCTGCTGCCACTGATCAAAACGCTCGCCCTGGCTGAGCCCGCTGTGCAGCAGGGCCACGTTGCGGCCGAAGCGGGAGTGGAAATGGGCCTCGAGCTGGCTGGCCAGAGCGATCTCCGGCACCAGCACCAGCACGCTGCGCTGCTGTTCCAGGGTCCGGCGGGCCGCCTGCAGATAGATTTCCGTTTTGCCGCTGCCCGTCACCCCGAACAGCAGAAACGGGGCAAATGCCTTGCGGTCAATGGCGGGCAGCAGGGCGGCCAGCGCCTTATCCTGATCCGCGGAGAGCTGCGGCGGTTCCGGGAAAAAAGGGGGTTCCTCGCCAAAGGGATCGCGCAGGACCTGCTGTTCCTGCAGGAAAACCAAGCCCCTGGCCGCCAGGGATTGCAGGGCCCTGCCCGCCCCGCTGTAGAGATGGTTCAGCTCTCGCAGCGGCACGAGCGGGGAAGGCCGGTTAGCGAGCAGTTCCTGCAGCAGGGTCATGGTCTTCTTTTCCGAGGCCTTCAGGCGCAGATCGGCCAGGGGCGGACCGGTCGGGGCAAGCCCGGCGCACATCTCGGTTTTGGCCCTGGTGCGGGCCGCGCCGACCGCTTCGCTGATGGTGACGAAGCCCTGCTCCTGCCATGCTGCCAGCAGCCTGCGCCACTTGGGCGAGCGCCAGACGGGGCGGAGCCTGGCCGGGGAAAGGCTGCCTCTGGCGGTCAGTTCGGCAAGCCAGGCCGGGGGGGCGGGTTTCTGGGCGGCAAGAAAAGCGGCCAGCGCCTCCCTGCCTGTCCCAGTCAGGCTGATCAGCCTTTCGCTCTGCTGGGTCAGGCCGCCGGGCAGGGCGATTTTGATTACTTCCCCCAGGGGGTAGCGGTAATAGGCGGCGATCCAGCGGAAAAAGGGGACCATGCCGGCCGGAAAAAGGGGTCGGCTGTCCAGCACCTCGGTCACCGGCTTGATGCGGAAAGGCGCCTCTGCAGCCGGGCTTATGGCCAGCAGGTAGCCGGTGACCTGCCGCCGCCCCAGGGGGACCAGCAATCTCTGCCCCGCTTGCAGCCCCCCTGCCTCGGCAGCCGGGAGACTGTAGGTGAGCGTCTCGGTGACCGGGGCAGTCACCGCCACTTCCAGATGGATCATAGGTGGGAGGCGACTTCCTTCAGATGCTCGCTGAAATCCTCGCAGAGATCAGGATGACGCAGGGCAAAGGCGATGATCGCCTTGAGATAGCCCAGTTTGTCGCCCGCGTCAAAACGGGTGCCTTCAAATTCAAAGGCGTACATGCCCCGTTTGTTGGACAGCGCCAGCAGGGCGTCGGTGAGCTGGATTTCACCGCCGTGGCCGGGGGTGGTTTTCTCCAGCATGTCAAAGATGTCAGGCTCCAGGATATAACGGCCGATAATGGCCATGTCCGAGCTGGTGGTGCCGGGCGCCGGCTTTTCCATCATGCGGTCGACCTTGATGACCCGGTTTTTTACATGTTTGCCTTCCACGATGCCGTACTGGAATGTTTCCTCTTGGGGCACCCGCTGCACGGCCACCACCGATTCCTGCACCTCATTGAACAGGTCGATCATCTGTTTGGTGCAGGGCGGCTCGCTGAGCACCAGGTCGTCGCCGAGCAGCACCACAAAAGGCTCCTGGCCCACGACGTTACGGGCGGTCCAGATGGCATGGCCCAGGCCCAGGGGTTTTTTCTGGCGCACGGAAACAATATCAATGAGATTTGACAGGTGGCGCATCTCCTCGGCCAGCTTGGTCTTCTTCTTCTGGCTCAGGACAATGTCGAGATGGAAATTGTAGTCAAAATGGTTCTCAATGGCGGCCTTGCCCTCACTGGTGATGAGGATGACCTCTTCAATGCCCGAGGCGACCGCCTCCTCGACAATGTACTGGATGGTGGGCCGATCGACCACGGTGAGCATCTCTTTGGGGATGGCCTTGCTGGCCGGCAGAAAACGGGTGCCCAGACCTGCAACGGGAATCACTGCTTTGCGTACTCTCATATTATTGCCTCTCTGGCTGTGCTTTGCATGGTATAGTTGATGGCGTCGCAAAAAGTCGCCAACTGCTTCGTTGCTGCAAATTATCTCGTCACCGCAGCGTACCCGGGTACGCCTCATTCCTTGAAATTTGCGCGCCTCGCATTTGACGATTTTTGTTTAGCCATCCCCAAAAATGGCTTTTTACGAAATCATCATAATAAAATTGTGGAATTCTGCAGCCCTGGTCTGGAGTTACACTTGCCTGCGCAGCCAGCTTCAGGTAATTTCGTGAGAAAGAGGTTGCCTGTGAACGGGCCGAAGATGAAGCGCGGAACTGAGCGGGCTGAAACCCGGCACGGTTGAAATTATATCCTGTAATTATCAATTATCAATGAGAAATTGTCAATTATAACCATGCATCCCCTGGAAAAAGAGATGCTCGCGCTCATCCGGGCAGAGGGCCTGGTGAGGCCTGGGGAGATGGTGGTTGCCGGGGTCTCCGGCGGGCCTGACTCCATGGCCCTGCTCCATGTGCTTGCCGCTGCGGAGTCCGCCCTCGGCATCAGGCTCATTGCCGTGTACGTCAATCACAAGCTGCGACCGGCAGAGGCGGAGCAGGAAGGCCGTCTGGTTGCGCAGCAGGCCGCTCTGCTCGGGGCATCCTTTGTCACCGGCAGCATTGATGTGGCCGGGGAGGCGCAGAAAAGAAAGATTTCCGTGGAACATGCGGCCCGGGAGTTGCGCTATGAGTATTTCGACCGGGTGGCGGAAAAATTTGCGGCGGAAAAGATTGCCGTGGCCCACACCGCAGACGATCAGGCCGAAGAGGTGCTGCTGCGGCTCATCCGGGGCACGGGCAGAACAGGACTGGCCGGCATGAAGATGCTGCGCGCCGGCCGCATCATCCGTCCCCTGCTGACCACGGCCAAAGAACAGCTGCTGGCCTATCTTGCTGACAGGCGGATCCCCTTTCTCATTGACAGCTCCAATCTTCAGCGCGACTATCTGCGCAACCGGGTGCGGCTTGATCTCATCCCCTTTCTGCGGTCATTCAACCCCAACATCTCCGAGGCCCTGCGCCAGACCGCCGCCGTGCTGCAGGATGAAGAGATGCTGCTGGCGGCCTTGACCGACAGGGCCTGGCAGCAACTGGTCACCTTACTGCCGGCCGATGACGGCTTCGGCCTGCCGGTTGTCGCAGTTGATCTGGCAGGGTTTCTCGAACTCGACCGGGGCCTGCAGCGGCGGCTGGCGGAAAAGGTGTTTATCACCCTGCAGAGCAGGCCGCAGTTTAAAAAAATTGAGCAGATCCTGCATGTTGCGGCAAAGGGGGAAACCGGGGCCCGGCTGCATTTCTCCCAAGGGCTGCGCCTGCGCAAAGACCGGCGGCAGCTGCTGTTTGGCTATCCGGCAGGCAGAACCGCAGCAAGGGGCGATCTCGCTGCTGGCCCGCAGGATTGATCGCGTCGTCTGCATTCCTCAGCTGTATTGATACGGCATCCTGCCTGTGGAAAACTAAAATGGATGCGTTCAGGAACCCTTGCTGTCCAGAATATTTCTGACCTTGAGAGCGATTTCCCGGGCGGAAAGGGGTTTGGTGATGAAATTCATGCCCGGGGTGAGTGTCTGATTCCCGCCCTCGGAACTGATGTGGCCTGACATGTAGAGAGTTCTCATGGCGCCATGGCAGGGCTGCATGGCCCGGGCCAGTTCCTTGCCGCTCAGGCCGGGCATCACCATGTCGGTCAGCAGCAGGTCGATGCTGCCGCCGGCATCATGATATTTGAGGGCCTCTTCGGCGTTGGGAGCCTCCAGGATCTTGTAGCCCAGCGGATCAAGAGCGTCGCGGATAAATTGGCGGATGGACGGAGTGTCGTCCACCACCAGGATGGTTTCGTTTCCCCTGGGCAGGATATCGCCGGCCATCATGGCCTCCATGGCCGGTCTGGCCTCGGACAGGGGAAGGTAGATGGCAAAGGTGGTGCCCTGTCCAGGGGCGCTGGTCACGGAAATAAAGCCGTTATGCTGCTTGATGATGCCGTAAACCGTGGCCAGGCCGAGGCCGGTTCCCTTGCCCTGTTCCTTGGTGGTGAAAAACGGTTCGAAAATCAGCTTCTGGGTTTCCTCGGTCATGCCCTCGCCGGTGTCGCTGATCTGCAGCAGCACATAGGAACCTGAGCGGATGTCGTCAAATCCGGTGTGTTTTTCCGTATCCAGATGCACCACCTCGGAACTGATGCGCAGCAGCCCTCCCCGTGGCATTGCGTCCTTGGCGTTGATGGCCAGGTTCAGAATAACCTGTTCGCACTGCCCCTCATCAGCCTGGATATAGCTTTCGGCTGAGTAATACCGGATATCCAGGGTGATATTTTCGCCGATCAGTCTTTTCAGCATTTTCGTCAGCCGGTCGATGACCGTGTTGAGATTGATGGGTTTGATCTCCAGAATCTGTTTGCGGCTGAAGGTGAGCAGCTGGCGGGTGAGCCCGGAGGCCATCCTGCCGGCCTGGCTGATCATCTGTATCTTGTCCCGCATCGGATCGTCCTTGTCCAGCTGCAGCAGCAGCAGTTCACTGTAGCCTAAAATCGTGGTGAGCAGATTGTTGAAGTCATGGGCGATGCCGCTGGTCAGGCGGCCCACCGCCTCCATCTTCTGGGCGTGCAGCAGCTGCTTTTCCAGGGTTTTCCGGGAGGTGACGTCATTAAACAGCACCACCGCCCCGATGACCTCCTCATCTTCCATGACAGGGGTCACCACATATTCAACCGGAAAGCTGCCGCCGTCCTTTTTCCAGAAGACCTCATCAATGACAAAATGGGGTTTTTTGGTGGAAAGAGTGGCATGGACCGGGCAGTCGCAGACCGGATAGTGACTGCCGTCCGTTCTGGTATGATGCAGCAGCTCGTGCTGATTGCGGCCGAGCATCTCGTCTTCGCTAAAGCCGGTCATTCTGACGGCGGCGGGGTTCATGAAGGTGGTTCTACCCATGGTGTCGACCCCGTAAATCCCTTCGCCGGCGGATTCCAGCAGCAGCCGGTTCTGGCGATTCAGTTTTTCGACCTGCTGGTCCGTCCTGACCCGCTGGGTGATGTCCCGCATGACCACCAGGGCTCCGGTCACCTGGTCCTGGTCCTTGAGCTGGGGAATGGCGATGAATTCATAGTATCTTTCCGTTTGGCCCGCCTCGGTGGCCGGCAGGTGGATGGTCGCCCGCTGGATGGCTTTGCTGGCAAACGATTTCCGGCACAGGCAGTCTGCCCGGGAAAAATCATTGCTCTTGCGGCAATAGTCGCAGGTGGCGCCGATAAAGCCAGGGGCAAGCCTGAGGGCTGTTTCGTTGGCCCAGGTGATGACAAAATCCAGGTCAATCAGGAAGATGTTGTCCGGCAGGCTGTTGAGAAGATGGCGAAGCCTTAACCCGCTCATGGTCAGGGCCTTTTCCGTCTCCGTCCGGCTCGCGATTTCCCTGTTAAGTTCATTGATCAGCAGGTCCTGCGTCACTTTTGCTTTTTCCAGATTGCCGATCAGGTTCCGGAAGCTGAAAGAGAGAATCAGGATGCAGAGGGAGCCTAAACCGGCACTGACCAGCACGGATTTGATGATGAATTGGTTTTTTTCCGAGATCTGCGGGGAAATGTCCTGCACGGCGATGATGCCGCCGATGGGTTCCTGCCGGTGATTTTTAAATCCCTGCAGGACATGGATCAGATAGGTGTTTCCTTCGTGGTTGATCTGTTCAGCCGTGGAGTCGAAGGTGAAATCCGCGGGAAGCATGTGGGCAATGCGCGGCTGGTCCTCAACCAGGGTATGCTGTTTGAAAACCGTCTGGTTCTGCGTGTTCCGGGCCGCCTTCTGCCAGTAACTGTTGGCGAAAAAGGCCGAGGTCTCTTTGGCGGTTGTGCGGCGCAGTTCATCGACGATCTCCTCGGTTCTGACCCCGATTTCCAGGGCGCCCACATATTTCCCCTCATAAAAAACCGGATGGATGATCCGGTAAAAGGCGCCATAGATACCGATTTCATAACCAAACAGCGGCTTGCCGCTGTGGTGGACTACCTGAATGGCGGGGCGGATCTGCCGAAGGTCGTCCCCGTAGAATTCCGGTTCATGCATGCGGAGAAAGCCCTGGCCGTCCGGCAGATGATAATGCATGACAAAGATGTACGGGTAGGATTTTTTCAGGGAATCATAGGTGGGGCGGGTAATTCTGTACAGTTTCTCCCTGTCCCGCTCGGCAAAGGCCCGGATATTTTCCGGGTTGCTTTCGAGGAAGTGCATCAGCCAGTTGTTGTAGATGGAAAAATAAAAATTCTGGGCGGAGGTGAAGGTCTGCTGAAAATCCTTTTTTTCCTCAACGATGTAGGAATCAATCTGTTTGTTGTAATTTGCCACCTGGTGGAGAGAGTAGAACAGCGCAAGAACAGTGATGATCGTGGTGATGAGCAGGATCGCCTTGGCGTTGGCGGTCATTTTCAAGGATTCAAAAAAGTGCATGCGTTTTGGAAATCTTTCGGTGATAAGCCGTTGAGCTAAAACAACTTAAACTTTTAGTCAGGTAAGATGGCATAAGGAGCCATAAAGGCGAGGCAAAATCGTACAAGTTATTTTCGCACGGCTCCTGAGAATCCTGAGAGTGTTCTCCTTCCGCTATGGATAACCTCCTGTAGGGGCTGATAATATTGGTTAAAGTAGCCGATGGGAATTCGTGCTGTCAAGCTATTCTGACGAAAGGAAAAAATGTTTTTTTCTCTTTTTTTGTTCAGCTCTTGCCGGCCTGTTACAGCATGTCGGGGACTGGTCATGATTTCAGTAGATTAGTCAGGATAACAGGTTGATTGATCCAGCAGCGGCCGACCCCTGACCCGCGTCAGGCCTTTGACCTCGCCAGAGCCGGCATGGGGCAGAGCGAAAGAGAGCGGGCAGCCAAGATGTCAGGCTTGGTGAAATAATTGGGCGCGGGCAAGCTTTTCCATAATGATTCCCGGCAGCAGGGAAAAATCTTTACGGTCAGGGTGATTCATGGTAAATGTAGGCAAAAATAACTGTGGGCGGGTAGCTCAGCTGGATAGAGCGTTGGCCTCCGAAGCCAAAGGTCGTGGGTTCGAATCCCGTCTCGCCCACCAAAAAAGTATAGGAAACCCGATATCTCTGCTGCGATATCGGGTTTTTGTTTTTCGGCCCTGTTTCCCTGGCTGGCGGTCAGATTTTTTTTGGTTAATTCTCTTGTATAAAACTCGCATCCTCTGATAAAGTTAATCTAACATAGCAAAATGCCCTTTTGCGACCCGAAAAAGGCAGTATTATTCTGGTTCAGAAGAGGTGGAACATGACGGGGCACAACGTTGTCATACAGTAAGTAAATGATAAGAAAGTTTACCGCTCCCGGGGAAAAAGAGGTTTTTTTGACTCTGCACCAGGGCAGAAGCAGTGGTCATGGGTGTGAACAACCGGGATGATTCTTTTTTTGTTTGAAGTGTAGTGCTGCTGTTCCACTTGAGGAGGTAACAAAATGAAAGAGTGTCCTTATTACGGCGGAACCTGCGAAGGCACAAGCTGCCATCTGTGGCAGGATGAAAAATGCGCATTTAATAATGTTCTCTACAATATCCAGGCTGGGGAAGAGGAATACCCGGAAAGCCTGGCAGGTTATGTTCCCCCTCCCTTTGACGAGGATTTTGATCAGGCGGAGTATTGATTTTCACCGGTGACCGGTCCCCGCAAGGTTCTTGCGTTCTTGCAGGTGGTCCCCTCGGGACATGGCTGCAGAGGGCTTGAATCTTGCCCGGCTGACTTATTCCGGCATCTGCGCATGCCATGCGGCTTGCGGCCGGTGGCGCTTAAAAAGTTGTCGCCCGACACAGCGATAATGTAGTTCCCGCTCTTGCCCTCTTCCTTCACCTTCTCTCCCCTCCCGAAATCGGTTGACTTTGCTCCTCGTTTGTATCAAAAATTGTCTATAGGTATAATTACTTGCTAATCCGGTGTTCCCCTGTGATTTTCAGACTTGTGGGACATCAGCCGGGCAACCGGTAAAAGGCAGACAGCGGCATGCCGGGTTTGGCTTGCGGGTTGTCAAAGGCCACCCAATGAAGGAAGAAGAAGCAGGCGGCATCAGTGAGGAGAAATTCCACGCTCTGTTTGACAACACGGCCGTGGGCATTTCCCTGGTCTCCTATCCCCCTGGCCGACGGCCGACCGGCCAGGAAAAAATGACGCTCTGCAACCGGGCCATGCGGGATTTCTTCGGCTACAGCCAGGTGGAGATGCTGGCCAAACCCATAGCCGACCTGGCCCACCCCGAGGATATGGCCCGGGACCTGGCCTTTCTCGAGGAGTTGCTGGCAGGCCGCCGGCAGAGCTACCATCTGGAAAAACGCTATCTCAGGAAAGATGGCCGGAATGTCTGGGGCTATCTGTCGGCCAGTCTGATCATGGACGGACCGGGCAAACCGGTGCACGTGGTGCGCACCGTGAAGGACATCAGCCTGTTGAAACAGGCCCAGGCGGAAGCCCAGGCCAATGAGGAGCGCTACCGGCTTTTATATGATGATGCTCCGGTCTGTTACCATTCGCTGGATATGAAGGGTTATTTCCTCGATGTCAATGAGACCTGGCTGAAAACCCTCGGCTATGCACGCTCCGAGGTGATCGGCAGACCTTTCAGCGATTTTCTCCATCCGGACTGGATTCCCCGTTTTGCCAAGAATTTCCCCTGTTTCCTGGACGCCGGCCTGACCCGTGACTTTGAGTTTGATATGCTCAGAAAGGATGGTTCGCCCCTTTCCGTCTGCCTGAACGGCAGAATCGGCTTTAATGCGGATGGGTCATTCAGGCAGACCCACTGTGTTTTTCTGGATGTCACCGAAAAAAAGCTGATGCAGCAGGCCCTGCTTGAAAGTGAGGAGCGGTTCCGCTGCCTGGCGGAAGCCACCTTTGAAGGCATCTTTCTTTATGATGATCAGGGCGCTGTCATCGATGCCAATGGGGTCTTTGCCGAGATGTTCGGCTATGCGCCCGGGGAGATACCGGGCCTGCCGGTCACGGAACTGATCGCCGACAGCGTCACCCGGCAGAGGGTTCCTGGCGTGGCCATGGCTGACAGTGATTTCCGGGAGGTTACCGGCTGCAGGAAGGATGGCGCCTGTTTCCCCCTGGAGATCCATGGCAAGGGTATCCCCTACAAGGGCCGGCTGGTGCGGGTTGCCGCGGTGCGGGACATCACCGCCGTCAAAATGGCGGAGAACACCTTGCTGGACATCAACCAGCAGTTGGAGGTACGGGTCAGCGAAAGGACCGCCTCCCTGCTCCGGATCAACCAGGCCCGGGAAAAGGAGATTCTGGAACGCAGGAAAATCGAAGAGGATCTGAAACGCAATGAGGCCGAACTGCAGGCCAAACAGATCAGACTGGAAGAGGTGAATACGGCTTTGAAGGTATTGCTGCAGGAGAGCAGTGCCGCCAAGGAACAGTTCGAAAAGCGGATCCTGCTCAATATCAAAAAGCTGCTGGAACCGCACCTTGATGATCTGCAGGGTCTGCTGACCTGCGGCGAGCAGCGAGCCTGCCTCGATGTTGTCCGCCAGGATATTGAGAAAATTTCCTCATCGTTTGCCGGCCGGCTGTCCGTGCAGAATTTTGATCTGACTCCCCGGGAGATGCTCATCGCGGATTATATCAGGCAGGGCAGGACCAATAAAGACATTGCCCGCCTGCTGCAGGTAACCCCGAGCGCCATTGATTTCCATCGCCGCAATCTTCGCCGGAAGCTCAATATCAAAAGGAAAAACATCAGTCTTCGCTCCCGCCTGCTCACCCTCGTAGGGTAAGACCTACGGATTGCCTCCCTCTTTTCTCGGGTTGACTCCTGTTCCATGAAATCACTAAGCTGTATGCAGACGAGAAAACCGGGGGAAGTACATGTTGATTTCAGGACTGTTCCCGGCTTCGGGGCGCGAGGGTTTCCTGCCTGAGTCAACAGGTTTCCGGCCTGTGCGATGCGTGCCTCTCCATTTGAGGATACCTCGGCAAGAGGATGACAATCAGCTACAAGGAGTGAGCCATGCTGAAAAAATTGAAACTGGCCTATAAACTGATTCTTGGTTTCGCCATCCCGGTCCTTGCTCTTATCATCATTATTGCCGGGACATATGTGGCGATAGTTGATGTGAAGGAGAATGTGAAAAACGCGCAGCATGCCAGTCAGGAAAGTTATGCGAGTGCCATTCTGGTAGAAAAAATGAGATTGGATATTGTCCAGGTTCAGCAGTGGCTGACCGATATTGCCGCCACCCGTGGCCTGGATGGACTTGATGATGGTTTTCGTGAAGCGGAAAAAAGCAATATGTCATTTCTGGCCGGACTGAATACATTTCAGGAGATCTATGCAGGTAAAAATGATGATAACAATCTGAAGTTATTAAACAACCTCAAGCAATCCTTTGCTGAGTATTACCTTACCGGGAAGACGATGGCGGCAGCATACGTCAAGGATGGTCCCCAGGGCGGCAATAAAATGATGGCCGGCTTTGATCAGGCTGCCGAAGAACTCAGGGCGGCATTTGAACCTTTAAGCCAGCAACAGGCGCTGCAGGGCGCCTCCGCTTTAATGCATACCATGCAGACAGTGGAAAAACTTCGACAATTTGTCGCGCTGATCGGGATTTTCAGTATTGTTTTAAGTGTGTTAGCCGCCTGGTTGCTGGCACGTGCCATTACCAGACCGATTCATGCAACGGCCCAGGGGCTCTCTTCCGCGGCGGAGCAGGTCTCGGCCGCGGCGGGCCAGATAGCATCGTCCAGCCAGAGTCTGGCGCAAGGGGCCAGTGAACAGGCGGCGGCTCTGGAGGAGACTTCTTCATCGCTGGAGGAGATGACGGCCATGACCAGGCAGAATGCGGAAAACGCTCAGCATGCCGATGCGCTCATGGATGAAACGAATCTGGTCGTCGTCAGGGCAAACACTTCGATGTCGCAGTTGACAAGCGCCATGGCCAAGGTGGCCAGGGCCAGCGAGGATACCTCAAAAATCATCAAGACTATTGATGAGATAGCCTTTCAGACCAATCTGCTGGCCTTGAATGCTGCGGTGGAGGCTGCCCGGGCCGGGGAAGCCGGCGCCGGTTTTGCCGTTGTTGCCGATGAGGTCCGTAATCTTGCCATGCGGGCGTCCGAGGCGGCAAAGAATACCGCCGGCCTGATTGAGGACACCGTGGCCCAGGTCAAGGTGAGCACCGACTTGCTGCAGACAACCAATGAGGCCTTTACCGGCATCTCGGCCAGTTCGGTCAAGGTCAGCCAGCTCATTGGCGAGATAGCGACCGCCTCCAGGGAACAGTCCCATGGAGTGGAGCAGATCAACACCGCAGTAACGGAGATGGATCAGGTTACGCAGACCAATGCCGCTGGCGCCGAAGAGTCGGCCAGTGCCGCGGAAGAACTCAATGCCCAGTCAGAGGTGCTGCGTGCCACGGTGCAGGGCCTGGTCAGCATGGTTGACGGCCAGGCTGCGGCCCGCGGGCAGGAAGTCAAGACTGAGTGTCTTCACCTGCCCGGCAGAGCGGTTGCCGCGCGTCTGCTCAGACCAGCGTGACCCGTCAGGGTGGTAAATTTCAGCGGGGGACCGCGGGCCTTCTCCTGCTTATGCTCCCTGCAGCAGACTGCCCAGGGTCATCTGCTGCAGCTGCCGCTCATCCAGCGCCACCTGCAGGGGCATCAGCTCCTCCTGCAGCGCAGACGCCATGTCCGCGGTAATGGTAAAGGTTCCGGCCATGGCGGCCAGGGTCTGGGGATCTTCCCTGAGCAGATCGCTGATGCTGAGATGGGACAGGGCGGCAAAGGGAGTCAGGCCCACCGTAAGCGCCATGACCATCCTGGCCTTGGCGCGGAACTCCCGCAGTTTCCCGGCAGGGATGCCGGCCGGCGGCGCCAGCGGGTTCATGGCCAGAAAGTCGTGCAGGGTGTTGACGCCGGCCGCGGCCAGCGCCGGTCCATAGACCTCGCCCACCCCGTCAATGCTGCGCACCGGCAGGCCGGCGCCCAGGCCGGGGATCTCCTCCCTGGCGGCAAACATCTGGGAGAAATCAAGCCGCAGGGTGCGGTGCAGGGTCAGCCCCGGTGTGATGTCAATGCGGGGATGGATGACATGGTTGAGCAGCAAGCCGCTGCCCGGCTCCGCCGTGGCATTGCCGCCAAAGAGCCCGAATTCCCTGACCGGCTGGAAGCCGCCGGCCGGGAAATCCGCGCGGGTGAGGGCGATGCTGATCTGCAGCCGGCCGGTCGGCGCGGCGGCCGGCAGACCGGCGCTGTCCAGGAAAATGATTTCCTCGTTTGCGATGGGGCGGCGCAGGATTTCCCTGGCGAGCCTGGTGGCGGCCGGCTGCGGGAGCGGCAGGGCCGCATCCCATTCCCTGAACCCCTCGCCAACGGCCAGATACAGGATGCCGGCCAGCCCCGGCTGGCCTTTCATCAGCGCGGCCAGCAGCCGGTTGCAGCCCTCGACGATGAGATTAGGGCGCCAGCCCCGGTCGAGCCGCACCCTGTCATGACCGTCAAGGAGCCGGTCGTTGTAGTAACCTTTCAGCATCAGTGCCTTATCTTCGGTAAACGTATGCCGACAGTCCTCCGGGTGGAGCGCCAGCGCTTCCCGCCTTCAGGAGATCCGGGGACAACGGCGATGTTCTGCCTGAAACCCCCATCACTTCCTAACCGCTTCTGCGGTGCGGCGGTCCGCCTTTTCCCGCATTGATCGGCTTCTGCCGTCACGGCGGCGCTCCACGCGGAGACCTGTCGAAATTTCACCTTTTTTTGGGGACAGCCTTGTTTTTCCCTGTTCCTGATCATTTCCTCTAACCGGCCTCCGGGTGGAGCGCCAGCGCTTCCCGCCTTCGGGAGATCCGGGGCAAAGGCGATGATCCGCCCATACACCCCATCACTTCCTAACCACTGTTGCGGTACGGCGGTCCGCCTTTTCCCGATGCGACTGGCGTGGTGCCGGTCCGGCGGCGCCCCACGCGGAGAACGGTTAAAGGAAATCTCAATCCTCAGTTACAACCCTCATTGTCACTTTTCCCTAACCCAAGTTTAACACCATAAAAAATTTTCCCTACATAATCAGCAAGTTGCAGATCGAGAAAAGTTGCAGTGGCACTACATTCGCGTATTTTGCTA